>NZ_AP014862.1:1854940-2473253 GCF_002355475.1 Pseudomonas furukawaii | reverse complement strand
ATGCTGGCGTGCGGCGGCCTGCTGCTGATCAAGCCCAACCTCGACGAACTGTCCGCCATGGCAGCTGAGCCCATCACCGGACCTGAGCACCTGACCCGACTGGCCAGGGACCTGGTGGTGGCCGGACGCACGGAAGCGGTGCTGGTTTCCCTCGGCGCGCAGGGTGCGCTGCTGGTGACCGCCGCGCTCTGCGAACGCATCCCGGCGCCCACGGTGCCACGGCGCAGCACGGTGGGCGCTGGCGACAGCCTGCTGGCGGCGATGGTGCTCAAGCACGCCTCCGGAGCGGGCTGGTCCGAGGCGGCGCGCTACGGCGTGGCGGCCGGTACAGCGGCGATCATGACCGAAGGCAGCGAGCTGTGCCGACGGGAGGACACCGAGCGCCTGTTCGGCTGGCTGACCGGCGACGCCAAACCGGCCGGCTAGCGGGCCAGGCGCTCAGGCCATCCCCACCAAGGGCACGCGGGCCAGTGCGTCAGGACTGGGTGCGCACCTGGAGATCGCGTCCCCAGGCATTCTTCAGCAGGTCGATCACCTCGTGATCCGCGACCTGGGAGAAATCGATGTACCAGCAGCCGATTGCGCTAAACCATTGGGGCACGAAGGGACAAGCCACCTCGTCCACCTCCTCGCGCAGTTCGGCCAGGGTGTCGCTCGGCGCCACGGGAACGGCGACTATCACCCGGGCGGCACCCCGGTCGCGAACCGCCTGAATGGCCGCCCGCATGGTGGCACCGGTGGCAAGCCCGTCATCCACCAGGATCACCTGCTGGTCACGCAGGTCCGGCAGCGGATGGTCGCCTCGATAGGCCCGCTCACGGCGATTCAGCTCCTTGAGCTCGCGCTCCACGGCCGCCTCCTGCGTGGAGCCGTCGATGCGATGCGTGTTCACCACATCGGTGTTCAGGTAGCGGACACCACCGCTGGCGATGGCCCCCATGGCCAGTTCCTCGTGGAACGGCACACCCAACTTGCGCACCGGCATCAGATCCAGGCGCAATCCCAGGGCCATCGCAATCTCGTATGCCACGGGAACGCCGCCCCGTGGCAAGGCCAGCACAAGGGTGTTGGCCCGGCCACGGTAGGCATTCAACAGCGGAGCCAGCGCCTGGCCAGCTGCCTTCCGATCGGCAATGGGGATTTCAATCGAACAATGGCGCTTCATCCCGTTTACCTCGCAGTGCATGCTGAATCACGGCGCCCTGGCCAGCCCGGCAGGCTCGCCAACCCCTCGCGGGATTCCCTTTCCGGTGTCCCGGTCAGCATAGCCCTGGAGAGCGACCGCAGGACCGCTGAGGTTGCGTATCGGCGGTCAGGCGGCGCTTCTGGCCTTGCGACGGGCCACGCATCACGGGTGTCAGAGCGCCACCCTAGCCTGAACAGGCCGGGACGCCCCTCGAAACAGCAGGTGTTCGGGGCCGATGGCCGAGTGACCGGCCAGCAGCAGGGCGAAGTGGATGACGTTCTCCAGTTCGCGGGTATTGCCGGGCCAGGCATACGCCTCCAGGAGTGCCTGCGCCTCTTCACCGATCGGGGAAATGTTCAGGCCGAGGCGCTGCGCATGGACACCGAGGAAGTACTCCGCCAGCGGCAGGATGTCACCGACCCGCTGGCGCAATGCCGGGAACAGCAACTGGCCGTCCCGCAGATAGGCGTACAGACGCTCGTCGAACGTGCCGGCGACCACCGCGCGTGCCAGGTCGATGCTGCTCGCCGCCAACAGGCGCACATCCACCGGCATCGCCTGGCTGGCGCCGACGCGATAGACCTCGCGGGTCTCCAGGGCCGTCAGCAACCTGGCCTGCAAGGGGCGCGGCAAATCGGCGATCTCGTCCAGGTAGAGCGTGCCGCCATTGGCCGAGCCGAACCAGCCGGCACGGCTGCTGACCGAGCCGACATGGGCGCCGGCAGCATGACCGAACAGTTCCGCCTCGCCCCATTTCGGGCTGATCGCCGCACAGCTGACCGCGACGAACAGGCCGCCGCGCTCGCTCTGGCGATGGATATAACGAGCCAGCAATTCCTTGCCGGTACCGGTTTCACCGACGATCAGCAGCGGCTGTCCGCCCGGCGCCAGCGCCTCGGCCTGCTCACGCAGCCGGCGCGAATGCGGGTCGACGAACACCAGCGCCTTGGCGCGAATGCTCAGCGGACTCTTGTCGGCCTCGGAGAGCGTCAGCAGAGAGGATGGGGTTTGTGAAAAAGTCATGACTGGCGGCTCCATAGCCATGGGTCCGAAGGACGCGGCTTGCCTGTAATAAAAAAGGAGCGGGCGGCTGCCTGGCCCGGTCCCGCTCCGAAAAAACTTCCGGTCCGAGGACCGGTTCATGGGCCAAGGCGCTTCTCACCCGCCTTGAGGGTTAGCGGTTGGGTACTTCCTCTAGCGCTGCATGCCCCAGCGTTTGACGGTGATCCGCTCGACCGTGGCGAACACCAGGTTCTCCACCAGCAGGCCGATCAGGATCACTACCGCCAGGCCGGCGAACACCTTGTCGGTGTACAGCTCGTTGCGGTTCTGGAAGATGTACCAGCCCAGGCCGCCATTGCCGCTGGAGGTGCCGAACACCAGCTCGGCGGCGATCAGCGTGCGCCAGGCGAAGGCCCAGCCAATCTTCAGGCCCGCCAGAATCGACGGCAGCGCCGCCGGGACCAGGATGAACAGCACGAAGCGCAAGCCCCTGAGGCCATAGTTGCGCCCGGCCATGCGCTGGCTCTCGGAGACGCCGAGAAAGCCGGCGTAGGTATTGAGCGCCAGTGCCCAGAGCACCGAATGCACCAGCACGAAGATCAGGCTGTTCTCCCCCAGGCCGAACCACAGCAGCGACAGCGGCAGCAGGGCGATGGCCGGTAGCGGGTTGAACATCGACGTCAGGGTGGACAGCAGATCGCGCCCCAGTCGGGTCGACACCGCCAGGGTGGTCAGCAGGAAGGCCAGCCCGATCCCGACCAGGTAGCCCTTGACCAGTACCGACAGCGAGATCGCCACCTTCTCCAGCAACTTGCCAGTGCCGAGGCCTTCGAAGAGGGCCCTCGCCGTCTGCACGAAACCGGGCAGCAGCAGGTCATTGCCCTGGTAACGCGCCGACAGCTCCCAGATCAGGGCCAGGACCAGCAGGATCACCGTCTTGCGCAGCCAGCCCTGCTGCCAAAGGCGCTGCACCAGCGGCAGCTCACGCTCCAGCCTGAGATCCGGCAGCGGTTCCAGGGGGATTTCGTACTCCTCGCGCCGTACGGGGGAATAACTCATGATGACGCGCTCCTCAGCAGGCAATGCGGATGTCCTGGAAGCCCAGCTCGGCAGCGGCGCGTGCGCCCTCCTCGCTGTCCTCCTCGAACAACAGGCGATGGATGCGTTGCGCGGTCTGCTGGAACGCCGCGCCACCCAGGCTGTGCAGGTCGAACTGATGGCAGCCCACCTCCGCCCTCACCCGCCCCGGATGCGGCGACAGCAGCAGAATGCGGTTGCCGACGATCAGCGCCTCCTCGATGGAATGGGTGACGAACAGCAGGGTGAAGCGCACCTCCTCCCACAGTCGCAGCAGCTCCTCCTGCATCTTGCGCCGGGTCAGTGCATCGAGCGCGGCGAAGGGCTCGTCCATCAGCAGGATCTTCGGCTGCATGGCCAGCGCACGGGCGATGGCCACGCGCGCCTTCATGCCGCCGGACAGGGTGTGCGGATAGGCATCGGCGAAAGCGGCCAGGCCGACCTTCTCCAGATGATGCAACGCTCGCTCTTCGGCATCACGGCGCCCCAAAGTGCGCGAGGCCAGCAGCGGGAACATGACGTTCTGCTTCACCGTCTTCCACGGTGGTAGCTGGTCGAACTCCTGAAACACCACGATGCGATCCGGGCCTGGTTCGCGCACCTCGGTGCCTTCCAGGCGGATGCTGCCGCCGACCGGCTCGATGAAGCCGGCCACGGCCTTGAGCAGCGTGGACTTGCCGCACCCCGAAGGGCCGAGCAGCACGAAACGATCGGCGCGATCCACCTCGAAGCTGACTTCGTGGGTGGCGCGCACGACGCGCTGCGGGGTGCGGTATTCGAGGCTGACCTTCTCCACCTGCAACAGGGTGTCGAAGGCGCCTGCGCTTTGCGTGCTGGCCACGTGGCCTTGCAGAGGGGCATTCATGGGGCTCAGCTTCCTTGACCGATGGCGGCGTCTTCGAAGAAGTAGTCCTGCCAGGAGGCCGGCTTGTTCCTGATCGCGCCGACGCGCTGGAGGAACTCGGCCAGCGGGTAGGTGTTGGTCGGCGTCACGCTGAACTGGAATTGCTCGTTGTCGATGATCTTCAGCAGCTCCTCACGGCTGATCTTGGCGCCGGTCACGCGGATGTAGGTGTCGGCTGCCGCGCCCTTGTCGTTCTGGGCGAAGTCGGCGGCCTCGGCCAGCGCGGCGACGAAGGCCTTGTAGGTTCTGGGGTTGTCGTTGCGGAACTTCTCGGTGGCATAGAGCACGGTCGGCGAGTTCGGGCCGAGCAGCTTGTAGGTGTCGAGTACCACGTGCACGTTGGGGTTCTCCAGCGCCTGGTTCTGGAACGGCGGGTTGGAGAAGTGCCCGGTAAGTTCGGTACCGCCGGAGAGCAAAGAGGCGGTCGCGTCCGGGTGCGGCAGCGCCACGGTGTACTTGTCCAGACGATCGAATTCCTTGTCGCCCCACTGCTTGGCAGCCGCGTATTGGAGGAAGCGCGACTGCACCGATACCCCCACCGCCGGAACGGCGATGCGGTCCTTCTCGGTGAAGTCGGCGATGGTCCTGACCTTGGGGTTGTTGCTCACCAGGTAGTAAGGGAAGTTGCCCAGCGAAGCTACGCCCTTGACGTTCTGCTTGCCGTGGGTGCGATCCCAGACGGTGAGCAGCGGGCCGATGCCGGCACCGGCGATGTCGATGGCGCCGGACAGCAGCGCATCGTTGACGGCCGAGCCGCCGGAGAGCTGCTGCCAGTCGACCTTGATATCCAGGCCCTCGGCCTTGCCGTGCTTCTCGATCAATTGCTGGTCACGGACCACGTTGAGCAACAGGTAGACGATGCCGAACTGCTCGGCGATGCGAATCTGCCCCTCGGCATGCGCCGCCTGAGGCGCCGCCAGTGAGCCTGCCAGCAGGCTCAGGGAAAGACCGATACCGCTGGCGAGCCGGCCAAATCGGGGAATGAAGGGAAAGCGTTTGCCTAGAGACATGGTGTGACTCCATTCGGATGAAAGCGAAAAGGGAACTAGGGTGTGCGGTCAATCAGAACGGCACGTCGCCCTGGATGGTCGTGCGGTGCATGCGCCGGCGCAGATGGTTGGGGCAACCGGTGGCCAGGTGGATCAGCGCGCGGTTGTCCCAGAACACCATGTCGTGCGGCTGCCACGGGTGGCGGTAGATGAACTCGGGTTTGGCGCTGTGGGCGTACAGCTCGGCGAGGATCTGGCGACTCTCGTCCCCGGGAATGTCGAGGATGTGGGTGGTGAAGTTCTCGTTGACGAACAGCCCCTTGCGCCCGGTTTCCGGATGGGTACGCACCACCGGGTGCACCACCGCCTTGACCTCGGCCAATTGCGCCTCGGTCAACCTTGGGCGGCGAACGCCGGCGAACACTTCATCGGCATAACGCGCGGTGTAGGAATGCGCGGCGCGCTTGCCCTCAATGGCCCGACGCAGCTCGCTCGGCAGGGTTTCATAGGCCAGTTGCTGGCTGGCGAACAGCGTGTCGCCGCCCTCTTCCGGCAGCTCCTGGGCCAGGAGCATGGAGCCGAGGCTGGGGAACTCCTTGTAGGACAGGTCCGAATGCCAGAACTTGCCGGCATCGCCCAGGCCGATGGGCTGACCGTTTTCGACGATGTTGGAGATGATAAAAATCTCCGGGTGATCGGCCAGCAGAAACTGCTTGAGTACGTGGATCTGCAGCGGGCCGAAACGGCGGCTGAAGGCGATCTGCTGCTCGGGGGTGATGCGCTGGTCGCGGAATACCAGCAGGGCGTGATCCAGGTGAGCGCGGTGGACGCGGGCGAAGTCGGCGTCACTCAGCGGCCGGCTCAGATCCAGGCCGATGATTTCGGCGCCAAGCGGCGCATCGAAGGGACGAATGTCGAACGACTGTGCCGACACTGTGGTCGTGGTTTGGGCTGCTGCCGACATAGAGGAGCTCCATGCAAGGGCGCCAATCAGGCGCATCACTTTGACCGGCCGGGGATTCGGCCATGTGTTCAGTGCGGCGCGCCGATTGGTCGGCAGGTACGCATGGAAAAGACACTAAAGGAATAATAAAACTAATTTAAATACCCAATTTGAATATACATATGACGCATCGTCGACCCGCGTCAGGTCAGGCCAAGGCTCACCACCCCGGAACCCCGCTCATGTCCGGCAGGCGGTGGGCGATGCCCTTGTGGCAGTCGATGCAGGTGGCGGTGCCTGCCGACAGTGCCGTCGAGTGCATCTGCCGCGCCCTGACGCTCTGGCGGGTGAAGTCCATGAACTCGAAGTTGTGGCAGTTGCGGCACTCCAGCGAGTCGTTGGCTTTGAGCCGCGCCCATTCGTGCTCGGCCAGCTCGCGCCGCTTTTCGAGGAACTTGTCGCGGCTGTTGATGGTGCCGAATATCTTGCCCCAGACCTCCTTGGAGGCCTGCATCTTGCGCGCGATCTTGTCGGTCCACTGATGGGGGACATGGCAGTCCGGGCAGGTGGCGCGTACGCCGGAGCGGTTGCTGTAATGGATGGTGTCCTTCAGTTCGACGAAGACGTTGTCCCGCATCTCGTGGCAGGAAATGCAGAAGGTTTCCGTGTTGGTCGCCTCCAGGGCGGTGTTGAAGCCCCCCCAGAACACGATGCCCGCGATGAAGCCGCCGAGGGTGAGAAACCCCAGGCTGTAGTGCACGCTCGGACGGCGCAGGACGGTCCAGTATCGGCGAAGCAGGGCTGACAAGGCTTTCATGCACACCTCACGGCTTTTGCCCGGCGCGCTGCACTTCGTCCTGCAGCACCTGGTCGATCGTGCGGAACCGGTTCTCCACCAGCGGCTTCACATCCGCCTGGGGCACGTGGCACTGGTTGCAGAAGTAGCGGCGCGGAGAAACCGCAGCCAGTGCCTGGCCGTCACGGTCCATGTAATGGGTGATGCTGATCATGGGCGCCTGGCTGCGCGGGGCGTTCGCACGGCTGTGGCAGGACAGGCACTTGTTGCTGTTCTTGTCGATCGGGTAGTTGCTGATAGCGTGGGGAATGGTCGGCGGCTGGTCCGGGTAGATGCGTTCGCGCTTGATGTCCTTGTTCTCCTCGGCGGCCAGCGGGGGCGCCGGTTGCGTCTGGGTCAGGGTCCCGCCGGGGCGACGACCGTCCGGGGCGGGAGCATCCAGTGGATAGTCGGCGGCCTGTACGCCGGCGACCAGCAGGGCAAACAGCAGGGGCAGGGTCTTCATGGTCGTGCTCCTTACGCCAGGCTGACCAGTTCGATGCGCACCGCACATTTCTTGAAGTCGGTCTGCTTGGAGATCGGGTCGGTCGCATCCAGGGTGACCTTGTTGATCAGCTTGTTGGCGTCGAAGAAGGGGACGAACACCATCCCGCGCGGCGGCTTGTTGCGTCCCCGGGTTTCCACGCGAGCCCGGATCTCGCCGCGCCGGCTGACCACCTTGATCTCGCTGCCCCGGCGCGCCTTGAGTTCGCGAGCGTCGTCCGGGTGCATGTAGACGAGGGCGTCCGGCACGGCCCGGTGCAACTCGTCGACCCGCTGAGTCATGCTTCCGGTGTGCCAGTGTTCCAGCACACGGCCCGTGCTGAGCCAGAACGGAAATTCCTTGTCCGGCGCCTCGGCCGGCGGCTCGTAGGGCAAGGCGAAGATGATCGCCTTCTTGTCCGGGTAACCGTAGAACTGCACGCCGCTGCCCTGCTCCACATAGGGGTCCTGTCCTTCGCGGTAGCGCCAGCGCGTTTCCCGGCCATCCACCACCGGCCAGCGCAGGCCGCGCTCGGCGTGATAGCGGTCGAAGGGCGCCAGGTCATGGCCATGCCCACGCCCGAATGCGGCGTACTCCTCGAACAGTCCCTTCTGCAGGTAGAAGCCGAAGGCCTTCGCCTCGTCGTTGGCATAGCCCTCGGCCATGTCGCTCAAGGGGAAGCGGTCGACCTGGCCGTTCCTGAACAGCACCTCGTACAGGCTCTTGCCCTTCAGCTGCGGCGCCTTGGCCAGCAACTCGTCGGGCCACACCTCGTCGGTGTCCAGGCGCTTGGAGAACTCCACCAGTTGCCACAGGTCGGACCTGGCGTCGCCCGGCGCCTTGACCAGTTGGTGCCAGAACTGCGTCCGTCGCTCGGCGTTGCCGTAGGCGCCCTCCTTTTCCACCCACATGGCGCTGGGCAGGATCAGGTCGGCGGCCTGGGCCGAAACGGTGGGATAGACGTCGGAGACGATCACGAAGGCATCCGGATTGCGCCAGCCGGGAAGCACCTCCTGCATCAGGTTGGGCCCGGCCTGCATGTTGTTGCTGACCTGGGTCCAGTACACCTTGAGCACACCGTCCTTGAGCTTTCGGCTCTGCTCCACGGCATGGAAGCCGGGCTTCTCCTGGATTGTGCCCTCAGGCAGCTTCCAGAGCCGCTCGGCGATGGCACGATGCTTGGGATTGGCCACCAGCATGTCGGCCGGCAGGCGGTGGGAGAAGGTCCCCACTTCCCGCGCCGTTCCGCAGGCCGATGGCTGGCCGGTAAGCGAGAACGGGCTGTTGCCGGGCTCGCTGATCTTCCCGGTGAGCAGGTGGATGTTGTAGATCAGGTTGTTGGCCCACACGCCGCGCGTGTGCTGGTTGAAACCCATGGTCCAGAACGACACCACCTTGCGCTTGGGGTCTGCATACAGTTCGGCCAGGGCCTTGAGACGCTCGGCCGGCACCCCCGACTCCCGGGCGGCACGCTCCAGGCTGTAGGGTTTGACGAACTCGGCGAACTGCTCGAAGGAGATGTCGGTCCAGGTATTGGCGCTGGCGGCGTTCTTCGCCTTCCGCTCCAGCGGGTCGGTCGGGCGCAGGCCGTAGCCGATGTCGTCGGCGCCCTTGGCGAAGCGGGTGTGCCTGCTCACGAACGCCTGGTTGACCGCGCCGCTCTGGATGATGTGGTTGGCGATGTAGTTGAGGATGATCAGGTCCGTCTGCGGGCTGAACACCATGGGAATATCGGCGAGCTCGAAGCTGCGGTGCTCGAAGGTCGACAGCACCGCGACCTTCACATGGGGAAAGCTCAGGCGGCGGTCGGTGACCCGGGTCCAGAGGATCGGGTGCATCTCGGCCATGTTCGAGCCCCAGAGGACGAAGGCGTCGGTGGCTTCGATGTCGTCGTAGCACCCCATGGGTTCGTCCATGCCGAAGGTGCGCATGAACCCCATCACCGCCGAGGCCATGCAGTGGCGGGCGTTGGGATCGATATTGTTGGAGCGCAGGCCGGCCTTCATCAGCTTGTTGGCGGCGTAGCCTTCCCACACCGTCCATTGCCCCGAGCCGAACATGCCGACCGATTCGGGCCCGTGCTCCCGGATCGCCGCCTTGAACTTCTCGGCCATGATGTCGAAGGCCTGGTCCCAGGACACCGGCTGGAACTCGCCCTGCTTGTGGTACGCGCCGTCCTTCATGCGCAAGAGCGGCTGGGTCAGGCGGTCGATGCCGTACATCACCTTCGACAGGAAATAACCCTTGACGCAATTCAATCCCCGATTCACCTCGGCCTTGACGTCGCCGTGAGTGGCCACCACGCGGCCATCCCGGGTCGCCACCATGACGCTGCAACCGGTGCCGCAGAATCGGCACGGCGCCTTGTTCCAGTCCAGTTTGGTGCTTTCGGCATCGGTGATCAGGTTGCTGGCAGTGGTGGCGATGGGCAGGCCGGCGGCGGCGGCCGCAATGGCGGCGGCCTGCGCCTTGGCGAACTCACGGCGAGTCAGGCTCATGGCGTGTCTCCTTCTGCACTGAGGAGTTCGTGGTACACCAGCGCGGCGTTGAGTACGCCGGGCAGTTGCTGAATCTGGTCGATGCAATCAAGGATCTGCCGCTCATGCTCCACTTCGAGCACCACCACAAGCTTCCCTTCGGGGGAATGGCGGTGAACCTCCACCCCCGGCAAACGGGCGAGGTTGGGCAGCAGCGCCGGCATCAGCTGCGGGCGGCAGTGAACCAGCAGGCTGGCGATATGCAGGGTTTCGGGCATGAGGCCTCAACTCCTTTTCAGGCCGGCGGACCGGGCGGTCCCATGATCAGTTGCAGCATCCAGACGACAAAGCCGTAGCCGCCCACGAGCGCGATCGACAGCAGCGGAAACAGCAGGATGATCAGAAAGAGGAACAGGCGGGTTTCGTGCCGTTTGCCCAGGCTGGAGTCGTCCTTTTCTTCCATCGCGGCGCGCCTCGCGAGAATGTTCCTGGAAGCCTAGCAGCTCATTGAAATTCGCCCACTCTATGTGCGGCTATTCGCGACACGGCCCGGGATCCGCCAGGCCGATGGCCTCTGGCAGGCGTTCGACGCGCTCGCCTGCCGAGCCTCTTCGTATCCGGGAGAGGCCGGACGGCTGGGCGAGCCGATCAGGCTCTCAAGAATGGGGAAGACGGCGGCGATGCGCAGCCGGGGCGGCCTGTGCAGGCGGGGCGAACAGGACGGCCCGGGCGACCAGCGCCAGCGGGATGCCGAGGCAGAACCAGGAGAGCGCATCGTAGAGGCCGTCGTCGAGCAGTGCCGACACCAGGCCGACCGCACTGAGCAGGCCGATGAGCAGCGGCCAGCGGAAGATCATCCAGAGCCCCCGCCTCATGCCTTGCCCTCCGGGGCCGGGCCGCCGTCTATCAGCGCGGCCGTCGCCCCCTGGCGTCGGCCCAGCCAGAGATAGAGGCCACTGGCGAGGATCACGATCGCCACGATGTCGAGCACCGCCCAGATGATCTTCAACGGCAGTCCGCCGTAGTCACCGAAGTGCAGCGGCTGCGAGACCAGCAGGGTCTTCACGTACCAGGGCATCTCGCGTATGTCGGTCAGTTCGCCGGTCCGCGCGTCCACCAGCGCCGGCTTGAGCAGGCGAGCGGTGAGCGGCGTGGTGCCGCGCATGAACACCGCGTAATGATGCTGGCTGCTGAACTGGGTACCGGGGAAGGCGACGAAACCCGGTTCCATGTCCGGTGCCGCGCGTCGGGCGCTCTCCAACGCCTTGTGCAGGGAACCGAGCGACTGCAGCGGCGGTGCGTCCCGGTAGGGCGCGGTCATGTCCGCCAGTTGCCCGTTCTGCCACAGGCCGAGGATCGGCAACGCCAGGGTGTTGATGACCCCCGTGGCGCCGACGGCCAGCAGCCAGGTCAGGACCAGGATCCCGAGCAGGTTGTGCAGGTCCAGCCATTTCAGGCGCGTGCTGCGCCCGGTACGCACGGTGGCGAAGTCCAGCTTGCGCATGAACGGCGCGTAGACCACGACGCCCGACACCAGGGAAGCCAGCAGCAACAGCCCCATCAGCCCCAGGAACAGGAACCCGGGCAGGCCGAGAAAGAGGTCGGTGTGCAGGCGCAGCATGACCGTCATGAAACCCTGCTCCGGCGGTTCCGGAGGGGACAGCTCGCCCGTGCGGGTATCGAACGACTGGGCATGGCCATCCAGCGGTGGCGCCACCAGGGTGGGCGCGGTGGTGATCACGCCGACCGGCTCCTCGCGGTCGAAGCCGACGAAGCGCACCACCTCGCCAGGCCGGGCCGCCAGCGCGGCGGCGATCACCTTGTCGTAGTCGATCCTCGACGATCCGGAGACGATTTCCCGGGGCTCCGCATGGGGCTCGACGTAGTGTTCGATCTCCTCGTGGAAGATCAGCGGCAATCCGGTCAGGCACAGCAACAGCAGAAAGAGCGTGGAGACCAGGCTGGTCCACTTGTGCACCAGGTACCAGATGCGCAGGGTGCGGGAGGTCATGCTCGGTCAGTCCTTCGCGAGTCGAGGTTCGTCATGGGCGACCGGACAAGGCCGACGTCCGGGAACCGGAAGCCGGGGTCGCGGGCGCCCTGCCCGCAACCCCGGACGCGGAGAGGCTCCGGCCAGTCGCCGTCAGCCTCACCAGTTGTAGGTCACCGTGCCGTAGACCGTGCGCTGCTGGCCCCACTGGCAACCCATGTTGCTGAAGCAACCCGCGACATACTCCTCGTCGAACAGGTTGCTGGCGTTGAGAGCCACTTCCACACCGTCCAGCGAGGCATCCAGCTTGCCCAGCTCGTAGCTCACCAGGGCGTCCACGACGGTGTAGCTGTCCACCTTGAAGCTGTTGGCGGAATCGCCGTAGGTGCTGCCCACGTAGCGGGCGCCCGCGCCGATGCGCAGCCCCGCCAGCGCACCGCCCTGGACGATGTAGTCGCCCCACAGCGATGCCATGTGCTCCGGCACGCGGAACGGCGTGTTGCCCTCGGTGCCCAGGTCCGATTCGGTGACTTCGACATCGTTCCAGGTGTAGCTGCCGATCAGGTTGAAGCCTTGGACGATCTCGGCCTTGCCCTCCAGCTCGACGCCCCGTGAACGCACCTCGCCTTCCTGGCGGGCGAAGCCGCTGACGAACTCGGTGGCGTTCTGCTTGGTCAGGTCGAAGAGCGCGATGGTGTACAGGCTGTTGGTGCCCGGCGGCTCGTACTTGAGGCCCAGCTCGTACTGCTTGCCGGTTTCCGGGTCCAGCTGCGAGCCATCGACGGTGGTTCCCATGACCGGCAGGAAGGACTCGCTGTAGCTGACATAGGGAGCCAGTCCATTGTCGAAGAGGTAGACGATGCCGGCGCGGCCGCTGAACTTCTCGTCCTTCTGGGTCTGCGGGCTGCGATCGTCCTTCTGGTTGCTGGCCCAGTCATAGCGGCCACCCAGCAGGAATACCCAGTTGTCCAGCTTCAACTGATCCTGGAGGTAGACGCCGGTCTGGGACAGCTTCTGCTCATAGCTCGAGCGACTGAAGGGGATGAAGGTCAACGGCTGGCCATACACCGGGTTGAACGGGTCGAAGCCCTCGAGGATGAAGTTCAACGCCTGGTCCTGGTCGAACTTGCCGTTGTTGTAGTCAACCCCCGTGAGCAGGGTGTGCTCGGCGTCACCCGTGAAGAAGTTGGCCTGCACCTGGGTGTCCATGGTGAAAAGACGGCCGTCGCCCTCGCGCTGATCGTTGTAGCGGGAGTACGAGCCGTTCCCCAGGGGGCCGAACAACGCAATCTCCGAGCTGGACTGGCGGTAGTCGCTGTAGCGCACGTTCTGGCGCAGCGTCCAGATTTCGTCGAAACGGTGCTCGAACACATAACCGAGCGAGGTCTTCTCGTTGGTCATGTGGTCGAAGGCGCTGTCACCCACGTAGGTGTCCCGGTCCAGGCGGCCACGGGGATCGCGGAAGACGGTGCCCAGCGCAGGCAGCGGGTTGGCGAAGTTGCCGGTCTGCTTCTGGTACTCGCCGAGGAAGGTCAGTTCGGTGTCATCGCTGGGGCGGTAGCTGATCGCCGGGGCGAAGTACTGGCGGCGGTTGGTGATGTGGTCGGCCTGGGCATCGGCCTCTCGGAACAGGCCGGTCAGGCGGTAGCTCCAGACACCCTCCTCGTCCAGCTTGTCGCCCAGGTCGAAGGCGCCCTGCCTGTAGTCGAGGTTGCCGGCCTGCAACTGCACCTCATGCAGCGCCTCGGTGGTCGGGCGCTTGCTCACCAGGTTGATCTGGCCGCCCGGGTCCGACGCGCCATAGAGCACGGAGCTGGCGCCGCGCAGCACTTCGATACGCTCCAGGCCATAGGGTTCCGGGGCATCCCAGCCGAGGAATTCCGGCAGGAAGGTGCGAGTGCCATCGCGCAGCATGCGTCCGGTGCCCTGCTGGAAGCCGCGAATGGTCAGCTGGTCGGTGACGAACTGCGGACCGGCCAGCTCGGCATTGACACCCGGGGTATAGCGAAGGGCCTGGGCCACGGTCTTGGGCTGCTGGGCCTCGATCTGCTGGCGAGTGACCACCGAAACCGAGTAGGGCGTCTCGACGATCGGGGTATCGGTCTTGGTGCCGGCGGACGCGCGCTTGGCCACATAGCCGTCGTCCGGAGCCACCGAGCTGTAGGCCTGGCTGACGATGCTGGTAGTCGGCAGGGCCATCGCCGAATCGTCGCGGGTGCCCTGAAGCGTCACATGGCTGCCGTCGATCTGGTAAGTGATCGACGTCCCCTCCAGCAATCGCCGTAGCGCCTGCTCAGGCTCCATCTCCCCGGAAATGCCACGGCTGCGAATGCCGGACACGGTGTCCTGGCTGTAGATGATCTGCAGGCCGGCCTGGTTTCCCAGGTCGGACAACGCCGACGACAGGGGCTGCTCGGGGATGCTCAGCCGCACGGGCTCGGCCAGGGCCTGCATGGAAGCGGATAGCGCGATGCCCAGGGCCGCGGCGGCGATGCAGCGGCGCAGGCGTATCGTCGATCGGTCCAGTTCAGGAGTGGTCATGATGTTTCCTTCGATTTTATGGTTGTGTTGGCAAGTCGAATTCATCCCGCTGCGCGGCCAGGGGGCAGGCGGCGCAGCGGGGCATGGCCAGGCGCTCGCGCAGGCAGCAGGCCCGACGCGTCAGGCGGGCGGCATCGCGACGCAGGGCGTGGTTGACGGTCGCCAGCAGCCCGTGATGCTCACGCGGGCCGGGATGCCCACCAGAAGCGGCCAGAACGGGCGAAGGACCTGAAAGAGGTCACGGTGCGTGCTTCGGGATGGGCTCATCGTCTCGGGTTCCAGGCTCGGCGCCGACGCGGCAATCCGCCCAAGACGGGACGGGAACGCGGCACTTCATGAGGGGCTTGCGAGAAGGACGAATGAGCGCGGCGGTTCTTCAGGAAATTCCGCAAAAAGAATCATTGCGGCGCCATGCGGGGAGGAAGACCCGCGCCGTCGCGCCCCTGGACGTCAGGAACGGGCGGAGCGGGTCACGGGATTCAGGGGGTCTCGCGACGGGACAGCAGGAGCGCGCCGTCCGCCTGGCGCAGGGCCACGGGGAGGATCTGCGGCAATGCCCCCACCAGCTGGTCGATCGCCGAGGTCTCGTAGATGCCGCCGATGCGCAGCTCGCCGATGTCCTGGTCTTCCAGGCGCAGGGGCTGGTCCAGGTAGCGATTGATCAGCGGCAACGCGTCCCGCAGGCTGACGTCATCGAGCATCAGCCTGCCCTTGCGCCAGGCCGCCGCGGTGGCGGGATCGACACGACCGAGCTGCAGCATCCGGTCCGGGATGACGACCGCCTGCATGCCCGGCGTGAGCTCGGCAGCCTGGTTGTAGGCCGAGGCCCCCTCCTCCCGCGACACCAGGACCGAGCCCTGGCTGACGGTCACTGTGGTCCGCTCCGGCGCTGTCCAGACGTTGAAGTGCGTCCCGGTGACGCGAACGCTGGCGTTGTCGGCGCGAATCACGAAGGGCTTCTCGACGTCCCGCCGCACATCGAAATAAGCCTCGCCGTCCGACAGCAGCACACGGCGGTGATCGCTGTAGCCGAGGTACAGCAGGCTGGTTCGCCGGTTCAGCTCCACCTGGCTGCGGTCCGGCAACAGCACCTCGCGACGCCCGTCCTCGGCCAGGTAATAGCGAACACTGCCCGGCAGCGCGCCCACCGACCAACCCGCGCCCCAGATGACACCGCTGGCCAGCACGACCAGGGCGGCGCGCGCCAGCAGCGCGGCGCCGGTGCGGCGGCGTGCGGGCGGGGCGAGTTTCATCGGGCTGGGCGGCAGTTGCTCGCTCACCTTCCAGATCCTGCACATGGCGGCGTACTCCTCCGCATGGGACGGATCGGCGTCGTACCAGCGCCGGAAGGCCTCGCGCTCGGCGTCGGTGCACTCGTCGGAATGCACGCGAATGCACCAGTCAGCGGCGATCTCGCTCAGGGAATCAGGAGGTGACTGTCGTTTGGAGTTCATGGTTGGAACACGGAAAATTTCGACAAGCTTACTGCAAGTGCCTCTATTCCGGCCCACTCCTTGAGGAGCGATCCGATAAGCCAAAGAACCTTTTCCTACCATTGTTGTAAACAATTCTTAATTAGATTAGATTCTGCGCCCTTGCTGGTAGCTTCCAAGAAATAGATCGGGTGCCTCATGCAAAAGCGAGGATCGGCTGGGACCAGCTCCGAATTGCTTGACCTGTTCTTTGACCAACGTCACCGCCTGATTGGGCTGGCCGCACGGATAACGGGTTGCCGCAGCCAGGCCGAGGACATCGTCCACGACGCCTACATGAAAGTGGGCGGCGCTGGCGGAGACGAGCAGATCCGGTCCCAGGCGTCCTACCTGGCTCGCGTGGTCCGAAACCTGTCGATCGACCATTACCGTCGCCGCCAGTTGGAAGAGCGGCTGATGTGCAGTGAGGACGAAGAAGGCGAGAGCCTCGCCCACCCTTCCGAAACCCCCGAATCCCTCGTGGCGGATCAGCAGATGCTGGAACGCATCACCGGCGTGCTGGCCGATATGCCCGAGCGCACCCGCTATGCGTTCGAGATGTGCCGCATCCACGGCATGAAGCAGAAGGACATCGCCACCGCCCTGGGCGTGTCGCCAGCCCTGGTGAACGCCCTGATTCGGGACGCCATGCTGCGCTGCCGAGAGGTTCTTTAAGGCGCCGCATCACCCCGGAACCGGCTACTCCTCCCTCAGTTACCTGGGACGGTATCCATTCGACACCCTGAAGATCGACCGCAGTTTCGTCGCGCACCTCAACGAACCCGGCAGCCTCGCGATCGTTCGCGCGATCGTCGAGCTCGGCCATGCATTGTCCATGACGGTGACGGCGGAAGGCGTGGAAAATGCCGAGCAACTGGAACTGCTACGCGGCATGGGATGCGATGAACTCCAGGGCTTCCACCTGGGTCGCCCGGTGCCCGCGGAGAGTCTGCACGAAGCCCTTGCACGCGGTGCTGCGGGGCTCGCCCCCGCGAACCTCTAGCACGCGGTCGACATCGACCGCCATGGTTTCCCCTGCCTGGGCAGCGGAAACCATGAACTGCGGGGCGCGTGCGATGAGATGCGGCACGCGACGGGGCTCAAGGTTCGTGGACGTGCTTGCTGCCATCGGAATGGGTGTGCGTCCTTGGGGCGGGCGGCGTCTCTCCCTGGACGTATTCCGTCTCGTGATGGGTGGCGTGTCCCTTCTCGCTGGCGTGATGCTCCTCGGCGGCCGGCCCGGCGCCATGATGATCGGCATGGCCCGTGGACATGCCGCCATGATGATCGTCGCCCGAGGAGACAGTGCCGCCGTGCTGACCCTCGTGGTTGTGCATCTCGCTTTCACCGCCGCCATGCTGGTGGCCACCGCTGCTGGCGACCAGGGTGCGGTACTGTTCGGCATCCAGCGACGGAAGCTTCTGCAGGAAGGCGACCATGCCCCAGATGTAGGGGTCCTCCATGCTCTTGCCCCAGGCCGGCATGCCCGTGGCCTTGATGCCGTGCTTGATGATCCAGAATGCGTTGGCGGGACTGCCATCCACACCGACCCTGGTCAGGTCGGGCGGCGCAGGGTACAGGCTCTGGCTCAGCTCGGTCTTCGCCACACCGGGTGCCAGGTGACAACCGATGCACATGGCGTTGTAGTTACCCGCGCCGGCGCGAATCAGGGCCTCGTCCTCCAGGTTCGGCACCTGGAGGTCCCGCGCACGTACCGCGATGGAGCGCTCGCGGACCAGGGTCAGAAACGCATGGACCGGAGCCAGGTGAGGGTCGTCAGCGCCTACGTTGTAGACGCCGAAATAGGCGACCCCCAGGATCCCGGCTGCACCGGCCACACTCGCAAGGGCTAACGTCTTTATTGTTCTTTTCATGCCTGATTCTCAAAACCACATCCGGATACCGGCGACAAATCGTGCCTCTTCGACGTCTTCACCGTCTTCACGCAACATGTCGGCGGTGTTGCCGTAGGAGCGGCTCCAGGTGACGCCGATGTACGGCGCGAACTCGCGGAGGATCTCATAGCGCAGGCGCAGGCCCACTTCGGTGTTGGCCAGGCCCGAGCCAACGCCGCGCTCGTGATCGTTCTTGCCGTAGAAGTTCGCTTCTGCGGTTGGCTGCAGGATCAGGCGGTTGGTGAGCAGGATGTCGTAATCGCCCTCCAGCCGAGCAGCGGTCTGGCCATTCTCGCCTACGAAAGCGGTGGCCTCGGCCTCGAATGCATAGAGCGCCATGCCCTGAAGGCCGAAGGCGCCCCAGGTTTGCGGCGACCCTGGCTTGAAGTCCTGGCGCACGCCAGTGACGACATCCCACCAGGGTCCGATGGAGTGACCCCAGAGGGCCTGGACTTCGGCCTCTTCGGTCACCCCATTGGTGCGCTCCCCTTCCGAACGCAGCCAGAGGCGGTCGATGTCTCCGCCGATCCAGCCGGAGGCGTCCCAACTCAGCACGCTACCCTCATCGGCGTCCTGGTACTCCAGCTGATCGAGCAGGAAGAAGGTGTTGACCTTGCTGTCGTGGATGCCGTGGCCGGGTAACGGCGGGAAGGCCGCTTCGCGATCGGCATCGGTCAGCACCGGAATCGGCGTCCGGCTGGTCGCGGCAGGAGCGGCTTCAGCCGAACCCTGGTTCATCTGGCCGTGGTCCATGCCCTGCATCTGGCCATGGTTCATCTGGCCATGGTCCATGCCCTGCATCTGGCCGTGGTTCATCTGGCCGTGATCCATGTCCTGCATCTGGCCATGGTTCATCTGGCTATGGTCCATACCCTGCATCTGGCTATGGTCCATCTTGCCATGATCCATGCCTTGCATCTGGCCATGGTCCATGCCCTGCATCTGGCCATGGTCCATCTGGCCGTGGTCCATGCCCTGCATCTGGCCATGGTTCATCTGGCTGTGATCCATTTCCCCAGCCGCGCTCGCAGAACCTGCATGCAGGGCGCTGAACGAGACCACCAGCGCCAGGGCGGATGGAACTGAAATCCTAGTGATCATGGTCCTGGCCCGCTTTAGCCTCGTCCACGTTGTGCTCGTGCTTCATCGAGCCGTGATCCTTCATCATGCTGTGATCCATGCCCTGCATCTGGTCATGGCTCATCTGGCCGTGGTCCATGCCCTGCATCTGGCCATGGTCCATCTGCCGCCCCTGGGTTGCCTGGCCTTTCTGGTGGTCCTCATGGCCTTCACCGGCCAACGCAACAGGACTCATCAGTACAGCTGTCAAACCGACGATCACCGTCTTGCGCTTCATGAATTCGCTCATTGAAAAATTCCTCATTCGTCCACACGGACTTCACGGAACATGCCCATTTCCATGTGGAACAGCAGGTGGCAGTGGTAGGCCCAGCGGCCGAGGGCGTCTGCCGTCACACGGTAGCTGCGCTTCGAGCCGGGCGGCATGTCGATGGTGTGCTTGCGCACCATGAAGTTGCCGTTCTCATCCTCCAGGTCGCTCCACATACCGTGGAGGTGGATGGGGTGGGTCATCATGGTGTCGTTGACCAGGGTGATGCGGATTCGCTCGCCGTACTTGAGGCGCAGCGGTTCGGCATCGGAAAACTTGATGCCGTCGAAGGACCAGGAGAACTTCTCCATGTGGCCGGTGAGGTGCAGTTCGATGGTGCGGCTGGGCTCGCGGCCGTCCGGATCGATGAAGGTGCTTCGCAGATCGGAATAGGTGAGTACGCGGCGGCCGTTGTTGCGCAGGCCAATGCCCGGATCATCCAGCTTGTGGGTCGGCGTCATGGTCTGCATGTCGACCAGCGGATTGTCGGTCTCGGACGCGGGGTGGGTCTGCATCTGGCCAACCGTGCCGCCATGGTCCATCCCGGTCATCTGGCTGTGATCCATACCAGCCATCTGGCTGTGATCCATGCCAGCCATCTGGCCGTGGTCCATGCCAGACATGCTGCCGTGATCCATCCCCATGTCACTCATGCCGATCAGGGGGCGGGGATCGACTTCTGGCACTGCCGCGCTCAGTCCTTCGCGCACCGCCAGGGTGCCGCGGGCATAACCGGTGCGGTCCATGGACTGGGCGAAAATGGTATAGGCCTGCTCGCCGTCGGGTTCGACGATGACGTCGTAGGTTTCCGCCACGGCGATGCGGAATTCGTCGACGCTCACCGGTTTGACATGCAGGCCATCGGCGGCCACAACGGTCATCTTCAGACCTGGGATGCGTACGTCGAAGTAGCTCATGCCTGAGCCATTGATGAAGCGCAGACGAATCTTCTCGCCCGGCTTGAACAGGCCGGTCCAATTACCGTCAGGCGCCTGGCCGTTCATGAGGTAGGTGTAGGTGTAGCCACTGACGTCGGCGAGGTCGGTGGGGCTCATCTTCATCTCGGCCCACATCTTCCGGTCCGCGACGGTGGCAGCCCAACCTTTCTCGCTCACATCGTTGATGAAGTCACCAACGGTGCGCTTGTGGAAGTTGTAGTAGTCCGACTGTTTCTTCAACTTGGCCATGACCCGGGCCGGATTTTCGTCGGTCCAGTCGCTCAGCATCACCACGTAGTCGCGGTCGTACTGGAAGGACTCGGGTTCCTTCGGTTCGATCACGATGGGGCCGTAGACGCCCACCTGTTCCTGCAGGCCGGAGTGACTGTGGTACCAGTAGGTGCCGTTCTGGTTGACCTTGAACCTGTACTCGTACATTCCATCCGGGGCGATGCCGTGGAAGCTCAAGCCCGGCACCCCGTCCATGTTGGCCGGCAGGATGATGCCGTGCCAGTGGATGGAGGTGTCTTCGCTCAAGCGGTTGCGCACGCGCAGGGTGACCGTGTCGCCCTCGCGCCAACGCAGGATCGGCCCGGGAAGGGTGCCATTGATCGTCATTGCCGTACGCGCGGAGCCCGTGATGTTCACGGGGGTTTCACCGATGAACAGGTCGAATTCGGTACCGCTTAGCACAGTGGGCTGACCTGGGCTGGTTACCGCCCAGACAGGAGTGCGCCAAAGGCCCAGTCCGCCCAGGATACCGCCGGCGGCCAGGCCCTTGACGAAGGTTCGCCTTGAGGTTTTGCAATGCATGCCATGATGTCCGATGAGTCAATGGAGCCAGCGCTATCAGCAACGCCATCAGGCCGCCGCACCGGGCGATTCCTATGCCCTGGCTGGCGTGCCTGCGACCGCCATCCTTGATGGCCTGCGGTCGCGAGCATGAAATTGCCACATCCCGACCTTGCGGACGATTACATTTCTGTCAGGTTGGCCTTCCCTGCGGGTGACGCCTTCCGCTGGTGCCTTGTGGGCAGCCATCAGCACGCCGAGTCCAGAGCGCAGGAAGGCCTTCATGACGCCTTGCTCAACAGGGTTGGACCATTGCTTCAGGCCTTGAAGTCGGTGGACAGGGCCAGGTCTCTCCATTCCGCCAACTCGCTGGCGACGAAGCGGTTCTTCTCCTCGATGCGCGCCACGGTGTCGCTGCCCAGCGGCAGGCGCTGCGGCGGTTTCGGCGAGTTGACCAGAGCCAGCATGGCCTCGGCGAACTTCACCGGGTCACCGGGTTGTGCGTGGTTGTAGTCCTTGGCGAAGCGGCGCATGGCACCCACGGTTTCGTCGTAGTCCGGCAGTTCCAGCGCGGTCTTCACCAGCGACTGCTCGTCGAGGAAGTCGGTGCGGAAGAAGCCCGGCTCGACCACCGTGGCATGGATGCCCAGCGGCGCGACCTCCTGGTGCAACGCCTCGGTGATGCCTTCCACCGCGAACTTGGTCGAGCCGTAGACGCCCCAGCCCAGGTAGGCCTGGTAACCGCCGATGGAGGAAATGTTGATGATGTGGCCGGAGCGCTGGCGGCGCATGTGCGGCAGTACCGCGCGGATCAGGTTGAGCACACCGAACACGTTGGTTGCGAAGAGACGCTCGGTCTCGGCAGCGCTGGTTTCCTCGACCGCACCGAGCACACCGAAACCGGCGTTGTTGACGAGCACATCGATACGGCCGAAGCGATTCACCCCTTCGGCGACTGCCTGATGGGCCTCGGCCTCGTTGGTCACGTCCAGGCGCACAGCCAGCAGATTGGGATGGCTACCGAGACGGGCTACGATTTCCTCCGGCTTGCGAGCGGTGGCAATGACGGCATCACCGGCACGCAGGGCGCGTTCTGCGATCAGCGTGCCAAAGCCACGGGAAGCGCCAGTAATAAACCAGGTACGCATATCAACTCCTCCTGTCAGTGACCCTGCACCATTGCCGGGCCTTCTCGATGAGTTGACGCCACTCTAAATCCCAACTACTGATGTGATAATCCCAATAAATTCACATTACCTTGTGAGCAGAATTCACATATGAAGCCGGTATCCGCCGCAGACCTGTCGATCTTCCTGAGCATTGCCCAGCACCTCAGCTTCAGCCGGGCTGCGATAGAGCTTGGGCTCTCCCCGTCGGCGCTGAGCCATGCACTGCGGGCGCTGGAAACCCGTCTCGGAGTCCGTCTGTTCAATCGAACCACCCGCAGCGTGGCCTTGACCGAGGCGGGCGAACGCCTGTACGCCCGGGTCAAGCCAGCCTTTCGCGATATCGACGATGCCCTCGAAGACCTCAACAGCTTTCGCGACAAGCCGTCGGGTAACCTGCGCATCACCGCGGGACGGCCTGCCGCCCAGCTGGTCCTGCTGCCACTGGCCGGTCGCTTTCTCGAGGCCTACCCGGACGTGCGCCTGGACATCGTCACCGACGATGCCCTGGTGGACATCGTGTCTGCGGGGTTCGATGCGGGCGTACGCTTTGGCGAGCGCCTGGAGGCGGACATGGTGTCCCTTCCCATCGGCCCCAACATGCGTTCGGTGGTGGTGGGCTCGCCAGGTTTTTTCCAGCGTTACGCGACGCCACGGAAACCACAGGATCTGCACGGCCTGCCCTGCATCCGCCATCGCTTTCCGAGCGGCGCGTTCTACCGCTGGGAGTTCGCCCGAGGGGGTATCGAACTGGAGATCGACGTCGATGGCCCTTTGATACTGGGTGACGTCGGGCTGATGGTCGGGCCGGCCTTGCAGGGGGTTGGCCTGGCCTACGTGTTCGAGGACATGGTCAGCGAGCACCTGGCTGCGGGCAGCCTGACGCAAGTACTGGAAGATTGGTGCCCCTATTACCCCGGGCTGCACCTGTACTACCCAAGCCGACGCCACGTCCCCGCAGCACTCAAGGCTTTCATCGAGTTCGCCCGGAATGCTCGCCCACCTGGCTGAGCGGTGCGGTGCTCGGCCACCTGCACAAAGGTAACCAGACCATCGAGATGATCCTGGCGCATGCACAGCCTCTGGGCTGGGGTTCTGGCGGTCGCCGAGCGTCCTTCCCGGTTTCGATCACCCTCTGCGACTCAGGCGCCCTGCCAAGCCGTATGGCCCCCGTCGCGGAAAACGATGGAAGCGGCCAGAGCGTCACGCACCGCCTTGCCTACCGACAATCGATATTTATGCACCATTGGATTGAGTTTCAGGCAACCGAAAATCGGTCCTTCGGCGAGGCCCGCAAGACAGAGGTAATGATCGAGACAACCATGAAGCGCACCGGGGGGCGGATACCGTCGCCCCAGCCGATCCGGGTCGAGGAGGCCCCCGGAATGCCGCCCGCCGGCGCGTCCTGGCTGAAGCCTTACACGCCAAACCAGTTGAGAGCCGCCGGACTGGTATTGAGATAGAGATGCTTCAGCTCGCTGAACTCCTCGAACCCCGCCCGTGACAGTTCGCGACCGATTCCACTGGACTTGTAGCCACCCCAGGGCGCCTGGGGAAAGGCAGCGTTGTAGTCGTTGATCCATACGGTGCCGACACGCAGCCTGCGCGCCACCCGATGGGCCTTGGCGAGATCGCCGGTCCAGACCCCTGCGGCCAGGCCGAAGGGCGTGCCGTTGGCCAACTGCAACGCCTCGGTTTCGCCCCTGAAACGCTCCACCGTGATCACCGGCCCAAACACCTCTTCGCGGGCGATAGACATGGCCGCATGCACATCGGCCAACAGGGTAGGCTCCAGCCAGAAGCCACGCTCGAACCCTTCTCCCTGGGGAATCCGCCCGCCGGCCAGGAGCCGGGCGCCTTCCGCCAGCGCACCCTCGACCATGCCCAGCACCTGGTCGCGCTGCCCGGCGGAGATCACCGGCCCCATCTGCGTACCCTCGGCCAGCCCGTCGCCCAGTCGTATGCGCCGTACCCGGCATGCCAGGGCGTCGACAAAGGAATCGTGGATATCGTCTTCCACCAACAGACGCGAGCCAGCCGAACAGATCTGGCCGGCGTTGAAATAAACGGCGTTGAGTGCCTGGTCCAGGGCCACTTCGAAGTCGGCATCGGCAAAGACGATGTTGGAGTTCTTGCCTCCCAGCTCCAGCGCCACCCGCTTGAAGTTGCCGCTGGCCGCGCGCATCACCTTGCCACCGGCGGTCGCGCCGCCGGTCAGGGACACCAGATCGACATCCGGGCTGGCGGCCAGCCGTTCACCGATTTCCCCAGGCCCGGTGAGCAGATTGAATACGCCCGCCGGCAATCCAACCTGCTCGATCAGCTGGCACAGGCGCAGGGCGGTCAAGGGCGTGAGGCTGCTGGGCTTGATCACCAGGGTATTGCCGGCCGCCAGCGCGGGGGCGACCTTCCAGGCGAGTTGCAGCAATGGGTAGTTCCACGGCGCGATCAGGGCGCAGACGCCTACCGGCTCGCGCTGATTGAAGCTGATGACATGGGCCGGCGCCTGGGTGTTGACCGTGCCGCCCTCCCCCTCCAGCAACGCGGCGTAGAAGCGGAAGGTCGCCACCACATTGGCAACGTCGCCCTGGCTCTCGCCAAGGGTCTTGCCGGCGTTGCGGGTTTCCAGCCGCGCCAGCTGCTCGCCGTCGGCCTCGATGGCAGCGGCGATCCGCCGCAGTATCGAAGCCCGCTCGCAGACGCCCAGCCAGGGCCAGTCGCCCTGATCGAAGGCCCGTCGGGCAGCGGCGATGGCCGCCGAGGCATCCGCTGCGCCGGCCACCGCCACCTGCGCCAGCAGGTCCTCATTGGCGGGGTTGATCACCGGCCGCAACAACGGCTCCGCGGGGTCACGCCAGCAGCCGTCGATAAAGAGTTGATGGAAGCTCATGGCACATCTCCTGTGTCCGGTCTGAAGTTGGTGCCACTGTCGGCCGACTCGAGGGGGATGGATTGATGGAATACGGCGAATCGCTGGCGCATTCCATCGGTTGAAGGAACGCGCCAGGGAAGGTCGTTCGGCATCAAGTTGCGTGGTTTCGGCTCCTTAGACTCGAAGCCAGCAACCCACCCCGCATGGAGTCCCCATGAACGAGCACAATCACTGGCAGGCACGGGTCGATCTCGCCTGCGCCTTCCGCTGGGCCGCCCGCCTCGGCCTGCACGAGGCTATCGCCAACCATTTCAGCCTGGCGGTATCCGCAGATGGCCGGGAGTTCCTGATCAACCCCTACGGCAAGCACTTTTCGGAGATCCGCGCCAGCGACCTGATCCTGGTCAACGCCGATGACCCCGGCACCCTCGATCGCCCTGACGCTCCGGACATTACCGCCTGGGCCCTGCACGGCGCGCTGCACCGCAACCAGCCCCAGGCGCGCTGCGTGCTGCACACCCACTCCAGGTACGCCACGGCATTGGCCTGCCTGGCCGACTCGCGGCTGCCGCCCATCGAGCAGAACTGCATGCGCTTCTTCGAGCGACTGGCGATAGACGAAGGCTTCGATGGCATGGGCCTGGGTGACGAAGCCGAGCGGGTCAGCCGCCTGCTGGATGGCAAACCGGTGCTGTTGCTGGGCAGCCACGGCGTGATGGTCGCGGCCACCAGCGTGGCCCAGGCCTTCGATGACCTCTACTACTTCGAGCGCGCCTGCGAGATCTACCTCACCGCCCTGGCCACCGGCAGGCCGCTGCGCATCGCCAGCGACGAAGTGGCGCGCAAGACTGCCCGGCAATGGCTGGAGTACCCGGACTTCGCCGAAAAACACTTCGCGGCGCTCAAGCGCATTCTGGATCGGGAAGAGGCTGGGTATTCGTCGTAGCGACAACAGGACTCGATGCCAGGCACGGAGATTCCGCGCCGGAAGATGGTCCCAACGCCCGCCCTCTCCCCCGAAGGGAGAGGGCCTTCCACGGCAGGAACGCTTTCACGCTCGGGGCGGCTCCAGTGGCCGCCCTACCCTAGGTTCCTTGCCGAGTCAGCGGCTGCCTCATCACGGGTGCCGTCCAGGTCTGGCTGCGGTCCTCGCTGGGTGGGCAACCGAAGCGCGCGCGGTAGGCGCGGGAGAAGTGCTCCAGCGATCCGAAGCCCGAGCTGGCGGCGACCTGGGAGACGCTGAGGTTGGTCTGTTGCAGCAGGTTGTGGGCGCGGGCCAGTCGCAAGGCGATGTAGTACTTCAGCGGCGATAGGCCGGTGTGCTGCTTGAACTGACGCTCCAGCTGCCGACGTGACAACCCCACACGGCTGGCGATGGCTTCGCAGTCCAGGGGTTCTTCCAGGGTCTGCTCCATCAGGCGCACTGCGCGACGCAGCTTGCCTTCATGCAGCGGCTCAGCCCTCTGACCGTCGTCCAGCTGACTCTCGGTGGGCGCACGCACCTGCCCGACCAGGAGGTGCATACCGATCTCCCGGGCCAGGTCGGCGTCGATGCGGCTCCCCAGCCAGGTCAGCATCATGTCCAGGATGGCCGCCGCACCGGCGCAGGTCAGACGCTGGCGATCCAGGCAGTAGAGCTGAGCGCGGGAGCGCACCCTGGGGTAACTCTCCTGGAAGCCGGGCAGGTTGTCCCAGTGCACGGCCGCGTCATAGCCATCCAGCACGCCGGCGGCGGCCAGCAGTTCGGTACCGGTTTCCACGCCCACCAGCACGGCGCCGAACAGCGCCTGTTTGCGCAGCCAGCTTTTCAGCAGGTTGTTGCGGCAGTGTCGATGGACATCGAAGCTGGCGATCACGAAGCAGAGGTCGAACTCCTGCTCCGGGCTGATACCCGCCTCCACCTGGCTGGAAAGGCCATTGCTGGCCTGTACCGGCTCACCGTCCAGTGACAGCAGGGTCCATTGGAACAGCCGCTTCTGGCTCAGCCAGTTGGCGATGGCCAGCGGCTCGGCGACCGCGGCCAGCCCCAGGCTGGGGAATGAAGGCAAACACAGCAGCCCGACGCGCAACGGGCTTTCACCGGCTGCCAGGGCACGCTCCTTGGGGTTCAGGCCTTCCACGCTCGGCACCTCGCTCGAGTGCTCTGATTATCGTTGCTGTCCACGCCAGTCCGGATGAGTCCACACCGGGACCTGGGCCGCAGGCAGGGGTACCAGGCCCCGGATCATATCGCTGGCCTTCTCCGCGATCATCACCGTCGGCGCATTGGTGTTGCCACTGACGATGATCGGCATGATCGAGGCGTCCACCACCCGCAGACCGTCCAGGCCATGCACCCGAAGCTCTGGATCGACCACCGCCTCCGGGTCGGAGGCCGGGCCCATCTTGCAGGTACCGCTGGCGTGGTAACCGGTTTCGGTCACCCGCCGAGCCCAGGCGTCCAGCGCCCCGTCGCTGAGGCTTTCCGGCCCCGGCACCAACTCCCTGCCTTTCAGCGCGCGCATGGCCGGCTGTTCGATGATTTCCCGCACCAGCCGCGCACCGGCGCGCATGTCGGCTCGATCCTGCTCGGTCTTCAGGTAGTTGAACTGAATCCGTGGCGGCAGACGTGGATCGGCACCGCGAAGGGTGACGCTGCCAAGGCTGGTCGGTCGCATCAGGTCAATGTGGATCTGGAAGGCATGCGACGGCACCAGGTCGACGCTGCCCGGCTGCACGGCGAGCGGCATGAAGGTGAGCTGCAGGTCCGGGTGCTCGACGCCCGCCCTCGAGCGTATGAAGGCACCCGCTTCGAAGTGGTTGCTGGCCGCCAGGCCATCATGGCTGACGAACCAGCGAGCGCCGATCCACCATTTGCCCGGCGCGCGGGTCCAGGGATAGATGGATACCGGCTGCTTGCACAGGTATTGCACCACGGTGTCCGGATGGTCATTGAGACGGCGGCCGACGCCTGGCAGATCATGGACAAGGGGCAGACCCTGGGCCCTGACCTCTTCCGCTGGACCAACGCCTGAGAGCAACAGCAGTTGCGGCGAGTTGATCGCCCCGGCGGCGAGGATCACCTCGCGGCGGGCACGGGCCTGGTGCACCTGGCCGTTCTGCTCGTACTCGATACCACAGGCGCGGCGCCCCTCGAAGAGAATGCGCAGGCTCAGCGCGCCGGTGGCGACCGTGACATTGCCACGCAGCAGTGCTTCGGCCAGATAGCCACGGGCGGTACTCCATCGCTTGCCCTTGCGGGTGGTGCGGTCCACCGGCCCGAATCCTTCCTGTCGAAAGCCATTGAGGTCGCGACTCTGACCATAGCCGGCCTCCACTCCGGCCTGGACGAAGGCGGAACAGAGAGGCGTATCGATGTTGCCTGCCGTCACGTGCAGGTGCCCAGCGTCGCCGTGGTAGGCATCCGCACCCCGTTCATGGTTCTCCGCGCGGATGAAATAGGGCAGCACTTCCTGGTAGCTCCAGCCATGACAGCCTTGCTCGGCCCAACTGTCGTAGTCGCGTGCGTGGCCACGGATGTAGACCATCCCATTGATGGATGAGGAGCCACCCAGGGTGCGGCCACGTGGCGTGCCGATGCGGCGGTTGTCGAGCCAGGGCTCTGGCTCGGTGCTGTAGCGCCAGTTGTAGCGGCTGCCCCCCACGACGATGCCGACCGCGGACGGCATGTCGATGGTCCAGCTCTGGTCCATCGGCCCGGCCTCCAGTACCAGCACCTTCACGCCAGGCTCGGCGCCAAGACGATTGGCCAGCACGCAGCCGGCCGAGCCGGCGCCGACGATCAGGTAGTCGAATTCATGTGCAGACATGGCATCTCCTCCGAAAGCGGGCTCAGGCCCGCTCCTCGCCATGAATGCCCTGGAACACCAGACGATGGAAGTGATGCACCAGGTGCTCGCTTTCGTTGCTGCGCTGGGCGTCGATCATGTAGCGCCCCTGGTCGTAACCGAGGGAACGCAGCCCCTTCTGCACGGTGATGTTGAGCTCGATGTCTTCCGGCCCCAGTTGCTCATTCATCCAGCGCATGCAGGCCTTGCTGACCTCCGCCGTCTCCTCGTTCGAGCTGTAGTAGCCGAAGCGCAACAGGGAACGCTCGGCATCCAGCGGAATCATGATGAAGGTGCCGAGGAACTCGGAGAACGGGAAGGTGTAGAAGGTGTTGTTCGGCCACATGCCGATGTTGAAGAAGCACTCGTTCGGGTTCGGATCGTTGCGCAACTTAACCCCATAGGCTTCACCGGCCTGGAGATTGGCCGGAGCGATGTAGGTCCACCAGTTGTCGCGCTTGGTCAGGCGGTAGCCCTTGAAGTCGATCAGCTTGGCCAGGTCGATGTGACAGGGGCCTGACAGCTTGAAGTGATAGCCCTCGATGGAGTTGTCCATGATCACCTTCCAGTTGGCAGGCACGATCACGTCCTGCTCCTCGATCAGGCGCATGCGCTCCAGGTCGGGGAACACCCGGTGCATCTCCTCGTCGGCACCGGGGAACAGTTCGGCCAGGGAGGGGGCACCGGGATCGAAGTTGAAGTAGACGAAACCACCCAGCTCCTCCACCCGCAGTTGCGGAATGTTGAACTGCTGCGGCTCGAAATCCTTCATGCGCTCGCACCGCGGTGCGCTGCGCAGGCTGCCATCCATCTCGTAACACCAGGAGTGATAGGCACAACGCACAACGCCTCCGGTGGTGCCGCGACGACCGTCCAGCAGGCGGTTACCACGGTGCTGGCAGACGTTGTGGAAAGCGCGAATCTCACCCTTCATGTTGCGCGCCACCACCACGCTCTGGTCGAACAGGTCCACCACTACATACTGGCCCGGCTCACGGAACTCGCTCTTGTGCCCGGCGACATGCCAGGCCCGCATGAAGATACGGTCGCGTTCGGCCTTGAACAGGCCCTCATCGAAGAAGTAGCGCGACGGCAGGGTGAAGGCGGTCTCAGGGTCCTGCTCGGCCCAGCCTTCGATTGAGGTTTGCAGCTTGATGGCTTCGACGGATTGCATGATGGGTTCTCCTCCCAGGTGTTGTTCGTGCGGCTCGGCGGCCTGCTTGGGGAGCCAATCTAGGGGAGCGAAACGGGGCGGAATTGACGTCAAGCGACGAGTTGCCAACGGAAAAGATCAACACCCGACCCTGCCGTTCCCGGCTGCGGCAGAAGATGTCGCTTCCCATCAAGTGGCCGGTTCGGCGCTTCCTATGCTCGGGCAAGCGAAGGGGTCCGAACCGCCCTTCCGCACCCTGTCGCCTTCCCCCGCCCCCGCCTGAAAGGAGCGTCAAACATGTCGAAGAACGTCCTGCGCCTGCTCGCTGCAGCCCTGCTGATCAGTCCCCCGCTCAGCGCCCTGGCGACCGAGCCCGCCAGTTGCCGGACCGTACGCCTGGCGGAGGTCGGCTGGGCCGATATCTCCGCCACTACGGGTCTGGCCAGCACCGTGCTCAAGGGGCTCGGCTACAAGCCGCAGAGCCAGCTGGCTTCCATTCCCATGGCCTATCTGGGCATGGAGAAGAACGACATCGATGTCTACCTGGGCGCCTGGATGCCCTCGATGGAAGTGATCGCCAGGCCCTTCCTGGAAAAGGGCAGCGTGGAAAGGGTTCGCACCAACCTCACGGGCGCGAAATACACATTGGCGGTGCCGGACTACACCTTCGACGCCGGATTGCAGGACTTCAAGGATATCGGGCGCTTCCGCCAGCAACTGGCCGGAAACATCTACGGCATCGAACCCGGCAATGACGGCAACCTGCTGATCCAGAAACTGATCGACGAGGGTCACTTCGGCCTGAACGGGTTCAAGCTGGTGGAGTCGAGCGAAGCCGGGATGCTGGTGCAGGTGCGGCGCGCCGTGCAGGCGAAGAAGCCACTGGTTTTCCTGGCCTGGGAACCACACCCGATGAACACCAAGTTCGCCATCCGCTACCTCAGCGGTGGTGATGCCAGCTTCGGCCCTGATTTCGGCAGCGCAGTGGTGGATACCCATACTCGCAGGGGCTACAGCGATGAGTGCAGGAACGTTGGCGCCTTGCTGAAGAACCTGGAGTTCAGCCTGGCCATGGAGAACCAGATCATGGGCGCCATCCTCGACGACAAGGAGCAACCCGAGAGGGCTGCAAAGGCATGGCTGAAAGCCAATCCGCAGGTGCTGGACAGATGGCTGTCGGGAGTATCGACCTACGATGGAGAAGCCGCTGTCCCGGCGGTGAGGGCGAGTTTGGGGTTGTAATCGGGCCTCTGGACACGCCTTGGGTCAGCGAGACGAATGGGTTGTGTCCACAGACTCAGCAGAGACTCAGGGCACTGTTTCGGTACGCGAACGGGCAAAAGGCTTCACCGCACAGGTGCCAGCTCAGCACGCTACGAAGCGCTTAGTGACAAGTTCCCAGGGAGGGGGCGGCTGCTGTTCCACTCGTTCGATCCGGAAGCGCAGGTCCCGTCCCCACACCGCCTGCGCAGCATCCGACCGCCGGGGTCGAGTCGACCCGAGTCAGAGCGCAGGGGTCTACTCAGACTCGTAACTGATGTTGCTCAGGTCAATCGCGACCAGCAACTCAGCCTCAATCGCTCGACCGCTCGAGTCCCGTCGATAAGCCCTGCGCTTGCTCGGCATGCAGAGCCCGCTGGCCGAGATGTAGTCATGCACATACTGGGCAGCCGGAATGCCGCCACTGACATCGACGCTGTAGTCATGCCGACGCAGAAGGAAGTCGTCGCCGAAGTAGAAGTCCTGCACCTCGCAATGGGTGGCGACACTCTCGGGAAAACGGACCCTCAGGCGACGCCAGCGTTCGGCTCCTTCCCGCCAGGGTTCGACCTCCTCTGCCAGCACTCCCGGCAAGCAGAAAAGGAAGGGCATGGTGAGGTAGGACCAGAGTGCGTAGCCATTGAAGTAGGCACGATGCAGTGGATCCCAGGGGGTCGTTTCACCATGCCCCTGAAACGAGCTTCTCGGGTCGAGGCGCTCTGCCACCACCTCCCCCTCTGTCGTCTCGATGGCGATGCGCCCGGGACAGTAGGCCGTACGCTGATTCGGCGCACCGAAGGGCGTTACCGAGGCGCGCTGCTCGTGCAACCAGACCGACATCCGACGCGACTGGCTGTCCTGCCGCAAGCCTTTCAAGTCCCACAAGATGCCGCTGCTGGTGATACTGGCTTCCACGCGGCTGAACCGGCGCCAGCGCTCGATGCCACCATGGGCGTCCAGTACCCGATCAAGCAGTTCAGAATCCCGGTTGCTCATGTCATTTCCCTCCTTCGGGTAGCGGTTGCCCGAGCACAGCCCTGATTCGAGCGGCGATGTGATCGCAGTGGGTCTCCAGGGCAAAGTGTCCGGTGTCCAGCGACTCGACCGTCGCAGGCGGCACATCCTGTGCGAATGCCGAGTTCCGCCTTATGTTGCCGGTGCAGCCCAGCTCCAGATCAGGCTGGACGTTTCTGTAGCTTAGGCTTTCCGGCAAGCGGCCATCGAGCACGATGACTTCAGGGGCGATGCCGAACGATGGGCCAGTGATCAGCGCGGCGCCGTGCCGTGCACCACCAGGGCCGCTGGAGCTGGGAACAGGCAGCGCCGGACAAGGCGCAGGCTCGTCTCTGCCCGGCCTGCCGACGCATTGCCGACGACCAACCGGCCGGCACCCTGCATCTGGCCGGTGGCTTCCTGGCGGCACACCGCGAGGAGGTGCTGGGCCTGATCCACAACACCGAGGCCGCAGAGAAGGCCCAGCATGCCCTGGAGCGTCTGATCAAGGTCAGCGAGCAGCAGGGCGGTCTGCGGAGGAGGGGAACCACCTGGAGGTGCATTGGTCGCGCGACTGAACCATGGGGATCAACCTGCCCAGCGGCAACCTCGTGCCCAAGGGCAAGCGGCGCGAGAGCAACGAGGAGAAGAAGGACTATTCTCTGTCCAAGCGCATCGATGTGGGGAGGATCGACCTCAGCCTCGACAGAAGTGTCCTGACCATATCGATGCCAAAGAAGCCCGCGGCGATCAAACCGGAGAAGGTCGTTCCGATCAAAGCGAACTGAATAGCCACCCTGCGCGAGTCCCAGCCGAGTGAATAGGGGCTCTTATCGCTGGGTATTTCTGGCGGGCCCTGCATGGCTGACCAGCACCTGTTCCATGACGCCTACCAGCCCGCCCAGATTGCGCGACGCGTGCAGGAAATGGGCGTCGCCAAGGCGCGCGCTGCTCCTCTCCGGCTGTTCGTACTGGCGCTGCTCGCCGGTGCATTCATCTCGCTCGGTGCGCTGCTGTTCGGTGTGATCGTAACCGGGAGCAATCTCGGCTTCGGCGTCACTCGCCTGCTGGGCGGGCTGGGCTTCTGCCTCGGTCTCGTGCTGGTGGTGATTGGCGGTGCGGAGCTGTTCACCGGCAATAATCTGCTGGCGATGGCCTGGGCCAGCCGCTTGATCAGCACGGGCGAGGTGCTGCGCAACTGGTGCCTGGTCTACCTGGGTAACGTGGTTGGCTGCCTGGGCACCGCACTACTGGTGCTCGGGGCCAACACCGCAGGCATGGGCGAAGGTGCGGTGGGCGAGTCCCTGCTTCGGATCGCCGAGGACAAAGTCGCGCTGTCCTGGCTCGAAGCCTTCTTCCGGGGCGTATTGAGCAACACCCTGGTCTGCCTGGCGGTTTGGTTGGCGATGGGCGGGCACAGCGTCAGCGACAGGATCCTGGCCATCATGCTGCCGATCAGCGCTTTCGTGACCGTCGGCTTCGAACATTCCATCGCCAACTGGTTCTTTCTGCCGTACGGCCTGGCGCTGGCTGGACCGGACCGCCTTGCAATACTCGCCGTCGCCGGCAACCTGATCGCCGTCACCTTCGGCAATATAGTCGGCGGCACGCTGCTGGTTGCCGGTGTGTACTGGTTCGCTTACCTGCGCGGCGAAGGCGCTCGGGAGGAATGACCAGCACGGATTGGCACTGACACCTTCGGCCGTCGCATGCAGCAGACCGAGCTGGACTACTACGTCGGCTCCGAGGCCGGCCCCCGGACCGACCCTGACGGTCGCCCCACTCCTGATATCCCCCCGGTGCGCTACTCGCCAGTTTTCGGTAAACGAAACCGTTAGCCACCGCACTCGAGAAAACGGTTACGCGATGCTGCGTACGCTCCGCCTGTCGGCCTTACGAGCGGCCCGGGTGTTCGCCCTGCGAGACACTTTTCATTGTTCGCACGTCGATGTTGACGATCTGGTACAGGGGCGACCAAGGAGCCAGCGCCCCTTGTACTCCGGGCTATTGCGGCGTACCACCGCGCCAGGATCCTGTCGGCCCTTGTGTCGCCGCCTTTACAGCGACTTGCAAGCGGATCACGGGGATATCCCCCAGGTCACTGAAAACAAAGAAAAGAATGGACCTGGCATGGCTCCTGCCTCGCACTGGTGAACGCAGCCTGTGGGTGCAGCCGATAAGGGAGATTCGCCATGGGACGATCATGACTGATGCGCAGCATGCTGTACGCCTTCGCGCTTGCTGTGACCCCTGCCCCCTTCATGACTGTCTGGGCCGCCGATGGCGACGTCATCCTCGAGCGTGATGTGCAGTCCCGCGTGGCCACCCGCGCTCCCCTGATGCCTGACCCCAATCCTCGCGTGGTCAATCCCGGCGCCGTTGCGCGAGACACCACGCTGGAAGTGACCGACAGTGACTTCGCCAACGTATCCAGTGGCATGGCACTGCCGGATCGGACCATCCAGAACCAGGTCGTGAACAACCCCGCCCTGTCCGGCAACCTGGCCCACCAGGCCATACCTGACGCCGGGGCCACACACTCCGGCGGAGGTTCTGGACGCTCGATTTCAGGCCAGGTCAACCCGAGCATCCAGCAGGGGCTGCGACCGCTCCAGCCACTGGGAGGACGCTGAATGCGCCTGGCAACCGGAATCCTGTTGCTCACTGCCAGTCCCTGGTTGCTGGCGGGCGAACCTGTCCAGCAAGGCCGTATTCGACGATATCTGGAACCAGTGGATCGGAGACGATCCGCAATGCTGGCCCCAACGTTCGTGCATTGGTGTTGAGCTCGGAGGTTCACTGCTCATTGAAATCACCGCCGTTGCATTGCGTCAGCGTGAGCGGCAGTAATTCTATCTTGCCGTCATGATGATTGGTCTGAAGCGTACTTGGCTGTTACGGAAACTGCGGAGTGAGTTTGGCGTGCAAATCGACGCACTCGTGGTCCATCTTGAAGGACAGCAGGTATGTAATCCGCTCAAAGTAATCGCCGTTGGAAATGCCCTGATCGCGAAGGGCATGGGCATAGTTCCAGACTTTGGAAACGAGTTGTTCGTTGGTCGTTAGCTTAACTCGGTCATAATGAAACCGTTGAGCAGCAGTCCAACGTCTTGACTTTTCATTCAGATCCCATCTGCCTTGTCCCCAGTCCCTGGACATGGGACAAGCACCGTGGCGTGTACCGAGCACACCGGACAGCGCAAAACCACGATGAATGGGAACGTAACTTTCTGGAGAGTTTTTAGCTGACGGACCTGAAGCACGATATACAGTTGCGACTCCCCCCGCTTCCTATGCGCTACAGAAGAGTCGGCAATCCCTGCCGTTACGCATGCGCAGCGCGCTCGAATACCTCGTCCGCCCATTGGTTCAGGCTTTTTCCAGCAGCCTGGGCGGCGATAGTGGCGGCTGCATGTACTTCTGGACGAATACGCAACATCACCTTGCCGGATGCCGGCTTCTCCGGGCTAACCCCTCGCTCGGCACAGTCGGCCAAGTAGTCATCCACTGCAAACTGAAACTCTGCACGCAGTCCTGCCACCGACTCTGCATGAAAGCTGATGATGTCCCGCACGCCCAACAAACGGCCGACGAATATATCATCACGCTCATCGAACTCGATGCGAGCAATGTAGCCTTTGTAACTCATGCTATTCATAGTTCAACTCCTGCCCGCTGCAAGAACTCGCGAGCCTCTTCTACCTGATACTTCTTTGCCTCTTTCCCAGGATGCGGGCGATGGCAGCGCCATTGCACATCTCCCAGTACGAGCTTGACCCGGGATCCCTCACGCTCCAGCACCTGACCGCCTAGGTGTAGAACCAAGGCCTCGATATCGGAGAACACCACCGCCGCACTGGTCGGCGTACGAAAAATGGCCTCAAGGGTTTTGCGGTGTCGATTTTTCACGGCAAGAATGATAGCAGAAAGAGATAGCACAACAAGCCGTTCAATCGGGGACGCTCTATTGCGCCAGGTGAATCACCGTCCAGCATCGGTTGATACGCCTATCACTACACGTACGCCGCCTCAACAATGCTGAAAATAGCCGCAGTACGGCGTGTTGAGGAGCCTGTTTGCGAGAGAATGTCGAGCGCTCTTGGTAAACTTGCGTCCCGATCTCCTCGACCCGGATTCATTGGGGTGCAGCGGAGCGAGCCTTCGACACTCGTTCGAGCTCGAATGGCAACCAGGGCAATCGGCCCTTCCGGCCGCTGGTAGAGAGGAACTCTACAAGAGCTACGTTTCATCTTCTGCTTGGAATAATGTTCGTGCCCCTCCGAAAACACGTTGAAAACGCGACACACTAAATGCCCCTAGAATCAGCTTCCGCACCAGCAACCACGCGCCCTGCCCTGTCCCGCCGCTTCTCCGTGGCGCCGATGATGGATTGGACGAACTGAACCTCAAAAGCCCTTAAACTATTGGTCAGAGCAGAAACTCGAGAGCGATCCGTACCACTTTTTTACCACCACGGTTTCGCTGCTTGCTCTGCTCTGGTTCTGCTCGATGAGATGGTCGTGCTGTTTCGTCATACGCTTTCCGAAGCACAAGAAGGCGCAAGGTGAACGAGAGCGTCATGACCTCCCCCCACGACTGGCCATCCGAACATGGAGGTCACATCAAATCAACGGGGGCTACCGCCAGCTGTTGTCGAACCAAAACTTACCCACTGCCTGAGATGAGTGCACGTTATCCGAACAGCTTTTTCAGGGTTTACCCGCGGGAACCGACAGCGTGATACCGCCGTCATCGGGCCAGCTCATCATGCCTGGGGCGGCTCCTGTACCACCATCGACATGCAGCACCTGGCCGGTGATCGAACGGGCAAGGTCAGAGGTAAGGAAGAGCACGGCATTCGCAAGATCATCGGTGGAAGGTGGAACGCCAAGCGGGATATACATTTCGAAGGCCTTCATCCACCATTCGGGCGGCACATCGGCGTTCATTTCCAGGACATCCGCTGGCAGCGCCTTGCGGTTCCCCGGGCTGTCAGTGGTATCGGGCGCGATGACGTTGACACGCATGCCCTCGGGGCCAAGCTCCAAGGCCATGGCCTTGGAGAAATTGGTAGTGGCCGCTTTCGCCCCGGCGTAGACGGCAAACCCGCCAGCGGCCCGATGCGCCTCGATCGTGGTGAAGTTGATGATGCAGGCGCCACCGCGGCTGCGACGCAGCAACGGCACCGCGTGACGCGTCGACTCGATCACATAGCCGAAATTGCGCTGGATGTCGTCCACGCAGGACTCCGGCGACTTGTCCATCAGCGGCTGCATACGCACCCCACCGACGACGTTGACCACCACCTCGACGCCGTCGAAGGTAAGCGTACGGGGAATACGTCTTGCGCAGGTCAGCCCGGCAAGAGCCATCGCGAGCATGCCGAGTGGACGCCGCAGCGGCTGATCCGCCGGGCCGTGCAGACCGGCCCGAACACCGTCAGCCTTCTCGCCTAGCACCACAACAGCCGCCGTTTCGCGCACCGATGCCCGCGAAGCCAGCTCTACGCCATTTAAACAGGCCAGGAAGGAAGGTTCTGAGCTAACGGAGTGCATGGGGTCAGCGTCCTGCCTGTTTGCACTTCGTTAGCGCAGCGACCGGAGCATATTTCGGTAGTGGACACTTGCCTACCCTACAAGGGTGGGTCATTGGTCACATAGCGAGAATCTGTCTCCTGCCTCCCGCAGTGCGTGGTGCACGCCATGGCTGCAATTCTGCTGCTTGCCCACAACGCCTCCGGGCGTTTGTCGCCGGGTCAATAGAGCCTGCGCGCTGCGCTTGCTGGTGGCGCCTGTGAGATCGGTGGAATAACGGTCTTGCTGTTTCCTCTCACCCTATCACGGCGTTCTCGCCGTCAAGGGCTGCATGCGCTTCGCGCATTTGCAGCAAAGCCGGCTATCGCCCCCTGACTGCTGTGCTGCGCCGTGCTGAACCGGTTCCGGGCAATTCCGCCCGAGCAACTGGAGCACGATCATGTCGCAGTTTTCTCTCGCCTTTGACGCTTCCCTGATGATTCGCGACGAGCAAGGTCGCTACCTGCCGGCCACTGCCGAACAGATACTGGCCGCGGCGCGCAAAGTCATCGAGCAAAAGGTTCAACGAGGCGAAGCCTTCACGTCACCAGAGCTGGTCAAGGAGTACCTGATCGCCAAGCTGGCTGGATTCGAGCACGAGGTTTTCGCGACACTGTTTCTGGATGCCAAGCACCACCTGATCCAGTACGTCGAGATGTTCCGCGGCACCATCGACAGCGCCTCGGTCTACCCGCGCGAAGTGGTCAAGGAAGCACTGCGCATGAATGCCGCTGCAGTGATTTTCTCGCACAACCATCCGAGTGGGCCCCCGGAGCCGAGCCAGGCGGACAAGGTGATTACGCAGCGCCTGAAAGAAGCCTTGGCGCTCGTCGACGTGCGCTCGCTGGATCACATCATAGTGGCAGGCCAACGCACGGTGTCTTTTGCCGAGGGTGGGTTGCTCTGAACCGCGGGGGCTTCGACCCCCTTTTTGCTGCGCCCGAGAGCGCCCCTAGCTCTCCTGCCAGCTCATGCCAGGGCGACTGGAGCCACACCGCTTCACGCCCGCCGCAGCCCTTATACTGTGACATCATCCCGGATCGAGCGCAGCTGAGCGGCATCCAGGTTCATGCGGCAAATCACGTTGAACAGTTGCTTGAGCAGTTCATCGCCGATTCGCTCGGCAGCACGCATAACGGCTACAGCGGCGGCCTCGTTGTGAATTGCATCTAGATATCTATAGAGGCATCAAAGTACCAAGAGAAATAGCTATCCAGATCCCCTTCGCTCTGCTCCAGGCTGTACAGGGTGTCGGCGGCGAGCAGATCCAGCAGGACCAGGCCGTTGAGGCTGGAGTCCTCGTTGCAGGCCGCCTGCAGGCGCTTGGCCATGCCCTGATTGACCTTGCGCAGGTTGCGGTAGCCCTCGCGCAGGCCGTCCAGTTGCCAGTCCGCGACCAGGCCTTTCTGCGCCTTCAGGTGCTGCCCGAGCAGGTAGGTGCCAAGCACCCGGAACAGCGTCTCGTCGCTGCTGCTGAAGGGGAGATGGAACCAGGCCATGGCCTCCAGAAAACGGGTATGTGGACAGCCGCTGGTGGCGCCGAGCAGGCCGAGCAGCGAGCCCGCCGCGCGTTGCAAGGTGGTGCGCTGGCGCACCTCGCGCCCGCGGTGTTGCACCTGTACTTCGACCGCCTCGAACGACGCGTGCCCGGCCAGCAGGCGCACCGGTTGCTGCAGTGCCAGGGCGAAGGGACAGGCACGCTCTGCCTCGGCCTCGGCCTTAAGCGGGCAATGCGGACATTGCTGGAAGGCCAGACGCGCCCAATCGGGGACGTTCTGCGCCGGGGCGCACGCCTCTCCCAAGCGAACCCGCAGCTCCAGCGCCGCCTGCCCGGCGAAAGCCAGCCGATAGTCAATGATCTGTCGCTCAGAATCTAATGTCATGACCAGCCTCCGGTTGTATTCCAAGTTCGCTCAGGCTATTAAATCACCACGCGCTCTAGACAAAGGGCTTGCCACACGGCCGCCGTAACCATCTGGTCTCAACACCATAAAGAGCCGTTTCAAAGAGCAGGTTTTCGGTAGTCAATTATCGATAATCATTGAAAAAACAGGTAGCAACAGAGAGCTTTACGTGAACAAACACAAAGAAAAAATCATTATTCATATCGTCGACGATGACCACGGCGTACGCGCCGCCCTGAATCGTTTGCTTGTAAACGCAGGCTACGATGTAAAGCTTTACTCAAGCGGGGCAGATTTTATCGAAAAATATGATAACAGCCCCGGCTGCGTGATTCTCGATCTTGCAATGCCTGGCCTCAGCGGCGAGCAAGTTCTCCACAAAATAACCAAGACCCGACTTAACTTGGTCGTATTGATACTCACCGGCCATGCAACCATCGAAACCGCAATCAAACTGATCAAAGCCGGCGCGATAGACATTATAGAAAAGCCATTTTATAACGATCAGCTACTTGAAAAATTGAGAAACCTGCTGGAACCAGCTCAAGCTTTTTTCGCCAAAAACATGCTAATTTCCGACTACCAAAAGCGCGTATCATCCTTAACGCCAAGCGAACGATCCGTAATGGATCTTTTGCTAACGGGAATGACCAGCCGAGAGATTGCCAGTCACCTTCACAACAGTAAAAAAACCATTGACATACATCGCGCCCGCATAATGAAGAAGATGGATGCCACCTCTCTTCGCGACCTGCTGGAGGGCTGGATCAGACTAGGCGCATCAGCACCAGCGGATCACCACCAAAATCAAAAAACGTTTTAACACCGGAACTCTGGGCTCTACATAGGTACCTGTACCTATACCCAAGCCACGCGGACCATCAGTAGCCTTGCAGCAACTCGGCATGCAGTTGAAAATTGCTCCCAGACACAACGGCAACCTGACATCCAACTACCACCGTCAGAGACATGAACTCAAACATCCATCAACCAGACCCAATAGAGCCCATGCCTTACATAGATATTCTAGTTATCTGGGTGGAAACTCAGCATTCCTGAAAGATGCCGGACTCGAAGATTCCGAAAAGATAATCTGGCTGTCCGATTACGACCTGCCATGGAAGGGGCATGCCAACAGCATCATTCGAAAAGATCAAGACATCATTACGGAAAAATCAGCCAGATTAAGTCAACGATACTATTACCGAGGGCCGACAATGCCCTGCACCTCATCCATATACAGAAATACCCAATTACAACGAGTTGCGGGAGGATCACCGGCATTATCTGCGTTTACTACGGACCAAGCACAGCCTCTACTCAATAGCGGCGTCCTCGTCAAAACCTGATTTCCTCTCCTAGGCAATTGAACTGCTCGCTCACTTATGAATAACCTCAAAATATAACGAGGAACCTTCTATCCGCTGCATGGCTGCTCCTCTTATGAAAAGCGCTTCCAGTAACTCAAAGCCACAGCCGTAGCGCTTTTGCAAGCCCCTGCAGATAAGCGCCACTGAACGGTACGCCAGCCGTACCCCTCGGTGGCCGACGATAGTTGGACTGCTAGCGCCTCTATCTCATTGGGCTAGCCTTACGGCAGTGTCGACAGCGAGGCATGCCAAATCGCCATCACCCCAATGAATCCCGGCAATCGACGCCCCGATAATCTCAGCCAGGCTGGAGTCAACATGGACAACAATCCAAGAAGCCTTTTCCATGAGCTGGTCGAGCAGATCGAAATAGGCGTCATCATTCTGGACGATGAACTCCGCGTGATGACTTGGAATCGTTTTATCAGCGAGCGTAGTGGCAGGCCGCTGGAGCAAGCACGGGGAAAACCCTTCGTTGATGTCTTCCCCGAAGCCAACGGCGAGCACTTCGTGAAGGTCGTTAAACTAGCTCGCGAGCGCGCCAAGCACGTCTACAGTCACTGGCTGGACAATCTGCCGCTGGTCAAGCTCAGCAGCGACAGCGACGAACACGAGCGGCAGCTGCAGAGCACCTTGTTCTTTCCCTTCGAGGCGGCGAACGGCGAACGCTGCTTCGGTCTGCTGATGTACGACACCAACGCAGTCGCCAAGACGAGCGAGCACCTGGAGACGGCGCTGAAGGCGCTCAACCATAAACAGAGCGAGCAGGAACAACTGCTACGCAAGCTGGAAACCGCCAACAGCCAGCTGCTGCAGTCGGAGAAGCTGGCGGCCATTGGCCAGTTGGCCGCCGGGGTGGCGCACGAGATCAACAACCCCATCGGCTACGTATTTTCCAACCTCAAGTCCCTCGACGGCTACGTCCGCGCCCTGCTGAAGATCACCGATGCGGTGGATAGCGCCACCGATCTGGACGAGCTGCGCCAACTCAAGCGCGACCTGGAGTACGACTACATCCGCGGCGACGTGGAAGCACTGATCAACGAGTCGGAAGATGGCATCGACCGGGTCAAGCGCATCATCAGCGCGCTCAAGGACTTCTCCCATATCGAGGAGGAGGAATTCCGCCCCGCCGACCTGCACCGCGGCCTCGACACCACGCTCAACGTCGTCAACAACGAGCTCAAGTACAAGGCCGAAGTGGTCAAGGAATACGGCGTGCTGGCGGAGGTGGAGTGCATCCCCTCGCAGATCAACCAGGTGGTGATGAACCTGCTGGTCAATGCCGCCCACGCCATCGAGCAGTTCGGCCGCATCACCCTGCGCACTGGCAGCGACGGCGTCTGGGCCTGGATCGAAGTGGAGGACACCGGCAAGGGCATCGACGCCAAGACCCTGAACCGCATCTTCGAGCCCTTCTTTACCACCAAGCCGGTGGGCAAGGGCACCGGACTGGGTCTGGCGCTGTCTTACAGCATCGTGCAGAAACACAACGGCCGTATCGAGGTCGACAGCGCACCAGGACTCGGCACGCGCTTCCGGGTCTGGCTGCCCGTGCGGCAGCCAGACTCCGTGGCGCAACAGGACGCAACGACGGCATGACCAGCGCCACGCCCGCCTCGCTCGCCACCCTGCTGTTGGTGGACGACGAGGACAATATCCTCAACAGTCTGCGCCGCGTGCTGCGCAACGAGCCCTATCGACTGCTCACCGCCGGCAGCGGCGAGGCCGCGCTGGCCCTGCTCGAGCAGCAGTCGGCGGACCTGGTGATCTCCGACGCGCGCATGCCCGGCATGGACGGCGCCACGCTGCTGGCCGAGGTGCAACAACGGTGGCCGCAGTGCCTGCGCATCCTCCTCACCGGCTACGCGGACATCACCACCACGGTCAAGGCGATCAACGAGGGGCAAATCTACCGCTACATCAGCAAGCCCTGGGACGACGGCGAGCTGCGCCTGATCATCCGCCAGGCCCTGGCCTTCCAGCATTCCGAACGCGAGCGCCTGCGCCTGGAAGCCCTTACCCGCGAGCAGAACGAGCGCCTGCAGGAACTCAACGCCACCCTCGAACAACGCGTGCGCGACCGCACCGCCGAGCTGGAACAGACCGCCGACATGCTTGACCTGGCCTATGCCGAGATGCGCCGCAGCTACGTCACCGCCACCGAGGTGTTCGCCAACCTGGTGGGCCAGCGCCTGAGCAAGGAGCGCCAGACCAACACCCAGGTGATCGCCCTGGTCAAGGCCTTTGCCGAGCATCACCGGCTCGATGAGCGCAGCAGCAACGACCTGGCCATGGCCGCCGCACTGTACAACATCGGCAAGCTGACCTGGGACGACCACCTGCTCAGCCGCCCCTCCGACACCCTGTACAAGGAAGAACGCACGCGCTACCGCCAGTATCCGGCGCTCGGCGAGAGCTTGCTGATGACCCTGGAACCCGTGCAGGACGCCGGCCGTCTGATCCGCCACCACCAGGAGCGCTGGGACGGCAACGGCTTTCCCGACCGCCTGGAAGGCGTCGCCATTCCCTTCGGCTCGCGACTGCTCAAGCTGGCGGTGGACTTTATCGAGCTGCAACGCGGCCTGGTGCTGGAACGCCGACTCAACCGCGACGAAGCGCTGCTGCTGATCAAGAAGTACGCCGGGCGCCTCTACGATCCCGAGTTGTGCGACACCTTCATCGAACTGTGCACCAGCCTGGCGCCGGATCTGGTGCTGGCCGACGCCAGCATCCTCGCAGTGGACACCCGGCGGCTGGAGCCGGGCATGCTGCTCGCGCGCAACCTGCACGCCGAAAACGGCATGCTGCTGCTCAACGAGGGCAAGCCGCTGACTCGGGCGCTGATTGATAAGTTGATCGCCTTCGAGGCCTCCGAAGGGGGACGCTACACCCTGTTCGTGCGCAAGCCCGATGGGGCTCAACCGGGAGACGCATGATGATCAAGATCCAACTGGTGGACGACGAACAGCACATCCTCAGCGCGCTGCAGCGGGTGCTGCGTCCGCAACACTGGGAAGTGCATGCCTTCAGCGACGGCCAGCAGGCCCTGCAGGCTCTCACCGAGCACGAGTACGCGGTGATCGTGTCCGACTACAAGATGCCCAACCTGGACGGTATCACCTACCTGCAGTTCGCCAAGCAGCGCCAACCCAACGCCATGCGCATGCTGCTCAGCGCCCATGGCGACCGTCAGTCGATGATGCAGGCGATCAACCGAGCGGAAATCTACCGCTTCCTGTCCAAGCCCTGGGAAGACTACGAGATCGAGACGGCGCTGAAGGCGGCCATCGACCTCTACCTGCTGCGCGACGAGAACCAGCGTCTGCTGGCCCAGGTGCGCAGCCAGAAGAGCACCCTGCAGCGCCAGGAACAGGAGCTGCGTCGCCTCGAAGCCGAACACCCGGGCATCACCCGCGTGCGCCGCGACGAACAGGGCGCTGTGCTGCTCGACGGCGACGAGTCGGACCATGGCTGACTACCAGCCCCACGAGCGCAAGCTCAGCCTCAAGGTGGTCTATTACGGGCCGGCGCTGAGCGGCAAGACCACCAACCTGATGCAGCTGCACACCCTGCTGCGGCCGCAGCGCAAGGGCGAGCTGATGGTGCTGGAGACCCGCGACGACCGCACTCTGTTCTTCGACGTGCTGCCCATCGGCCTGCGCGGCGCCGCCGGCCTCGACCTGCGCCTGAAGCTCTACACCGTGCCCGGCCAGGTGCAGCACGACAGCACGCGCAAGGCCGTACTGTCGCGCGCCGACGGGGTGATCTTCGTCGCCGACTCGCAGCCGGCGCAGCAGGACAACAACGCCAACGCCTTCGACAACCTGGCCGACAACCTGCAGAAGCTGGGCATGGACATCGAACGGTTGCCGCTGGTGGTGCAGTTCAACAAACGCGACGTGGCCGACGCGGTGGCCGAGGCCGACCTGCAGGCGCGCTGGGCGCAGACGCCCTGGGCGCCGCTGAGCATGGCCTCGGCGCTCAACGGCCAGGGCGTGGTCGAAAGCTTCCGCCAACTGCTCGCCCGCCTCTACCCGCAGCTCGACCGCGAATACCGCCTGGCCGAGACCCAGGGCATCGACGCGGCCAGCTTCGTGCGCCTGCTCAGCGCGGCGCAGAGGGACAACGATGCGTAGCTTTGACGACGATCCGCGCCTGGCCGAACTGCTGCCGAGCGAGCGCCAGCAGCAGTTGCTGCAACTGCTGCAAGAGCTGAGCGGCCACGCCCTGCAACTGGACGAACAGCCCAGGTCGGGCGCCAAGGCGGTGGAGTTCAACCTGGAAACCCTCGGCTGGCTCAGCTGCCCGACACAGCCGCAACTGCAAGCGGCCGTCGCGCGTCTGCTGGAGTTCGTACTGTTCTACGTCGGCAAGTACCGCCTGGCCGCTAACCTGCACCACGACGCCAGCGAAGCCAGCTTCGCCGAACTGCAGCGCCAGCATGCCGCCCTGCAGGCTTCCGAGGCGCGCTACAAGGCGCTCTCCGCACAGCTGCAACGGCGCGTCGAGGAGCAGGTCAAGGTCATCGAACAGACCCAGCAACAGCTCTACGAAAGCGCCCGCCTGCGCGCCGTCGGCCAGCTCGCCGCCGGCGTCGCCCACGAGATCAACAACCCCATCGGCTTCATCGCCAGCAACCTGAGGGTGGCCGGCGACTACCTCGACGAACTCGGCGAAAAGCTCCCGGGCGACCACGCCACTGGGCTGATCCTCGAGGATTTCCGCGCCCTGCTGCAGGAGTCGGAAGTCGGCACCCAGCGCATCGCCGCCATCGTCGCCGACCTCAAGACCTTCGCCAATATCGATCAGGACGATTTCGTCCCCTGCGACCTCAACGCCCTGATCGCCAGCACCTGTCACCTGCTGCAAGCCGAGAGCAACCAGGTGCTCGACATCGAGCTGAAGCTTGCCGAGCTTCCAGAGCTGGCCGGCTACCCGGCGAAGATTTCCCAGGCGCTGTATAACGTGCTGGACAACGCCGCCAAGGCCATTGCCGAGCAGGGGCGCATCCGCGTCACCAGCCGCCTGGGCGAACAGGGCACGGCGGAGGTACTGGTGGAAGACAACGGCTGCGGTATTGCCGTTGACGACCAGGCGCGCCTGTTCGACCCCTTCTTCACCACGCGCCCGGTCGGCTCGGGCACCGGCCTGGGCCTTACCGTGGCGCGCGACATCATGGCCGCGCACCAGGGCGAGATTCTGGTACGTAGCAAGCCTGGCACCGGCACCCGGGTCACCTTGCGTTTTCTGAGTCGCTGAGGAGTCGCCGTGGGCAAACGCTATTCATCGCTGTTCGTCGGCCAGGAGCCGAGCGCTGCGCCGCTGGATCAGGCGCCGGCAGCGCCCTATCGGCTGCTGCTGGTGGACGACGAACCGGGCATCCTCGCCGCGTTGCGCCGCGTGTTCCAGCGCGAGAACTACGTGCTGCACTTCGCCCGCAACGGCGTCGAAGCCTTGAAAATCCTCGCCAATCAGCCGGTGCACCTGGTCATCAGCGACTTCATGATGCCGCGGATGAACGGCAGCGAGCTACTCGCCCAGGTGCGCGAGCGCTGGCCCGAGACCATCCGCATCATGCTCACCGGGCATGCCAACACCGAGGCGGTGATGGGCTCGATCAAAGGCGGCGCGGTGTACCGTTTCATCCTCAAGCCGTGGAACGACGACGACTTGCGCCTGAGCATCGCTCTGGCCCTGGAGCAGTACACCCTGCAGCAGCGCAACCGCAGCCTGGAGCAGGAGAACCAGAAGCAGCACCGCGACCTGGAGACCCTGGCCAAGCTCAGCGTCACCAACCGCAGCCAGCTGGCCATCCTCCTGCACAAGAAGGGCCTGCTCAACGCCCAGCAGATCCAGCAGCTGCACAAGGAGATGCAGACCCACAAGACCCCGGTGCTGCGCCAGCTCATGCAGCACGAGTGGCTGGACGGCGAGAAGGTCTACGAGCTGCTGCGCAAGGACCTGATGTTCGACGAAATCGACCTGCGCGAATTCCAGGTCGACGCCTCTCTGCTGGCCCTGGTGCCGCAGGCCATCTGCACCCGCCAGCTGGTACTCCCGCTGCGCGTGGCGGACAAGCGTCTGCGCCTGGCCATGGCCGACCCGCTGGACCAGGGGTTGATCGACGAACTGGGCTTCATGACCGGGCTGAGCATCCACCCGCTGCTGTGCCGCCTGGGCCAACTGCAGGACAAGCTGCACGAACTGTTCGGCGAACCCGGCAACCAGCTGGAAGACCTGACCACCGTGGTGGGCAGCAGCGACCCCTACGAAGGCATCGAGATCGTCCTCGACGACGACAGCGGCAGCGAGAGCCTCGAACAGTTGCTCGGCAGCTCGGAGGACCCGCCGGCCATTCGCCTGGTCAACGCGGTGATACTCGAAGCGCTGCGCCTGGGCGCCAGCGACATCCACATCCACCCGCGCACCAAGCACGTGGTGGTGCGCTACCGCATCGATGGCGTGCTGCAGGACAAGATCCAGATCCCCAGCGCGCTGCTGATGTCGCTAGTATCGCGGATCAAGGTCATGGCCGAGCTGGACATCACCGAACGGCGCCGCCCGCAGGACGGTCGCATCACGGTGAAGACGCCGATGCGCATCGTCGACCTGCGCATCTCCACCCTGCCAACCATCAACGGCGAGAAGGTGGTGATGCGCGTGCTCGAACGCCAGTCAGCGGCGCAGTCCCTGGAAGACCTCGGCTTGTCGCCGCACAATCTGCGGCGCCTGCTGCACGTGGTCAACAAGCCGCAGGGCATTATCCTCGCCACAGGCCCCACCGGCAGCGGCAAGACCACCACCCTGTTCGCCCTGCTGCAGCACGAGGCCTCGCCGGAGAAGAACTACGTCACCATCGAGGACCCGGTGGAATTCCACGTCGACCTGGCCGGCCAGGTGCCGGTGCGCGAGCGCATCGGCCTGAACTTCTCCAATGTGCTGCGCGCCATCCTGCGCCAGGACCCGGACGTGATCCTGCTCGGCGAAATCCGCGACAGCGACACCGCCGAGGTGGCCTTCCACGCCGCGCTGACCGGCCACTTGGTGTTCTCCACCCTGCACACCAACTCGGCGGCGGCGACCATCGCCCGCCTCTTCGATCTGGGCCTCAAACCCTATGTGCTGGCCTCGGCGCTGGAGGCGATCATCGCCCAGCGCCTAGTGCGGCGTATCTGCAGCCTGTGCCGCGAGCAGGTGCAGCCGCCGCACGAGCGCCTGCAGAGCCTCGGTCCGGAGTTTCTCGAAGGCGGCATGCGCTTCTTCCAGGGCAAGGGCTGCAACCAGTGCCACCAGGGCTACAAGGGCCGCGTCGGCATCCACGAGGTACTAACCATGAGCGACCGCCTGCGCGACGCCATCGCCCAGGGCGCCAGTGCTATGCAGCTGCAGGCGATGGCCCGCGAACAGGGCATGACCACCCTGCTCGACGACGCCCGCGAGAAGATCGCCCAGGGCCTGACTACCGTGGAAGAAGTATTACGCCTGCTCGGCCCCCAGACCCTACAGGAATAGGCATGAAGACCCGCTACCTGATCGCCGAAGCCTACCTGCACGTGCTGGCCTTCGCCCTGATAGGCATTGGCGTGGCTGGCTTGTTGGGGTTCAGCACTATCGAACAACCCACCCCACATAAGGTAGTGCTACTGCCAGATAGCGCCCTGATGGCAGTGCTGATGGGTGGCCTGTTGCTGGCAGCCACACATCAGGCCACACGACTATTGGGTCTGTTCGCCACACTCCTGGGAGGTGTCGTCCTTTACACCCTCGCACACAACCAATTGGCCGGCGGTGCCGACAACGGCCAATCCTGGCTCAGCGGCTTCCTGCGTATGCGCAGCGGCCTGGCTCTTATCTTGCTCGTAGCCATCCCGGCAATCTGCCTGTGCTTAGGTTCGACTCTGTCCAGAGGTGCCGCTCGGCTGAGCGGTATAGCGGGGATAATGTTTGCAGTCTGGCTGCAAAGCTCGGAAAGCCTAGATACCTGGCCGGCCCTCAGGCTTGGCTTCAAATACTCCTCCTCTCATCTCGCCAACCTCTTCATCCTGACATTGAGCATCGCCATATTGCTGCTGAGCAGGCTGCCAGCAGAGGAGCGTGGGCAGCTCGATCGGATCACCCTAGCTGCTGGTATGCTCGGTGCGCTGCTGACCAGTAGCGCCTGGTACCTCCTGAGTGTGCAGGCTATCGATAGCCTGGGTCGCGAAGCCGACCTGCTGCTCGCCAAAGCACAGGACGCGACTACCGGCGAACTTGAACATCACCTAGCCCTGATGCAGCGTCTGGCGGAACGCTGGCAGGTTCTCGGTCAGCTGCCATCGCCGCGCTTCTGGCAGCAGGAAACCAACAGCTATCTACGAGACTTCCCACAATTAGGGGTGGTGGCCGTACTTGACGAGCGTTTCCAGCCACGTTGGGTACATGCCCGCAAGGTAGAGCACTCCACATGGCTGGGACGATTCCTCCACAACCCTGAGCATCAAGGCTGGCTGCAACACGTGCTGGAGGATAATAGTCCCCACATGAGCAAGGCGGTGCGGTACGAACACGGGATTTTTGGCACACTGATCGCCAGCCCGTTGCACCTCCCCGGACAGCAGCCCTGGCTGGTAGTCGCCAGCGTCAATGTTACCGGCAGCCTGAAAACACTGATTGATAGCAAGCCAGGAGGACTGGCAGTCAGGTTATTCGAGGAACGATCACTGCTCTTCGACTCGAACCAAGGTCGAGCGACCTTATTCGACACCCCCATCAGCGAACGCCTGGTACAGCTGCACCACGGCCAGACCTGGGTACTGCACAGCTATGTTCCCAGTGCGGAAGCTCTGGGTGGCTCGCGCTTCCTGGCAACCGTGGTATTGCTGTTCGGCCTTACTCTGAGCTTCCTGCTGATGCTCAGTCAGCGCCTGGCCTAGCTGGCCAACGAGCGCTCGCAGCGCCTGGCGCGGCTCAACGACCAGTTGCAGTTCAGCCTGGCCGGGCAGATGCGCGCGCAGAAGCTCAACCAGCGCATCATGCAGTTCACCCTCGACGTGCTCTGCTCGGTCGACGGCCAAGGCCGCTTCCGCGAGATCAGCCCGTCCTGCGAGAAGCTGTTCGGCTACAAGCCCGAAGAGCTGATCGGCCGCCGCTACCTGGAACTGGTGCTGCCCGGGGATCAGCCGGCGACCGAGGCGGAGACCGCCGCCATCATGGCCGGGAACCCGACCCGCACCTTCCGCAACCGCTACCGCCACCGCGACGGCCACGTGCTACATGTGCTCTGGTCGGCCGACTGGTCGCCAGAGGAGCAGACCCTGTTCGCCGTGGCCCACGACATCACCGCGCTGGTGCAGAACGAGGCCTACGCGGAAAGCCAGCGCGACATCCTCAGCATGATTTCCACCGACCGCCCGTTGCGCGAAGTACTCGAGGCGATCTGCCAGATGGTCGAAATCCAGCAGCCCGAGGCGTTGTGCTCGGTGCTGCTGCTCGACGAGGACGGCCAGCACCTGCACACCGGTGCCGCCCCCAGCCTGCCGGAGGCTTACAATCGCGCCATCGACGGCGTCGCCATCGGACCAAACGCCGGCAGTTGCGGCACCGCCGCCTTCCGCCGGCAACTGGTGGTGGTCGAGGACATCGAGCGCGACCCGCTGTGGCGCGACTACCGCGAACTGGCCCGCACGCACGGGCTAAGGTCCTGCTGGTCATTCCCGCTCATTTCCCACCAGGGTCAGGTGCTCGGCACCTTCGCCATCTACCAGCGCCGCCCCAGCACTCCGAATGATGAGCAGATCCAGCAATTGGCCCATGCCGCGCAGCTGGCGGCCATCGCCATCACCCGCAGCCGCGACCGCCAGCGCCTGCAGGAGAGCGAGCAACGCTTTCGCTCGCTGTTCACCTTCAACCCGGACCCGGTGTTCTCCTTCGACCTGCAAGGCCGCTTCCTCAGCCTCAACGGCGCTGGCGTGCAACTGACCGGCATCGGCGAGGCGCTGATCGTCGGCGAGCACTTCGCCGGGATGATTGCCAAGGCCGATCGCGCGCGCACCGAGCAGCACTTCGCCGCCGCCTGCACCGGCATCCCGCAACGCTTCGAAACCCATATTCTCGGCCCGGACGGGCAACAGCTGGCACTGGACGTAACTAACCTGCCGATCATGGTCGACGGGCAGATCGTCGGCATCTTCGGCATCGCCAAGGACATCAGTGAACGCGAGCGCATGACCGCAGCCCTGCAGCAGGCCCTGGAGCGCGCCGAACGCAAGGCCGAGCAACTGCGCGGCCTGAGTGCGGCGGCCATCGCCACCGCCAAGCTCCTCGACCACCAGGCGCTGATCGACTACCTGGTGGAACAGGCGCGCCTGGTTGTCGGCGCGCACCAGGCGGTGATCAGCCTGACCCGCGGCGACGACTGGGCCCAGTCGATCAACGGCGTGTCGCTGTCGGACAAGTACGCCGCCTGGCGCAGCTACACGACGCGCCCGGACGGCAGCGGCATCTACACCCTGATCTGCCAGCACAACCAGCCGCTGTGCATGACCCAAGCTGAGCTGGAAGCTCATCCGCGCTGGCGCGGTTTCGGCGAGCATGCCGGGAAGCACCCGCCGATGCGCGGCTGGCTGGCCGTACCGCTGATCGACAAGGACGGGCGCAACCTCGGCCTGTTGCAGCTGTCGGACAGATACGAAGGGGAGTTCGAAGAGGACGACCAGGTGATTGCCCAGCAGTTCGCCCAGATGGCCGTGTCGGTGCTGGAAAACAGCCGCCTGTTCAATGAAGTGCTGGCCGGCGACCAGCGCTTGCAGCAGCAACTGGAGTTCACCTCGGCGATCACCGACAGCATGGCCGAGGGCCTGTTGGCGGTAGATGCACGGGGCTGCCTGAGCTTCCTCAACCCGGCGGCCCAGGCGCTGTTGCAGCAGGGCGAGCAGGACCTCAGCGGCCAGTCGCTGGCCCAGGTGCTACCGCTGCAGCCGAGCCAATGGCCACTGCCGACGGCGGACGACGAGGCCGTGCAGGGCGAACTCGTCCTGCATGGCGAACGCCCGCGCACCCTGCTCTACGACGCCCGGCCGCTGGCCGGTGGCGTGGACGAGGGCGGCTGGGTCATAGTGCTGCGCGACATAACCGCATTGCGCCAGGCCGGCCAGGCCCTGCGCGAGCGCGATCAGTTCTTCAACCTGTCCCTGGAAATGTTCTGCATGATCGGCCAGCAGGGCCAGTTCATCCAGGTCAACCCGGCCTTCGCCAACACCCTGCGGCATGAGGCAAACGCGCTGATCGGCCAGCCCTACCTGGAGCTGATCCACCCCGAGGATCGCCGCCTGGTGGAGAACGCCATCGAACAGCTGCAACGCGGAGCCGTGGTCAAGGACCTGGAGATCCGTGTGCACGATGCCAGGGGCCAGCAGCTCTGGCTGCAACTCAGCGCGGCGCTGGCCGATGACCAGGTGATCTACTGCGCCGCCCGCGACATCAGCCTGCAGCGTGCGGTGGCCGAGCAGGTGCGCCAGAGCAATCTGCTGCTGAGCTTGGCCGGCCACATCGCCAGGCTCGGAGGCTGGTCGATCGAGCTGCCCAGCCGCCAGATGGTCTGGTCGGAGGAGATGCACAGCCTGCTCGGCTTCCCGCCCGGCACCCTGCCCGACCTGAACGAAAGCCTGCAGCTCTACCTGCCGGCCTATCGCGAGCGGGTGACCGAGGCGGTCGAGGCCTGCATCGAGCAGGGTATCGGCTTCGACCTCGACGTGGAGATGCTCGACGCCCACGGCAAGCATCTGTACGTGCAGGTGGCCGGCCAGGCGGTGCGCGACGAGCACGGGCAGATCGTGCGCATCTCCGGCGCCCTGCAGGACATCAGCGAGCGCAAGCTGGCGCTGAAGCAGGCGCAACGCCTGGCCGAACGCCTGGCGACCACCCTGGAAAGCATCAACGACGCCTTCTACACCCTCGACAGCGACTGGCGTTTCACCTACATCAACGCCGAGGCCGAACGGCAGTTAAATATCAAGGCAACGGAAATCCTAGGCCAGAGAATTTGGACTGCCTTTCCCGGCGCCTACGACAGCGAGATAGGTCAGCGCTACCACCAGGCCCGACACGACAACCAGGCCTGCCACTTCGAGAGTTTCTACGAACCCTTGCAGAGCTGGTTCGAGGTGCATGCCTACCCCTCCGAGGAGGGCCTGGCGGTGTATTTTCAGGATGTCAGTGAACGCCGAGCTAACCAGGAACAATTGAAACGCACCCTGCTCGAACTGGCGCGCAGCAACCGCGAGCTGGAGGAGTTCGCCTTCGTCGCCTCGCACGACTTGCAGGAACCGTTGCGCAAGATCCAGGCCTTCTCCGAACGCCTGGTCAAGCGCAGCGACAACCTCGACGACGAAGGCCGCGACTACCTGCAGCGCATGACCTCGGCGGCGGCGCGCATGCAGGCGCTGATCATCGACCTGCTCGACTACTCGCGGGTCAACACCCGCGGCCAGCCGCTGCAGAAGCTCGAACTCGACGAGCTGCTCGACGAGGTGCTGCAGGACCTGGAGACCGCCCTGGAGCAGAGCGGCGCGCAGGTTAAGCGCGAGCCGCTGCCGCCGGTGCGCGGCGACGCCAGCCAGTTGCGCCGGGTGCTGCAGAACCTGTTGAGCAATGCCCTGAAGTTCCAGAAGGCCGGCGAGAAACCGCTGATCCGCATCCATGCCGAGCACCCTGCAGGCCAACACTGGGTGCTGTGCATCACCGACAACGGCATCGGCTTCGACGAAAAGTACCTGAACCGCATCTTCAAACCCTTCCAGCGCCTGCACGGCCGCGAAGCCTATGCCGGCACCGGCATCGGCCTGGCCATCGTCAAGAAGATCGTCGAGCGCCATGGCGCCAGCATCACAGCCAGCAGCGCCCCCGGCGTCGGCAGTACCTTTCGCATCACCTTCCCGCCAATGGACGGACCCACGCCATGAAAGCACAGCCCCCCGTACATATCCTGATCGCCGACGATGACCTGGACGACTGCCTGATGACGCGGGAGGCGTTCGAGGAGTGCCGCATCAGCAATCCACTGCACTTCGTGCATGACGGCGAAGCACTGCTCGACTACTTGTGGCGGCGCGCGCCCTACGACGACGAGGAACGCTACCCGCTGCCTGGCCTGATCCTGCTCGACCTCAACATGCCGCGCATGGACGGCCGCGAGGCGCTGCACGCGATCAAATCCGACGCGCTGCTGCGCGGCATCCCGGTGGTGGTGCTGACCACCTCGTCGGCCGAGGAAGACATCCTGCGCAGCTACGACATGGGGAGCAATTCGTTCATCACCAAACCCGTGACCTACACCGGCCTGATCGAGGTGGTGAAGACTCTCGGCCGCTACTGGCTGGAAATCGTCGAACTCCCCGTGGATGGCAAGCCCGTATGACCCGACCCGAAGACCACTGGCGCCTGCTGCTGATCGACGACGACGAAGACGACTTCGTCATCACCCGCGACTTGCTGCGCCAGGCGACGGATGCACCGCTGCAACTGGACTGGTGCGCCGATTACCAGCAGGGCCTGGCCCGCATCCTTGCCCAGGAGCACGACCTCTACCTGGTGGACTACCGACTCGGCGCCGAATCGGGCCTGGAGCTGATCGAGCAGGCGCACCAGGCCGGCGCCAGCCGACCGATCATCCTGCTCACCGGCCAGGGCGACGCGCGCCTGGACGCCAGCGCTATTGCCCTGGGGGCGGCGGACTACCTGGTCAAGGGCGACTTCGACAGCACTCAACTGCTGCGCAGCATTCGCTACGCCATTGACCGCGGCCAGGCCACCGCACGCCTGGCGGAAAGCGAGCAACGCTACCGCCTGTTGTTCGAGTCCAACCCCGAACCCATGTGGGTGTTCAACAAGCAAAACCTGCGCTTTCTCGCCGTCAACCTGGCCGCGACGCGCTTCTTCGGCTACTCGCAGGAGGAATTCCTGGCCATGAGCGTGCTGGATATCCGCAGCCGCGAAGAGCAGCAGCGCTTCCTCGCCTACTTCAACTCCAACCTGCGCAATGTGTCGATCGCCAACCCGCAGGCCGGGTTGTGGCGCTACCGGCACAAGGCCGGCCACGAGGTCATGGCCGAGGTGCTGGTGCATGATTTCGAGTTCGACGAGCAACCCTGCTGCCTGGTGCTGGGCATCGACGTCACCGAGAAACAGCGGGCGCGCGAGGAGGCCACGCGGCGCGAACAGTCGTTTCGCAAGTTGCTCGACGACACCCGCGACGCCCTGCTGGTGGTCGACGACGCAGGCGCCCTGCGCTACGCCAACCCAGCCGCCGAGCAGCTGTTCGACGCCAGCCACGCGCAACTGCTGCAACTGCGCTTCGACCTGCCGCACATCAGCGAAGACCTCTTCGAGTGGAGCCTGCAGACACCGGCCGGCGACGAGCTGGAGGTGGAAATCCAGCTCTCCGAGACCGACTGGGAAGGCCAGCAGGTGCGCCTGCTGTCGCTACGCGACATCGGCGAACGCAAGGAGTCGGAGAAGCAGCTGCGCCTGCTCAAGCGCAGCCTGGAAGCCAGCTACAACGGCGTGGTGATCGTCGACGCGCAGGAGTTCGACCAACCGATCATCTACGTCAATCCGGCCTTCGAGCGCATCACCGGCTACAGCGCGCACGAGATTATCGGCCACAACTGCCGCATTCTCCAGCGCGGCGAGCGCGACCAGACCGCGCTGGACGTCATCCGCCACGGCCTGGCGCAATCCAGCGAAGCCCATGTGGTACTGCGCAACTATCGCAAGGACGGCAGCCCGTTCTGGAACGACCTGTACATCTCACCGGTGCTCAACGAGCGCGGCGAGCTGACTCACTTCGTCGGCGTGCAGAACGACATCAGCGAGGAGATTCGCTACCAGGATGAGCTGAGCTTCAACGCCAGCCACGACGTGCTCACCGGCCTGCCCAACCGCACCCTGCTGGAAGACCGCCTGCGCCAGGGCTGCCAGATTTCCCAGCGCTACCAGCGCAGCCTGGCGGTGATGTTCATCGACCTGGACGGTTTCAAGCCGATCAACGACTCCATGGGCCACCATTTCGGTGACCAGATTCTTCTCGAGGTAGCACGGCGTATGAGCGCCCAGGTGCGCCCCGGCGACACCGTGGCACGCATGGGCGGCGACGAGTTCATCGTGCTGCTGCCGGACCTGGCGCGTGAGGAAGACGTGCTGCAGGTGGCCGAACGCCTGCTGGCCGACATCGCCCGGCCCTACCGCGTCGAGGGCATCGACCTGCACGTCACCGCGAGCATCGGCATCACCCTCAGCGACGGCCTGCTGGAACAGCCCATGCAATTGATCCAGCAGGCCGACCTGGCCATGTACAAGGCCAAGCAGGAGGGGCGCAACAACTACCAGTGGTTCACCAACGATCTCAACCAGCGCGTTGGCGAGCGCGTGGTACTGCGCAACGAATTGCAAAAAGCCATCGAGAACCAGGATTTCACCCTCTACTACCAACCCCAGGTCGACGGCCGCAGCGGCCGCGTGGTCGGTCTAGAGGCCCTGCTGCGCTGGGAACACCCGAGCAGGGGCTTCATCTCGCCGGCGCTGTTCGTGCCCATCGCCGAAGACACCGGGCAGATCATACCCCTCAGCCAGTGGGTGCTGGACACCGCCTGCCGGCAGATCAAGGAACTGTGCGAACAGGGCATGACCGGGCCGAGCGTGGCGGTGAACATCTCGCCGGTGCACTTCCAGCGCAGCAACTTCGTCGCCGGCATCAGCGCCATGCTCAGCAAACATGGCCTGGATGCCGAACTGCTGGAGCTGGAAATCACCGAAACCGTGCTGCTGAACAATGCCGAGCGGGCCATCGACACCCTGCACCAGCTCAAGCGCCTGGGCGTTAAAATCGCCATCGACGATTTCGGCACCGGCTTCTCCAGCCTCAACTACCTCAAGCGCCTGCCCATCGACAAGGTCAAGATCGACCGCACCTTCGTCCAGGAAATCATCAGCGACCTCCACGACGCGGCGATCACCCAGGGCATCATATCCATGGCCCACCACCTGCGCCTGAAGGTGATCGCTGAAGGGGTGGAAACCGAGCCACAGTTCGCCTTCCTGAAGAAGAGCCACTGCGACGAGTTCCAGGGCTACTACTTCGCCAAGCCGATGCCCTTCGCCGAGCTGCAGGACTTCCTGCGCGCACGCATGCTGACCCTGGAGCCGGGCCAGCCGGCCGGCAAGGAACAGGAGCAGGCACAGACCCTGCTGCTGCTCGACGATGAGGAGAACATCCTGCGAGCCCTCGCCCGCCTGCTGCGCCGCGACGGCTACAAAATCCTCATGGCCACCCGCGCCCAGGACGCCTTCGAGCTGCTGGCCAAGCACGATGTGCAGGTGATCCTCTCCGACCAGCGCATGCCGGAGATGAGCGGCACCGAGTTCCTCAGTCGGGTCAAGGATCTATACCCGAACACCATCCGCATCGTGCTGTCGGGCTACACCGACCTCAAATCGGTTACCGATGCGATCAACCAGGGCGCTATCTACAAGTTCCTCACCAAGCCCTGGGACGACGAACAGCTGCGCCAGAACATCCACCAGGCCTTTCGCGAATACCATGCGGCTCATAAAAGTAACTGAAGATTATCTGGCGTAGCTCGAGACGGCCCAAGCACCTGATAATGGAGATCGCTCACTATGGAGGCTTTGTCTGCATATTCAGACGTACATGAGGTGAGTTCACGATACTCTGTAACTGAACGCAGAAAGGCACTAATCAAGCACGCTCGCCAAGGAGAGAAGCTGGAACGGATGTCCCGGGCGACATACTCAATCCTGGTCTGAATATTCAGGCGGCCAAAGGCCGAGAGCCACTCCGCCAGCCCAGCAGACTATGGCCGCACAACGCCAGAAGAATGATGGTGCCGCCCAGCAGAACCTGACCGCTTGGGGCCTCGTCGAGCAGCCACCAAACCCACAAGGGTCCCAGTACTACTTCCAGAAGCAGTAACAGGCCCACTTCAGTGGCACTGATCCAACGCGGCCCCAGCTGTATCAGCATAAACGCCAGCGGCAGCAGCACGCCGGCCATCACTACCAGCACCAACCACTGCTGCACGGCAAAGTCCGGAGTACCGCCAAAAACGAAACCGAGTAGCGACACCAGCAGCGCTCCGGGGATCAATGCAGGGCTCATGTCCACCGCCGGCTGGCTGCGTGCCAGAGTGAAATTGCCAGCCAGCAAAGTGGCTGCCACCAAGGCCAGAAGATTTCCGCTCAGGCTGCTGCCCGGTGACTCATCCACGACGATCAACAGCACGCCACCCAGGCACACCATAATAGCCATCAGAGTGCGCAAGGCCAGGCGCTCGCCCAGCCAAACCCAGGCCAAGGCGGCAGCAATCAGAGGCGACAGACTGAAGATCAGCAACGTACTGGCCGCCCCGGCCAATCCCATAGCATGCACAAAACACAGGGTACTGAAGCAGTAACAGAGCGCACAGCCAAGGCCGGTCCAGCCACACCGGTGAAACGCCACAGGCAGCTCAGTACGATAGCGCCAGGTCAACAGCAAGCTGAGCCCGAGCGCCATCAGCAGACCGCGCCAGGCCAGGATCTGCATGGCATCACCGGCCAACCAGCGCAGCACCAAGGCATCTGGAGAGATTACCAACATGCCCAGGGTAGTGAGCAGCAACCCCTTCTGTCTATCACGCATCCCGATATTCCTTCAAGGCCATCGAATGAGCGGCTACAAACTCCCCTCTCAGCGCGGCCCCCAGCTGTCTACCAGCAAGCTGCCAAAGCCCGGCGGTCGGTGTACGCAGCCCGCCAGTTGCAGGGTGTGCCAGAACAGCGCTTGGTTACTTGAGATGACCGGCAAACCGAGACGCTTTTCCAGTGCATCAAGCAGGCTCAAGGTACGTAGGTTGGTGCAGGCGAGAAACAGCGCATCGACTCGTTGACCGGCGAGCAGCTCCAGTGCCGCCGCCTCGATTGCAGCAGCCGGGATTCGCGGAATCTCGGCGTCATCCAGCACGGAGAAGGTGCCGAAGGCCACCACCTCGTGACCGGCCTGCTGCAAGCCCTGGTGAAGTGGGTAGTTCACTTCACCGATATAGGGTGTCAGCACGGCAATGCGCCGTGCATCGAGGCCGCGTAAGGCGGCTTTGACCGCGCTCCAGGGATTGCTTACTGGTACCCCGGGATGAGCCTGACTGAGCAGGCGAGTCACCTGCTGCTCGCCGATCAGCATACTGCCGGAGGTACAGCCGAACGCCAGCACATCCAGCGCCAGCCCTGGAACCAACAGGGAGCTGGACTGGGCAAGATTCTGCGCCAAACCGCGCAGCCCTTCGGTGGTCACGGTAGGGCTGCAGGGAGTGCGCGTACTGTACAACTCGACCCGCTCGCCGAGCAGTTGACGCCATTCGTTCTCCAGGGTGAAGTCGCTGGCCAGTTGCACCAGGCCGATGCGCACATGTCCATCATCCGTTGTGCGCTGGAAGGGGAAGATCCGTTGCAGACTCTGGAAGTCGGCGAAAGAGGGGCTCATTTCAGACTCCCTCGAGTAGACGCGCAGCATAGTTGGCGATGGCGGTATCCTGCACACCCGTACCTGTCAGGTCGCACACACTGATCTGTTCGGCACTGCTGCGCAGGGAGCGGCCCGCGGCAATCAGGCTGCCCAGTTCGAACACCTCACGCTGCAGTGCCGGGACGTGACGCAGCTCGCCAAGGGCCTGCGACTGGCTGAGGCGGTCGACCACCACTAGGTCGGCACTGGCCAGGATGGTGGGATCCAGCTCGTTCTTGTGCGGGTTGTCCGACCCCATGGCGGTGACGTGGATACCCCTTGGCAGGTCGCTCCAGCGCAGCACCGGTTCGCGTGCCGGGGTAGTGGTGACCACGATGTCGGCCTCGGCGCAGGCGCTGGCGGCACTGGTGTGCACGGTCACCGGCAGGCCGTGATGGGCACGCATATGAGTGGCATAGGCCTCGGCCTTGGTGTGGTCGCGGGCGTATACATGTACCTCGTGAATATCCCGAACCAAGCGCAGGGCCGCGACCTGCAGCTCGGCCTGCAAACCGGCGCCAATCACCGCGACGCTGTGCGCATCGGCGCGGGCCAGGTGCTTGGCGGCGATGGCGCCGGCCAAGGCGGTGCGGATGTCGGTCAGGTAGCCCTCGTCGAACAACACCGCCTCGACCAGCCCGGTCTTGGCCGAGAACAGCAGCATCAGGCCATTGAGGCTGGGCAAGCCCAGCTTGGGGTTGTCGAAGAATCCAGGGCTGATCTTGATGGCGAAACGCGGCCAGCCACGGATATGTGCGGTCTTTACATCGACCTCACCGTTGCTCTCGGCGATGTTCATGCTGAGGATCGGCGGCATCTCCACCTCGCCACGACCAAGGGCAGCGAAGCCGGCCTCGACCGCCTCCAGGGCAGTCGCATCGAGCTTGACCCGCTCTGCGATCTGCTTGCGCTTATAGATATGCATAGGGACGCTCTCCAGCCAGGCGGCAGGCCTCGGCAAAGGTTTCATTCGACAGGTTCCGGCCGCTGACCACAAAAGCCACACGCCGCCCCGACAGCTCCAGGCGATGCTGTTCGACGGCGGCGACACCTACGGCAGCTGCCCCCTCCACCAGCATCTTTTCTTCATGTAGGAAATGCAGCATGGCGCGGGCAATCTGTACCTCGTCGACCTTGTAACCGCGATCCATGTAGCGCTGGGTCATCGCGAAGGTCCAGGCGTTGTCCAATCCGATACCGCCTCCCAGGCTATCGGCCAGCGAGTGCACCTCCGGCACCTGCAGAGGATGGCCGGCGGCGAGACTGGCGAGCATCGCCGCCCCCTCGCGCATGCTCACGCCAACCACCTCGGCGGCAGGATTGACGCTTTTGACCGCCAGGCCGAGGCCGGCGATCAGGCCGCCGCCTGAGAGACCAGCGAACAGCAGGTCGATGTCCGGCTGCTCTTCCATGATTTCCAGGCCACAGGTGCCCTGACCTGCGATCACCAGCGGATCGTCGAAAGGCGGAACATAGGCCAGCCCCTGTTCATCACGCAGGCGGCGTGCCTCGCGATCGGCGTCATCCTGGCAGTCGCCATGGATTACCAGTTCGGCGCCGCTTTGTCGCAGCGCCTCGACCTTGTTGTTTGGCACCAGGCGCGAAATGCATACCGTGACCGGGATGCCCAGGTGCTGCCCAGCATAGGCCAGGGCGCGGCCGAAATTGCCGGTGGACATGGTCACCACGCCACGTTCCCGCTGCATGGGCTCAAGACCGAGCAGTGCATTGAGCGCGCCACGCAGCTTGAAAGAGCCGGTAGGCTGCAGGCTGTCCAGCTTTAGCCAGACTTCGCAGTCCCAGCGCCGCGACAAGGCTTCGGAGCGCACCAAGGGTGTACGCAGGGCCAGCCCGGCGATACGCCGGCGGGCCCGGTAGATATCCTGCAGGGTCAGTTGTTGTTGCATGCCAATCCCCAGAGAAGCGCTTTGAACCAAAGCGGCGGGAGACTCCCGTGAATCCCCGCCACGTTAACTGGTTGCCTTATTTGGCCTGCCAGGCGCCGCTACTGATCAGCTTGTCGGTGACCTTGTTCACCGCACGCTCGGCACGGGCAACGATGTCGTCCACCTCGCCACGGGTGACCACCAGCGGCGGAGCGAAGCCGAGGATGTCACCGTGCGGCATGGCACGAGCGATCAGTCCCTCTTCCAGGCAGGCTGCGGAAACCATCGGACCGACCTTGAGGTTGGGATCGAAATGTTGGCGCTTGCTACGATCGCTGGAGAACTCCAGAGCGGCAAGCAAGCCGATGCCACGAACCTCGCCGACCAGCGGGTGCTCGGCGAAAGTCTGCTGCATGCGCTGCTGCAGGTAGGCACCGGTATCCCGGGCATTGCCAGTGAGGTTCTCGCGCTCGATGATATCCAGGTTGGCGATGGCCGCGGCAATGCCCATGGGGTGCCCGGAATAGGTGTAGCCGTGGCCAATGGCACCGTAGGTATCGGTGCCCTGCTCCAGTACTTGCCAGACGCGCTCACCGACTATCACCCCGGACAGCGGCTGGTAGGCCGAGGTCAGCCCCTTGGCAACGGTGATCAGGTCCGGCTTCATCTCGTAGTATTGCGAACCGAAGTCGACACCCAGGCGGCCAAAGCCACAGACCACCTCGTCGGCGATCAGTAGGATGTCGTACTTGTCCAGCACCTTGCGGATCTCTGCCCAGTAACCCTGCGGAGGCGGCACGATGCCGCCAGTACCGAGCACCGGTTCGCCGATCATCGCCGCGACCGTATCCGGGCCTTCGGCGAGGATCATCTCCTCGAGTTTCTGCGCACAGTAGCGGGAGAATTCCAGTTCGCTCATGGCGTCGTCGGGACGACGATAGTAGACCGGCGCCACGGTGTGCTTGATGCGCTCGAGCGGCAGGTCGAAGTGAGCGTGGAACACCGGCAGGCCGGTCATGGAACCGGAGGCGATACTCGAACCGTGATAGCCACGGTCGCGGGAGATGACCTTCTTCTTTTCCTTACGGCCTAGGATGTTGTTGTAGTACCAGACCAGCTTGAGCTGGGTTTCGTTGGCGTCCGAACCGGACATGCCGTAGTAGACCTTGCTCATGCCCTGGCCGGCGAGCGTGACGATGCGCTCGGACAGGGTGGCCATGCCCTCGGTGGTGTGGCCGACGTAGGTGTGGTAGTAGGCCAGCTGCTTGGCCTGCTCATAGATCGCCTCGGCCATCTCGTTGCGGCCATAGCCGATGTTCACGCAGTACAGGCCAGCGAAGCCGTCGATGAACTGGTTGCCCAACGAATCCTGGATACGGATGCCCTGGGCGCCGGTGATGATCCGCGCCGGGCTCTCTCCATGGGCATGTTGCTTGAGATGGGTGGAGGCGTGAAACACGTTCTGGCGGTCGATCTCGATGATCTTCTGGGTGTCGATGGTCATGGCAGTGCCCTCATGGAATTCGTTTGTGGTTGGTGCCGTTGCGGTTTTCCGGCGAAGACCGCGTATTCAGTAGTTTTCAGTTATTGGAAACGTAGCGAGTGCTGGCCAGGTGGTGCATCGCGCATGACGCCCGCCGCAGATCTCAACTGCCGCTTGCACTGGGCAGACCACCCAGGCAGTAGTACTTGATCTGGCTGTACTCATCGAGGCCATGGCGTGAGCCCTCACGGCCGAGGCCGGACTGCTTGACGCCACCAAACGGCACGGGCGGGCCGGTCATCTTCACCGAGTTGACGCTGACCATGCCGAACTCGAGACCGCGCAACAGCCGCCAGACCGGTCGCATGTCGTGACCGTAGACATAAGCAGCCAGACCGTATTCGGTGTCGTTGGCCTGGGCGATCAGTTGCTCCAGGTCATCCCAGGCCATCACGCCGGCTACAGGGGCGAAGTTTTCTTCCCGATACACACGCATATCCGCGGTCACATCGGCCAGCAGGGTCGGCATGAAAAAGTTGCGGCCAGGCGCCTGGCTCTGGTCGCCGACTAGCAGGCGCGCGCCCTTGGTCACTGCGTCGTCTACTAGTTCCTGGGCCTTGGCCACCGCCTTGGCGTTGATCAGCGGCCCCTGATTGACCCCGCGGACCAGACCGTTGCCCACTGTCAGCTCGCCCATGCGCCGGGCGAAGGCCGCCAGAAACGGCTCATACAGTGAGCGATGAACGAAGATGCGATTGGCCGCAAGGCAGTCCTGGCCAGTGGTCTGGAACTTGGCGTCGATCGCCGCCTGGGCAGCCTGCTCCACATCCATGTCTGGAAGGACGATGAAGGGCGCGTTGCCGCCCAGCTCCATCGAGCACTTCTTCACCGTGGCCGCAGCCTGCTGCAGCAACAGGCGACCGACCCGGGTCGAGCCGGTAAAGGACAGTGCCTTGACCTTGTCGCTGGCACAGAGCACCTGGGAGACCATCTCCGGCTCGCCAGTAATGACGTTGAAAACTCCGGCGGGGAAGCCGGCACGCTCCGCGAGCTCGGCCAGGGCCAAAGCGGAGAACGGCGTCTCGCCAGCCGGTTTGACCAGCACAGTGCAGCCCACAGCAAGGGCCGCGGCGGCCTTGCGGGTAATCATCGCGCAGGGAAAGTTCCACGGCGTGATCAGCGCGGCAACACCGATCGGCTCGCGTACGCTGCCCAGTTGGGCGTCGCGAATGTGGCTGGGGATGGTCTCGCCGTAAGCACGCCGCGCCTCCTCGGCGAACCAGCGAATGAAGGACGCGGCGTAGTCGATCTCGCCACGGGCCTCATCCAGCGGCTTGCCCTGCTCGAGGGTCATCAGCCTGGCCAGGTCTTCTTTGTTCTCCAACAGCAGATCGTGCCATCTACCGAGTATCACGCCACGTGCGTCCACCGACAGCACGCGCCAGGCCGGCAAGGCGGCTTGCGCCGAATCGATGGCGTGCTCTATCTGGCTCGCGTCCAGCTGGGTGCAGCGCCCGATTGTTTCTTCGCTGGCTGGATCGATGACCGCTTCATCGCGCCCCTCATGACCGGCAATCCATTTACCGTTGACGTAGGCCAACTGGCGAACCAGGCGTGGATCTTTAAGCATGTGCATGAACGGTATCCCCTCTACTTGCTTTGCGCAGCGGGTTCGCGGCGCAAGGCGTGGTGCGTGTTTACGGCTTCCACTTTAGGGTTTGCCAGTCAGCGATTTTTTCTCTTCAAAGGGTGCGGGTGGGCTGTTTTTTTTCTTTGCCGGTGGCGTGCTGATGTTTTTTTCTGCACCACCGGCTAGGGACAAAACGGCAGCATCAAGGAGGACAGGTTGGCTTACAGAAATTCCGGCTAGGCTTCTTCACCGTCTAGCATCAGCGGAGGTTCACTGTGTTTGATGGTCTTGGTCACGATGTAAGTGAAGTAACGCTCGATGCCCAAATCGGTCATCAGCCAGCGGTCGATAAGGCGCTGGTACTGGTCGATGTCGCGCGCCATGACCTTGACGATATAGTCGATGCCACCACCAGTGGCGTAGCACTCGGTGACTTCAGGACATTCCTGCATGGCATTTTCAAAACGCTGGAAGGCTTCACGGTTGTGCTGTTTAAGGCTGATCTCGACCATCACCGAGGCACATTTGAGCAGAATCTCGGTATTCAGCTGGGCACCGTAGCCGCGAATGATTCCGGCCTCCTCCAGACGTTTGACCCGCTCCCAGCAGGGGCTGATAGATAGGTTGATGGCTTCGGCCAAGCTGGACTTGGTGATCCGCCCATTGCACTGCAGGATGCGCAGAATCTTCAGGTCATAGCTGTCCAGACGCATAAACGGCTCCACGGCGAAAAAGGCCGCACCCCGCCACAGGGGCGAGGTTGCTCGGCATAAGTGTTGCTGGGATCGATCTGCAGCATGACTCTCGTTGCGCCTAACCCATCCTGCATGCCTGCCCAGAACGTTGGCCCGCCCCGAACAGAGCAACACTGCAAAAATCCGGCGGAGTGGCCCGCCGGCAACAGGGGTTACTGCTTTTCCAGCTCCATGATTTCCTGCTCCAAGGCCTTGAGCACAGAGCCAGCTTCGGGGCCGGCCAGTTGCACCAGCTTCTCGCGCATAGGTTGACTGGCTTTGCGGAAAGCCGCCTGCTCGTCTTCGGTCAAACGCACCAGTTGGATACCCGGTTTGGCCTGTTTGATCTTTTCCAGGCGCTCATCGTTGTACTTGGCCTGGGTCTCGAAGATGTAAGGCGCCAACTCCTCCACAGTCTCGTCGATAAGTGCACGCTGCTCCGCAGGCAGCCCCTGGTACCAGGACTCGCTGGACAGGACGGCAACCGTGAACTGTTGGTGTCCCGACCAGGTCATGACATCGTTGACCTCATAGAACTTCATTTCCTCGATGGCGAAAACCGGGTTCTCCTGGCCATCGATCATCTTCAGCTGCAGAGCACCATAAACCTCGGAATAAGGCAGCGGAGTGGGGACAGCACCGAACGACTTATAGGTCTCCACCAGCATCGGTGAGGCCATAACCCGCATCTTCACGTTGGCGAAATCGGCCGGTTTGCGCACCACCTTGTTGGTGGTCCAGACCATATCGCCTTCCGGGTACATGCTCAGCAAACGCAGGTTGCGGGTCTTCAGCTTGTCGGCAACAGGCCCGTAGATTGTTGGGCTCTCGGTCAGCAGCTTGAGGTTCACCGCATTGTCCTGGGATAACAGGTAGGGCACCGAGAACACCTGCATACCTGGAGCGGTGGAGCCAAGAATGCCGGTCGAGCCATGGGTGAACTGCAGGACACCGTTAGCCACAAGTTCGGTGAGATCTTCCGACTCGCCCAGCGCACCGTATGGATAGACAGTAACGCTGATCTTGCCACCGCTCTTTTCCTCGATCAGTTGCTTGAATTTCTGGGCGTACGCGTCCTGCACGCTGCCGCTGACTTCCTCAAGGGCAAATTTCCATTCCTCTGCAGCCGCCAGGCTCGCGTGGCCAATCAGGGTCAGCCCCATCGCTGCGGTCAGGACCATTTTCTTCAGTGTGCTTAGGGTGCTCATGGTGAGGTCTCCGCTTGCTGTTATTGTCATTTGGTTGCGACCGGACCTGCCGGCTTCTAGCTTTCGACGATGTCGGCGATTACTGCCAGGGTGTCGCCGATGTCCACCAGTGCAGGAAAACGCCGGGCAACCAGGAGCCCATCCCGTTCCGCACGATATTCCACAGCCGGCGTGCCGGTGCGCTCGAACGCATGTACCCGCGCAACGAGGTCGCCTCGCTTGAGGCGATCGCCCAGGCTACGGGTGAGTTCGAGAATGCCGCGATGGGTGCTCTGCACGTAGCAACTGGCATCGGGCATATCCAGTTGCAGCCGCGGCTCGTCGGCAAGCTCCAACTCGCCAGCGAGAATCCCGGCAAACTTTAGGAAGTTGCGCACACCACGATCGGCCAGGGCCATGGTTTCGGGGGTACTGGTGCCGCCGCCACGCAGTTCGGTGGTGACGAACACCTTGCCCTGGGACTCCACCGCCGTGTCGTACAACGAAGCTGCATCCAGCTCGAAGAGGATCATGCTGGCGGCGGTACCGAACAGGCGTGCACCCTCGATGCACTTGGCCTCCTGCTGTGCGTCCGGTAGTCGGTGGGCTGCGGCGAACGGCAGGATGTCCAGGGTCTTGCCACCGGAATGTATATCCAAGGCATAGTCACACAACGGAATCAGGTGCCGCTGAAAGTAATCGGCGATACGCTCGGTCATGCTCCCTGTAGGGTTGCCGGGGAAAGAGCGGTTCATGTTGCCTTTGTCGATCGGCGAAGTACGGCTGCCGTTCTGCACGGCGGGGTAGTTCATCGCCGGGACGATGATCACCCGCCCCTGGACGTCCTCTGCCCGCAGCTCTCCAGCCAGCTTGAGCAACGCGGTGATGCCCTCGTATTCGTCGCCGTGGTTGCCGCCGGTGAGCAGCGCGGTAGGACCCACGCCGTTCTTCACCACGCTGATAGGGATCATGATGCAGCCCCAGGCCGACTGGTCATGGGAGTACGGCAGCTTGAGGAAGCCGTGCTGCACACCGTCTCGCTCGAAATCGACCGTGGCACTGAGGGTGGTGGCATGACCCTCGGCAACACTCGACCGCGTGTCTGCCTGCAGTTCCGCTTCGGATGAAATATTCATGGTTGCGCTACTCATCTCAGGCCTTCACGAATAACTGTCGCGGGAAGTCGCAAAGGGTTTCCACCCCGCTCTCGGTAATCAGGATGCTCTCGGTGGTCTCCAGGCCCCAATCATCCAGCCAAAGGCCCGGCATAAAGTGGAAGGTCATGCCAGGTTGCAGCACCGTGGTGTCGCTCTCACGCAGGCTCATGGTGCGCTCGCCCCAATCCGGCGGATAACTGAGACCGATTGGATATCCGCAACGGTTATCTCCGCGATCGTAACCGTAACGACGCAGGGTGCTGTTCAGCTCTCTGGCGATGTCACCGCAGGTATTGCCCGGTTTGGCGACCGCCAGACCCGCCTCCAGGCCAGCGTTGATCGCCTCCTCGGCCTTGCGAAAAGCGGCTGACGGTTCGCCCAAGTAAAGAGTGCGCGACAGCGGGCAGTGGTAGCGTTTGTGGCAGCCGGCAATCTCGAAGAAGGTACCTTCCCCCTTCTTGAACGGGCGATCATCCCAGGTCAGGTGCGGCGCCGAAGCGTCCTTGCCCGAGGGCAACATGGGCACGATAGCTGGGTAGTCGCCGAACTTACCCTCGTGACCGACACAGGCAACCCGATAGATTTCACCTACCAGCACGTTCTTCGGCAGACCCGGTTCGACCATTTCGATGATCGCCCGATGCATGTTCTCGACGATGCGCGCGGCCACACGCATGTACTCGATTTCCAGCGGCGACTTGACCGCTCGACACCAGTTGACCAAGCCAGTGGCATCGACCAACTGTGCCTGCGGCAGACCACGCTGCAGCGCCTGGTGCGAAGTAGCGCTGTAGTAGTAGTTGTCCATCTCCACGCCAATCGTGCCGCTGGTCCAGCCTCGTGCCGACAGTATTTCCTGGCACAGGTAGTCGAGGGCGTGATGCGGTGGGTTCATCACGTAGCGGTCGCTGTAGGAGGCGATATCCTCCTCCGGCATGTAGACGGTGCGACGCGCGCCATTGGCATCGATGCCACGGCCGTACCATAACGGGTTGCCGTGCTGGCCAATCACCACGCATTGCGGAGTGTAGAAAGACCAGCCGTCATAACCGGTAAGCCAGGCCATGTTGGATGGATCATGCACGATCAGTGTCGTGACCCCCCGCTCAGCCATGGCGGCACGCACCTTGGTCAAACGCTGGGCATACTCTTCACGGCTGAAATTCAAAGCGATTTCACTCATGACAGCATCTCGAAAATGAACGCGATGGCGTTCAGGTCTCTATCCAACCGCCCGCACCAGCCGGGCGGTTATGCAATGTACTGAAACCTGCTAGAGTGACCACATCAAATGCAGGTCAATCTGCATGGATCACATATTTATTATCAGTACACTTTTCGTCAAGGACTTTATTGAACTATGACAATAGACCTGAAGCCCTTCATCCGCTCTGGCCAGCCCAAATACCTGGCTATCGGCAACGCCCTCAGTGAAGCGATAAATGCTGGCGCATTGCAGCCCGGCAGCAAGCTGCCGACCCACCGAGAGCTGGCCGAGGTCCTGGGGGTTAGCGTGCAGACGGTAAGCAATGCCTACGCACATGCCGAAAAGCAGGGCGTCGTCTACGCCCAGGTGGGCAGCGGCACCTTCGTGCGCAGCCGCCACGTCAGCCACGAATCGGACTACCTGTCCACCGACGAACACGATGACCCCAGCCGGGGCATCGACCTGTCCACCGCCCATCCGGTATGCACGGCCCGCCATGTCAAGCTCTACCGCGAGGGCCTCGAACGCCTGTCCCGCGAGGGCCGCGATGATTTCATAACGTCCTTCCACCCGACCCAAGGCCTGACCCTGCACCGTGACGTGGTCTGCACCTGGCTGGCCCAGCAGAGAATGCCGGCCAACCCCGATCACATGTTGTTCTGCAATGGCACCGCGCACGCCCTGACTATTGCCATGACGACGATACTCAAGCCAGGTGACACGGTACTCTGCGAACACGAGACGGGCATGCTGCTACTGGCCTTGGCGCAAACCCTGCACTTCAATCTCAAAGGCCTGGCCACAGACGACCAAGGCATTCTGCCCGAAGCGCTGGAAACCGCCTGCCGACAGGGGAGCGCGCGGGTGCTGTTCTGCACCCCGACCATGAACAACCCCAACAACAACACCATGAGCCTGGAACGACGTCAGGCGATCGCCGAGCTGGCCCGGCGCTACGACTTGACGGTGGTGGAGGACGACGTTTACGGCGCACTGCAACCGGACCGCAGCCCGCCACTGTCGGCGCTTATTCCGGAGCGCAGCTTCTACGCCACCAGCCTGACCAAGGTGACCTTGCCTGGCATGCGCGCCGGCTATCTGATCACCCCGCCACACCTAGTGCAGCAAGCCATAGGCCGACTTCGCAGTACTACTTGGATGGCCACCCTGATGCCCTTCGAGATCGCCGGCTGGTGGATGCAGGATGGCACCCTCGACCGCATGATTACCTTTCAGCAGCAGGAGTTTGCGGCACGCCAGCAGATGGCCTGCGGACTGCTCACCGCCTGTCGCTACAAGGCCCATCCTAACGGCATGCATATATGGGCCGAACTGCCGGCGCATTGGCAACCGGAAAAGTTCGTCCGCCGGGCACGCCAGGAAGGCGTGATGATCTTTCCGGCGGAGCCGTTCCTGGCCACCGCCGATCGCAACAACCCATTCGTGCGCATCAGCCTGGGGGCCGAACAGAGCCGCTCGCGCGTGCAGGCTGGACTGGCCACGCTGAATGGTCTGATGGAGGAGATACCCCCCCCCATGCACTTCGTGTTCTGAAATGACGCACAAAGCAGTTCACGCCACATGAAATAGCACATATGTACTGATTCAAATATTGAATTGACATGGTTTTTTCACAGATGTACTGTCTGGCCTCCACAACAAAAAAAATGCCTGTCGCCATGGCAGCAGGCTGGAGGTGGCAATGGCTTGGCTACATAAACTGGACTGGCTGCTGGAAAAGCTCGAGGCGTTTATCCTCGCCAGCGCGATCTTGCTGATGGCGCTGAACTCGGTCGGCAATGTATTTGGCCGTTACTTGTTCAACCAGAGCCTGTACTTCTCCGAGGAACTCAATCAGTTCCTGATCATCTTCGTCACCTTCACCGGTTGCAGCTATGCCGCGCGGCACAACCGCCACATCAGCATGAGCGCCTTCGTCGAGCAGTTGACTGGCAAGCCAGCCGCCGCCAGCCTCCTGCTGATCAATCTGCTTACCGCCGCCCTGCTGATGTGGCTGACCTGGGCATCCATTGGCTACGTGCAATCAGCCGCGCGCGTTGGCCGCGCCTCATCGGCGTTACAGTTGCCACTGCATTACATCTACCTGGTCATTCCACTGGGCTTGGGTATGAGTGGCCTGCAGTTCCTGCGCCACGCCTTCATTCAGTTGCTGGTACTGCTCGGCTGCCGCGAAGCACCGCCGCGGCATGTCGACGCCCCCCTCCCCCCGCAAGCCTGAGTACGCACAGCATGGATATGACTACTGCTCTTCTGCTGATCATGCTGGTCCTGCTGCTGGCGGGCTTCCCCATGATGACAACCCTGTTGGCGGCCGCAGCGGCCGGCTTCCTGTTTTTCTTCAACATGGGGCCGGAGTTCCTAATCCAGCAGATGATCGCCGGCATCCGTCCGTCAGCCCTGGTGGCAGTACCGATGTTCATCCTTGCCGCCGACATCATTACTCGCGGGGCCACGGCCAATAGACTGCTGGATGTCGCCATGGCTTTCGTCGGCCACGTGCGGGGCGGCATGGCAGTCACTACCGCTCTGAGCTGCGCGATGTTCGGTGCCTTGTCCGGCTCGACCCAGGCGACCGTGGTCGGGGTGGGCAGCATCATGCGGCCGAAGATGCTGCAACAGGGGTACAAGGACAGCTTCGCCATGGCACTAATCATCAACGCCTCGGATATCGCCCTGCTGATTCCGCCGAGCATCGGCATGATCATCTACGGCGTGGTCTCGGGCACATCGGTGGCCGAACTGTTCATCGCCGGTATTGGCCCTGGCTTACTGCTGATGGTGCTGCTGGCTGGTTACTGCTACTTCTACGCGCGGCTGGCAGGCATTCCCCGCAGCGAGAAATTTAGCTGGCATGAGCGGCTGCGCACATGCCGTCGTGCCTTCCTGCCACTGCTGCTGCCAGTGATGACCATCGGTGGCATCTACACCGGGGTCTTCAGCCCTACCGAGGCAGCTGCGGTGTCAGTGCTCTACGCGCTGATTCTGGAGGTGTTGATTTTTCGCCGGGTCAAGCTCAGTGATCTGTCGAGCATTGCAATGTCCACCGGGCTGATCACCGCCGTGGTGTTTATCCTGGTGGCCGCCGGCTCGGCCTTCTCTTGGGTGATATCCTTCGCTCAGATCCCCCAGCAGATCCTCAGCGGTATTGGTTTGATGCAGGCTTCGCCGACCGAACTGCTGATCATCATTTCGATCGCCTTCTTTATCGGTTGCATGTTCGTCGACCCGATTGTGGTAATGCTGATCCTCGTGCCGATCTTCGCCCCGGCGGTGCGCATGTCCGGCCTTGATCCGGTGCTGGTTGGCACCATCATCACCTTGCAGGCGGCCATCGGCTCGGCCACACCGCCTTTCGGCTGCGACATCTTCACCGCTATAGCGATATTTCGACGGCCCTACTTCGACGTAATCCGTGGCAGCTTGCCGTTCTTCCTCATCTTGCTGCTGATGTCGGTACTACTCATCATGTTCCCTCCAATCACCTTGTTCCTGCGCGATCTGGCCTTTCGTTAGCAGCCTGTTGAAATTGGCCCGCGCCCTGTCTGGTTCTGCTGCGTGAGGTTTACGATACCGGCTCCAATCTGTCTGGACCCTCGATTTCCATGCGTGGAGCCGATATCACTCAGGAATCCCTGTTCACCATCGCCAAGCTCGATGACTTCGTGCCGGCGAACCATCCCCTGCGCGCCATCCGCAAGCTGGCAGACACCGCTCTGCTGCGGATGAGCGCCCTGTTCGACACCGTGTATGCCGACACCGGTCGCGCCTCGATTGCCCCGGAGAAGTTGATGCGGGCGCAGTTGCTGCAGCTGTTCTGCTCGCTGCGCAGTGAACGGATGCTCATGGAGCAACTGGGTTACAACCTGCTGTTCCGCTGGTTCGTTGGCCTGGCCATCGACGACCCGGTGTGGGATCACTCGGTGTTCTCGAAGAACCGTGACCGCCTCAATGCCCAGGCCGTGACCGCCGAGTTTCTGAGCGAAGTGGTGCGCCTGGCCGAGAAGCAGGGACTGATGTCGGATGAGCGCTTCTCGGTCGATGGCACCCTGCTGCAGGCTTGGGCCTAACAGAAGAGTTTCCGCCCCAAGGACGGCCCTCCGGATGACCAGGGGCCCGGACCGCGCAATGCCCAGCCTGACTTCAAAGGGCAGAAGCGCAGCAACGACACCCACGCCTCAACCAGCGATCCGGATGCCCGGCTATATCGCAAGAGCCACAACACCGGCGCGCAGCTGAGCTACATGGGTCATGTGCTGATGGAGCACCGCAGCGGACTGGTACGCAGTGCCCATGTCAGCCTGGCCGGTGGTCGCGGCGAGCGCGAAGCCGCACTGCTGATGCTGGGTAAACTCGCTGGCCGCCGTCGGCGCACCTTAGCGGCGGACAAGGCCTACGACACGGCGGACTTCGTCGCCGCCAGTCGCGCCCTCGGCGTCCCACCCCATGTGGCGCAGAACACCAGCGACCGACGTAGCGCCATCGACGGCCGCACCACGCGTCATGCTAGCTACGGCCTGAGCCTGAAGATCCGCGCCTGGATCGAAACCCACTTCGGCTGGCTCAAGATGGCGGCAGGCCTACGTCAGATGAAGCAACGAGGGCTTGAGCGTGTCGACGCGCTGTTCCAGCAGGCCATGGCGGCAAGCAACCTGGTGCGCCTGCCGAAGTTGATGGCTGCAGGCTCAGTCGCATGAACATATTGACGGGGAAGGTGCGCCCGGCGTCTGCCAAATCTGGCTATTTAATCTGTCCGGCGCTCGGAATAGGGCTTACCCGCCCCACGACCACTGCTACCAAGAGCAGTGATCGCAGTGGTGGCGGCGAATTTCAACAGCCTGCTAGCGTCGCCCCGACCCTATTGGCACTGCTTTGCCCATTGATGATGCTGGTGTGCATGCGTGGTATGCATAAGAAGGCCACTGGCACCGCCCCGCAGACGGTGAAGTCGATCAAGCAGTTGCCGGTGGATGCCCGATGAGCGCTGAGATCGGTCCGGTGTCCGCTGCCCCTTACGAAATTTCATGCCCCTCTGTAATTGTGCCTGCCAGTACCCACCGCTAGACTCCAGCGCATGACAGCCTACCTGCGACTCTGCCTCATCCTGCTGATTAGCCTGGCGCTTCCCTTGAACGGGATGGCGGGGGGCGGGGCGTTGGTGGAGCCCTGCCCGATGCAGACCGCTGGCATGGCCATGATGGCAGACATGGACCAGGACTGCTGCCATGACATCGAGAAGGCCGCTGAGCATGGCAAGCCCTGCAAGCCTGGCCAGGAATGCAAGAGCAGCAGCATCCTGCAGGTCCCGATCCTCAAGTCTGCCACTCACCTGTCCAGCCCGCTGGTGGTTTCCCTCACCAGCGACTTCCTGCCGCCCAAAACCCCAGCTGGGGTGTGGCGACCTCCCTGCGTCTGATTCCTGATTGACACTGATGCCCTTTCCGCTTCGGCAGAGAGGCATATCTGCATGCGCGCTCGCGCGGCGCACAGCAACTGATCACAGGAACCCAGAACATGATCCCCGACCGCTATTGCACCGGGTGGCCGACCGTGGTTGCCCTGGTGGCAACCGTGCTGGCCTCCCCCGGTCACGCCGAGCCATTGAGCTTCGAGGCTGCCCTGCGGCTGGCCGAAGACAACGCCCCCTCCCTGGCCGCTGAGAACGCCAAGCTGCAAGCGGCCAGCAGCGCCGCGATTCCCGCCGGCGAGTTGCCGGACCCGAAACTGCTGCTCGGCGTGCAGAACTATCCCGTCGGCGGCCCGGACCGTTGGACCATCGACCAGGACTTCATGACCATGCAGATGGTCGGCGTCATGCAGGAAGTACCGAATCGCGAAAAGCGCCGCGCCCGTGTCGAAGTGGCCCAGGCCAGCGTCGAGCGCGCCGAGGCCGAGCGGCGTGTCCAACGCCTGAAAGTTCGACAATTCGCCGCGCAGGCCTGGATCAGCTGCTACTCAGTCGAGCGCAAGCAGGCGCTGTTCCGGGATTTTTTCAGCGAGAACCGCGTATTGGCCGAAGCCGTGCGTGCGCAGATTGCCGGAGGCCGCGCCGAGGCGGCTGATGCCGTGACCGTCAAGCAGGAAGCCGCCGATCTGGCTGAGCGCCAGGATGAGTTGGCCAGCCAGCAAAGCCAGTCCCGCGCCCAGCTCAGGCGCTGGATCGGTCTCGCGGCTGATGAGCCGCTCGCAGGAGAACTGCCGGTTTGGCCGATCACCGCCGCGAACTACTTCCAGAAGCTGCCGGAGCATCCTGAACTGGCGGCCTATGTGCCGATTACCCGCGAGGCCGAGGCCAAGGTGCGCGAGGCCGAGGCGGAGAAGAGGTCCGACTGGAGCTGGGAGGTCGACTACCAGCGCCGTGGCCGCGAGTTCGGCGACATGGTGAGTGTGCAGTTCACCTTCGACCTGCCGCTGTTCCCCGACTCCCGGCAGAACCCGAAGATTGCCGCCCGGCACGCCGAACTGAATCAGTTGGAGGCCGAGCGCGAGGCCCTGACCCGTGAACAGGCCGAGCAGTTGGAAAGCGATCTGGCGGAGTACCAGCGCCTGGATCGCGCCGTCCGCCGCAGCCAGGACAGCCTGCTGCCTCTGGCCCGCGAAAAGGTCGACCTGACCCTGGCCAGCTACCGCGCCGGCACCGGCGAGCTGGCGGCGGTCATCGCGGCCCGCCGCGAACTGATCGAGGCGCGCCTCAGGCAAGTCGACGTCGAAGGCAGGCGCGCCCTGACCAGCGCCAGGCTTTATTTCACCTACGGGGAGAATCTCCCATGACCGCACCACTCTGGAAAGGAGCCCTGCTGAGCGGTCTGTCGATCGCCCTGGGCCTGGCGGGCGGCTACTGGTACGCGCAGCAGCGAATGGATGGAATGCCCCGGGCCTCCGTCGAACCTGGCCCCACGCCGGCGGAGCGCGAGGCGCTGTATTGGTACGACCCGATGTACCCACAGCAAAAGTTCGACAAGCCGGGCAGGTCACCCTTCATGGACATGGAGTTGGTGCCCCGCTACGCGGACGAGGGCTCGGATACCGACACGGCCACCATCAGCATCGACTCCGGGCTGAGCCAGAACCTCGGCCTGCGTCTGGCGCCGGTTACGCGCGGGCGGCTGGACAGCAGCCTGGAGGTAACCGGTGTGCTCGCCTTCAACGAGCGGGATGTGGCCGTGGTGCAAGCGCGTAGCGCCGGCTTCGTCGAGCGGGTTTACGCACGTGCGCCGGGGGATGTGCTGCCCGCTGATGCGGCGCTGGCCGACCTGCTGATACCGGAGTGGGCGGCGGCCCAGGAGGAGTTCCTTGCCCTCAAGCGCACGGGCGACGAAGTGCTGCTGGCAGCGGCGCGCCAACGCCTGCGCCTGGCCGGAATGCCACAGGCGCTGATCCGCCGGGTGGAGCGAAGTGGCAAGCCACAGGCGGTGCTGACCCTGACCAGCCCCATCGGCGGGGTGCTGCAGGAACTGGACGTACGCACCGGCATGACGGTCGCGGCTGGCGACACCCTGGCCCGTATCAATGGCCTGGGCAGCGTCTGGCTGACGTTGGCGGTGCCCGAGGCGGAGGCCGGGGCCACTGCCCCGGGCCAGGCGGTCGAAGCACGGCTGCCCGCCCTCCCTGCCGAGGTGCTGACCGGGAGCGTCGACACCATCCTGCCCGAGGTTGATCGGGAAAGCCGCACGCTGCGGGTCCGGGTCGAACTCCCCAATCCCGACGGACGCCTGCGGCCCGGCATGACCGCCCATGTCCGCCTCAGCGGCGCGACGCAGGAGAGCGCCTTGTGGGTGCCCAGCGAAGCGATCATCCGCACCGGTCGGCGAGCCTTGGTCATGCTGGCCGAGAACGGTGGTCGCTATCGCCCGGTGGAGGTACGCCTGGGCGCAGAGAACGCCGGCCGCACCGTAATTCGACAGGGGCTGGAGGAAGGTCAACAGGTGGTTGCATCCGGACAGTTCCTGCTCGACTCCGAAGCCAGCCTCAAGGGCATCGGCACGGCGGCTGCGGAAGCGCTGGTGAAGCAGGCACCGGTTGAGCTGCACGAGGCCGAAGGCCAGGTCATGGCCATCAACAACGCCGGCGTGAGCCTGGCCCACGGCCCCTTCAAGACCCTGGGCATGCCGGGCATGACCATGACCTTCCCCTTGGCCGATCCGGCGCTGATGGTCGGCGTCAAGGTCGGTGACAGGGTGCGCGTCGCGGTGCGCCAGTCCGATGCCGGGCTGGTCATCGAGCGCTTGGAAAAACTGGGAGGTCAGCCATGATCGCCGGTCTGATTCGCTGGTCGGTGGCCAACCGCTTCCTGGTCCTGCTGGTCACCCTGTTCCTCACCGCCTGGGGTACCTGGTCGGTACAGAGCACGCCAGTCGACGCCTTGCCGGACCTCTCCGACGTACAGGTGATCATCCGCACGCCCTATCCGGGGCAGGCACCGCAGATCGTCGAGAACCAGGTCACCTATCCCTTGGCCACCACCATGCTGTCCGTGCCGGGAGCGAAGACCGTGCGCGGCTTCTCCTTCTTCGGCGACAGCTTCGTCTACGTCATCTTCGAGGACGGTACCGACCTGTATTGGGCGCGTTCGCGGGTGCTGGAGTACCTCAGCCAGCTCCAGGGGCGGCTACCGACTACCGCCAGACCTGCCCTCGGACCGGATGCCACCGGGGTGGGCTGGATCTTTCAGTACGCCCTGGTGGACCGCAGCGGCGGGCATGACCTGGCGCAACTGCGCGCCCTGCAGGACTGGTTCCTCAAGTTCGAGCTGAAGACGCTGCCGAACGTCGCCGAGGTAGCCACTGTGGGCGGCATGGTCAAGCAGTACCAGGTGGTGCTGGACCCGATTCGACTGGCCAGCCTGGGCATTACCCAGGAGGAAGTGATCGCGGCCATCGGCCGGGCCAATCAGGAAACCGGCGGCGCCGTGCTGACCCTGGCCGAGGCCGAGTTCATGGTGCGCGCCTCCGGTTATCTGAAGACCCTCGACGATTTCCGTGACATCCCGCTCAAGCTCGGCGCCGGCGGGATACCCGTGACCCTCGGCGACGTGGCGACCATCCAGTTGGGACCGGAGATGCGGCGCGGCATCAGCGAGCTCGACGGCGAGGGCGAAGCCGTCGGCGGCGTGGTGATCCTTCGCAGTGGCAAGAACGCTCGCGAGACCATCGCCGCGGTAAAAACCAGGCTCGACGAACTGCGCCGGAGCCTGCCGGCAGGCGTCGAGATCGTCACCACCTACGACCGCAGCCAACTGATCGACCGCGCCGTGGAGAACCTCAGCCACAAGCTGCTGGAAGAATTCCTCGTGGTGGCGCTGGTCTGTGCCGTGTTCCTCTGGCACCTGCGCTCCTCGCTGGTGGCGATCATTTCCTTGCCGATTGGCGTGCTGATCGCCTTCATCGTCATGCGCCACCAGGGGATCAACGCCAACATCATGTCCCTCGGCGGGATCGCCATCGCCGTCGGCGCCATGGTGGACGCGGCGGTGGTGATGATCGAGAACGCCCACAAGAAGATCGAGGCCTGGCACCGGGCGCACCCCGGCGAAGCGCTCAGCGGCGATCACCGTTGGCAGGTGATGACCGAGGCCGCCGCCGAAGTGGGGCCGGCGCTGTTTTTCTGCCTGCTGATCATCACCCTGTCGTTCATCCCGGTGTTCACCCTGGAAGCCCAGGAGGGGCGGCTGTTCGGCCCGCTGGCCTTTACCAAGACCTACGCCATGGCGGCGGCGGCCGGCCTCTCGGTGACCCTGGTGCCGGTGCTGATGGGCTACTGGATTCGCGGGCGGATTCCCCCTGAGGAAAAGAACCCGCTGAACCGCTGGCTGATCCGCCTCTACCAGCCCGCCCTGGACTGCGTGTTGCGGCATCCCAAGGTCACTCTGGCGGCCGCGCTGCTGCTGTTCCTCAGCACGCTCTGGCCGGTATCCCGGCTCGGCGGCGAATTCCTGCCACCGCTGGACGAGGGCGACCTGCTCTTCATGCCCTCGGCATTGCCCGGGCTATCGGCACAGAAGGCCAGCCAGTTGCTGCAGTTGACTGACCGCATGATCAGGACGGTGCCGGAGGTGAAGCATGTGTTCGGCAAGGCTGGACGTGCGGAAACCGCCACCGACCCGGCGCCGCTGGAGATGTTCGAGACCACCATCCAGTTCAAGCCCCGCGACCAGTGGCGGCCCGGCATGACGCCGGAGAAGCTGGTGGAGGAACTGGATCGGGTGGTGAAGGTGCCCGGGCTGACCAACATCTGGATCCCGCCCATCCGCAACCGCATCGACATGCTCGCCACCGGGATCAAGAGCCCGATAGGGGTCAAGGTGGCCGGTACCAACCTGGCCGACATCGATGCCGTCACCCAGGCGGTGGAGCGCGTGGCCGCGACGGTGCCCGGCGTCAGTTCCGCCCTGGCAGAGCGCTTGACCGGTGGGCGCTACATCGATGTGGACATCAACCGCCAGACCGCCGCGCGCTACGGCTTGAACATCGCCGATGTCCAGTCGATCGTGGCCAGCGCCATCGGCGGCGAGAACGTTGGCGAAACCCTCGAGGGCCTGGCGCGCTTCCCCATCAACGTGCGCTACCCACGGGAATGGCGCGACTCGATCGGCGCCCTGGAGCAGCTGCCGATCCTCACCCCGCAAGGCAGCCAGATCACCCTGGGCACTGTGGCCAGCATCCGCGTCAGTGATGGCCCACCCATGCTGAAGAGCGAGAATGCGCGGCCGTCCGGCTGGGTCTACATCGACGTGCATGGCCGTGACATCGCCTCGGTGGTGGCCGACCTGCGCCAGGCCGTCAGCGAGCAGGTCAAACTGCAACCGGGGATGAGCCTGGCCTACTCGGGACAATTCGAGTTCCTGGAGCGGGCCAATGCACGCCTCAAGCTCGTGGTGCCGGCGACCCTGCTGATCATCTTCGTGCTGCTCTACCTGACCTTCGCCCGCTTCGACGAAGCCGTCCTGATCATGGCCACGTTGCCCTTCGCCCTGACCGGCGGGGTCTGGTTCCTTTACCTGCTCGGCTACAACCTTTCAGTGGCCACCGGCGTCGGCTTCATCGCGCTCGCCGGGGTGGCGGCCGAGTTCGGTGTGATCATGGTGCTTTACCTGAAGAACGCATGGGCCGAACACGAAGACGCCGGCAACGCCAGCGAACGCGGGCTGATCGAGGCGATCCGCGAGGGTGCCGTGCATCGCGTACGGCCCAAGGCGATGACAGTGGCGGTCATCATCGCTGGCCTCTTGCCGATCCTCTGGGGCGGCGGGACCGGCAGCGAGATCATGAGCCGGATTGCCGCGCCCATGGTCGGCGGCATGGTCACCGCCCCCCTGCTGTCGATGTTCGTCATACCGGCCGCCTATCGCCTGATGCGCCGTCGCCACCTGCCTGCCGAGTCCACCAACCATCCAGGAGAAGTTGTAGGAAGAACGCCCTGATGGCCGTTACCAGCGCCTGAGCTGTCCTGTCCCTGGCCGCCCAGGCGAGGCCATGCCTGCTCCCGATCAAGCTCCTGACCTAATCGGTGCAGTGCAGGCATCGCTGGATGCCTGTGCCGAAGCGGCCGGCTCTGACCATTATCGTCCGGTAAACATCCACGCTCGAAGCACGTGGATTTGCTTCTGGCCTCCTATTGAATGAGGGAATCTCCCTCCGTCTAGCAAACTGGCGAATCGTCGCCCAGATTAATGAAAAGTCAGGGCGGCGAAATTGCACACTTATCGCCAGTTGCCCGCCACCCGACACAGGCCTTCGCATTCATTTACTGCCTGCTCACATGCAGCCGACCAATACGCGCCTATAGCCCGGGGGCTTCGCACGGCCCGGTGCGGAAGTTCGGTACCATTACGAGCGAATCGGCAGTAATGCGCCAAACACGACGAAGAAGCCTCCACACACCTTATTGAACCGTCGGCCCGTTCGTGCCAACCAGGGCCTGACGCGGTGCGCGGCACTGGCCACTGCGTACTCCACCCCAAACTCGACGACGGCATAGGTCAGCGCCATGACGGCAGTCTGGAGCAAGAGATTCTGTTGCGGCTCGATGAAGGGCGTGATGAACGCGGTAAACAGCAGCAAGGCCTTGGGGTTGGAGATGGCAGAAAACAGTCCCTGACGAATCAGCGACCAGCTATTCGACTGCGTCAGGTCACCCAGCGAGACCGTCACAGGCGCAGCCCGCCATAGAGCGATGCCCAGCCAGATCAGATAGAGCCCACCCCCGACCTTCAGCACAGTCAGCCACAGGATGGACGTCTGGAGCAGTGCCCCCAGGCCGAGCACACACAGCGCAATCATCGCGATGAAACCGAGGACGCCCCCGGAGATGGTGAACAGTGTTTTCTGGTTGCCATGAAGCGCGCCATGAGTCAGGACGAGCAATGCATTTGGCCCAGGTACCACAGCTATGCCGCAGCAGGTCAGCAGGTACAGCAGCCAGGTTTCGAGTTGCATGAGGTCACCGAGATGAGCGTGGCTAGAGGGACTACACGCGATATTGGAGATGGCCTGGCCTGACAAGAAGCGCATAATCTGGCACTCATGTATTCGTTTATCGAATGGAAGAGTGAGTGCCATGGTACCTCGGGATTTGCAGATCGATTGGCTCAAATGCTTTGTCGCGGCCGTTGATACGGGCTCCTTGTCGAGCGCGGCCATTGAGGTAAACCGATCGCAATCGGCGGTCAGCATGCAACTCAAGAAGCTTGAGGCAGCGCTTGGCCGCCAGGTACTCAACCGTAGCTCACGGCATCTTCAGTTGACGGATGATGGCCAGGTGCTGCTCGGGTATGCCCGGCGTCTGCTCGCGCTGCACGCGGAAACCCAGGCCGCGTTCTGGGGCGAAGCGCTGACTGGCCGAATTCGGCTCGGGGTGGCCGAAGACTACGCCGCCCCTTACCTCACACCAGTCCTCAAGCGCTTCGCTCCGCGTCATGGCGGGGTTGATATCGAGCTGACCTGCGAACAGTCGACGGCGCTCATCCCGCGCGTGACCAGTGGTGACCTGGACTTGGCGCTGGTGTCGCGCGATCACCCCCGGCGCGGCACCTTGCTGTTCCAGGAACAGATGGTGTGGGTGGGGTCACCTAACTTTGAACTCTGGCGGCGAGATCCGCTGCCGATTGCCGTCTATGAGACGGCCAGCCTCGAGCCTCTCTGCCAGCGGTACGCAGCGAACCGGTTGATCGAACAGGATTTACCAGAATGACCCAAGAGTTATCTGCTCGAGGATATGAATCGCAGACAGACGTCCCAGACCTCAAATGACATTCTGACTTATGCGCGAGAAGTTGAGCCATGCACGCAACTTTCTCGGCCAATGGAACGGCAAGCTGGTCTGCGACGACTTCGCCGGCTACAAGGCCGGCTTCGAGCAAGGCACTACCGAGATCGGCTGCATGGCCCACGCCCCGGCGCAAGTTCTTCGACCTGCACGCGGCGAACAAAAGCCAATTGGCCGAACAGGCCCTGCACTCGATCGCCGGCCTGTACGAAATCGAACGGCAACCCGACCTGGAAATGCTCAGGGATCAATGGCAGACCGAAGCCAATGCTGTGCTAAGACAGTCAGAGGAAGACTGGCGCCGACGCGCAGGACTACTGCCCAAAGGCCCGAAACCGTAAGTCCTGACTGGTCTGCCGCCGTACAATGTGCGGGCAGCCCTATTAGCGCCAATGGCCCGAAGATTGGCATGAACTGGCGGGGTGAACACTTGTACCGCTGGTCACCTGCAAACATGCACGTATACATACAATCTACGCTTATACTGTCCTTGCTGAGGATGATTGACATCGCCCACCGAGCAGGATGCTTTGGCGACGCGATGGCCTTACCCCCTAAGCGATTGCTTTCCGCCATGACGTCAGTGCTCGCACGTCATGGCGGACTCTTTTTCCAGCCCCCTCAGTTTCAAGTCGGCCACGGCTCTTAGCCAAACGGGCGACTTCACCAAACCAACGGCAAGCCTGATTGTCGCCGGCCGCTCTACCCTTTCCCGTAGTCAGTCCCGAGCAAATGGGAGGAGCGGGTATGGCCTGGCAACAATGCCCCGTCTGTGATGGCCGCTGCGCCATTCACCTCAACGGCCGCACGGTCGAGTGCCGCTACTGCCGAGGTTTGGGGCAGGTGTACCAAACTCCTCCCAAACCGGTTACGGGCGGCCGCTGACACCTTGAGGAAAATGGATGCATGACAGAGCAGCGAGCACTTCACGGGTTGCGGGTCCACATCCAGCTATTGCTGAAACACGGTTGGCAGATCGTTTCGCGTGAGCCACTGCTGCTCAGGCGCGGCGGCGCGCACCTGCGCTATCACAACGGCATGCTAGTCAGCGATTGAACCCCGTCGGCCACCGCCCCCCACGCGTTGCCGCGAGCCCGTGGACAAGCACTTCGAATCGCCCTCGCTTAACTGGTTACGCAATTGACGTAAACGCGTGGCGATCCCGCCTTGCGTGACTGCGCCGGTTGCCGCCGGTGCGGCAGCAACTCAGCGCTTGCACTGGTCGTGTGCGTCGGCACACGTGTCGACATTGCCGAACCACCAGCACAAAATCTGGGATCTCATTCACTCGCAGGTGCTTATGTCGTCATGAGTATGTAATGACGGCGGCCTTAGGTTCTATCGAACGTAACTCCACCACCGGATTTTGTACCGATGCTGGCAAACCTGCACCACGTACGACGAGACCACCTACTTGAACGCTTTGAGGAAGCGCGGCTCACCGCTGCTCAAGAACCTCGATTAAGGTTGACTGACTTCCTCAGAGCGTGAAGCGGACCTTCATGCGGGTAGCTAGATTGTCGCGACAGCCAGCAGCTTTGTTTGATGTGGATCAAGTGCCTCGAAGCTGCAGGCGTTAGTGTCGAGCAGACTTTTGCGACGGGCTGAGCAGATGATCTGGTTACGGAACCATCAACGCGCGTTGCTCCACGTGGCCTTGGTGCTGTGGGCGTTGGCGTTCGGGGTCGCGGTAAGCCATGGCTGCCTGTCCTACCCAGCGCATGCCCCCGCGCTCACCTATGCAAACGTCTCGGCCAACCTGCATGATCCCGTGCACCAGGTTCATGCCAGCGGCTGCCTGCAATTCTGTAACGACAGCGCATCGGCGCTCTATCTGGCACCGGGCCATTTTCCGCTCGACCAAGTCTTCTGGAGTCTGCTGCTTCTTCCCGACAGCCGTCGTTCCCATCTTCGGCGCGCTCACCGTGCACCTGCCTGCGCCGCTACGGCCGCTGGCACGCCTGAGCTTCGTCCGTCAACGATTGACCCTCCTTTCGTGCGCCCGGACCTCCGGACGCACTGTCTTGCTGCGCCTGCACGAGCAGGTGTAGCCCGTTGCATCTCACCCTTTGAAACAGCCGGAGATCGCCATGCACATGCCCATCAAATCGCTCGTCGCCGCACTGCTGATCAGCGGTCCGTTGCTTGCCGCGGCCATTGAGGAACATCACCCCGACCAGGCCCCGGCGAAAGCCGAGAGCCAGTCGGCACCCGCCCTGGGACAGGAAAAGGCCATGGCCGAGCAGATGAAAAAGATGCAGGCCATTCACGACAGGATCGCTGCTGCCAAGACCCCTGAGGAGCGCCAGGCGGCCATGCGCGAAGGCATGCAGGCGATGAAGGAAGGTCTCGGCATGATGCAGAACGGCTGCTCCGGCAAGGATATGGGTCAGCACATGAAGATGATGGACTCGAAGATGATGGAGATGATGATGCAGATGATGGACCAGCAGGCCGGCATGATGGGACCGCAGTCGGGCATGCAGGGCATGCCAATGCAAAAAACCTTGGAGAAACCGGCCCAGAAGCCTGCCCAATAATCGCGTGGCGCGGCCCGGTGTGGCCTGGTGGGCAGCCCCCCACAGGCCAACACCAGGGCACCCCAATCTCCGCCCCTGGAAAGTGGTCATGAACGCTTCGCATCCGTCCCATTAGCCGCCGCCGTCCTTCTGGCATAGCAAACCCGGTATAGCCCTGGGCATGTTGCTGGTCATTGCCCTGTTCTATCTGGCTCGCGAGCACTACGGCCATATCTCGCAGCTGTTGCCCTACGCAATTCTGTTGCTGTGCCCCCTGATGCACCTGTTTGGCCATCACCACGGTGGCCACAGCCATCACGGTGAAACAGCCGACACTCCCAAGGAAGGTAAAAGAGGCTGACTCATACACAGTCACGAACACGCGCCCCCACGCCCATTACTCTGGAACGAAACCTCGGCCGTCGAAGCGCAAGATCCGGTATGCGGAATGACGGTCAATGCAGACAGCCCTACCAACTGCAGTCCGCCGGGAAGACCTACCTGTTTTGCAGCGAATAGTGCCAGTCGAAGTTCAATGCGGCACCGGAACGCTCTGTTGAAGCCGCACGAACGAACCCTGCCAGCCCACCGCTGGTTGTGAGTGATACCTGGTACACCTGCCCGATGTACCCGGAAGTGTGGCAGCCGGGGCCTGGGAACTGTCCGAAGTGCGGCATGACCCTGGAGCCCGTGCTGCCGGAGTTGGAGCATGCGGAGCCCCCCGAGCTCAGGGACTTTTCCCGGCGTTTCTGGTGGACTCTGCCGCTGACCGTCATCGTCACGCTGCTGGCCATGGGCGGACATGCCTTGAACCTGTTCCACGGCGCTACGCAAAACTGGGTCTAGTTGGTGATCGCCAGCCCGGTCGTGCTTTGGGCAGGATGGCCGTTCTACGTTCGCGGGGTGCGCTCGGTGATCCAGCTCAGTCCCAACATGTGGACGCTGATCGGTCTCGGGACTTCCGCCGCCTATCTCTACAGCGTCGTCGTCACCCTGGCGCCGGCGGTCTTCCCGACGAACTTCATGATGGATGGCCGCATCGGTGTCTACTTCGAGGCCGCGACCGCAATCATTTCACTCTCCCTGCTGGGCCAGATGCTCGAACTCAAGGCGTGCTCACAGACCTCCACGGCCATCAAGTCCCTGCTCGGCCTAGTAGCCAGGACAGCACGACAGATCAACGTCGACGGTAGCGAAGAGGACAGCTCCGGCGTGGTGGTGTTGATAGGCCCGTTCCTGGAGGCCTTCCTGGCGTTGATCGTCTGGCGCTGTTTACCGGGGCATTGGTCAATCGCTCGGCTGCGGTCAGGGGTTGGGCTGACGTTTGGACCAGGCTACCGGTACCGGCGGTGGCGGCGGTGCTGATCGCCGTGGTTGGCTCGCAGATTGCGCCCGTGGTCAGCGAGATCGATCGGCTCACCCCGGTGCTGCCGGTGTACATTGCCTTCGCGTTCCTCGCGCCCATGATTAGTGCCCTGGTTGCGATGGCGTTCAAGCTGCCGATGGGGGCCTCCAGGGCAGTGACCTTCAGCGCTTCCGCGTGCAACTCCCTGGTGGTGGTGCTATCCCTCGATCAAGTCGGACTGGAAGTGGCACGCGACTTATATCGAGAGATCGGCACTCAGCACCTCCAGATCTATCTCAATGAGCAGATGCAGGGCATCCAGCAGTAGCCTCGCCTGAATGCCCAAACGCCGATGTGTGAGTCCTCCGTAGCAAGGATTACCTCTCGCCCTCGGTCAATCTTGTACCCAAGAGCAGTAACATGCTGGAGGCGGTGTCGACGACTCGCGCAAACCTATGCGCATTTGTTGTTTGCAGGGGGATGAGGTCGTAACGACTCAACCCAGGCCCGGCGCTCCGAGTTCGCGAAAACTCTCAGCGCAAAATAGAACCGGCCTGTTGGTGGAGCAAGGCGTCAGTGGTGGGCAGAAGTGAGTATGCGTCGCTGCCGGAATGAGCCAGCACATGATCAATGCAGTAAGGGCGTTGACCGCTTTGGCTTGATCGATGCGCCCAGAAATTAACTCTTCTGCAATGGCTCTGGCGGCGCCAAGAAGGCCCATACAGCGGACGTGCAGTTGATCCGGCGGCAAGTGGGAAAACGGCGTTAGGGCATTTTGGCAAATCGCGGCATAGGCTTCGGTCTGTCGATGCAGGACTGCTGACATTTCTTCATTGCCCTTCAGGGCTGCCTGCAGTGCCTGCCACTCGACCCCAGCCGCTATCGCACCACTCATGTACGCGTCGCTGACTGCATTGGCAACTTGCTTCAGCTGCGGCGCAGCTAGCTTGAGTTGGCTCAGCAACACCTCGATTTGATACGCATCCACCCGTTCATACAAGGCAATCAACAGCCCCGTGCGTGTCTCGAAATGACGATAGACCACGGTATGCGTGATGCCGACACGCTGCGCGAGCGAGCAAAGGGTTAACTCTTCCGTCCCTTGCTCACGGAGCATCACCAGCGCAGCACCCAGCAATTGGTCCCGACGCTGAAACTTGGGTAAGCGCTTCACAGGATGCACGTTCATACGAGTACCTCAGCGTCGTTCCTACCAAAGCATGCACAGCCTGTTCGAGCATCAGCGCTGGAAATACAGGCCGCACGCGCATTGGGGCGCCATCATTCACAATGATGGACTATTACGTGGGAATTGTTCCCACACACTGAGGCTAGTATGGTTGCGCTTACTGTCAATGCTCGACCGTTTGCTTCCTGAGCGGTGGCAGCACCATAGGGTGGACCGTCTCAGTAGCGTGAATCTGCGGGCTGTCTAGAACCAGCGCTTCGGCACCGATTGCCGAGGACTGCGTTCCGGTGCAGGTCAGGACATATTCGCTTGGCGCAGAAGACTCTCGCCCCACCATTGCGACCCTACGTCTGACTCGCCCGGGCTGGTCAAGCAACTGGACTTGGTGGACAGCCAAACGCAACTACAACCTGCTAGTACGAGTAACTGCCAAGAATAGAGAATTCAATATGTCGCCCGGCTAACAATGGAAGCCGCAGAAGCAATATAAAAAATCCCCCCAATATAAGTATTCACCGGCTTTTGAGAATTGCAACCAATGCAACTAGAAATGGAAGAAATCGAACATGCAGTAACAAGCTCGCCAGCGACTGATCGCACTGCATTTATTCGGGTGATATTTAAGTGGAGCAGAGCACACTCGACAAAAGATCTTGCCCAATATTATTAATCTGCAGGACAAACCCCTCAATCCGAAAGTAGTTCGACCTTGCCATAATCTGCCACGCAGAATTGGTGGAGATCTTCGCCTCTGTCCATATGCTACGCCAGCTAGAACGACTGCTCTGTCGCTGGCGATCTCGCATAAATCTTAAGCACCTTCATCACCTACATCAGTGTATTTATATCTTCACGCCTACACTCAGGATACCCCCAGAGACAGGAGGGACTTCCATTGGCCATCACATGCCCTCCACCGAGAACATTAAAGTGTTCCTGCCTGTGATGGCCTTCTTTTTTGTAGTAACAATAACGAACATGAGTTGATGAAAACTCATCTCAAATGTTAATCAAATGCTTTCACTTGTACGGTTTTGTTTCCGACGAAATGCACTTGCCAAAGACCTGACAGGGGTTGAGCGTTACAAGTTCGCAGACGAAGGGTTCGCTCTGTATTTATCCCAAGGAATGGGCGCTTTCAACTTGACCTGCATTGACAGCCAAATAGTTTGATGCGCCTGGGTTTACCGAACTTCGATTTGAGCTTCAGCTCAGGAGGGTTCGACGATGAAGCACCAAATAATTCAATTCATTACTTTTGCAATATTTGCAGCGACCACAACTTCCACATTGGCGGCCGGGCTCCCGGCTGATCCACCACCCGGACGGCTATTAGCCTCGCAGTGCTTTCAATGTCACGGTACTAACGGCCGGTCACAGAGCAGCATAGACAGCATCAACGATATGAGGGCTGACGAACTGCTCAAGGAATTGAGAGAAATGAAAGCCTCCACCAAGGTCACGCTGATGAATCAGCAGGCCAAGGTTTACACCGATGCCGAATTGCGGCTGATCGCCAATTTCCTGGGGCGCCGCTAACTGAACCGCCACCCACAGAGTGGAGGATTAACTATGAATGGTTTGAATCGTCGTCAGTTCATCCAGATTTTTGGCGGTAGCCTCGTTCTGGCTTCGCTGCCGTTGTCGGCGCTCAAGGCTGCCACGGGTGCACGTATCGTCGTTGTCGGCGGTGGATTTGGTGGCGCAACAGCTGCTAAATACCTGCGCCTGCTTGGCGGCGATCTCAGCGTGACCTTGGTCGATCCCCTGGCCGCGCACGTTTCTTGTGTGGGCAGCAATCTGGTACTCACTGGCGAAACCGCACTTTCGACCCTCACCAAACCGCTGGCAGCCTTGCGCGACCGCTATGGTGTCCAGTTGGTGAGCGACCGGGCCGTCAGGATCGACCCGTTCACTCATCAGGTACGCCTCGCCAGCGGCGGCACGCTGCCCTATGAACATGTAATTGTGGCACCGGGCATCGATTTCGAGACAGTGCCGGGGCACAACTTCAACGTCATGCCGCATGCGTGGATTGCCGGTGCGCAAACGACCCTGCTGAAGAACCAGCTACTGGCCATGCCGAACGGCGGAAGGTTCATCATCACCATTCCGAAGACACCGTTCCGGGCACACTCGGCTCCCTATGAGCGCGCCACGGTGGTCGCGGACTTCTTCCTGCGCAACAAACCAGCGTCCAGGATCATGATCCTGGACGCTAACCCGGACATCGCCGCCATGCGGCGGACCTTCAATGCGGCGTTTACTGGCATCTACCGCAACATTGTGCAGTATGTGCCGAACGTCACCGTGAATTCCGCAGATGCAACAAACCGCAGCCTCAACATCACCCGCAACGGGGTAACCTCGATCGTCACGGGCAATGTGGTTAATGTCATCCCCGCGCAGCGCGCCGGAAGACTGCTCTTTGACAGCGGATTGGTGCCAAGCGGCAGCAGATTCGCCCCGGTGAATCCGCTGAATTACGAGACAACTCAGTTCCCCGCCTCCAACGTGCACATTCTGGGCGACTCGCAAGCGACGGGACAGGCAAAGTCAGGCCATATGGCCAATTCCCAAGCCAAGATCTGCGTGGATGCGATCATTCGGGCACTGGTCGGCTTGCCACCAGACAGCGCACCAAAGACCACCGCTGCAGCATTCCCCCCGATCACACGCGATACGGCGAGCTGGAGTACCACGACCTTCGAGTTTGACCCGGCCACGGGGACCATGCGGGCGGTCGCGGGCACACCCGCCGAAGCAGCAGCGCCAACGAAGGAAACTCGCGAGGACATGTCGGGCTGGGTGACAAACCTCCTCAGTGACAGCTTCACCTAGGTTTGCTTTTAAGACCACGGGCCCGGCGAAGCCGGGCCCTCGTGTTTCAGGCGCGAGCGTAGCGTCGATCCAAGCGAGGCAACATCGCTTGGTCGCTCCCTCGCGATACGAAGAGTCCATCGCGCTCAACAACCTGCGCATTTACTCCATGCCAGATCCGCACGTCCCCGCAAGCCCTAACGCTGGCTGCGCTCGTCGATTCGCTGCGATGCGCACGAGAGGCATGACTGCTTGCACGGCACGGTTCGGAGGGCGTCAGCGACCCTGGCAGTGCGAACGTGCCATAGCGCGTGCGGCCAATGGTTCAGCCCTGTAAGTCCTGACAATCGGTCGTTTACACCCCAGCTGACAGCACTAGCCTCCGAGTGTGTGAAAAATTCCCACGCGACGATGCTGACTGGTTCGGAAGGATGGTGCGGAACCGCAGTTGCTGTTCATGCTGCAGATATTGGCCGTGCTGGTTGAGCGGCCGCTTCAACGGGCGGCCGAACATTTACTGGTTAGCGATTTCCTGCGTGCATGAGGACCACATCATGAACAGCCAATCGGTTTTGCCCTCCCCTGAGATCCCCTTCGCTGCCAAGAGGCCCGCGCCGATGAGCATTGAGCTCACTGCCCTTGTGACGTTATCGTTCGGCCTGCTGAGTGAGCAGGCCGCAGCCGCAAAGGCTGCGGGCTGCGAAGGGGGCGGCTTCTCCGTCGTACTCCCAGGTGGGACAGTCAGCGGCGTGCCAGAAACGGTGGTGCCCGCCAGTTCGGTGGGAGCCAGCTTCCTGGTTCAGGGCAAGTTCGTGGTATTTGAGGTTGACGCCCCCACACTGGGCATTCGTAACTACACCCTGACCGGCGCGCCGAACCCACAAGACATGACCGGTGGGGTGCCAACCACCATCTTCGCCAGCAAGGCCCCGAACCACAGAGGACTGGTATTGAACGGGAATCTGACGGCCACGCTTGATGGTCCGGACATCCTCATTGAGCGAAGCGGCCCCGGCTTGGACATGAAAATCCAGGCCAAGAACTGCCCTCAGGGTGGGATCTTCCAGATGGAGCCGTCACGCGCTGACGGCTCCACCCCGATATCACCCATGTCTTGGCGTCTGGGGTGTTCTATTTCGACAACCCCAACTTCAGAAACTTCCCCGCTCTGCCGCTGTGCACAGCACCGAACTTCACTCCGGCCTGCTACCCCGTGCCGGTCACGCCACGGAACAATTTCGCCAACGATCAATCGGCCAAGTTCGTCGGCAGTGATAGCCCGCAGGTCGCCTCCCGCATCAGCCAATTCGGCGGTCTGTCGGTATGGCGTGTAGCTAGCGGTGGACGAATGGGCGGGGTGCTCGGCGAAGACTCCGTGGAGGTTGCTCCACCGTCCACGAATTGCGTCAAGAACTGCCAGGCGCAGAACCGCGTGCGTGGGAAGTTTCCGGTGCTAGGCTTCCCCTTCCCGGTTCCCGACGCGAGCCGGCTGACGCCGCGCCTTCCGTGATGTGACAAGCCCGGTTTGAGTCCAGAGACCACCTCGCCGGCAGGAAGGTTGCGGTGAGGTGGTTCGCTTCTGTAAAAGGCGGCGCGAGACGAAATGCGTCGAGGACATCCGCGTGCGGCCTAGGGTTTAAGTGACTCGATGAGCGGCAAGCCCGGATAGTCGGTCGTTGACACTCGAACGGGAACTACTAATTTCAAGGCGTGGGAAATTTTCCCACAATTAAACGCTAACTAGTTCTGAAGGATCGTGCGAAAACCGCAGTTATCCCCTCTGCTGCAGATTGATGACCGCGCTGGTTGGCTGGCCGCCCCGATGGGCGAATGGGATTCAAGGGTTATTGCGTTCAGTTCGGACGTAATTATGCAACGCCAAGCGGAGGTTCATCATGCTACTCAAAAAATGTTTACTGGCGCTGGCAATTGGCGGTGTCCTCTCGGCATCGACGGTCCTGGTACCCGATTACGTCGGTAGTTTCTCCAGCGCGTACGCCAAAGAAGGTGGCGATGGTGGTGGCGGTCACGGCGGAGGTGGTCACGGTGGCGGTGGTAGTGGCGGCGGAGGTGGCAGTGGTGGTGGCCACGGCGGAAGCGGCAGTGGTGGCAGTGGCGGCAGTGGTGGCGGCGGCGGTCATCACGGCGGTCATGACGGCGATGGGGGTGGTCGTGGCGGACCCGGCCACAGCGGCGACGGGGGTGGCCACGGCAGCAACAGTGGTCCCGGCAGCGCGAACAGCGGTCGTGGTCATGACAACGATGCGGATCACGAGGGTGGTGGCCCCCATGGTGTAGGCCATGGGGCGGACGATGGCGCTGATCACGACGCTGGTGGACCGCACGGTGTCGGTCATAGTGCCGACGATGGTGCCGATCATGACGTCGGCGAAGCCCACGGTGTTGGAAAGGGTGCCGATGACAGTGCTGACCATGATGTCGGCGGCGATCGTGGCGCGCACCCGGGCGGCGAGCCAGGTGACGACCGCTCGGGGGCTTGAACTCTTGACCCAGTTGTTCACAAACCTGGAGTTTCTCCAGGTTTGTGATGTTGGGCCGTTAACGTAGGTGGCTGCAGTGCCCCAGGCGGAGACGGCGGAAAGCGGAAAGTTTCGAGCGCGGTGTTGAGCTGAACGCCCGGAAGAGCTTTACCGCTCATCCCGTCCCTAAGGAATGCCTTGTATGCAATTGCCCAATTTGCCTCCCTCTCTTTTGCCGGCGCTGCAATATGTCATGCGTCCGTTGGTGAGGTTGATGCTGAGGAAAGGGGTCACCTACAACTGCTTTCCCGAACTGCTCAAATAGATCTTCGTCGACGTAGCCGAGCGCGAATTCCGCCTTGACGGCAAGCCGTCGACCGACAGCCGGCTCAACCTGCTAACCGGTGTACATCGCAAGGATGTCAAACGTCTTCGCACCAAGGCGGTCGGGGAAGCGAACGATTTGCCGGAGAATATTTCGTTCGGCGCGCACCTGGTCAGTGTCTGGCTGAACAGCGCACGGTTCTGCACCGAGTCCGGCCGACCGTTGCCCCTGCCTCGTCTGGCCAGCAACGGCGGTGAATGCTCGTTCGATGGGCTGGTGGCGCACGTCAGCAAGGACATTCGCGCCCGCGTTGTGCTGGACGAGTGCCTGCGCCTGGGCATTGTGCGGATAGACGACCAGGATTGCGTGCACCTAGAGGCGATGGCCTTCATTCCACAGCGTGGGTTTGACGAGAAGGCGGCCTATTTCCGGCACAACCTTCACGACCATGCCTGTGCTGCCGCGCACAACCTGACCGAATCCGGGGAACCCTTCTTCGAGCGCAGCGTTCACTACGACGGCCTGTCTTCATCCAGCGTTGAGCAATTGCGTGACGCCGTCCGGACGGAAGGCATGCAGGTCCTGATCGCGTTCAACCAACTGGCCGCGGAGCTCGAAGGTCAGGACGTTCCCGAGCCCGATGCCCGGCAGCGCATCACCATCGGCTTGTATTTCTACACTGAGCCCAGCCCTCCTGACACGCCTCCCTCGACCAAGGCTAGCTCGTCGTGAACGCTGTCTCGCGTTACCTGTGCGCCTGCGCTTTCTTGTGCGGCTCGTTCCTGCTGGTGTCGCCGACACTGCACGCTGCACCTGTTTGCCTTGAACCGGGTGGCATAGGGGGCACCGGCGCCGTTGCCACGGGGGCATTGGCAGGACTGGTGCGCCGGCCGATAACGGCGGAATCGGCGGCACTGGGGTGCGAGCTGATCATGGCGGAATAGGTGGTACCGGAGCACCCGCCGAGGACAGTGGTATTGGCGGCACCGGCATCATGGGGACCATCACCGGATTCGGTTCCATCTGTGTCAACGGCGTGGAAGTCCACTTCGACAACCAGGTAGCGCTCAGCGAGAACGGCGTGCCTGCCAGCATCAAGCAGTTGGCCATTGGGCAGGTCGTTGCCGTGGAGGCCCGTAAATCTCCACGCGGCTTGGCGGCACGCAGCATTGCGATCCTCCATGCCTATGTATGGACTCGCCTTTTACTGTCAACCGGCTTTGAACAGAGAAACCCGGTTGCATCTATGTATCAGGCCTCAGCAAGGGAGCCGCAAAGGGGCTCCGGGCCAACATTGTCTGAGCTCGCGCCGTGCCAATTACGAAGAGGCTTAGGGGCCAGTAGGATGGCAGGCATCATCGCGCGACGGTCTGACCTGGGGTCAATGTTCTCAGCAGCGGTTGAGGCGCTCAGCGCCTCGGTGGCGGGATCTCGTGGGATCTATTCGGCTATCGTTGCTCCCGGTTGGACAGAGGGATTACGGCAGTAGCGGGCGTCCGACTGCAGCAGCACCCAGACGATACGCAAGTTGCGGTTGGCCAGACGTATGGCCGCACCCTTGCGTCCGTGCCGCTGCATCCAGCGGTTCAGCCGACGGTCGTCCACTTCCTCGGAGTCAGCCTTGAGCGTGCGGAGCACCGCATGGGCGCCCTCGACCATCAGGCTGCGCAGATAACCATCACCGCGTTTGCTCATCTTGCCGAGCCGAACCTTCTGGCCGCTGCTGTGCTGATCGGGTACCAGGCCAAAGTAGGCCGCGAACTGGCGTGCATTCGGGAAGCGCGCGGGCTCGACCTGCTTGGCGACCAGGGCAGTGGCGATGATCGGCCCAACCCCGCGCACGCTCATCAGTCGCGAGGCGGTCTTGTCCGCGCGTGCACATTGTTCCAGCCGTTTGGTCAGCAGCAGGAGACGGCCTTCCAGAGCCAGCCATTCCGCCTGCATATCGGCGATCAGCTCACGCAGCAGGTCTGGCAGCGGCAACGTGGCATCCTCCAGAATCCGGCTCACGCGGTCGCTGAGCGCTGCAGCGCCTTGCGGGATCGCCAGGCCATGCTCGAGCAGCAGCCCCCGGATTTGATTACCCAGCGTCGTCCGGCGCCGTATGTAGCCCTGTCTGACCCGATGCGCCGCCTGCATGGCCAGGGCCTCCACGGTTTTCACCGGTACGGCATGGATGGTGGTATCGCGTCCGGCGCGCAAGATCGCCTGTGCATCGTTGCGATCGTTCTTGGCACCACTGCGGTGCTCGGCGACTCGCTGTGCGGGTAACAAGCGCACCTGACAACCCAGGGCCTGCACCTGTCTTGCCCAGGCTTGTGCGCCCGGCCCGGTCTCCAGCAAGACCGTCGCGCCCTTGGCGATCTGGCACAAAAAACTCGTGAACGCCTCGCGCGACTGGAGACGCTTTTCGTACACCAGCTCTCCGTGCGCCTCTTCGCCGGCGATTTGGAACACCTGCTTGGCCAGATCAACAGCGACTGTCGTGCACAGAGAGAGCGTTTCCGGGTGTGCAGCTTGCGGTTTCGTCGTACGCTTTTGCATGGCCTTGCCCTCGCTGTCGGTGGTTATCGTAGGGTGCCACCGTGGCGCGCTCGACGCCTCGGCGAGGGCGAGTCCATCCAATTACGAAGGCCCAATTACCGAGGTCGCCTCGGGAGCCGCGTCGATACGAGTGATGGGGCAGCCCGTTCTAGTCGCTGTCGGCGCGCGCGTGCCACAGGACCTGCGCCTTGGCGAGTCGGTGCGCGTCAGCGGGCTGCGCAATGCCCAGGGCACGGTGGTGGCTAGCCGGATCGACCGCGCGCCGAGCCTGGCCCAGGTCAGTGCGATTGGCGCCATCGTGCGAACCGGTGAACTTCAGGGGCTGTCCTTGAGCAAGCCACTACTGCCAAGTGCCGAAGTGCTCGTGCGGGGTAGCTGGAACGGCAGGCAGTTGACGGTTGCCGAGACCCGCACGGACCCAGGACTACCCTTCGCGGGGTGAGTGCATGACGCGCTGGTGGAAGGCTTGGTACACGGACAGCGAGGAAATCGGATTGAATTCGGGGCTTCACGGCCTATGTCGATCGCAGTACAGCCTATACGGGTGGGCAAGCCGTCGACCTTGCTGTCGACCAACGCATCCGGGTGACCAGCGTGTTTGGCAACGGACGGGATATCCGGGCCACACGCATCGAATTTACGCGGAAAAACCTGCCTCCTCCAGCCAACGGGGTACTGGTTACCACGGCTCATCTACTGGCGAAACCGGGCAGCACGAGGATGGCGGTTCCGGGCAGGACGACCATGCGTCACGTGAGCGGAGCGACGATGGCGAGACCCGGGAGAAAATCGAACGGACACAGGAGTCCGCTTCCGGCGACCTGGAGCGGCGCGTACGGATAGAGACGCGCACGTCCGGTGGCCGCGTGGAAACTCGGGAGCGGATCGAGATTTTCCAGAACGGTGTGCGGGTGGAGCGGATCGAGCGGACGGACCGCGTCGATAACCCCGAACGAATTGAACGCATCGAGCGCGTCGATAAGCCGGAGCAGGTCGAGCGAGTGGACAGGTCAGGTCCCCACTAAGGCCTTGGGCGGCAAGCTCGTGCCCTAGCGGATTGCCGAGAGCCGCCTAAGATTTAGCGGGGCGGGGGTCCCCGTGTACTTGACCGGGGGAACGAGCAATCGGGTTCGTGCAGATTTCTTCGGGGCGGGCAGTGGTTGTGATGTGAACTTCAATGTCTGGATCGCTACGAGGTAAACATGAGAGTTGCTCGCGTGATCTTGCCGGGTCTATTGGTGACTCTGTCCATTCCAGCGCTGGCCGAAGATCTTACGGTTTCAACGGGAGTGGACTACTCGCGAGGACGGTATGGGACCCCGATAACCAGCGGGACCTGGTATGTCCCCGTGATCGCCAAGTATGAAACCGGCCCGATGATCTATAAGTTGACCGTTCCATGGCTGCGCATCACTAACCCCTCAGTGGGGCCTGCTGGAGAACCCTTGCCGGGAGGCTGCGACATCGTTGAAAGTGGCCTGGGCGACACAGTCGCCAGCGCGGACTTCGCGCTGCTGGACGGCAGTCGTGGCGACGGGTTGATGGTGGACCTCGTCGGCAAGGTCAAATTGCCAACGGCCGACGAAGACCATTGCCTTGGAACCGGCAAGGTGGACTACTCCGGCCAGGTCGACCTCGCACAAGCCTTCGGCGCAATCAGTGGCTTCGCCACACTGGGCTGGAGGAAGTTCGGCGACCCCTCGGATACCGATTTCCACGATCCGGTCTTTGCCTCGCTCGGGCTGGTCACCCGAATCGCTCCGGCCACGTCTGTTGGAGCAGCCTATGACTGGCGCCAGAAAGTGACCTCCGATGGCGACGAGTTTCAGGAGTTCACTCTGTTCCTGAGCCAGCGCCTCGGCCCCGACTGGAAGGTGCAGCTTTACGCACTAAAAGGGTTCTCCGATGCCAGCCCAGACTCGGGCGGCGGACTGCTGTTCAGTCATTCGTTTTAAGCTCCGGCAGACTTTGGCTTTCGGCGGCGTAGTCGTCCCCGAAAAGAGCAATCGGCACTGGAGACGCAATAACTCTGAGTCCAACCTCCATCACCGCCCGACATAGGTACAAGATCTAAACTGATTAGTAGGCAGGTTCACTTGTGGTGGATGGTATGGCCATTATCTCCGTGACCCGTGCGCTATTTGCCAGTATTCTAGCTGGAATGGGCGCCTCGGTGTGCTGCTTTGGTCCAGCGGCGCTCCTGGCCCTAGGGCTTGGTAGTGGAGCCTGGACGCTGAGGCTGACCGCGACTGCGCCGTATCGCCCCCTGCTAACTGGGATAGCCGTGCTCTGCCTAGGCTTCGCCTTCAGCCGTGTCTATCTTGTGCCAGCGTACGCGGTGAACTGGTCGCTGGCCGCGAAGTGCGCCCTGAAACGCCAGCGGCGCTGGTTCTGGTCGATTGCTGCCGTAGTGTCCGGTTTTCTGGCGTCGCCTTGGATTTCGTCTCTGTTGCGCTGACGGCTCAACTTCACCTAGGCCAATGTGGGGGGTAGCATGTCGAACATTATCTTCGGCACGAACCTGACATGCCCGAGTGGCACGAAGTGATCCAGTCCTCTTGAAAGTAACAGCAAAAAAGAAACCGGCCCTTTACGCGGCCGGTTCTGTTCTTTAGATCACACGCTTGATGTCTATGTAGTCACCCTGGGTGCGCAGGATCACGGTCACCGGCTTGTTGGTGCGGTTGCGCCAGAACCAGCCGTGCTTACCATCGAAGGCGGCCTCCAGCACGCCGGAGTTCTCCGGGGTGGCGCGACCTTTGCCATAGCCGTGATAGAAGTCGCGTGGTGCGTCGTAGGGGTCGCCGTGGGTGTCGTAGTTCACCACCCCACCATTGGCAATCCACCGGTAGTTCACCTTCGCGCCTTGCTTCATCTCCAGCTTGATCTCGGCGCCCTGATTCGGCATCAGGGTGATGCTCATCTCATGCTGCTGGCCAGTGACCTTCGGCTGAGGTGCAGCCGGTTGGGCCTGATCGGCCGGGGCAGCGTGAACCGGAATCAGAGCGGGCTGGACAGAGGCCGGCGCAGGAGTTGCTGTGGGGGCGGTGCTCGCTGCAGCCACAGCTGGGGCGGTAGCCCCATTCTGGGCTGCAGCTTCGTCGGCGACAGCTTCCTCTGCTAGTTGCAGCTTGATCTCGCCCATCTGGGTCAGGCCGAGTACCCGACCGACTCCTGTCGGGTCGATGGCATATTCCGAGGGCATCACGACGGTAACCAGCAACACGCCGGCAGCGATCAGTGCAATCACTGTCGAGCGCAGCAGTTGGGCCGAGGAAGGCAGTTCGTTGAGGGTCGGAAGCTTAGTGTTAAACATGGTGAGGAGTCCTTACTGGGAAACGAAGAGGCCGGTGAGCTGGTAGCCCATGAGCAAGAAACCGGCGCTCATCATGGCGACGTTAGCGGTGTAGGCATGGCGCCAGAAGCTGGCGGTGCGTCGCCAGTAGCCCATCAGAATGAGGATGGTGCCGAGGGCCAGGAGTTGGCCGATTTCGACGCCGACGTTGAAAGCAATCAGGTTCGGGATCAGGCCGTCCGAGGAAATCTCAAACTCCTGAATCTTGGTCGCCAGGCCAAAGCCATGCAGCAGACCGAAGATCAGCGTGGCGGCACGGGTGTCTGGCTGGAAACCGAACCAGCGCTGGAAGGCGCCGAGGTTGTCGAGGGCCTTGTAGACCACCGAAAAGCCGATGACCGCGTCGATGACATACGAGCTGATGCTGACGTTGCTCAGGACGCCGAACAGCAGCGTGATCGAGTGACCGACCGCGAACAGCGTGACGTACAGCCCGACATCCTTGAGGCGGTAGAGGAAGAAGATGACGCCGAAGAGGAACAGCAGGTGGTCGTAGCCGGTGATCATGTGCTTGGCGCCCATGTAGATGAAGGGCATCAGCAGAACGCCGGTACTTTCCTGGATGAAACCCTTGTCGCCTTCGGGGACGCCGTGGGCGAGTGCGTCGGGCACGACCGCCAACAACAGGGCGATGGCGAGCAACGGTAGGTAGAGCGGTCGACGCAGGCGCGCAACGAGGGCGCCGACGTGACTCGGGAAAATCGAATACATGGATGATTCCTGGATTGCAGTGGTCTGGAGCCGCTGGGCGGCTGGTGTCAGAGCACGTACCGGGCGCGCGGCGGCCGTTCGATCAGGAATACGGGGGCAATGGGAATCGTGAGATGAGGTGACGCAGCCGGCGTGCTGCGCTCCGGCTGTGCCGGTACGGCCACCAGCGCGTTCAAGTGCGCCGTTTCGTGCAGATGATCGGCGGTGAGGGGGGCGTGGAGATGATCCGCAGCAACCCGGTAGGCAGCTGCATCGGGCTCATCGTGCGAATGTCCATGGTTGGCATCGAAGGCCTGGGGGTTGACCGGTGCCAGCAGCGCAGAGGCGTGCCCTACCCAGGCCAGGAACATGGCCAGGAGCAGTGCGAATACCACCTTGGTTGTGACGGCGCGACTGAACATTCCGATCTACCTGCGCAAAAAAGCACGCGAGCATGGGTTTGACCATATCCCCCCCGGGGGGATAGGATGCGGCGATCCATATCGTTGCACGGGGCTTTGCGATGAGCAAGCACGAACACGGTCACCAGCACCAAAGTCATAGCGAAATCGTCAAAAGGTTGAAGCGGGCCGAAGGCCACCTGCGCAGCATCGTCACCATGATCGAGGACGGGCGCGCTTGTGTGGATATCGCCCAGCAACTGCATGCGGTAGAGAAAGCCGTGTGCCAGGCCAAGCGCACCCTGATCCAGGATCACATCGACCACTGCCTGGAACACACCGTGGGTGCCCTCACCAGCGGCGAGCGCGCTCCGCTGGAAGAATTCAAACAGATCACCAAGTACCTCTAAATCACCATGTCCGGCTTCTCCGAACTGCTGCAACAGGGCACGGCTCAAGCCTGGCTCTACTTCCCCAGCGCGATCCTTTTGGGCGCCTTGCACGGCCTGGAGCCGGGACACTCGAAAACCATGATGGCGGCTTTCATCGTCGCCATCCGTGGCACCGTGAAACAGGCCATCCTGCTGGGGTTAGCCGCGACCCTCTCCCACACTGCCGTGGTCTGGCTGGTGGCTGTTGGTGGCATGTACCTGGGCCAGAACCTGGATGCCGAGACCACCGAGCCTTACTTCCAGCTAGCGTCCGCCGCGATCATCGTCAGCATTGCGCTGTGGATGCTTTGGCGCACCTGGCGCGGCGAGCAAATGTGGCGCTTCGAGCATGACCACGACCATCACCACCAGGATGACGAGACCCGCCGAATCGACACGGGACACGGCCGGGTCGAACTGTCCATCTTCGAGGACGGCGTACCGCCGCGCTGGCGACTGAAGGTGCTGAGCGGCCATACCTGGCAGGCCGGTGAAGCGGTCTTGCAGACCACCTGTGCCGATGGCCGGATGCGGCGCTTTGCTTTCGTAGATCAGGGTGGTTACCTAGAGTCCGTAGATGCGATTCCGGAACCGCACGAGTTCAGCGTGCGGCTCAGCCTGGGGCATGGCAATCACTCCCACGACTACGATCTGGACTTCCATGAGCACGGGCACGATCACGCCCATGCCGAGCTGGAGGGGCTGGAGTTGTCGCTGGACGGTTATCAGGACGCCCACGAGCGCGCTCATGCCAATGACATCCGCAAACGCTTTACCAATCGCAACGTCACCACGGGCCAGATCATCCTGTTTGGCCTCACCGGTGGCCTGATCCCTTGCCCGGCCGCCATTACCGTATTGCTACTCTGCCTACAGGTGAAGGAGGTCGCCCTGGGTGCAGTGCTGGTGTTGTGCTTCAGCATCGGCTTGGCGCTAACATTGGTTAGCGTGGGCGCTGCGGCGGCCATTGGCGCTCGGCAGGCCTCCAACCGCTGGCCCTGGCTGGGCACCGTAGCGCGGCGTGCGCCCTATCTATCCAGCCTGCTGATCGTCGGCGTGGGCATCTACGTGGGTGTCCATGGCTGGATGGGGCTGAGCGCCCAGCTCGGCTGAGTCATGGCGGCCGTGCTTCAACACCTGAGTGTGCAGCCGGCGCGCAGCAGCAGCCTGGACCTCATCAAGTGGCTAGCCATGCTGACGATGTTGATGGACCACCTGCGCTATCTCTGGTCGGACGCCGAGTGGCTGTTTGTCGTGGGGCGGATGGCCTTTCCGTTGTTCTGCCTGGGCATCGCCGCCAACGTCGCGCGCAGCCGGCCCGGCGATCTGTACAACGATGGCAACCTCCGCTACCTCGGTTGGCTCATGGCGTTCGCGGTGGTGTCGGAATTACCGTACCGACTGCTTTCCCCGATGAGCAGCACCCTCAATGTGATGCCGACCCTGATGCTGGGCTTACTGGTGGCTTGGGGCATGCATCACCGTGACCGCATGAGCGGGTCGATGGCGGTGGCAGCCTTGCTGATTGCGGGCGTCCTCCACTCGCGCCTGATGTACGGCGCCATCGGTGTGCTGTTGCCCGCTGCATTACTGGTGGCGATCAGCCGCTACCACCGGTGGTGGCTGCTCCCGGCAACAGTGGCGGTGCTGGCGAACACCCGCAATCGTTGGTTGGCCGAATCAAGTCTGTCCCTGGAGACAGTGGCGATTCTGTTGACGGCCTTCGCCACACCGCTACTGGGTCTCTGGCTATTCCGCCAGGCGTGGGCCCCACGTATCTGGGCGGTCCGCCGTTGGGGCTACTTCTTCTATCCCAGCCACTTGGCGGCGTTGCACCTCGTTTGGATCGCCCTGTAGCGATGCGCTGTCTGGTTCTGCGATCTTGAAGCAAAGGCAGATACTGGTGCCTTCGTCTTCGCGGCTGGCCAGGCTGGCTCTGCCCCCGAAGCTGTCCGCCCGGCCAAGCTCAAGCGCGTGGTTAACCTGTTCTATCCGCAGCCCCGTGGATGGGTTTGCCTGGCTGACTTGGGCGGTGTCATCGCGATGGCGGATCACGAGCTGTAGCCGACGAGGGACGGCAAGGGGTCGTACGAGCGGCAGGTAGGCACTGCTATAGTCCCAGTAGCAGCCGTTCTTGGTAACGTGTCCAACCAGAACCAAGCCAGTGGTTCAATGCGAATGCCTCCCGAGGTGTGCCATGAACTGCGCCATCCACCAGCCCGTGAACTGGGTCCCAGACTGGTCTGAGCGCTTGCCGTGTTGCGGTTCTTTCTGGCTGCTGCTGTGCCTGTTACTCCCCTTGGTCGAATCGCCCCTTTCGCTGGGCGCCGAATAGTCTTCTGAAACGAGCACCCGTGCCGGTCTAATCATCTGGCCTGAGTCAAAGCCGGTGGGAGTAGTCCGCTTCCTCGATGGCGAGGGGAAGTCTAGAAGCCTGGCCGACTTTCGGGAAAAAGTAGTGATACTGAACCTCTGGGTCACTTGGTGCGTGCCTTGTCGGCAGGAAATGCCGACCCGGGATCGGCTGCAGGCGCAGCTCGGTGGCCCAGACTTCCAGGTGGTGGAGCTCTCTCTCGACCAAGGCTGACTGGACGTGGTACGCGACTTCTATCGTGAGATCGGCATTCAGCACCTCCAGATCTATCTCGATGGGCAGATGCTGGCCATTCAGAGTTTCAGTGCATTCGGCCTGCCGGCCACGCTGCTGCTGGATCACCAAGGGCGGGAGATCGGACGCAAGCTAGGTGCCGCCGAATGAGACAGTCCGGAGGTCGTGCAGTATCTCCGGGAGGTCATCGCCTCGACGCAGGGGAACTAGCCGGTGATGAGTTTGAGCGGCATTGGCATCCTGAGTACCTTCGCGGGGAGCATGATCTCGTTCCTGTCGCCTTGCGTGTTGCCCCTGGTACCGGGCTACCTATCCTTCATGGCCGGCCGCTCGGTCGACGAGTTGCAGGTGCTGCAGGGGCGCCAGGAGCGCCTCGCTGTGATCGGTCTGAGCCTGAGCTTCGTCCTAGGCTTCGCGACGGTGTTCGTCACACTCGGGGCCAGCGCGACGGCCATTGGCCAGTTACTGATCGCCTACCGGCAGGAAACCAACCTGATCGGCGGTCTGATCGTGATCGCCTTCGGGCTGTTCATGATCGGCCTGGTCAATCCCCGTTGACCGTCCCAAATCAAATGTTGGCGGTAACAGGGCTGCAAGGATTCAGAAAGTGACTTGTGCGATAAGGCTGTGGCAGCAGCGCTTATAGATAGCCATCCCTGGGATACAGCAAACTGCCATTATGCGATGCCCGTCACCTTATCCACTGACGGAGCATGGGTAAAGCCATGCTCCGTGTTATTTAGTAGCCCGGTCAGTTTGCTGGCACGCAGTCCTTGGACATGGGCGTTTTCGCCATATCACCACACCCCGTGCACACCAGACTAATACGCATGCCTGACTGTAATCCCGCCGCATAGTTGGCGTGATCCTCGTCCAACTCGAACTGCGGCTCCATAAACTGGTTTACCCCACCAGCCACGAGATTAACTAGCCCACCTCTCAACCAACTACGCCACAGTAGGTTGCCATCCTGAAACCATCGGGCTAGAGTGCGCCCGTCGTGGTCAATCCCACGGCCGGGCGTCAGAACCCGAACAATCGAGGGTGCGGTTGCGTCATAGCCCAGCGATGGCATGTCAGTGCCTTGTAGTCGCTTTTCTATGGTGAACCGTGCGGGGCAGGCTTTTGCCTGGCCGGTTTCCTCGGTTACCGGATTCTGACCCCCGTACGGTTCGCCACCCTACTGCGTCAGAACGGTTGGTGGCGGCTCCTTAATCAAACCGAGGAGCATAAGGAAAATGCGCTACCTCCTTTTTACCCGAGAGCTCCGCCTTGGGATTCCTGTCTTGTTCACCTCTGTTCCGGAGGTGTGCCATGGCTGAGTTCAAAACCTGCGTTGTACCTTTTCCCTTGCAGCGAAGCCCGCTGCATGAATCCGAACGCTCTCCCCTACCCTCCGAAGCTGCCGCTGAACTGCGCGCAATCATGCTCGGTAATCTGCTGGATCAAATGGCTGAACCTGAGGGACTTCAGCCGCAGGATCTGCGCGCGAGGATCGCTGCATACTCCGCTCTGGATCTGCTCGACGAGATGGTTGTGCTGTTCCGTCGTGCGCTGTCTGAAGCGCGGGGAGGTGCCCGATGAGCGAGGGCGTCATGACTTGCCTTCCGCCACACGATGGCCATCCTGGCATGGAGATCATTTGGGCCGCAGATTGTCGGCAGGCATTCAATCAAGGCGTAGGGCTGGCCCAGACCTGGCTCGACAACGCTCGTAGCGGCTGGCTCTGGGCAATCATGATCGCGGAACGTGATCTTCTGCCCTGCGCGATGGAGAGGCGTGCTTTCGAGGTCGGTTTCCTGAGTCGTATTCACCAGCGCATACGCTCTCACAGATGCTGCGGCCAGTCGGCTAAACCCCTTTCTTTGGAGACTTAAAGCGGATGTTCGCGAGCCGGCCTGCCGGCTCGCGCTAACCGTCACTTGCCGTCAAATTTTGGTAAGGCCCCATAATGCCGGCGCCCTAGAACATGCCGAGAACGGCCAGGTGCATCCATCGAATGGCTACCAAATCAGTAGGTGACAGCGGCTAAATCAGAAGCCAGATGAGGCAATGGGCACATAGGCGCAATTGCCTGGCATCTACGATGAGGACAGCAGGGCATTCAGGGATGCGCTCAAGCGGTCGATTCGTTCGGTGCTTTCGGTGACCAACTGAGTGATCTCTGTTGCTGAATCGGCGGACTGTTGGGCGAGCTTACGAACCTCATCAGCGACCACGGCAAAGCCGCGTCCGGACTCGCCGGCCCTGGCCGCCTCAATGGCGGCATTCAAGGCCAGGAGGTTGGTTTTCTGGGTGATCGAGTTGATCGTTGCGATGATGTTGGCGATCTGGGTGCTCGACTCCTGGACAAGGCGCATCTCGCGATCCGTGACCAGCGAGGCATCATGCTTGGCCTGCTCGTCGATGCCGTAGCTGACCAGGCGCTGAATCCTGCCAATTGAATCGGTGATTGGGCAGACGGCCCCGCTGAATTGGATGGTGCGCCCATCCTTGCCTGGGATCGTATAACCGCCAGCGTATTGTTCGCCCTTGAGCAGTCTCGAAAAGACTTCGCCGCCCAGAATATCGCGAAGGTTGAGCTTGAGGTGCAGCAGCTCCGATGCCTGCTGGAAACCAAGGTGCTGGACCAGGTAATCGTTGGCCGAGTACATCAAGCCATCAATTTCCCATTCAGCTACGGCATTGGTGACGCTGATAGCTTCAAACCGCTTTTCCGACTCAAGGGACAGCTCCTTGGTTTGGGTGATATTGGCCTGGATTGAGATGAACTGCTCGACCTCACCTGCAGCGTTGAAGATGGGATTGATCGCCAGCGAAATCCAGTAGTGCTCGCCCGTTTTCCCGTAGTTCAGGATCTCGTTGTAAATGGGGCGGTTGTTACGCAGGCCGTCCCTGATCTGCGCAACGGTCTCCATGTCAGTGGCCGGCCCCTGCAGGAAGTTGCCCGGTTTCTTCCCGACCGCTTCATCCAGACTGTAGCCGGTGAGCTTGGTAAAGCCCTGGTTCACATACTGGATGAAGCCATCCCTGTTGGTGATGACGATGGAGTTGTCTGTCTCGTTGGCGACCAGGGAGAGCAGCTTGAACTCCTGATTGCGAAGCACCTCGGCGGTGATGTCATTCGCGAACTTAATGACTCGCACAACCTCGCCATCGGAGCTGCAAATGGGGTTATAGGTGGCATGAATCCAGACAGAGCGGCCACTCTTGGTGACCCTCTCGTACTCGGCTGTCTCGAAGTTGCCGGCGCGCAGCTTGTTCCAGAAGTCGGCGTAAGATCTGGATGTGCGCTCGGACTCTCGGACGAAAATCTCGTGCCTCTTGCCGCGAATCTCTGACAGGGAATAGCCCATCAGATTGAGGAAGTTTTCGTTGGCTTCGAGAATCGTGCCGTCAGGGCTGAACTCGATGACCGCCTGTGAACGATTGATGGCCTCCATCTGCGCGCGGATGCGTGCGCTCTCGATCACCTGGGCGGTAACGTCAGTGGCAAACTTGATGATCCGCTGGACCCTGCCGCCACGAATAATCGGGGTGTAAGTCGCCTGAATCCAAACAGGCTCCCCGCTTTTGCTGAGCCGCTTGAACTCTCCAGTCTGAGGCCTGCCTGCCCGCAGATCCTGCCAGAAGGAGCGGTATGCCGGGCTCTGGGCGTAATCAGGGATGGCAAAGATGCTGTGATGGCGGCCGCGAACTTCGTCGAGCGCATAGCCCAACAGGTCCAGGAACTTCTTGTTGGCTCGAATTATTTTGCCGTCAAGATCGAACTCGATGACTCCCTGCGTCTGCTCGATAGCATCAATCACATCCAAGGCAGATCTTTTACGAAATAGATTGAACATCTAGGTTCCTGGCCATCCGGATAATCCTGTTTTTGTGTATCGGCAAGCCGGGGGCGAAATTAAGCCCCGCATGCCACGTCTGGATGCTTTCGTCGGCAGCATCTGGTTGAGGGGCTGCCGCGAGCGTGAGCCATCAGTCGATGACTATCGCCATCGCCCCTGCCAGTCCTCGGGCGTCGTTAACCGGCCAGTTGCCAACGGACAAAACACGTTGCTGTCACCACCCGTGGTGACGCTCTCCCCTTCCAGAGCAGGGGTTCTTGCCCCCTCAAAATCAAGAAAAATAGACGGTTTCCACTCGGCCGCTGCGCGGGGTGGAGCCTCCGCGATTTTTCCTGATTTTTTCACGACCGCCTTAGTCGCCCTAGTCGGCAGGGGTTCATGCGCAGCGCAAGCGCAGAACCCTGAAGACGAAGGAGCGAAAGCCATGAGCGAAGAAATCAGGATCTACGTTGCCGACCTGGCCGCCTACAACGCCGGTCATCTGCATGGTGTCTGGATCAATGCCACCCTGGACATCGACGACATCCTAGCGCAGGTCGACGCCATGCTGGCGGCCTCGCCGACTGAAGATGCGGAAGAGTACGCCATCCACGACTTCGAGGGCTTCGGCGACTACCATCTCGGTGAATACGAGGGGCTGCAAGCCGCCCACGAGATTGCCTGCTTCATTGAGGAGTACCCCGAGTTTGGCGGGGCCCTGCTCGCCCATTTCAACGACCTGGAGCAGGCGCGCAAGGCCGCCGAGGAGGACTACTGCGGCTGCCATGCCTCGCTGGCCGACTACGCTCAGCAACTGACCGAGGAAACCACCAGCATTCCGCAGCACCTGGCCCCCTACATCGACTACCAGGCCATGGCCCGCGATATGGAGTACAGCGGCGACGTATTCACCCTGGAAACCGGCTTCGAGCAGGTGCACGTGTTCTGGAATCGATAGGGTGAACGGAGGGCACCGGGGCGACCCGGTGCCTTGTTTTTTGCGCCCCTGTCCTGTCGGCCACCCGCGCGCCCCACCCCGGGAGACTGATCGGGTGCGGTAGTCACCCTGCGCTCAGCCGGAAACAATCGCCCCTAATGTCGTCACCAGCGACACGAAAACAAAACATGTCGCCAGAATCAAAAACCGCGACACGTTGCGCATACGGGAGCTATCGATCTGAAGTAAGCGTGATGCCAGGCAACATTCCGGAAGCTTCTGGCTATTGGCTCAGACGCACCCACCCCACCACAATGTGAAAATATTTCTTCATTTAATTTCATAAAATTAAGCAATAGCTCTACCAACGAGCTTTCTGCTAGAGAGAAGCGAGAGAGCATGTGCTATTATTCATTCACATACAACCTATTTATGAAAGAATATTTTCAAAATGGCAAAGCGCACCGCCCCATTGCTACCCGTGTCTGATCGACTGCTCGCAGAGCTTGGCGAGCGTCTGATGCTCGCGCGCAAGCGTCGCAAGATCACGGCCAAGCAGATGGCCGAGCGGGCCGGCATGTCTTTGCCGACCCTCAGGTCTCTTGAGCAAGGCAGCGCAGGCGTGACCCTCGGCGCCTACATGGCGGTGCTGCAAGTCCTGGGACTGGAGAAAGACATTGCTCAAGTAGCTCTGAATGATGAGCTTGGGCGCCACCTGCAGGATGCAGCCCTATCACCGTCGAGGAAGAATGCCAGCAAAAACAAGCCGGCCCCGCCAAGCCAGCCCACATCTCAACGAAGCGCCTCAAAACCGGCTGCGGGAGAGCTGATCGAGTCAGCAGTCAGTGAGCCCCAGCGTCCTGCGACGACACGTTCCAAGACCATTGAGCAAGCCCCCTCCAAAGCCAAATCAGTCCGGAAGAAAGTCGTTACCGGCGCCGACCTGGCAGCCCAGTTGATGGAGGAGCTCAATGGCTAGCCAGATCCTGGTCTTCGCCGATTGGGTGGGGCTCGATGGCCCGCAGAGCCTGGGAACCCTGCATTGCCAGCGCACACGCGGTACCGAGCGGTTCGAGTTCGAATTCGCCGACGCGGCATTGGCTGGCCTGGCGCAACAAGCGCTGCTTGATCCGCGGCTCCAGCCATTCGCAGGGCGCCAGTTCTCCGCCCAGGGCGCCGCCAACTTCGGTATCTTCGCCGACGCTTCGCCTGACTGCTGGGGGCGTCTGCTGATGCGGCGTAGACATGAACGGGATGTACGAGTTGGCGTTGCCGTAGAAGGCTCGAAGCTGTTCGAGTCCGACTACCTGCTGGGTGTCCACGATAGCTTCCGCGCAGGAGCCATACGCTTCAAGACGGATGTGAATGGCCCGTTCCTGGATGACCATCACGACCTGGCGGCACCGCCCATGACCAATATGCGCGAGCTTGAAGAGGCCTCCAGGCGCTTCGAACAGGGCGAGGACATGAGTGACGGCCGAGACTGGTTGAAGATGCTGATAGCCCCGGGCGGCTCACTGGGTGGCGCCCGACCCAAAGCCAGCGTGGTAGATCCGGACAACGCCTTGTGGATCGCCAAGTTCCCCAGCAACAACGACGAACACGATGTCGGCGCCTGGGAAATGGTGGTCAATATCCTGGCCAACGCCTGCGGCTTGCGCGTGGCGGAAGCCACCGCGGGGAAATATGCGAGCGACCATCACTGCTTCATGGTCAAGCGCTTCGACCGCACAGCCGCAGGCAAGAGATTGCACTTCGCCTCCGCCATGACCATGACGGAACATGTGGATGGCGATGACCATTCAACCGGCGCCAGCTACCTGGAAATCGCCGAAGTGCTGATACGACACGGAGCCACTCCAGAGGCTGATCTTCAGGAGCTATGGAAGCGCATCGTTTTCAACATGCTGGTCAGCAACACGGATGACCACTTGCGCAACCATGGTTTTATCCTCGTCCCGGGCAAGGGATGGCAGCTCTCCGCCGCCTACGATATGAATCCAGTGCCCTACTCCGATGGGCTGAAGCTTAATGTCTCGGAGTCCGACAACGCTCTCGACCTGGACCTGGCCCGTTCTGTTGCCGGTTACTTCCGACTCAAGCCGCAGGAAGCCCTGGAGATCATTGAAGACTTTCGCGCGAAGGTCCGGCTGCTCTGGCGGCCTGCGGCCAAAAAGCTGCGCATCAGCGCGAAAGAACAGGAACGAATGGCCTCGGCATTTCACCTCGCCGAGTAGATCCAAATCATCACTGGATGCCGGCCCCCCATGGAGATTGGTGGCGAACTGTTCGCCCTGGAAACCGGCTTCGAGCAGGTGCACGTGTTCTGGAATCGCTAGACCAGCGTAGGGCACCGGGGCGACCCGGTGCCTTGTTTCTTGCGCCCCTGTCCTGTCGGCCACCCGCGCCCCGGCAGGCTGATGCAGGGGAACTAGCCCATCGCGATCGGCCTGCAGCCGCTGCGTTGCTGCACCAGCAGATTCAGACCGTTGTGGTCTTACGTTTTTGCTCAAATCCGTAGATCCGTACCCACGGTTTTACGGATCTGTGGGGAAGCGGATTTACGCTTTTACGGATTTACGGAAATCCGCCAATACGGTTTTCAGGTTTTGCGGAAAGCCGTAGATCCGCAAAATCGTAATGCTGCACGCCCGAATCCTTACCTGCCTGTTTATCGCCGAGCGTCGCCCGCCTGGATGGGCGTGTCTGGTCAGCGCTAAGACCGTTCGGGTATCAATTCGCGCGTCTCTCGCCTTCACATTCGCCCGGACCCAACCCGGCATGATCGAGCGCGACCACTGCCGCACGGTGCACCTCCCACATCAACGGAGGACACAGCATGTCGCACTCACCCGATCTCACTCATCACCGGCGTCGCATCGACCTCGACTCCCCGCTGCACCGTAAAGCCGGGCCAACGACGCACGCGATGCGGCCCACAGCAGGGCCTGCTGAGGCGCAAGCGTCGCTGGTCTCCCCTCGCTACCTCACCAACAACGAGGCAGCGGCCTTCCTGCGGCTTTCCCCACGCACGCTGGAGAAGCAGCGGGTGATCGGCGGCGGGCCGCGCTTTCACAAGTTCGGGCGGCGGGTGATGTATGCCCTGACCGATCTCGAAGCCTGGGCCAGTGAGCGCAGTTTCGAGACCACCTTCGATCCCGAGTACCTCGACCGCCACCCGGGAGCTGCGCGTGATGACCAGTGAAGCCCTTGCCCATGAAACCTGGCGTGCTCGATCAATCCGCACAGAGCGAGCAACTGGATCTGTTCCGCGCCCTGCCGGGCGACATGGCACCGCGCGACGCCCAGGACCTGATGGCGCATCCGTTCTTCTCGCTGGCCAAGTCACGGCGCACTGTCCCGATCGATTTCCGCTCCGGCGGCGTGACGGTGCGTGTGGAGGGCACGCTGGAGCACGGCATCGCCACGATCTGGGATGCCGACATCCTGATCTGGGCGGCCAGCCAGATCGTCGAGGCACGCGATGCGGGCATTCCGACCTCGCGGCTGATGCGCGCGACGCCCTACCAGATCCTACGCTTCATCGGCCGCGGGACGTCGCTGCGCGACTACCAGCGCCTCAAGGCGGCCCTGGATCGGTTGCAATCGACCAGCGTCGCCACCTCGCTCCGCGAAACCACCGGCCGGCGCCTGCATCGGTTTTCCTGGATCAACGAGTGGAAGGAGTTGGCCGCACCCGATGGTCGGCCACTGGGGATCGAGCTGATCCTGCCGGACTGGTTCTACCGCGGGGTGCTCGACCAGGCCCTGGTGCTGACCATCGACCCGGCCTACTTCCGCCTCACCGGCGGCATCGAACGCTGGCTGTACCGCCTGGTGCGCAAGCATGGCGGCAAGCAGGAGGATGGCTGGCAGTTCGACTTTCGCCACCTGTACCGCAAGTCGGGAAGCACAGCGCGCTATTCGGACTTCGCCAAGGACCTGCGCACCCTGGTCACTCGCCAGTCGCTACCGGGGTACCACCTGGACATCGTCCGGATGCCGCCTTCGATCGAGCTGCTGGCCTTTCGGCCCGTGCCGTAGACGGCACGGGGATAACCTGCGGAAAAGCTGTGAATTCACTCGTGCTATCAGGCGCAACCGGGCTCGTGCTATCAGGCGCACGACTATCGTGCCATCAGGCGCACAAACTGCTCTGCAAGCCACGGCTGGCGGGGCCTCCGGCCTCTCTTAACTTTACTAACTTAAAAGCTCTAACTTGTTATTGGGCCAGCGCTCATCTGTGGACAGGCGTTGATCAGGGCGACTTGGCTGGGGAGATCCGGCCATGATCATCGCCCTGCTCAACCAGAAGGGCGGGGTCGGTAAGACCACCCTGGCCACCCACATCGCCGGCGAACTGGCCCTGCGCGGGCTGAACGTGATCCTGCTCGATGCCGACCCGCAGGGCTCGGCCCTGGACTGGACTCAGCGACGCAGCCAGCAGGGGTTGCCACGGCTGTTCAGCGCGGTTGGCCTTGCGCGTGAGACACTGCACCAGGAAGCCCCGGAGCTGGCCCGACGCGCCGACCATGTGATCATCGACGGCCCTCCCCGCATCGCCGCCCTCGCCCGCTCGGCGCTGCTGGCGGCCGATCGTGTATTGATCCCGGTGCAGCCCAGTCCCTATGACCTCTGGGCCAGCGCGGAGATGGTCAACCTGATCCGCGAGGCGCAGGTGTTCCGCCCTACCCTGCGCGCGGCATTCGCCATCAACCGACGCATCAGTACCACGGTGATTGGCCGGGAAGCCCGCAGCGCCCTCGCCGACCAGCCACTGCCCGCCCTGCAGGCCGAGGTGCGCCAGCGCATCGTCTTCGCCGAGAGCGTGGCAGCCGGTCGCCTGGCACGCGAACTGGCGCCGGACAGCGCCGCCGCACGCGAGGTCAGCAGCCTGGTGGATGAGTTGTTGAGGTGGTCGACATGAGCAGCAAGCGCATCGGTATCGGTGCACGCCCGCTGGCCGAACCACTGGTCGAGGCCTGGATACGCGAGGGCGCCGCCATCGACCACGGCAAGGTCGAGCGCTACAGCGCTCGGCTGACGCTGGACGTGACGCCGGCGCTGCGCACGCGCATCAAGCGGGCGGCCTTCGACCGAGGCGTGACCATGGCGGAGATGCTGCGCGAGGTGCTGGAGCAGCAGTTTCCGGAGGTCACGCCATGACAGCGGGTACTCGCGGTGCGTGGCGACCACTGGCACTGGTAGCTGGCAGCCTGATCCTCCTGGGATGGGCAGCGCACGCGACGTCGCCGCCACTGCTCGTCTACAACGCGTCCGACAGCGTGCCCATCGGTTGGTACCGCATTGAGCCTGCCCGCTCGATTTCAGTTGGCAACCTGGTGCTGCTCCACCTGCCGCCCGGGGTCATGAGCCTGGCGGCACGACGAGGCTACCTGCCGGCGAACGTACCGCTACTGAAAACCGTGGCGGCCAGGGCAGCGCAGCAGGTGTGCGTGCTGGGCAATCAGGTGCGCATCGACGGCGCGTTGGTCGCCAGACAACTGCGCAAGGATCGACAAGGTCGCGCGCTACCCGCCTGGCACGGGTGTCGGCGCCTGGCGGTCGATGAACTGTTCCTGCTCAGCACCAACCCGGAGTCATTCGACAGCCGCTACTTCGGGCCCGTCCCGGCCAGCACGGTGATCGGTCGGGCGCAGCCGTTGTTGCTGGAGTCGAGTCAATGAACAGGTCGTTCCCATGTCGACCCGACCGCAGTTGGTGTGTGCTCGGGGTGCGCAGTCGAGCGCCGCCACTGTGCAGTTGGTCATGCCCTCGCCTGCCCGTTCAGGCCTGCGCCGAGGCCCGGTCTGTCCTACCTGATCACTGACTCCAGAAGCACCAAGGCCGGGAAAAAGCGGAGGGCAAGATAAAAGGGGGCAGCACTTCGCTGGCCCGGAAAGCAGTCTGCACGGGGGTTGGCGGCGACACCGCGCCGGTGTCGCCAGGTGCCGAAAACGTGTTTTCCCTGCAGAAGCACTGGCCAGAAAGCGTGCCTGTTACGCCGTACTGCGATCAACTTGGAGGAGCCCGAACATGAGCAAGGGAAGCCATCCCGGCGACGAATCGCGCTTTCGTCCGCAGCCGGGCAAGCCGCAGCAACGCGGCCAAGCCTTCGTCAACCAGGTGCTGCGCCAGGCCAACAAGGCGGGCATCGGCAAGCCGCGCAAAGCCGGCCAGCAGCCCGGCGCACGGCTCGGTCGCGGCCATGTCGCCGCACGTTTCAGCAGGCAGCAGCAATCAGCCAACGCCCGTCGGGTCACCATCAAGACGCGCCTGGTGAACCTGCGTCAGGCCGGCAAGCGCTCGACCCTCAGCCACTTGCGCTACATCGAGCGCGACGGTGTGAGTCGTGAGGGGGAGCCGGGCAAGGCCTACGGCCCGCTGAGCGACCAGGCCGACGTGGAGGCCTTCGAGGCACGCGGCCGGGAAGATCGACACCAGTTCCGCTTCATTGTCTCGCCCGAGGACGCCGAACAATTGGATGACCTGCGGAGTTACACCCGCCACCTGATGAGCCGGATGGAGGCCGACCTGGGCACGCGTCTCGACTGGGTGGCAGTCGATCACTGGAACACCGATAACCCACACACGCACATCGTCCTGCGGGGCAAGGACGACACCGGCAAGGACCTGGTCATTGCCCGCGACTACATCGCCGAGGGCATGCGTAATCGCGCTGCGGAACTGGCCACCGAGTGGCTCGGCCCACGCACCGAACTGGAGATCCAGCGCAGCCTGCAGCGCGAGGTGCAACAGGAACGCTGGACCAGCCTGGATCGCACCCTCCTGCGCGAACGCGAGGCAGGCGTGCTGCATGTGAAGACTCTCGCCCACCATCCAGGTCGACAGCTGCTGATCGGTCGGCTGCAACACCTTCAGCGGCTGGGCCTGGCTCACGAAGGTCAGCCCGGGCAATGGGTCATGCGCGACGACACCGAGGCAACGTTGCGCGCCTTGGGTGAGCGCGGCGATATCCTGCGCACCCTGCAACGGGCCATGGGTCGCACGCAGCGGGAGTTTGCGGTCTTCGAGCCGGGCGGCGGCCCGGCGCTGATCGGCCAGGTGGTAGCCAAAGGGCTGGCTGATGAACTGCACGACCGCGGCTACCTGGTGGTGGATGGACTCGACGGCAAGGCCCATTACCTGGCGCTGCCGGCCGGCTCGGAGCTGGCCGACTACCCCATCGGCGCCGTTGTGGAGGCGCGCACGATGAGCGAGCCTCGTGCGGTGGATGGCTCGCTTGTTGCGCTGGCCGTAGACGGCGTATATCGCACCGACAATCACCTCATCCTGGCCAGGTCACGGAGCGGCCAGCAGGAGCCTCCCGAGGCTGAGGTCGAACGCCATGTACGCCGCCTGGAAGCCCTGCATCGCGCCGGCATCGTGGAGCGGTTGGAGGAAGGCGTCTGGCGGGTCCCCGCCGATCTGCCGGAACGGGGCCGGCAGCATGACGCCCAGCGCCGTGTCGATCTGGTCATCGAGTTGCGCACACCGCTCTCGGTGGAGCGGCAGGTCCGTGCCATAGGTGCAACCTGGCTGGATCAGCAGTTGATCGGGGGCAATCAGGGGCTGGCAGATGCTGGTTTCGGCCGGCAGGTCCGCGAAGCGCTCAGGCAACGTGCTGATGTCCTGGTGGAACAAGGCCTGGCCGAACGCCAGGGGCAGCGCGTCGTGCTCGCTCGCAACCTGCTGGGCACCCTGCGTGAACGCGAGCTATCGGTTACAGCCCAGGAGATCGCAGCACAGACGGGCCTGCGGTACCGCCCAACCGCTGACGGTGAGCGTGTCAGCGGGATCTATCGGCGTGCCGTGCAACTGGCCAGCGGGCGCTTCGCGATGCTCGATGATGGCGTGGGCTTCAGCCTGGTGCCCTGGAAGCCGGTAATCGAGCCCCGGCTTGGGCAGCACCTCTCTGCCGTGGTCCGGGGCAACAGCGTGTCCTGGCAATTGGGGCGCCCGCGTGGTCCGGCGATTGACTGAGCGACCGCCACGCTAAGCCAGCGTCGGCTCCTGCTGCAGCCATTGCTCGAAGGAGCGGCTCTCCGGCTGGCCCTCCTTGGCTGCGTAGTAGACCAGGCGCAGGTGGCGATCCTCGTCGATGGTCAGCGTGGTGTGCTCGAACACCATCGGGCCGATCGGCTCGATATGCAGGTGACGAATGCCCTGGCAGGGGCCATGGATGTCCTGCTGTCGCCACCCGGCCTTGAAGTCGGGCGAGGCCTTCTCCAGGTCCTTCACCAAGGCGGCAATCTCCGGATCCTGGGTGGCCCGTACGAAGTCACGCCGAAAGCTGGAGAGGATCTGCAACGCCTGCTCCTCCCAGGGGTTGAACAACACGCGCATGGCCGGGCTGGTGAACAGCATCCACAATAGGTTGCGGCGATCTGCCGGCAGTGCGGAGAAACCGAAGACCCGGTCCGCGGCGGCATTCCAGGCCAGCACATCCCAACGCAGGTTGAGCACATAGGCCGGGCGCATCGGGATGTCCGCCATCAGGCGATGGATCAGCGGCGGGACCACGCACCAGGTGCGTCCGGGCTCCGGCGGCAGGCGCTGATGGGCCAGCAGGAACAGGTGACGACGCTCGGTGGCATCCAGCTTGAGCGTCCGCGAGAGGTTATCGAGGAAGGTCGCGGACACGCTGATGTCCCGCCCCTGTTCCAGCCAGGTGTACCAGGACAACCCCACCCCCGCCAAAGCGGCGACCTCCTCGCGACGCAGGCCCGGTGTGCGCCTTCGGCTGCCAGCGGGCAATCCCACCTCTTCCGGCGAAATGCGTTCGCGGCGACTACGCAGGAACTCGGCCAGCTCTGCCCGAGTGCGTTCGAGTGTGCGAGGTGCGCTCATCCGATTACCTCCAGTAACAGCATAAACAGTCAAATTGTAACCCCCATAAATCGCGAGAAGAATACCCCGGCCCTGCCGCAAACGCGCGTGCCAGGGCACTTGCTTGATGAGGAAGCACACATCGACGTGTCATCAATTTGCTAAGGAGACAAAGGGATGTACCAAGCACTTCTTCGAGAACAACTGGAGACATTGAAGTCCTCCAACCAGTACCGCACCTTCACCACCCTCAGCCGCATCTGCGGCCAATTCCCCCTGGCCAGACTGGAAGGCCACGACCAGGAGCCGGTGGTCGTCTGGTGCAGCAACGATTACCTCGGCATGTCGCAGCACCCGGTCGTTCGGCAACGGATGCACGAAGCGCTGGAAACCTACGGCGCCGGCTCGGGCGGTTCGCGCAATATCGGCGGCTCGCACGAAGTGTATGCCCGCCTGGAGGCCAGCCTGGCCGACTGGCACGGCAAGGAAGCGGCGTTGGTGTTCCCCACCGGCTTCGGTTCCAACGACGCGACCATCCAGTGCCTGCTGAGGCGCCTCCCCGACTGCGTGGTGATCAGCGACGAACTCAACCACGCGTCGATCGTCAACGGCATCCGCTCGACGCCAAACCCGCGGCAGATCTTCCGCCACAACGACGTCGAGCACCTGGAGCGGATCCTCGCTGGCTATCCGCTGGACCACCCCAAGATCGTGGTGTTCGAGTCGGTCTACTCCATGGATGGCGACATTGCGCCCATCGCCGAGATCGTCAAGGTCGCCAAGCGCTACAACGCCCTCACCTACCTCGACGAGGTCCATGCCGTGGGCATGTACGGCCCACGCGGCGCGGGCATTGCCGCCGAGCTTGGCCTGGCCGATCAGGTGGACATCATCCAGGGCACCATGGCCAAGGCCATCGGCGTGATCGGCGGCTACATCGCCTCGACCCAGGTGATCGTCGACGCGGTGCGTTCCTTTGCCACCGGCTTCATCTTCACCACCTCGTTGCCCCCGGCCGTCACCGCCGGCTGCCTGGCCAGCGTCGAGCACCTGAAAGCCAGCAGCGGCGAACGCGATCGCCTGCATGCGCAGACGGCCAAGTTGCGCGAACGTCTCAGGCATTACGACGTTCCGGTCATGCCCTGTTCGCAGACGCACGTGCTGCCGGTGCTGGTGGGTGAGGTGAATCGCTGCAAGGCCGCTGCCGAGCGCTTGCTGCATACCCACCGGGTGTACCTGCAGCCGATCAACTACCCGTCGGTGCCGGTGGGCACCGAACGTTTCCGGGTCAACGCCACGCCGAACCACAGCGATGCGCAGATCGAACACCTGGCGTCGTCGCTGCGCGAGACCTTCGAGCACTTCTCGATTCCGCTGGCCTCCCAGGCATTCAGCGCGGAGGTGGCTTGAGATGGAGCACGCCTTCTTCACCGTGCGCCCGGCGACACTGGCTGACCTGGACAGCCTGATTGAGCTGCGCGCCTACCTACTGGATGGCACCACCGCCCGCTATTCGAGCAAGACGCCGGAGGAAGCGGCGCGCTGGCGGACGGCCTATCGCAGTTGGCTGGGCAGCCGCCTGGACGAGAGCGACTGCGTGCAGATCCTCACCGCCGAGCACAAGGAATCCGGCCAGGTGCTGGGTTGCGCGACCGCCATCATCGACCAGCGTGCGCCGGCACCGGGCTGTCTTAACGGCCTGTCCGGCTGGGTGCAGTCGGTGGTGGTGGAGCCGCAATGGCGTAACCGCGGCATCGCCCGCCAGCTGATGCAGCACCTGCTGCGCTGGTTCGCCAACCGCGGCGTCGACCACGTGGTCCTGCAAAGCACCGAATCCGCTGGCACCTTGTACCAGGCCCTGGGCTTCACGGTCAGCGACGAGCGCCTGCTGATTCGCCAGGAGGCCTCGGCATGAAGATCCTGATCGTCGGCCTGGGCTACGCCGGCAATCGTTACCGCCGCACCTTCGAACACATCGCCACCAGCACCGGTATGCCGCTGTCGTTGGCCTATGTCGGCCGCCGGCAGAAGACGACCGAGCTGCCCTACTTCGACAACGTCGACCGGGCGTTGCAGGTATTTGAGCCGGACATCGTGGTGGTCAGCGTCAACGACCACAGCCATGCGCCTGTGCTCAAGCAGCTGGCGGGCTACTGGGGCTTCGTGCTCTGCGAGAAGCCACTGGCCACGCCCGGTGACGACTTGAAGGAGCTGCTCAGCTCACTGGAGCAGGTCGGCGGCTTTGCCCTCGACCTGGTTGAGCGCTACTCGGAAGTAACCCAGCAATTGCGTGACTGGGTCGAGCGTCACGACTGGCAACTGGTACGCGCCAGCTTTCACTGGGGCAAGGATCGTATCAACGACTACCGCCCCACCTGCGGCGTGACCAGCGAGGTGATCCATGCGCTGGATCTGGTCGGCTGGATCTGCCCGCGCGCCGGCCAGCTCCAGCTCGATGGTGTGCTCGGTGTGCGCTCGGACTTCTCCATCTCCGGCGCAGAGGTGCTCGACACCGTGCAACTCACCGCCAGCCTGGGCGAAGCGCGGATCACCGGTTACGCCAGCTTCGTCAACATCGTGCGTCAGCGCACCGTGGATTTCAGCTTCGTCGACCGCGACGCCCGGCTGATCCATGCGCGCCTGGTGTTCGACACCCCGCGCTGGGATCACGACCAGCTGCGCATCTGGACGCGCGGCGCCAACGGCGCCGAGGAGCTGTTGCACGAGTTCGCCACCGCCCCCGACGAGCCAGGCCTGGATACCCTGCACAAGCTCTCGCGGCTGTGCCGGCAGGTGGTGCGCGCCGTGGCGCTCAAGGAACCGCCCCGCCAGCCCTTCGCCGGTCTCGACACCGCCGTGGCGCTGCAGCGCCTGCTCAACGAGCTCGACAGCCACGCCCAAACCCCAGCACCGGCGCGCTACGTCCATGGCGAGACGCGCGTGCTGCTGGCCGAGGACAACGACCTGGAAAGCCTCGGGTAACTCAATCACAAGGAGAACGACTATGTGTGGAATCGCTGGATGGCTGTCCTACAGCCAGAATCTGGAAACGCAACGCGACACCCTGCAGCGCATGACCGACACCATGGCCCTGCGCGGGCCGGATGCCGGCGGACTGTGGATCGACGGGCCGGTAGGCCTGGGTCATCGGCGCCTGTCGATCATTGATCTGGAAGGTGGTCGCCAACCGATGACCACCATGCACGGTGGCCCGCGCGAGGTCGCCGCGATCACTTACAGCGGCGAGGTCTACAACTTCCGCGAGCTGCGCACCGAACTGCAACGACTTGGCCACCGTTTCGAGACCCGCAGCGACACCGAGGTGGTGCTGCGCGCCTATGTCGAATGGGGCGAGGCCTTCGTCGAGCGGCTCAACGGCATGTATGCCTTCGCCATCTGGGACCTGCGTTCGCAGGAGCTGCTGCTGATCCGTGACCGCATGGGCGTCAAGCCTCTGTACTACTTCCCCACCTCCGACGGCGTGGTGTTCGGCTCAGAACCCAAGGCGCTGCTGGCCAACCCGCTGGTGCCGCGCAAGGTGCGTGCAGACGGCCTGCGCGAGATCCTGGAGATGGTGAAGACGCCAGGCCATGCCGTGTTCGATGGCATGCGCGAGGTGATGCCGGGCGAGATCGTGCGCATCAACCGTCAGGGTCTGGGCCGCCGCCACTACTGGAAGCTAGAAGCACGCGAGCACGAACACACGCTGGACGAGACCATCCGCCATACCCGCGACCTGCTGGAGGACATCGTCGACCGCCAGATCGTCGCCGACGTGCCGCTGTGCAGCCTGCTCTCCGGCGGCCTGGACTCCTCGATCATCACCGCGCTGGCCTCGAAGAAGCTGCTCGCCGCCGGCAAGGAGAACATCCGCTCCTTCTCCGTCGACTTCGTCGACCACGGCAGCGGCTTCACCGGCGATGCCGTGCGCGGCACGCCGGACGCACCCTTCGTGCGCGACCTGGTGGAGACGATCCGCTCCAGTCACCAGGAGATCGTCCTCGACAGCCGCGAGCTGGCCGATTCGGCGTTGCGTGCGCAGATCGTCCGCGCCCTCGACCTACCGCCGGCGTTCTGGGGCGACATGTGGCCATCGCTCTATCGGCTGTTCCAGGAGGTGCGCAAGCACTCGACGGTGGCACTGTCCGGCGAGAGCGCGGACGAGGTGTTCGGTGGCTACCGCTGGTTCCACGATCCGGAGGCGATCCAGGCCGACACCTTCCCCTGGCTGGCATCGGTGACCGGTAAGTACTTCGACGGCAAGACCCTGTTCGACCCGGGCCTGCTGGCCCAACTGGACATGCACAGCTTCCTTCGCGACAGCTACGCCCAGGCCATCGCCGAGGCGCCGGTACTGCCCGGCGAAAGTGTGGTCGACCAGCGCATGCGGCAAATGAGCTACGTCAACCTGACCCGCTTCGTGCAGACCCTGCTCGACCGCAAGGATCGCATGAGCATGGCGGTCGGCCTCGAGGTGCGTGTGCCCTTCTGCGACCACCGCCTGGTCGAGTACGCCTTCAACATCCCTTGGGCGATGAAGGCCTTCGACGGGCGGGAGAAAAGCATCCTGCGCGCGGCGACCCGCGACCTGCTGCCCGAATCGATCAGCGAGCGGGTCAAGAGCCCCTACCCCTCGACCCAGGACCCGGCCTACGAGCAGGCGCTGCGTGATGCCCTGGCCGCCATCCAGGCGGACCACAACGCGCCGGTGACGCCCCTGCTCGACAGCGGCCGTATCCAGCAGACCCTGGCCAAGCCGCTCGGCAGCGTCTCGCCCATGTACGAACGTATGGGCATGGAGCTGGCGGTCGGCCTCAACACCTGGCTGAGCGAGTACGACGTCAGTCTCGAGCTCTAGCCCCCCAACCGGATGTGGCCCCGTTGCGGGGCCACGTCCATCAGCTGTACCACCCACGCGTTCCTGCAACGCAAGCGAGTCCGAGCATGCACACACCCAACCAATCACCCATCTACCTCATAGCGCTGGGGGCCTTTGCCCTCGGTATGGCCTCCTATGTCACCGCCGGGTTGATCCCGATGATCGAGGCCTCGTTCGCGGTCTCCGTCGCGGTAGCCGCGCAGTTGGTTACCGCCTTCACCCTGGCCTACGGCCTGGGTTCGCCGATCTTCGTTGCCCTGACACCGGCACATCGTCAGCGTGCCGGCCTGTTGCTAGCCCTGGGCCTGTTCGTCATCGCTAACGCCGCCAGCGCGCTGGCCGAGAGCTTTACTGCGCTGATGGTCTGGCGCGCCATCGCCGGTATCGGCGCCGGCGTCTACCTGGCCATGGGCATCGGCGCCTCGGCCGCCGTGTCCACCCCGGAGCGCCGCGGCAAGGCCATCGCCATCATCATGGGCGGCATGGCCAGCGGCGTGGTGCTCGGCGTTCCGCTCAGCCTGCTGATCGCCGAACAGCTGGGCTGGCAGGCCGCACTGTGGCTGGTCACCCTGCTTGGCCTGGTGGCCTTCTTCGGCCTGCTGCTGAAGCTCCCTTCATTGCCGGCGGCAACTGCCACAACGCTGGGCCAGAAGCTGGCGATCCTCGGCGATGGCCATGTGTTGGTCATCCTGCTGGTGTCGCTGCTGGCCGCCATCGCCAGCCTGGGCATGTACACCTTCATCGCCCCACTGCTGGCTGACCCGGCCTACGGCGCGGTGCGCTCGGTCACGCCCTACCTGTGGGTCTGGGGCATCGGCGGCGTGCTGGGCAGCTTCCTGATCGGCCCGCTGGTGGATCGCATCAAGGGTCCGGTGCTGACCTTCGCCATCATGCTGATCCTCGCCGTGTCGCTGTTCGTGCTGCCGCTGGCGGCTGCCCTCAGCACCTGGCTGGTGATGCTGCCCATAGCCCTGTGGGGCGCGGTCGGCTGGGCGCTGCAGGTGCCGCAGAACAACGAGCTGATCCTGGCACGCCAGGCCCAGGGCGACGGCAACCTGGCCATCGCCCTGAACGAGTCGGCACTCTACCTGGGCAGTGCCATCGGCGCCGCGGCCGGCGGCTTCGTGCTGCTGTTACAGATGCCCACTTGGACCCTGGCCGCCAGTGCGGGTGGTGTCGCCGCGCTGGGCGCGCTGCTGCAGATTGTCAATCTGCGTCGCCAACCGACCTGGAATGGTGACGTGCAAGCCGAACCCTACAACTGACGGAGGAAAGGCCGTGGAACTGCGCCACCTTCGCTGTTTCATCGCCGTTGCAGAAGAGCTGCACTTTGCGCGCGCGGCCGCGCGCCTGCACATCGAACAGTCGCCCCTCTCCCGGATCATCAAGGAACTGGAGTATCGCCTCGGCGTCCAGCTGTTCGAGCGCACGACGCGCCGCACGCGCCTGACCTGGGCGGGCAAGGTGTTGCTGGAGGAAGCCCGCCGCGTGCTGGCGGTCGTCGACCAGGCCAAGGCCAGCGTCAAGAGCGCGGCGGCTGGGTATCGCGGACGCATCCGCGTGGCCCTGTCGGACGGCATCCCGCAGGCACGCCTGGCCGCCCTGCTCGCCCAATGTCGCGAGGAAGAGCCGGAGGTCGAGATCTGCCTGTCGGACGTCACCTTCAGCGAACAGGTCCGAGGTCTGAATGACGACCTGTTCGACATCGGCCTGGCACAGTCGGATGAGGTCGGTGATGGGCTGATGGCCGAGCCGGTCTGGTTCGATCCGCTGGTGGTGGCAGTGCCGACCCGCCATCCCCTGCTGAGCTATCGGCGCGTGCCACTCGAGGAGGTCGTGCGCTACCCGCTGGTGCTCTGCGATCCGAAGGTCTGTGAAGGGTTCTGGCAGCAATTGCAGCGTGTGCTGGGCGCCGTGGATACGCGCCTGACCATCGCCGACCGTGTCCCCACCCTGGACCTGATGATGGCGCTGGTGGCGGCAGGTTACGGGCTGGGATTCTCCAGCCTGGCGCGCATCACCGAACTCAACAATCCGGACGTCGTGGCCCGGCCGCTGGCCGGCTGTCCCGCGATGCTGACCACCTACCTGATACGGCGACACGGTGAACCGGCCGAGCAGTTGGCGCGGTTTATCGGGAGGGTGAGTCCGGAAGCAAACCAGGCGTTGCTGCCTGATCACAGCTCACAGAAGGAGATCGCTTGATGAAGAAGATGTCGTTGTTGCTGGCCACATTGGTGTTGGGTGCATGTGAAAAGCCAATGCCGTTTGAATCGGCTGAAGTGCTTGCTGAAAAGCCTGAAAGGCTGGAGGAGCTACAACGTCAGTGCAGGGCGGACTGGGACAAGCTGGGTAACGCTCAATGCAATGCCGTGGCCGAGGCGGCGCGAATACGCTTTATGGGCAAAGGCACGCCTTACACTCCGTACCCGGTCAAGTTCTTCCACTCGGGCACCGAAGATGGACGCTAGCCAAGGCGTCGGTGCGGCTGCCACACTGATCCACAGATTCAAATATGCTAAATTTGTCTCTGTAGACGATATCAAGGGGCTCCCCATGACGGCAGCAGCAATCCAAGCCCAAGACTTTTCGAAGAGCCAATGCACCGCCGGACTGCGTGCAGCATTGAATATCCTGGACAAGTGGAAGGCCTCCTGTGAGCAGGCTTGCCGCGTGCTGCGGATCTCCCGCAGCACCTATACCCGTGCCAGCCAGAAGGATTCGGCCTGGGCAGTGAGCCTCGACGCCGACCAGATGCAGCGCATCAGCCTTGTGCTGAATATTCACGCGGTCCTGCGGTTAGTGTTCGACAACCCAGAGAACGTCTATGGCTTCCCCTCGATGGAGAACCGCAACGAGTTCTTCAATGGGCGTACGCCGCTCGAGATCATGGCGCAGGGTGACATGATCTCGCTGTACGAGACGTTCCGGCGGATTGATGCCCTGCGAGGCGCGCAATGGTAAGGCTCAGCGACCTTCCTGCGCTGGAAGGTGAGAGCCTGCAGGCCTGCCGTTTGGTCAACTCCAAGTTTCCGCCCATAGCCCTGTTCGATGATGTCGCCGACGCAGGGGACTTCGAAGCCCTCTATCAAATCCAGGCGCTGACCAATCCACGGCTGCAAAACGAGATTGGTCGCCTGGAACTGATCCCTCGCGACCAGATTCCTTTCGGCATTCCTGGGTGCTCGTATGCGACAGCACCCTTCACCCATGTGAACCCTGCCGGCTCGCGCTTCAGCGACGGAAGCTTCGGCGTGCTTTACCTGGCCGACAGAATGGAAACGGCGATTGCCGAGGTGCGTCATCATCAGGAGCGCTACTGGTCGAATGTGCCGGATCTGAACTACGAGCGCTTTGTCTTCAGGGGGCTCACCGCCAGCTTCAGCGATGCCGGGGTGAGGGACGCCACGACCGTGCCGCTTTCAGACCCGATCTATGCACCTGACGATTACGCGTACTCCCATATCTTGGGCACCGAGGCCAAACGAACCGGGGGCCCAGGCCTTCGCTACAACTCGGTGCGCCTCCCGGGGAGGGTCTGCTGGGCACTGATGACCCCACGGCCGGTTACCTCAATCATCCAGACAGCGCATTTTGAGATGATCTGGAGCGGACAAATCATCAGCGTAAATCAGATCACGACGCTGCCAGCCGGATAGCTACGGGCGCAGAAGGTAAGTCTGCCCTCAACCATGACTGCAGGCTCGCCGATGATCACGAAGTGCTGTTTGCAATAGGCAGAAGTCGGCCGATTCTGTTGAAAAAGTCCCTCTGCGATTTCTGCCTTCGAAAGTAGGCCGCTGACGTTGAAATCTGAAGCAGTTCCGCTCCCGATCTGCTTCAGATTTCGCGGAGCAACACTAAAACCGTGCATTTTTTGAACACTCGAAAGGCGTCTCTAGCAAAGACCGCCTTTTTCAACAGAATCGGCCATTTGCGGTCACTCAGCATCAACGTTGTAGCTCGTCCCCGCTTGTTCTGAATAAAGGTGGGTGGCCGGAGGCTGACTATTGACGCGTCCCGAATGCAGGACAATGATGGCGATTGGCCAATGCCTGGTAGAGGAAGGGATTCATATGAACGAGATAGCGATCATTGCTACCGAAGACCCGGATGAAGAGGCACAGCTTCAAGCGCTGGAGAAGAAAGGCAAGGACAAGGAAGCAGAAAAACTTAGGGTGCTATCCGCCATTGCGAGTAATAGCCCTACTCGAGTCATAGATAGAGTTGCTTGGATCTTAAATCACTATCCTCAGGCGCGAGACTCTGACGTAAAGTGTCAAATTCTCTATTGGAAAACCTTCCAGGCTGACTTATATAGCGGGGGAGATATCTCATTTGAGCACTACCCTAAACTACAGCGCCTACATTCCATAGCCAGAGCAAGGGCGATGGTGCAAAACGTACTGGGTCTATTTATTGCCTCGCCAGAAGTTCGAAAATATCGAGGAAAACTGGAGGAGGAAGAAAAACAGCGCGCTTTAGGGAAACTCCGAACAAGTCAGCGACGGGCAGCCGATTGGCGACCGAATCGATTTTTAGCCCGGTCTTCGGCGACAGACTTCACCAGAAACCCGGCTTTTGACCGGGTTTCTGCGTTTTACAGGCGCACCTCTCCCGTTTCAGCCAGCAACTCTCGGCGGGCCATCCATAGATTCGACAGGGCGAACAAGGTGACCAGTTGCGCAGTGTTCTTGGCCAGGCCCCGGAAGCGCACTTTGGTGTAGCCGAACTGCCGTTTGATCACCCGGAATGGATGCTCGACCTTGGCCCGCACCTGCGCTTTTGCCTTCTCGATCTTGCGCCTCGCCTTGTACAGGGCACTGCGTTTGCTCAGTTGTTTGTAGGTGCTGCGCCGGGCGGCGATCTGCCAGATGACCTCACGCCCGGCATGCTCGGGACGTTTCTCCACCCCGGTGTAGCCCGCATCGGCACACACCACGTTCTCCTCGCCGTGCAGCAGTTTGTCGACCTGGGTGACATCGGCCACGTTGGCCGCCGTCCCCACGACGCTGTGCACCAGGCCGGACTCGGCATCGGCGCCGATATGTGCCTTCATGCCGAAGAAGTACTGGTTGCCCTTCTTCGTCTGGTGCATCTCCGGATCACGCTTGCCTTCCCGGTTCTTGGTCGAACTCGGCGCATGAATGATCGTGGCATCAACGATGGTGCCCTGGCGCAGTGACAACCCGCGCTCGCCCAGGTGGTCGTTGATCACCGCCAGGATGCCCGCGGCCAATCCGTGCTGCTCCAGCAGGTGGCGGAAATTCATGATTGTCGTGTCTTCCGGGATGCTGCCCTGGGTCAGCGACAGCTGGGCGAACTGACGCAGCGAGGTGATCTCGTACAGCGCTTCCTCCATCGCCGGATCGCTGAGAGCGAACCAGTTCTGCAGCAGGTGGATGCGCAGCATGGTTTCCAGCGGATACGGCGGACGGCCATTGCCCGCCTTGGGGTAGTACGGCTCGATCAGCGCCAACAGCCCGGCCCAGGGCACCACTTGCTCCATCTCCGCCAGAAAGCGCTCGCGCCGGGTCTGTTTGCGTTTGCCGGCGTACTCGGCATCGGAAAAGCTCATCTGGGTCATGCGGCAGGGCTCAGGTTCTGCGGGGGCGTCATTTCAGCAGATCGGTCGGGACTTTTCCGGAGTTTCCTTAGAGGTCAGACCTGCCTACCCGGTGTATTGCATATACGCAGACGAAAGTGGAAAGACTGGTAAATACTTGCTAGTAGGTAGTCTTTGGGTACTTCGCAGCTACGACACGATGAAAATAACCAGCGCGATTAACCATAGAAAGAAAGAGCTAGATTTTAAGGGGGAAATACACTTCAAGGAAATCAATAAGGGGAATCTAAAAACATATCTATCCCTCTTAGGGGCCATAATTCAAAATTCTTCCGCGATCTCTTTCAAAGGTCTTGGTGTGCTCAGAAGCGGGCTCTACAGTGTAGACGATACTTTAAATAAGCTTTTCTATCACATGGTAATCCAAGGTGTTGCTGAGGAAAATAAGTCAGGCAGAGCAGTTCTTCCAAGAAACCTTCAATTTAGAAAAGATACCGAGGAGCTCTCCAAGGATAAACTATCAATCATGGAGATAGAGTTGCAGCTTCAAAATGCCTCAAAGAGCATATTTAACGACAATTTGTATGTGGATGTGGTTGAGGTAGAGGATTCAAGTATTTCGCCACTTATGCAGGTCGCCGATCTTTTTGTTGGTTCTATCTCTAGGCTTTTAAACAAGGAAGAAGGTAAAGAAGGGCCTAAAGATATTTTTGCCAAGACTTTCCTTGAGGCGTTTGGCGTGGACACTAAATCAGAGGCACTAGAAGGTCTGAGCGAGTGCGTAAGATTTTCATAGCGAGAATCTGACTTGGCCGATCAGTTGACTACTTTGATGGTTCACTGTTGGCCGACTCGGGCCCATCGCGCCAGACTGAAATCAGCCAGAAGCAGTCATTCGAATCGACTACAAAAGAGGGGGCGATTCATTGTTTATCCCGAGCTGTGATAACAGAGAGGATGCCATTAGATCTCTTGCTGAAATCTATGCAGTTCCCACTGAGGAAGTCGATAGAGTTCTTCGAAATCCTGAAGTGCAACAAATCGCTGAGGTTTATTCTGAGATTGATACGAGGGGGTTCCATTTTTTTGTATGCCACCTGCTTAAAGCCTCTCCTCGCACTGATATCACCCAAGCTTATTACTACCACTCGACAAGCTACGATGGCTGCACTTCATGGTTTGATGAGGGCCTCCTAGGTTCGTCGCAAGGTGTAGAGCGCTTCTTAGAGAAAATCACCGAGTGGATTCCCCCTGAGAAGCAATCACTTGCGAAGCAGGTGGCTAGGGGAATCGTTAAGCGTCGCAGCGAGTTTGAGGGCTCCGCACCCGAGATGTGTGGCCCCTACGCTTGGAATACTTTCACCGCTGCCAGCTCTAGCTCAAATGGAATTCGCTATCGGGTTCCAGAGGCTATTCAGGATCTGTGGTCTTCCAGCTTTTGTGGTGGTGGAGGGGTGGTCGACTTGTCGGAAATCATCGAGGAGAGGCTGAGGCCCGTTGTAGTCAAGTTCAAAGGAGGAGTCTCGAACATTGACGACTACTCCGCCACGCTCTGGGCCTATCTATTATCAGATGATGGTGAGTGCCACCTTAAACATACCTTTACAGGTAATGGGCTTGCTATACCTCGCGAGGACATTGCTGACCTCATTGACGTCGGTTAATTGCGGCTTAGGAGAAGCTGGCTGTATAGGCGCGGCTGCCCATGGGGGCAGCTCTCGGGCATCAGGAGCAATTTAGCCTTGGATGTCAGTCAGGAGGCGTACGCCCAAGATTCTTCTTTGCGCTGCGCTGTCGGACTTGGCCAGAACAGCAGTCTTCTCTGCTTCAAGCTGAGCAAGTTTTTTTGAAATAAAATCATCCAGCGCGCTCATGCTGTGAGTGCCATTGCAAAACGTGAAAGCTTTTCCCCACCCTAGGATGATTTTGTCGATCCGGAAAAGAGCGGATGAGTATGCGTACTTCCCGTCGCCGTCGTGGTACTGGGCGTTATAGCGTAGGGCATGTGAAGCAGCGACGAACTCGGCGTCCAACTTTGCCCTGAATCGTTTGCGTGTCGCTTCGCTAGGCTGTACCAAACCCGGAGAGACATTGCAGCCCAAGAAATCGAACCCCTTCTGGGTGGCTCCACGGGAGGCCTTTGCTTTGTCTGTCCGTGGGTCGTAAGCCTCCAGCCCAATCTTGCTCAGCACCTTCAACGATCTGTTGAATGCTTTGTCTACATCACTAAGAGTTGCCCCAAGCAGCAAAAAGTCATCGATGTAGCGTAGGCATGTAATGCCGTCTGAGTTCATTTCTAGATCGAAGTCGGCCAGGTAGATGTTGGCTATCAGGGGGGACAATGGAGATCCTTGAGCCACTCCCTCGATTCCGATTGGAAAAATCTCGGCCAGCCCCTTCCTTCTGAGGTCGTCGATATTGGCTAAGTCCGTTTTGATGGCTTCCTCAAAAAGCTTGAGGGTAGCCTCACAGTTCAGATGCGGCCGCAGAAGCTCTAGAACCCGGTCTTTGTTGATTTTGGTGAAGAAGGCGGGGATGTCTGACCGAATGTGGAATCGTGCACCCGCACGCATTGCTTCTCTCGCGTCAGAGATGGCCATGGCTACACGTTTTTCGGGAATGCCACCATAGCTTGTGGAAGTACCAAGAACTCGCTTAACAAAGCGGACGCGTCGCTGCAAAACGTCGAGAATGGCTCGCTGGACAATACGATTCGGGATAGGAGCTAGAACCAAGGGGCGGGATTTCCCGCCTGGCTTCTTCTGTGCGACGCCAGTTTGCTGGAGGAATATGAATGCTTGTTTCGATAGGGCGCGCTGAATATCGATCAAGGAGTCAGGGAGCCGACTTTCGAAATCTTCAGCCTCCCGTTTGATTTCATCAGAGGAGGAGAAGATGGCGCTACTGCGCACCTTCCTCCAGGCGCCGTAAAGCGTTCGTTGGCTGCAAATGTCCTTATATAGCCTACTCAAAGCTACTCCTTGTGTTGTTGGGCAACACCAGTTCGCTCTCACCCAACTGCTACAGGGACTCACTACCTACGGGAGACCCAGATACCAGAACGGCTATCTTGGTCGCGACCCGAACAGCGCCCTCCGAAGAGAGATCGCTGCCGTCTGGCAAACTGGGTTCACCGCCGCCTGGCGGCTCGACCAGCAAGCAAACGAAGCAGAGGGCAGCTAGAAACAGCTTGGCTGCCGCGCGCGCCGAATTGGCACGTTTTTGCATGGGCGCATCTTGGCCTCCTGGGCGTCTGGGGCACGATGAATCGTACCTTTTTCGGCCCCTCGGTCAACCACGCCTCACGCGGTCGGACAACGAGCGCCGCACTGAAAATAAAGCTGCCAACCGTCTGGCGTGCCCATTGAAAGGACAGAGTTACGGTCGTTGAAGCAGCAGTCGGGCGACACTCACTACCTACGGGAGACCCAGATACCAGAACGGCTATCTTGGTCGCGACCCGAACAGCGCCCTCCGAAGAGAGATCGCTGCCGTCTGGCAAACTGGGTTCACCGCCGCCTGGCGGCTCGACCAGCAAGCAAACGAAGCATCACCACAATAGCTATCGCGAGGAGTTCGCGCAATGAGTAGCCCTTGGCTGCTGTAAGGGCTGCTTGTGGCCGCTGCTAAAATCGGGCGCAAGTGGCCGAGCAAAGTGTCACTTCACAAGCAGGTAAACTGAGAGGCCTCCGTTTTGATAGCCCCATATGAACGTCCGCTCCTGGCCGGTTTCTGCCTGCCGCGATAGGCCGGAGTCGGCCAGGAGCGGACGGCCAGCCCAATAAATAAATCTGCCTCCTTTCACCGCGGTTTTTTGGCAAGATGGGTAGTATTGCTTCAATCTAGGACAGTTCGTCAGGAGGACATGTGGTCTGTCATCTTTTACGCGGCATCTGTAGTCGTGTTCGGGGCATCTTCTGTTCTGAACAGGGACCTGCCAAGGAGGCGTGGAAGCTGGTTCCGCTTACCCCTGAGTACTTAGTTGAAGAGCATAGTGGCTATGTCGCTGCTATCGAAGCTGCCCTCGCGAACGATCAGATCAGCAACATAGCGTTGTCCGGCAATTACGGGGTCGGTAAGAGCAGTATCATGCGGGAAGTCGCTCGGCGGCAGGGCAATCGTATCGTGGAGTTATCGCTCTCGACGCTTGCACCTATCGAGGCTTCCCAGCTTGATGACTCGGTGCCTATCCAGGCCACAACCCCGACCAACCGTATCCAGCAGGAGATCGTCAAGCAGCTGCTCTATCGAGAATACCCGAGCAGAACTCCTGGCTCACGGTTTCGGCGTATTGAGCGTTTCCGATGGTGGCGGACGATCGGAACTTCGGTACTGCTGGGCTTTATCGTTGGTGTAATCTTCCTGCTGACTGGATGGACGTTAAAGATTACTTCTGTGCTCACACCATATGTGGATATTGGTGTTTGGGCCCACCCTGTCGTTTGGGGCGCTGCTTCGCTGATTATCCTGCTGGTGAACTGGTTGTTCTATGGGAAACTGCATATACAGCAGCTCTCCACAGGGGCGGCAACCGTTACGCTCAACGAAAGCTCCGTTTCGTACTTTGATCAATACCTCGACGAAATCGTCTACTTCTTTGAGGTTTCAGGGCGCGACGTAGTTCTATTCGAGGACATCGACCGGTTCAACGACTCGCATATCTTCGAAACGCTTCGGGCGCTAAACACTTTGCTCAACGCTTCGCCCCAGATCGAGAAGCCGATCCGATTCATCTATGCCATCAAAGATAGCATCTTCGATCGCATCGGCCTGGAAATTGAGGGGCGAGTGCGTAATACAGAAGTGCTTACGACGGACGACCCTGCACAGGTCGAGGCTATACGTGCCAACCGCACGAAATTCTTCGACCTGGTGATCCCAGTAGTTCCCTTTATTACGCACCGGAGCGCCCGCAACTTGGTTCTGCAGCTGCTTAGTCAAGTCGAGCACAAGGTAGCTCCGGAGCTACTCGACTTGGCGGCGCAGTATGTGCCAGATATGCGGCTGCTAAAGAATGTTCGCAACGAATTCATAGTCTTTCGCGACCGGATCTTCTCCGGGGACGGCAAGCAGCTCAATCTGAATGAGACCGACCTATTTGCGATGATGCTCTACAAGAGCACGCACCTAGCAGACTTCGAGACTATCCGGCTCGGCCATAGCAAGCTGGACATACTTTACAAGGTCGGCCGTGAACTGGTGACTGAGAACATCAAGCGAGTCGAGGGCGAACGTCGTGTGCTTCTCCAGCAGATTGCACGGATCAACGGGGCTGCCACCCGCAGTGCTCGGTTGGGCGAGCGCCTGCTGGCGCACGTGCAGCGGACAGCTCAGGCTGCGGGCTACAGGACCCAGAAAGCAACGTACTTGTATGCGGGCGAAAGTAAGTCTCCGAATGACCTCAAGGGAGCGCAGTTCTGGACAAACTTCGTCTCGGCAGACGGCGACTCGCCGCTTCAATGGCGCAATGACTATGGTCAGACGCTGTCGTTCAGCCGTGACAGTCTTGTAGATTCGCTTGGTGATCCGTTGGACGCCGAGAGCTGGGACAACTCGGATCGTGACGCTCTCACTGAACAAATCGATGAGAAGACGGAGGACATCAAGTTCCTGCGGAGCGCTGATCTTGGTGATCTCATCAAGCGACCGGAGTTCGTAGTCCAGCACAAGGGGAGCAACCAGTCCTTCGATGTAATTGCGAAGTTGATTCTAACGCCTGGCTTGGCTTACCAAATCGTCCGTGCCGGGTATATCAACCGAAACTTCACGCTCTACACGTCGACCTTCCACGGGGATCGCGTGGGTTCCGCTGCAACAAACTTCATCATCCACCACGTCGAGCGTGACCTGATGGACGAGCACTTCGAGCTTGACACGGATGACGTGGATGCAGTTGTTCGCGAGCGAGGCAAGAACGCGCTGAAGGAGCCTGCTCTTTACAACATCGCTATCCTCGACCGCCTTTTGGCCACCGACGCCGACGCGGCCGACATCATGATCCGCTCCCTAGTTGGTCTCGGGGAGCGTCAGGCTAGTTTTCTGAAGGCGTACCTTACCGCAGGAAACGAGCGCCTGCAGTTCATCGAAAGGTTCACGGTCGCGTCTCCACGAGTGCTCACTTATCTTGTGGGGCAAGCGGACCTAGATGACGCTTCACGGCTAGAGATGGTAGATGTGGCGCTGGCATGTCTTACGTCTTCTAAACAGCGGACAGATTCTGTGGTGTCGTCGTACCTGTCGGCACACTACGCTGAATTCACGGCGCTTACGTCTAACGCGACCGTGCCGGTCCAGGCCGAACGTATCGGTGTGCTCTTCGGGGATGCCGGCATTACCGTGCCTCGTTTGGAGCCGCTAGGCCAGCATACTCGTACGTCGTTTGTGTCACGCAATTTATATGACGTCACGTACCAGAATCTCGCGATTGCCATAGACAACACTGCAACCTTGGCGCTCGACGTCATCCGTGCGAGTAGCCAGACGGTGTACGGCTATGTGCTCAGTCATTTGACCAGGTACTTGGATGCTATTGATGGCACTTCGGCGACAATAGATGCGAACGAGAACTTCCTTGCGGTGATTGAAGATGTGCTCTCGATAGAAGCACCTCGCCTAAGTGATGTGATTGAGCGTGCGGCCTCAGGTTGTGAGGTTATAGATCTCACAGATGTTTCTGAGGGCGCTTGGCCAGCCTTGGCTGAACATAGGCGTTTCCCCGCAACGTTTAACAACGTTAGCAATTACGTCATGGCTCGCGGGGAGGTTGATGAGCATCTAGCTACAATCCTGACGTCCACTAGAAAGATTGCTGACGCTAACACTGCTGAAGAGAAGTCTAAAGCAGCGTTGGCGGTCGCAATCCTGGCGACAGCAGATCACCTCCCATCCGCAGCTCTACGTGCGGAGCTAGTCGACAGTTTAGGCCTGGAAGACTATCTCTCCGTTGACAAAATCGCCGCAGAAGCTGGCGATCTCTTCGCGCAGTTGGTCAAGTACAACCTCATTGCGGATGACGCGGCGTCTTATGGGTACCTAGCCAGCACGGACTGGCCGACGCGCCAAGCGTTTATTCGAGAGTCGCGGAAGTTTTCGAGCTACATGACCCCAGCGTTGGTTAGGGAGGACCTGGCGGCTCTTCTAGAGAGCGGTGAGATTGTTTCGGCGGTCAAAAATGTAGTTCTCGAGCAAGCTGCAAATTATGCAGAGGTGGCCGATTCTCGAGGGCTGAACGAATTGGCGCGATTTGCTACCAACTCCGGAAGCGAACTCTCGCCTGATGTTGTACAGAAGATGGCACAACAAAATGTCTCAGCGCAGCAGATCATTCTGCTACTAAAACCACATCTAGATGTGATTAGTCGTGACCAGCTCTTCACTATCCTGCAAGGACTTGACGGTGATTACCCTAAGCTCACAGAAGTGGGCCGCAGTAGGCTACGCGTGCCAGATACGCTTGCTGATCGCGAGCTCCTGAAGCGTCTTCAACGGGAAAAGACTGTAAGTAGCTACGACGTCAGAAAGGGAATGATTGAGGTAAATAGGAAGCGTAAGCAAGGCTGAGCTTTAAATCTTCGAACCAACGATCTCGGATGGAAACGGCGAACCTTGCGTGGACGCCGTAGTTCGATCGTAGGGCGCCTTTGGCCGATCCTAGCCTGTTGTGATGGGCCAGGAGCAGACGTTTACTAAGGCTCGGTTTTGAGGCTTGAACGAGTCTACGAAACCAGGAGCGACTCATAGAAGCCGCTGGCATAATTATCAAATTCGAATAGGGAACATCAGGATGTACGAAGAGCGGTTCATTGCTTTTGTAGATATTTTGGGATTTGGCAAGCTAGTAGAGAGAAGCGCCGTTACACCTAATCTTCCTCAGAAGATACTTGATGCCCTGATGGCGATGCATCCGACACAGATTGAAGCTGAGCTTTTCACTACCGTTAATGTAGAACTAATCCCTGCGGAAGAGCTAGAGCGGGTTCGAGAAACCGCTCGATACATGTCAACAATCCAGCAGCAAATGCATCCAGTTAGCATTAACTACTTTTCTGATAGCTTGGTTTTATCAGCCCGCGCTGATGATGTGATTGCGTCGCAAATGGTTCTGGATCTACTCACTAAAATCAGCACAATGATGTGGATGTCACACAGCCTATTGCTTCGTGGTGGTGTGACAGTCGGGGAGCTAGTCCACATCCAAGGTGGCCCTATGTTCGGGCCAGCAATGAATCAAGCATATTTACTTGAGTCCAAGAAGGCCGACCATCCTAGATTCTTGATTGACAAGCACTGTATCGAACGTTACAGGACTGTTGATACATTTAGACTGTTCGAGTCGTTCATCCAAGAAGATGGTGATTACTACTACGCCTCTCTTGCTACTGCTTTCAGGCACATTTTGAATGACAGTTCACTGGTCATGTCCGGTGAGAAAGTTCTTCGAAAGTTCCGGCAAGCGATGCTGAATGCTCCAGCAGATATCGAAAAACTGCGGGAACAGTTCAAAGACGACGACAGAGTACGCCCAAAATATGAATGGCTGACCAAGGAGTTTGAGGCACGAATTCCTGAAGTGAATCCGCCGTATCCGTGTGAGGATGACGATTGAGTCGCCCCAGATTTTGCAGACACTCCATGACCGCTTTTGGCCGGTCTCTGCCCATATCAACTGGCAGCTGTGGTCGACGTCTGCCAGCAGGGCACGCCGTACCCTGTTGATTCCCTACCCCAGCCCCCGCAGCCAGAACAGTTGTCGCCTCGATCTTAATTACCCGCGAATCGGTCTTTGACCCCTCCCCCGCCAATGCCGAACCTCTCGCCCGCGGCACATCGGCGTGCCGAGTGCTTGATCGGAGAGGTTGGGTTCAGGGATGCAAGCGACGACGGTGCTGTACGGCCAGGTGCTGGTGGTGTTGGCCATCACCCTGTCCGGGGTGTGGGGTGCCACACAGTGGACGGCTGCCGAGCTTGGCTACCAGTCTCGCCTGGGAGCGCCCTGGTTCGAATGGCTGGGCATGCCCGTCTATCACCCTTGGCGTCTGTTCGAGTGGTGGTTTTTCTTCGATGCCTATGCGCCGGATGTCTTCAACGTCGGCGGCAGCATCGCCGCCTGCAGCAGCCTGCTGGCCTTGGTGGTGGCTATCGGCATGGCCCTCTGGAGGGCGCGCCAGGCTCGGCAGGTCACGACCTACGGGTCGGCACGCTGGGCCGATGCGGATGAGGTGCGCCGCGCCGGGCTGACCCAACCGGCGGGGGTATTCCTTGGCCTGTTCGAGGAGCAGTACCTGCGCCATGAAGGCCCGGAGCATGTGCTGGCCTTCGCACCGACGCGCTCTGGCAAAGGTGTCGGCCTGGTAGTCCCCACCCTCCTCTCCTGGCCGGCCTCCGCCGTCATCCATGACATCAAGGGTGAGAACTGGAACCTGACCGCTGGCTGGCGTTCGCGCTTCTCCCATTGCCTGCTGTTCAACCCCACCGACCCGGCTTCGGCGGCCTACAACCCGCTGCTGGAGGTACGTCGCGGCACCCACGAAGTGCGAGACGTGCAGAACATCGCCGACATCCTGGTCGACCCGGAGGGCGCGCTGGAGCGCCGCAATCACTGGGAAAAGACCAGCCATGCACTGCTGGTCGGCGCCATCCTGCATGTGCTCTATGCCGGCCAGGACAAGACCCTGCGTGGCGTCGCCAACTTCCTCTCGGACCCGTCCTGTACCTTCGAGCTGACCCTGCACCGGATGATGAGCACACCCCACCTGGGCGACGCGCCTCATCCGGTGGTGGCCTCCGCCGCGCGGGAGGTGCTGAACAAGAGCGAGAACGAGCGTTCGGGCGTGCTGTCGACGGCCATGTCCTTCCTCGGCCTATACCGTGATCCGACGGTCGCCGAGGTCACCTCGCGTTGCGACTGGCGGATCGCCGATCTCATCTCAGCCGAGCATCCCGTATCCCTGTACCTGGTGGTGCCGCCCTCGGACATCAGCCGTACCAAGCCGCTGATTCGCCTGCTCCTCAACCAGATCGGCCGGCGCCTGACCGAATCACTCGATGGCACCGACGGCATCGAACGCCGACACAAGCTGCTGCTGATGCTCGACGAATTTCCCGCGCTGGGGCGGCTGGATTTCTTCGAGTCGGCGCTGGCCTTCATGGCCGGCTACGGACTGCGCGCCTTCCTCATCTCGCAGTCGCTCAACCAGATCGACAAGGCCTACGGCCAGAACCATTCGATCCTCGACAACTGCCATGTGCGGGTGACCTTCGCCACCAACGACGAGCGCACCGCCAAGCGCATCTCCGAAACGCTGGGCACCGCCACCGAGCTGCGCGCACAACGCAACTATGCCGGCCATCGCCTGGCGCCCTGGCTGGGGCACCTGATGGTCTCGCGCCAGGAGACGGCTCGCCCGTTGCTGACTCCGGGTGAGGTGATGCAACTGCCCACCGACGAATCGGTGGTGATGCTCTCCGGCCATGCGCCGATCCGGGCCAAGAAGTTGCGCTACTTCACCGACACCAACTTCCAGCGTCGGGCACTGCCAGCGCCACGGCTAGGGCCTGGTCGCTACGCCGACGCACCCACCGCGCGACCGGACGATTGGAGTGGCTTGGCCGTCCCCTCGGCCATTGACGCTCCGCAGACAGGACCGGCCAGCGGCGAGTCCCTCGAGGACGGCGGCCCCCGCCGCCAGCCCGAGCTGGCGGAAATCGCCCAGTTGCCTGACCTCGACGAGCTGGCCAGCGACCTGCTGTTGCTCGATGAGGACGACACCCCGGCCCTCTTCCCTACCCAGCCCGATCCGCGCCTGCAGCGCGCAGCGCGGCTGGCCGCCCTCGACCCTGACGATGGAATCGCCCTATGAGCCGAACCCGCCTGAACCTGTTCATCCAACCCGAACACGCCAAACGCCTGAACGAGCTGGCGATCACCAAGGGGGTGTCGAAGTCCTCGATCATCGCCGCAGCCCTCGCTTCCTGGCTGTCACCAGACTCCGGGGAACAGCGCGAGGTGGCCATGGCCAAGCGGCTGGATCGGCTGTCGCGCCAGTTCGAGCGACTGGAGCGCGACCAGAACATCCTGATCGAGACCGTCGCGCTCTACGTGCGCTACTACCTCACCGTCAGCACGCCAGTGCCCGAGGCTCATCAGGACGCGGCACGCGCGCAGGGCAAGCTGCGCTTCACCCAGTTCGTCGAGCAACTGGGGCGCCACCTGCAGCGCGGGCGCAGTCTGGTCAGTGACCTGCATGAGGCCGCTCCGTCAGAAGCCCAGGCTGCGGGGGACCGTCCATGACCACCGCCTCCCCGATGCGGAGCGCAGCAGCGGCCTCCCTGGATCGCCGAGCCCGCATGCTGCGCACGGCGATGGGCCCACTGATCGCCGCCGCCCTGGATGATCCGGATGTGGTCGAGGTCATGCTCAACCCCGACGGTGTGCTCTGGCTGGATCGCCTGTCCAACGGCCGCTCGCGACTGGGCACGCTGCCCGCCGCCGACGGCGAGCGGATCATCCGCCTGGTTGCCGCGCATATCGGCGTCGAAGTGCACCGGGGCAAGCCCCTGCTCAGCGCCGAGTTGCCGGAGTCCGGCGAGCGCTTCGAAGGTGTACTGCCGCCCGTGGCAGTCGGGCCGACCTTTGCCCTGCGCAAACGTGCCGCCAGCGTCATTCCCCTGCAGCAATACGTGGCCGACGGAGTCCTCGACGCCGCACAAGCCGACTACCTGCGTGTCGCCGTGCGCGACCGGCAGAACATCCTCGTTGCCGGTGGTACCAGCACCGGCAAGACCACCCTGGCCAACGCCCTGCTGGCCGAGGTGGCCGGCACCGGTGACCGCGTGCTGGTCCTGGAGGACACGGTCGAACTGCAATGCCCTGCCCTCGATCATGTCGCCCTGCGCACCAAGCCCGGCGTGGTGTCCATGGCCGACCTGGTGCGCTCCACCCTGCGCCTGCGCCCCGATCGGGTGGTAGTCGGTGAGGTACGGGGCGGCGAAGCCCTGGACCTGGTCAAGGCCTGGGGCACCGGCCACCCCGGCGGTATCGCCACCCTCCACGCCAGCTCCGCCCAGGGCGCCCTGCTACGCCTGGAACAACTGATCCTGGAAGTCGCCCTGACCGCGCCACGGGCCCTGATCGCCGAGGCCATCAACCTGGTGGTGTTCCTTGCCGGGCGCGGCCGCGCCCGCCATGTGCAGCAGATCGCTCGCGTCATTGGCCATGACGAGCGCGGCTATCAGCTGACTTCGATCGACGCCCTACTTTCTCCTTCATCCACGACAGGGAATCAGCCATGACTCTCCTCCATACGTTCGTTGCTTTTCGTCGTCGTGCCGCCAGCGCACTCCTACTGGGCGCACTTTGCCTGGGCGTGTGCGTTCCGGTATTCGCCGCAGGCTCCGGCATGCCCTGGGAAGGGCCACTGCAATCGATCCTCGACTCCGTGCAGGGCCCGGTGGCACGCATCGTCGCGGTGATCATCATCATCACCACCGGCCTGACGCTGGCCTTCGGCGATACCAGCGGCGGCTTCCGCAAGCTGATCCAGATCGTCTTCGGCCTGTCCATCGCCTTTGCCGCGTCGTCGTTCTTCCTCAGCTTCTTCAGCTTCTCCGGCGGGGCGGTGGTTGCATGAACGGCGAGCGCACTCTCATCCCCGGTTTCGAAGTGCCGCTGCACCGCGCACTGACCGAGCCAATCCTGCTCGGCGGCGCGCCACGCAACGTGGCCATCCTCAACGGCACCCTCGCGGCCGTGGTCGGCCTGGGCCTGCAGCTATGGATTCCGGGCCTGGTGCTCTGGCTGGTCGGCCACTCGCTGGCCCTCTGGGGCGCCCGCCTCGATACGCAGTTCCTGCAGGTCTTCGCCCGGCACATCAAGCAACCCCCGCTGTTGGACGTATAAGGGAGCCGCCATGCTGAACCTCACCGAATACCAGCGTCGTCCCACGCAGCTGGCCGACTGGCTGCCCTGGGCCGGGCTGGTTGCCCCGGGCGTGGTGCTGAACAAGGATGGCGCCTTCCAGCGCACCTTGCGTTTTCGCGGTCCGGACCTGGACAGCGCCACCCAAGGCGAGTTGGTGGCCACCTCGGCGCGCCTGAACAATGCCCTGCGCCGACTGGGTTCGGGCTGGGCGCTGTTCATCGAGGCCGAGCGCCTGGCGGCGGCGGGCTATCCCGACAGCGACTTTCCCGAGCCGCTGTCCTGGCTGGTGGACGAGGAGCGCCGTGCCGCCTTCGAGGCCCAAGGCCGACACTTCGAGAGTGCCTACCACCTGACGCTGCTCTACCTGCCGCCGGAAGAGTCACGCTCCCGCGCCGCCGGCCTGCTCTACGAGCACCGGGCGCATCGCGGCGTCGACTGGCACGAGCGGCTGGCCGCCTTCATCGTCGAGGGAGATCGCTTCTTCGACCTGCTGGACGGGGTGATGCCCGAGCTGGCCTGGCTCGACGACAGCCAAACGCTGACCTACCTGCACGCCACGGTGTCGACGCACCGCCAGCGAATCGAGGTGCCGGAGGTGCCTTTCCACCTGGATACGCTGCTGGCCGACTGTCCGCTGGCCACGGGTCTGGCACCGCGACTAGGCGAGCAGCACCTGCGCGTGCTCTCGGTTCGCGGCTTTCCCACCTCGACCTGGCCGGGCCTGCTGGATGACCTCAACCGCCTGGGCATCCCCTATCGCTGGTCGACCCGCTTCATCTGCCTGGACAAGGACGAGACCGAGAAGGAGCTGGTGCGCCTGCGCCGGCAATGGTTTGCCAAGCGCAAGGGCGTCCTGGCGCTGCTGCGCGAAGCGCTCTTCCAGCAGGAAAGCCCCCTGCTCGACAGCGATGCGGCGAACAAGGCCAGCGACGCCGATGGGGCGTTGCAGGAACTGGGCGCCGACCAGGTCGCCTTTGGCTACCTGACCGCCACCGTGACGGTGAGCGACTGCGATGCCCAGGTCGCTGACGAGAAGTTGCGACTGGTGGAGCGGGTGATCCAGGGACGCGGCTTCGTCACACTTGCCGAGAGCCTCAACGCCGTGGAGGCCTGGCTGTCGTCCATCCCCGGCAATGCCTACGCCAATGTGCGGCAGCCGCTGGTGTCCACCCTCAACCTGGCGCACCTGATGCCGGTGTCGGCAGTCTGGGCCGGCCCCGCGCGCAACCGTCACCTCGACGGTCCGCCTCTGGTAGTGACACGCACGGATGGCGCAACGCCGTTCCGGCTGGTCACCCATGTCGGCGACGTCGGCCACACCCTGGTGGCCGGCCCCACCGGCATGGGCAAGTCGGTGCTGCTGGCGACCCTGGCCCTGCAGTTCCGTCGCTACCCGGGCGCGCGCCTGTTTCTCTTCGACATGGGGCGCTCGCTGCGCGCGACGGTGCTGGGCCTGGGCGGCGAGCACTACGAGCTGGGCGGCGATGGCGACCTGGCCTTCCAGCCCCTGGCGCGCATCGACCAGGCCGGCTACCGCGCCTGGGCCGCCGAGTGGCTGGAGGCGCGCCTGCTGCAGGAAGGGGTGGCCGTCGGCCCCGAGCAGAAGGCTGCACTTTGGACGGCGCTGGACAGCCTGGCTGGTGCGCCCGAGGCGCAGCGCACACTGACCGGCCTGTGCGTGCTTCTTCAGGACAACGCTTTGCGCCAGGCGTTGCAGCCCTATGTGCTGGGTGGAGCCCACGGCCAGTTGCTGGACGCTGATCGCGATCGGCTGGGCATGGCCGATGTGCAGTGCTTCGAGATGGAGGAGCTGATGCACAGCAAGGCGGCGGTGGCCGCCGTGCTGGGCTACCTGTTCGCGCGCTTCGAGGAACGCTTCGACGGCGCGCCGACGCTGCTGATCCTCGACGAGGCCTGGTTGTTCCTCGACGAGCCGCTGTTCGCCGCGCGCATCCGCCAATGGCTCAAGACCCTGCGCAAGAAGAATGTCTCGGTGATCTTCGCCACCCAGTCGTTGGCCGACATCAAGGATTCCAGCATCGCCGCGGCGATCATCGAGAGCTGCGCCAGCCGCATCTTCCTGCCCAACCCGCAGGCCAGTGAGCCGCAGATCCGCGGCATCTACCAGGGCTTCGGCCTCAACGACCGGCAGATCGAGATCATCACCCAAGCCACGCCCAAGCGCGATTACTACTACCAGTCGCGTCTGGGCAATCGGCTGTTCGACCTTGACCTCGGGCCCGTGGCGCTGGCCTTCGCTGCCTCCGCCAGCCCGGCCGAGCAACGAGCAATCAGCCGGGTCCTCCAGGAGTCCGGTCCAGCGGATTTCGCCGCCGCCTGGCTACGCCACCGCAGCCTGGACTGGGCCGCCGACCTGCTCGCCTCCCATCCCACACCACGCAAGGAGTGCCTGCCATGACGCTTCGTAATTGCCGTTTCTCACACGCGGCCCTGTTGATGCTGGGCCTGCTGGCCTTCCAACCGGCCAGCGCGCTCACCGTGATCGACCCGACCAACCTCGCGCAGAACACCCTGACCGCTGTGCGTGCGCTGGAGATGGTCAACAACCAGGTCCGTCAGTTGCAGAACGAGGCCCAGATGCTGCTGAACCAGGGCCGCCACCTGGCGACCTTGGACTACAACGTGGTCAATCGGCTGCGCAGGAACCTCGCCACCACGTCGCGCTTGTTGGCGGAGGCCCAAGGACTCGCCTACGAAGTGCAGCGCCTGGATCAGGAGTTTGCCCGCCTGTATCCAGCCGTCTACGCGAACAGCGTCACCGGCGAACGAATGGCGCAGGAAGCGCGTGAGCGCTGGAAGCAGGGTCTTGAGGGACTGCACACCGCCATGCGGATACAGGCACAGGTGGCGCAGAACCTGGCCCAGGACGAGAACGTGCTGGCCGACCTCGTGCAGCAAAGCCAGTCGTCCGGTGGCGCGCTGCAGGCGGCCCAGGCCACCAACCAATTGCTGGCCTTGCAGGCCAAGCAGTCGATCCAGGCGCAGCAGTTGCAGATCGCCCAGAACCGCGCCATCGCCCTGGAGCTCGCCCGGCAGGCAGCGGCAGCCGAGGAGGCCCGGGAGTTGCGGCGACGCTTCATGGGTAGCGGCACGCCCTACACCCCTTACCCCGTGCAGTTCTATCGGTAGGGAGGCCGCCCCATGAAAATCCTGGCGTTGCTGCCACTACTGGCACTGGCCGCCTGCGGACGTGGCGACGATGACGTTGTGGCGCGGCAATACGACTCGACCGAGCGTTTCTACTCCGGTTGCGCTCGCCCCGGCGAGTTCCTCACCCCTGAGACCCTGCCCGCCATCCCGCCGAGCTTCGACGAGAACGTGCCATGAACGATGTCAGCGTGATCGACCGCTTCCTCGACGTCTTCGGGCTGTATATCGACACGGGCTTCGGCCTGCTCGGCGGCGAGGTGGCCTTTCTCACCCTGACCCTGGTGGCCATCGACATGACCCTGGCCGGGCTGCTCTGGGCCATGGGCGGCGAGGACGTCAGCACCAAGCTGATCCGCAAGATCCTCTACGTCGGCGCCTTCGCCTTTATCATCGGCAACTTCAACGCGCTGGCGAAGATCCTCTTCAACTCCTTCGCGGGGTTGGGCCTGCTGGCGGCGGGCTCGGCGCTAAGCCCTGCCGAGTTCCTGAAGCCGGGGCGGTTGGCCTCCATTGGCGTCGATGCAGGAGGCCCCCTCCTTGAGCAGATCAGCACGCTCAGCGGATTTCCAGGCGTCTTCGAAAACCTGCACAGCATCACGGTGCTGTTTCTGGCCTGGTTGGTGGTGATCGTCAGCTTCTTCTTCCTGGCCATCCAGCTGTTCGTCACCCTGATCGAATTCAAGCTGACCACCCTCGCCGGCTTCGTCCTGGTCCCCTTCGCCCTCTGGAACAAGACGGCCTTCCTCGCCGAGAAGGTCCTGGGCAACGTGGTGGCGTCTGGCATCAAGGTCCTGGTACTGGCGGTGATCGTCGGCATCGGCAGCGGGTTGTTCGCAGAGTTCCAGGCCGTTCCGAACAAACCCTCCATCGACCATGCCCTGGTGGTCATGCTCGCCGCGCTGGCCTTGCTGGGCCTGGGCATCTTCGGTCCGGGCATCGCCACCGGGCTGGTCTCCGGCGCCCCGCAACTGGGGGCCGGTGCAGCCGCCGGTACTGCTCTCGGTGTTACGGGCATGGCCGCAGGCGCAGCCGCGGTGGCGACGGGCGTCGGCAGTGCCGTGCTGGCCGGCGCCCGTATGGCACCTGGTACGGCACGCCTCGCCATGGGTGGAGCCCGTTCCTTGGCTGGCATGCCTTCTGGGTCGGCCGCTGGCGGTGCAATGACTGGTGGCTCGCCAACTACTGACAGCCCATCCATGCCCCACGCCAAACAGCCCGACTGGGCCAGGCGCCTGCAACGCAAGCAGCAGCTCACCCAGGCTGCTACCACGGTCGCGCACACCCTGCGTGCTGGCGATGGTGGTGGCTCATCCCCCGGGCCGCAGATCCGCGACCCATCGAATTCGTAAAGGAGGACGAAGATGCGTTTCAAACGTCCGCGGGTGCGCTACAGCGACACCCCGCAACCAGTAACGCCCTACCAAGCCGCGGCGCAGGCCTGGGACCGACGCATGGGCAGCAGCCTGGCGCAGGCACGCAACTGGCGACTGATGGCCTTCGGTTGCCTGGGCCTGGCCCTGCTGATGGCCGGCGGCCTGCTCTGGCGCTCAGCCCAGTCGGTGGTCACGCCCTACGTGGTGGAGGTCGACAACACCGGCCAGGTGCGTGCCGTGGGCGAGGCCGCCAGCCCCTATCTACCGCAGGATGCGCAGGTCGCCCACCATCTGGCGCGTTTTATCGAGCGGGTGCGCTCGCTGTCCATCGACCCGGTGGTGGTGCGGCAGAACTGGCTGGAGGCCTATCACTTCACCACCGACCGCGGCGCCGCCACGCTCAATGACTACGCCCGTGCCAACGATCCGTTCACCCGCGTGGGCAAGGAGTCGGTGACGGTGGAGGTCACCAGCGTAGTGCGCGCCAGCGACAGATCGTTCCAGGTGCGCTGGAACGAGCACCGCTTCGTCAATGGGGCGACCGCCGGACTGGAGCGCTGGACGGCGGTGATCTCGGTGGTCCTGCAGCCTCCGCGGACCGAGGAGAAGTTGCGCCGCAACCCGCTCGGCATCTACGTCAACGCCCTGTCATGGAGCCGTGAACTGGACACTACGGAAGGAGCCAAGAAGCCATGAAAACCTCCCTGAGCCTCTGTATCTGCCCTCTGCTGCTAAGCATGATGGCCGGCTGCGCCAGCCAGGAGCCGCCGGTTATCGCCCTGGACGAACCGGTGGAGGCGCAGCGCCTGCCGGAGCCGCCCAAGCCCATCGAGGTGGTGGAGATGCCCAAGCCATTAGCCCTGCCGGCGCAGCTCAAGCCGCTGGCGGAAACCATGGCCGATAAGCCGACCGCAGAACCGGCCGATGAGCGCACGCGCGTCTCGCGCGCCAACCGCGACGCCCGGGTCGCACCGAGCCGGGAGGGCTATATCAACGCCATCCAGGTTTGGCCCTACTCCGACGGCGCCCTGTACCAGGTGTACACCAGCCCGGGGCGAGTCACGGCAATCAACCTGCAGACCGGCGAGGAACTGGTCACCGTGGCCGCCGGCGACACGGTGCGCTGGATCGTCGGAGATACCTCCAGCGGCAGCGGCGATGAGTTGCGCACCAGCGTGCTGGTCAAGCCGACGCGGGTCGACCTCAAGACCAATCTGGTAATCACCACCACACGGCGCACCTACCTGATCGAACTGACCTCCACCGAGCAAGCCTGGATGGCTTCGGTGTCCTGGGACTACCCCAAGGACCGCATGCTTGCCCTGCAGCGCCGCGCCATGGCTGCGAAAACGGCGGCCCCAGTCGATGCTGGCCTCAGGTTGGAGCAGTTGCGCTTTCGCTATGCCATCAGCGGCAGCAACCCGCCCTGGAAGCCGCTTCGCGCCTTCGATGACGGCAGGAAGGTGTACATCCAGTTTCCCGCCGGCATCGCCCAGGGTGAGTTGCCGCCTTTGTTCGTGATCGGCTCGGAAGGTGATGGTCAACTGGTCAACTACCGCTTCCGCTCGCCCTACTACATCGTCGACCGCCTGTTCGGGGCGGCCGAGCTGCGCCTGGGCGCCGACAAGGGCGACGTGGTACGAATCGAGCGCACCGATGGCGTGGCACGGAGGCCCTGAGCATGACGGCCAAGGACGACATCCAAAGCCCGGCTGAATCGCTACCGCCGAAGGAGGCACCTGAATCGCTGGAGCTGCGCGCCAAGCCGCGCCCTGTCACTCGCCTCAACCCACGCATGCTGGCGGTAGTGGTCGGCGGCCTATCGGCTGCGGTACTTGGAGCCATGCTGTGGTCGCTGCAGCCGCTGCAGCCGCAGCAGCGCCGCCAGGGCGACGAGCCGAACGAACTGTACAACGTCGACCGCGTGGCGCGGTCCGAGGGGCTGGAGCAGCTACCGGCAGATTACTCTCAGTTGCCGCCTGCCCCTGCTCCCGAAGTGCCGCAACTGGGGCCGCCGCTGCCCGGTGATCTGGGCGGGCCGATCCTCAGGGCCGAGCAGCAGGCACAGGGCTATGGCCATGGTCCGGACGCCGCTGAAGCTGAGCGCCTTGCCCGGCTCAAGGAAGCCGATGAAGCAGCGCACTCCTCGGTGTTTTTCCAGACCGGCAGCGCGAGGAACTCGAATATCGCCTCCACTGGGGGCGCTCAACTCGATCCCACGGCTCTGAGTATGGCTTCGTCAGGCGCAGTAGCCGCCGCTGCGGGAACACCAACCCAGCAAGAGCAGAACGACGCGTTTCTCAGTAGATCCGCAAATGCGCAAATCCGTAATTCCGGATTGCTGCAGATGCCCGACTCGCCCTACCAAGTGATGGCCGGCACCGTCATCGCAGCGGCACTGGTCACCGGTATCAAGTCGGATCTACCCGGCGACGTGATCGCCACAGTGACCGAACCGGTCTACGACAGTGCCACCGGCCAGCACGTGCTGATCCCTCAAGGCGCGCGTCTGCTGGGCCGCTACAACAGCCAGGTGAGCTACGGACAAAGCCGCGTGCAGGTGGTGTGGCAGCGGGTGATCCTGCCGGACACCTCATCCTTCCAGCTCGACAACCTGGTCGGTACCGACGCCGCCGGCTATGCCGGCCTGGAGGATGGCGTCGACTGGCATTGGGATCGCATCGTCGCTGGCGCAGCCATGACCAGCCTGCTGGGCATCGGCGCAGAACTGGCCGCGCCGGAGAATCGCACCGACGGTAATCGGATCATCATCGCCGGGCGCGACAGCCTGCAGGACACGGTGAACCAGGTCGGCCAGGAGGTCACCCGTCGCAACCTCGATATCCAGCCCACGCTGACCCAGCGCCCAGGCCTGCCCCTGCGGGTGATCGTCAACCGCGACCTGGTGCTGCGCCCCTATCAGCCCTTCACAACTCAACAAAGGAACCTGCCATGAGCACGACCAAGCTGCGTCTCGGCCCCTTGCCGAAAACCGAGAACCTGAAGCTGACCTTCACCTGCCCGGCTAGCCTGAAAGCCGACCTTGAGCGCTACGCGGCGCTGCACTCGCAAACCTACGGCGAAGAGGTCGATGCTCTGACGCTAATCCCGCACATGCTGGAGGCGTTCATGGCCCGGGATCGGGGGTTCAGGAGAGCCAACGCTAGGGCAGACGGGGGGTAGTTGATAGTCCTCATGCGCACGTCCCAGCAAACCCCAGGCGAACGACAGAATGCCGCAGCAAGACTATCCCTTCACGGTTGAAAACCGTGACCTAACACATCACACTTAATGCCATGATCATAAGCTTCCGGCACAAAGGCCTGCGCATCTTTTACGAATCTGGTTCCACCAAAGGCATCCGAGCCGACCACGCCAAGCGTCTGGGCCGAATGCTGAGTTTAATGGATCGTGCCCGCGAGCCAGCCGATCTGGACATACCTGGCTGGCGGCTACACCCGCTCAAAGGGGAACGGGAAGAATTCTGGTCGCTCATGGTCAACGGCAATTGGCGCGTGATCTTTCGCTTCGTGGGTAACGACATAGAACTCGTCGATTACCTTGACTACCATTGAACAGAAGGGGTCCCCATGGTCATGTTCAACCCGCCGCATCCTGGCGAAACCCTGCTCGAGGATGTGCTCCCCGCTCTAGGTATCAGCATTGCAGAACTGGCACGACGTCTTGGTTTTGCACGTGAAACCCTGTCGCGGATCCTGCATGGCCGTGCACCAATCAGCCCAGATCTGGCCGTTCGCCTGGAAATGGCCGGGATTGGCAGCGCTCGGGTCTGGCTGGGCGTACAGGCCGACTACGACCTGTGGCAAGCCAGGCATCGCGAACAACCGCCCATTGAACGATTTGCCGCGATCGCCTGATGGCGTCCAGGTCATTGCGGCAGTGAAGCTTGTAGGCGCTTTTCACCACCAGGCTGGAAATCAGCCCCTATCGAGGCCTGCTGGCACCATGCTCAGGAGGCGCGACTCGCACAGAACCTCTCCCGCAAGTCCCTGGCGCAGATGGCAGGAGTTTCCGAATCGACTATCAAACGGTTCGAGTCCAATGGACAGATCACCCTCGATGCCCTGGTGCTCATCGCCACGGCACATGGCGCCACACGCCAAGCCCCCTCCTCCACGCCATCGTGCGACACAGGTGGTTTGCCACTGAGTAAAGCGACCATAGCCTGAACCCACCGGAATAGTGCGATGGCATGGAGCAATGAAAACACTGTTTTTGCTGATGGCGCAGTACGACGGGCAGGCAATAATCCCGCTGGATCGAGTCTGTCAGGACTACTTTTCACATCTCAGTCCCGACATGTTTCAGCGCAAGGTCCTAAGTGGTGCACTGAAAATCCCCATTGTGCGCATGGAGCAGAGCCAAAAGTCTGCCAGGGGAGTGCACATTCAGGATCTGGCCAATTACCTCGACAGCCGGCGTCTAGAGGCGATCAGAGAGCGTGACCAACTCAGCGGCGGCCACCGCGTCGGGAGAGGCCATTGAGCGTCCGATCTCCGAACTTCACGCTTGAAGCCAATATCTTCGGAAGCCAAACCCATTCGGCGTACGGGTCACCCCTTCCATTCAGATGGGTATAGCGTCGCAGTGAATTCCAATCCCTGTGGCCGGAAACGCTCGCTACCCGAGGGATGTCCCAGCTCATCTCAAACAGTCGACTGACGCCGTCGTGTCGAAGATCGTGAAAGTGAAGATCCTTCACTCCAGCACGCTCGCATGCCCGACTCCAGGAAGCGGACACCGATTCACTGTTGTAAGGGAAAATCTCGTCGCATACACGCGGCATGCTTTCAACGATCGCCCATGCTTCATCAGGCAGGTGGCACCACACGTTGTTGCCAATCTTGTCGCCAGGATTCTTCATATCCCGAACCAACACGGCTTGCCGCGACTCATCCAGATCATCCCAGCGAATACGGCAAATTTCCTCTTGTCGGCGCGTTGAGAAGATGGCGAAGCCCGCAACCTTCAACATATTGATCGTGCTTGGTCGACTGCACAGGACTTTCTCGAGCTCCGTGAAAATCAGGTCAAGCTCCTCAAGAGAAGGTCGGCGGTCACGCTCTCGACTCTTCAGTCTGTACCCCAGTTTGGCCAGCACTTTTCGCGCATCCGCCATCGCATGCGGTTCGATGCTGGCCCCCCAGGCAGGGCGGGCGACAGCGAGCACAGCACCTAGGTGAGCGAGATCATTACCAACGGTCTGCGGCTTTACTCCGCCCCCCTCCGCACTCATTCGCCATAAAGCGTAATCGACCAGCACTTGCGAGGTGATGCCGCGATCCTCGTACTCGCCCAGGTAGCTCTTTGCAATAGCCTCAAGGGTTGCCTTCTTGGTTTTACCAATCGGCCTGGCCTTGGCGTGCTCCCGAAGGTAAGTCTCAATCATCGATGCAACTGTGACCCCGGGACGATTCGCACGCTCTATCGCACCCGGCTCGCTAAGCTCAGTCTCTCGTCGCCTGGCCCAGGCCTGCGCAGCCTGTTTGCGAGAGAATGTCTGGCTCTCTTGGTAGACTTGCGCCCCATTCTTCTTGATCCGGATTTGCACGGTGTAGCGGAGCGAGCCGTCCGCACTCTTTCGGGCTCGGATGGTTGCCACGGCAGTCTGCCCTCCTGGCTGGTGGTACAAGAAATTTCTCAGGTGGTACATTTTACCACCCACTTGAAATTTATGCCCGAAAACCCCTGAAAACACGTTGAAAACGCGACACACTAAATGCCCCTAGAATCAGCTTCCGCACCAGCAACCACGCGCCCTGCCCTATCCCGCCGCTTCTCCGTTGCGCCGATGATGGATTGGACAGACAGGCATTGTCGCTTCTTCCTGCGCCAGCTTTCCCGGCAGGCCCTGCTTTACACCGAGATGGTCACGACAGGGGCGCTTTTGCACGGAGACAGGGAGCGCTTCCTGCGACACGACGAGACGGAGCATCCGCTGGCGCTGCAGCTCGGCGGCAGCGTGCCGCAGGACTTGGCGGCGTGCGCGAGGATGGCCCAGGACGCGGGTTACGACGAAGTGAACCTGAACGTCGGATGCCCCAGCGACCGAGTGCAGAACAACATGATCGGCGCCTGCCTGATGGGGCATCCCGCTCTGGTGGCCGATTGCGTGAAGGCGATGCTGGACGCGGTGGAGATTCCGGTGACGGTGAAGCATCGCATCGGCATCAACGGCCGGGACAGCTACGCGGAACTCTGTGATTTCGTGGGACAGGTCCGCGAGGCCGGTTGCCAGAGCTTTACGGTGCATGCGCGAATCGCCATCCTCGAGGGCCTGTCGCCCAAGGAGAATCGCGAGATTCCGCCGCTGCGCTACGAGGTGGCGGCGCAGTTGAAGCAGGACTTCCCGGACCTGGAGATCATCCTCAACGGCGGCATCAAGACCCTGGACGAGTGCCGCGCGCATCTGGAGCACTTCGATGGCGTGATGCTGGGCCGAGAGGCGTACCACAATCCCTACTTGCTGGCCGAGGTGGATGCCGCCCTGTTCGGCAGCGATACGCCGCCCATCGGTCGCGCCGAGGCGCTGGAAGCCATTCGGCCCTATATCGAGCGCCATCTCCGGGAAGGCGGCGTCATGCACCATATCACCCGGCATGTGCTTGGCCTGGCTCAGGGGTTTCCCGGCGCCAGACGCTTCCGCCAGCTTCTCTCGGTGGACGTGCACAAGACCACTGATCCGCTGGGCCTGCTGGATCAGGCGGCCGAGTTGCTGCGCGGTCGCTGATCACCGGTCGGGGCCAGATTGGGCGCCAGACGGTAGCGATGAGCCCCCTCGGCGATCACCAGGCCGCTGTCCACCATGCGCCCCAGGACCTGGCGTACGCTCACCAGGGTGAGGGGCTCACCGGCGTCCTGCAGCCGCTCGTGGAGCCGCCGACTGGACAGTTCACCCCCTTCCCATGAAGCCAGGTAAAGGATCTCGAGGACCTTGAGGCGTGGCATGCTGGTCTTCAGACCGGCGCGCCTGAGCATCTCCCGAAGCCGACGCGGGTCCGGGGCCAGCAAGGCATCCTTGTCCATGGCGCGTAAGGGCGTGGGAAGCAGCGGTTTGGCCTGGACGTTGGCGCGTACTTGCATGTGGGTCTCCTTGTTGGTCGACAGCTCGGCAACTCCGACCTGCTTTCCCGGAGTTTTTCGGGCTCTCAGCTATGAAGACGGACGAGCGCGGATAAACCGCAACGAAAATGTGTAAATCTTTTCTTTACGGAACCTCCGGGGTCCTTTTCGTGGTCTGTACCCATGGACGCAAAAAGCCCTGCCGTCCCCGTTGAGCGGCCCCGGCCGCTCGGGTAAGGTCAGTTCATCCGTCACGACAAGGTTTCGCCATGACCTCCAAGCTGGACCAACTCAAGCAATACACCACTGTGGTCGCTGACACCGGCGACCTGGACGCTATCGCCCGCCTGAAACCGGTGGACGCCACCACCAACCCCTCCCTGCTGCTCAAGGCCGCCGCCATGCCGCGTTACGCCGAGCTGCTGGACAGCGCCGTCGCCGCCAGCGGCACCGACCTGGGGCTGGCTTGTGACCGCTTCGGCGTGGCCGTGGGCCAGGAGATCCTCAAGGTGATCCCCGGACGCATTTCCACCGAGGTGGACGCGCGCCTGTCATTCGATACCGACGCCACCCTGCGCCGCGCAGAGCGCCTGATCAGTCTGTACGAGGAGGCGGGCATCGGCCGGGAACGGGTACTGATCAAGATCGCCTCTACCTGGGAGGGGATCCGTGCCGCCGAACGGTTGGAGCGGAGTGGCGTCCAGACCAACCTGACGCTGCTGTTCAACTTCGCCCAGGCAGCGGCCTGCGCCGATGCGGGTGTGTTCCTGATCTCCCCCTTCGTCGGGCGTATCTACGACTGGTACAAGAAGGCCGAAGGTCGCGACTACAGCGGCGAAGAGGATCCGGGCGTGCAGTCGGTGGCGCGGATCTACCGCTACTACAAGGCCAATGGCTACGGCACCGTGGTGATGGGCGCGAGCTTCCGCAACCTTGGCCAGATCGAAGCACTGGCTGGCTGTGACCGCCTGACCATCAGCCCCGAACTGCTGCAGAAGCTGGCGGACGACCAGGGGCCGCTGGAGCGCAATCTGATGCCCGGCGAGGGCGAGCCCCGCCAGGTACTGGATGAAGTCAGCTTCCGTTGGCAGTTGAACGAAGACGCCATGGGTACCGAGAAGCTGGCCGAAGGTATTCGCCTGTTCGCCCGCGACCAGGAGAAGCTCGAAGCCCTGCTTGCCGCTCGCCGCTGATTCCGCACCAGGCGTGGCCAGCGCCGCGCCGGAAACGACGAACGCGCGCCATCCGAATGGAGGCGCGCGTTCTTTTCTATGGGCGTTGAGGAAAGGTGGGCGTCAGCCGCGTTCCAGGGCACTGACGAGATCGTGGAAGGCTTCGCGGTTGGACTCGTTGAGCCCCATCAGAATGCGGTGGGCTTCCAGCACCTTGTTACGCACCACGTCCTCGGTCTGGTCCTGGGGCGGCAGGTCCTCCAGGCACTCGGGACAAGGCAGCGGCTTGCCGACGATGTTGAATACCTGATCGAACCCCATCGACTGCAGGAGCCTGGTGATATCCGGGTGGGTGGTCACCACGGTGGGCAACAGGCCTACCTTCTGCCGCGAGAGGATCGACAGCTTGGCCAGGAGGCCCAGCGTGGTACTGTCGATGCTCTGGGTTTCCGTAAGATCGATGACGATCGCCGAAAAATTCAGCGCCGAGAAGATCTTTTCAATGGTCGCATCCAGGGCAGAGCACAGGGTTAGGCGGATTTCTCCGACGAACTTGAGGACGAAGGTTCCTTCCTGCTCGGCGAACTGGATTTTACCGGTACTCATGCAAGGTTCCTGCTCAACACCAGCAAGGCGATATCATCCGGCATCTCGCCCAGGCTGGCCAGCCCAAATACTTGTCGCAAGCCATCCAGACTGCCACCTGCCTCGCATACCAGCTTCGGCAGCGCGGCTTCCTTATCTTTGAGGGTTTCGCCGGGCAAAAGGTCCAGGATTCCATCAGACAACAACGTCAGGCTGTAGGACGACGGCAGGTCGATGACTCGATCATCATAGCTCGCCTCTTCAAACAGCCCCACTGGCAGCCCCTTGCCTTCCAGGTAGGCGGCCTTGCCATCGCTGTAGAGCACCGGCAACGGGAGATGCCCGCCGATGCTGTACGTCAGCTGCCCCGTCTCCGTATCGATGACGCCACCCAGCATGGTCACGTGCTTGCCCAGCCGCGTGTTGATGAGGCTACGGTTTATGTGGCCGAGCACCTCGGAGGGCCTGAACTCGGGCAGCGTGCCATTGCGTCGGGACTCGTAGAGCAGGCGCGTGGTCATGAACTTGAGCAATACGGTAACGAAGGCCGAGGAGGCTCCGTGACCCGACACGTCGGCCAGGTAGAAGGCGACACGCCGCTCATCCACCCTGAAGTAGTCGACGAAATCGCCCGACAAGTACAGGGACGGAATGATCTGGTGGGCGAAGTGCAGGCCATCCGCCTCCCAGGGTGTGACCGGCAACATGTTCATCTGGACCTGGCGACCAGCGTTCTGGTCCTCCTGCAGCAGGTGCAGGCTGGCCTGGAGCTCACGGTTGGCCGCTTCCAGCTTTTCGCGGTAACGGCGGTTCTCCAGGCGCAGGGCCGAACGGTCCAGGGCCCGACGCACCGAGTGCTCGAGTACGGCCAGGTCTTCCAGCGGCTTGATCAGGTAGTCGGCAGCGCCCAGGCGCAATGCCTCCACCGCGTCACTCATGACGCCGGCACCGGATACCACGATCACCGGGGTTTCGGATTCCAGGTCGGAGATGCGACGGATCAGCTCGAGACCATCGATCTGGGGCATGCGCAGATCGCAGATCACCAGGTCAGGGCGCTCATGCTCGAAAATCTGCAGCCCCTGCAGGCCGTTGCTAGCCTGTCGAACGCTGAATCCACTGTCTTCCAGATAGGCCGCGAGGCTCGCGCGCACTACCTCGTCGTCGTCAATAATCAGCAGCTTGGCACTGGGATTGTGCATGGAGTATCCAGGCAAACGGCGCCAGGGATGGGTTGTTGTAGCACCCGACCTAAGGCCCGAGCACAAGTACGGGGGTTCGCTTTACGGCGCAGACGGTACTCCCATCCGCAGGGCGATTCAAGCTTGCAGCGCGCACGGAACTCTGCCTTTACACCTGAAATCACCGGAAGTTATAAGAGGTTCAGCCCCGCTCCCAGACAACAGAAGGATCCACGCATGAGCCTGGACGACCGCAACTACAGCGAGAAACGCGACTTCATCCGCATGCAGGTGCAGACCAGGGCGATCCTGGAGCACGCGGGCCAGCGCTACCCCGCCCTTTGCCTGGACCTGTCCAGCAGCGGCATGCAGCTGGAAACCGAGGCTCCCCTCACGGTGGGCGACCGCGTGCGGGTGCTTATTCCCTCCGAGCACAGCGCGCTCAAGGGCCTGGAGGCCGAGGCCGAGGTGATCCGCATCGGTGAAGCCGACGGTGGCCGAAAGACGCTGGGCCTGACCGTCCTGAGCATGCGCTAGCACTGCAAAAGATAGAAACGAAAAAGGCGACCCAGGGTCGCCTTTTTCATGCCGCAGCGGCTTAGAAGTCGTCTTCGACTTCGCCGTCCTTCACCTTGAACTCGCGATTCTGCAGGTAGGCGTTGCGGATGAAGATGTACTTGTCACCGCTGATCAGCTTCTCCGCCGAGAGCAGGCTGGCGCGCGTATCCACCACGTCCACGGCACGGGTCACATTGCGGGTGGGCACGTGATCCATATGAGGATAGGGCTCGAGGAAAGCGTCCGGGATCTTGCCGCCCGCGTCCCGGACGGTGCTGGGGCCAAGGAACGGAATCACCAGGTACGGGCCGCTTTCCACGCCCCAGTAGCCCAGGGTCTGGCCGAAATCCTCGTCGTTGCGCTGCAGGCCCATCGGCGTTGCCACATCGAAGAAGCCGAGCAGGCCGAAGGTGGTGTTGAACACCAGGCGGCCGGTATCCACGCCAGCGTTGTGGAGCTTGAGCTGGAACAGGTCGTTGGCCAGGTTGCCCACGTCGCCGATGTTGTTGAAGACGTTGTGCACGCCGTCTTCCAGGAATTGCGGGGTCACCGCCTGATAACCCTTGGCGATGGGCTTCAGCGCGTAGGTGTCGAGGGTGTCGTTGAAACGGAACATCGCACGGTTGAAGCCCTCCCAGGGGTCTTCCTCCGACGCGGTGGCGGCAACCGGAAGCACCGCCAGGCTGACGCAGGCCAGGACACGGCCCAGAAGATCGAGCCACCGAGCACCGATCAATTGCATTGCAGACTCTCCTTCGGAAAAGTGGTGTGGCGGCCGGCCGCCCCGAGCAAAGGCGCGCAGTATAAGGCCAACGCCCGCTCAGGGCAGCATAGCGGACCGTCACAATGCCGGAAAAAACCTTGCTTCTTGTTGCCTGTCCCCTCGCCCGCCGAAGGCGATGGACCGTTGGGGTCGCGCCAACACCTCGCCCGATGACCGGTGGGGCCACGCGGGGGCGGGGAAGACCTGGTCATGGGCGTAATCTCGATGTCATGAGCACCGACTAACCTGGGCCAGACCTCGTCAGGACGACGCAGATGCCCCAGACTCGACCGCCCGCCTTCACCGCCCTCCTCTTCGGGCTCCCCGGCTGCCTCGTGGATTTCGGCGCCCGAACCCTGCCACTTGCCCTGAGCCGCCTGCTGCCGGAGCTTCCTCCACAACGCCTGGCCGAAGTTTCCACCCTGCCCCCGCGTGCCGCTCTGGACCAGGCCCTGGGTACCACCGCCAGCGACACCCAGTACGACGCTTTCCGGCTTCAATTGCTCGACGCCGCCAGCGAGCAGGCTGAAGCGGTCGCTGGCCTGGAGCGACTGGCCGAGGTCACGGACGGAGGGCGCCTCCCCTGTGCCTGGCTCGACGAGCTTCCCGCCGAGGTCAGCCGGCGCCTGGCGACCCCCTTGCCGGCCTGGCTCGGCGGCACCGATAGCACAGGCGCGCGCCCCTGGCCGGCACCGGATGGCTGCTGGCAGGCCCTGGCCCAGTTGGGCGTCGCACGACTGGAAGGTGCGGTTCTGATAAGCGCCAACCCGCGCCTGCTGCACGCGGGACTCAACGCCGGGCTCTGGACCGTTGGACTCGCCACCAGCGGCCCCCTCTGCGGCCTGGCCCCTGCCGACTGGCAGGCCCTCGCGGGCGTCGAACGTGATCGCCTGCGAGCCGCCGCCACCCTTGAGCTCTATCGGCTGGGCGCCCATTCGGTGGTGGACCACCTGGGCGAACTGGCGCCGTGCCTGGCCGATCTCGCCAGCCGCCGTGACAAGGGTGAGAAGCCCTAGCTTCCGCGCATTTGTTTCAGGTTTGATCCGGATCAGGCAAGGCCGTCGCGCCTGGATTAATCTCTAGAACATGAGGGACCTTTGCGCCTGCGCCAGGGTCCACTCCTGAGACATTCGCAAAGGGAGAACGACATGCCTGAACGCCTGCAGCAGCAACTGCAACAACTGCGCGACCAGTTGGCCCAGGAACCGCCGCTGGATGCGGAGGAGCGCGCATCGCTGATCGAGTTGATGCAGGAAATCGAATTGCGCCTGGCCGCCGAAGCCGCCGCGGCGCCGGACGCCACCCTGGTGGACGGCGTCAACCTCGCCGTCGAACGCTTCGAAGCCAGTCATCCCACCCTTGCCGGCACCTTGCGCAACATCATGCAGAGTCTGGCGAACATGGGCATCTGACCCCATCCCACACACAAAAACCCCGACGTTCACGTCGGGGTTTTCATTACTGCCGCACCAGTCGGCGATTGTCCACCCGGCACTCATGGGTGCTGCGGCAGGGATTGATATCCAGCCCACCGCGCCTAACGTAGCGCGCATAGACGGTCAGGCGCTCCGGCATCAGCAAGCGCTGGAGGTCGAGAAAAATGCGCTCCACGCACTGCTCATGGAAGTCCGCGTGCTGGCGGAAGCTCACCAGGTAGGCCAGGAAGCTGGCGTGATCCAGACGGTTCGGCCCCTTGTACTCCACGGCTACGGTGCCCCAGTCCGGCTGGCCGGTGACCGGGCAGTTGGACTTCAAGAGGTGGCTGTACAGCGCCTCGTCCGCCGCAACCGGCTCGACCTTGAGCAGTTCGGGGTGGGGATGGGAGTAGTTGTCGATGACCAGGTCCAGTTCGTCGATGCAGACACCGGCGAGCGGCGCGACGCCTTCGGCCTCCACCTCGGCGAGGCTGCGCACACGCACGGCGACCGGCGCGCCAGCTGCAGCGGAGAGGTCTCGCTCCAGCACCCGCGCCAACGCCTCGGCGCCCTCGAACACCGACTGGTTCAGGGAGTTCAGGTAGAGCTTGAAGGACTTGGACTCGATGATGTTGGGCGAGTCAGCGGGGATGGCGAACTCGCCGATGGCCACCACCGGCTTGCCCGATGCGGTCAGCCAGGAGAGTTCGTAGCAGTTCCAGTAGTCGACGCCTTTGTAAGGCAGGGTCTCGGCGGTCAGGCCGAGCTCGTTCCACTTGGTCTCCCGGGAGATGGGGAACAGCAATTCGGGGCTATAGCTGCTGACGTATTCACTGGATTTGCCCAGCGGGGAATGTTCGGCGGGGTGCTGCATGGACGCGGACCTGCAAAGGTGACAATCGCGCAATTGTATACAGCCCGGTCCTCCCGGGAAAATCCACGGCACCAGCGGCGCGGTGCGCATTACAACGGTGTCAGTTTCCCCTGCGGAGGCGCCGGGCGCGGTATAAAGCGCCGAAGCAGCCCGTGAGTCCCAGCATGAAGCTCCTGATAGTCGAAGACGAACCCAAGACCGGCCAGTTCCTCCGCCAGGGCATGGCCGAAGCCGGACTGGCGGCCGACCTGGTCACTGATGGCCTGAGCGGCCGCGAGCGCGCGCTGTCCGGCCACTACGACCTGATCATCCTCGATGTGATGCTTCCCGGCCTGGACGGCTGGCAGGTACTGCGAAGCCTGCGGGAAGCCGGCTCGCCGGTGCCGGTGCTGTTCCTCACCGCCCGTGACGCCATCGACGATCGCGTGCAAGGGCTGGAGCTGGGTGCGGACGACTACCTGGTGAAGCCGTTCGCCTTCGCCGAGCTTCTGGCCCGGGTGCGAACCCTGCTGCGCCGTGGCGTCGTCCCTCCCCAGGAAACCCAGCTCGAACTGGGTGATCTGCACCTGGACCTCTTGAGCCGCCGGGTGGAGCGCGGCGGCCGGCGCATCGACCTCACCACCAAGGAATTCGCCCTGCTGGAGTTCTTCCTGCGTCGGCGGGGCGAAGTGCTGCCCAAGTCGCTGATCGCCGCCGAGGTCTGGGACATGCATTTCGAAAGCGATACCAACGTCATCGAGGTCGCCGTGCGTCGCCTGCGGGCCAAGCTGGACGACGCCTTCCCCACGCGCCTGATCCACACGGTACGTGGCATGGGCTATGTGCTGGAGGAGCGGGACGACTGATGCGCGGACTCTCCCTCACCGCCCGGCTCGGGCTCTTGTTCGCCGCCTGCACGGCCACCGTCTCGCTCCTGGCCGGGGTGCTCTTCACCCGCGCCAGCGAGGCCCACTTCATCGAACTGGACCAGCAACTGCTGGATCGGCGCCTGGCGGCCTTCCGCACCCTGGTCGGAGACCTGCGCGCCCCGGATGACCTCGCGCCGCGACTGGAAGCCTTGATGGCGGAGCTGCGCCTGCACCCGGACCTGGCCCTGCGCCTGGAAGGTGCCGATGGCCAGTACTGGTTCAACAGCGCCGAGGGATTGCGAGCGCCTGGGCGCGATGGCCTGCAGGACTGGCAGCAGGAGGGTGTCGACTACCGCGTCTACGGGGCACCGCTGCGCCCGGGCGACCCGAGCTCGCCTCGCCTCAGCCTCGCCCTCGACATCACCCATCACCAGCACTTCCTGGAGCGCATGCAGCGGCTGATCTGGCTGACCGTGGGGCTCTCGGCGCTGGCCACCGCCCTGCTCGGTGCCTGGGCGGCCCGCAGCGGCCTGCGCCCACTGCACCGCATGGCTGATGTGGCCTCCGGCGTGTCCGCCCGCTCCCTCACCACCCGCCTCGACGAACAGGACGTGCCCGGTGAACTGGTGGAGCTGGTGCGAGCCTTCAACGCCATGCTGGGTCGACTGGACGATGCCTTCCAGCGACTCTCCGCCTTCTCCGCCGATATCGCCCACGAACTGCGCACGCCGCTTTCCAACCTGCTGACCCAGACCCAGGTGATCCTGGCCCAGGATCGTCCCCTGGAGGACTACCGCGAGGCCCTGCACTCGAACCTGGAGGAATTGCAGCGCCTGGCGCAAATGGTGGGTGACATGCTGTTCCTGGCCAAGGCCGAGCATGGCTTGCTCACCACCCGACGACAGCCCCTCGAGCTGGCCACGGAACTGGACGCACTGCTGGACTACTTCGCCGCGATCGCCGAAGACCGACGGGTGACCCTCGTCCGAGAGGGCGACGCGCAGTTCCTGGCCGATCGGGACATGCTGCGCCGTGCCCTCTCCAACCTGCTGGACAACGCCCTGCGTTTCACACCGCCGGGCGGGCTCATCCGGCTCGACCTGGCCACCAGGTCCGATGGCCTCTACCTGACCGTCGCCAACAACGGCGAAGACATTCCCGCCGAGTTCCTGCCCCGCCTGTTCGACCGTTTCTTCCGCGCCGACCCGGCACGCCGGGAGGGCCGCGAGCATGCCGGCCTGGGCCTGGCCATCACCCGCTCCATCGTCCAGGCCCACGGTGGCGAGATCCACTGTGAGTCCTCAGGCGGCTGGACCCGCTTCATCCTGCGCTTTCCGGCCACCTGAAACGAAGAAGGCGCCCCAGGGGCGCCCTCTTGAAAACCGCTCCAATCAGCCTTGGGCGGTGGACCAGTCGATCACGCCCAATTGCCAGGTCAGCAGGATCAGCAGGCCGAAACCGATGCGGTACCAGGCGAACGCCGCATAGCTGTGGGTGCCGATGAACTTGAGCAGGCCGCGCACGGCGATCATGGCGAAGATGAAAGACACCACGGAGCCCAACAGGAACACCGGCAGGTCGCTGGGCTGGAACAGGTCGCGGTACTTGTAGCCCGAGTAGACCGCCGCCCCCACCATGGTGGGCATGGCCAGGAAGAAGGAAAATTCGGTGGCCGCCTTGCGCGACAGCCCGAACAGCAGGCCGCCGATGATGGTGGCACCCGAACGCGAGGTACCCGGAATCAGCGCCAGGCACTGGGCGAACCCCACCTTCAGCGCGTGCGTCCAGTTCATCTCGTCCACGGTCTCGGCCTGGATGCGATGGGCGCGCTTCTCCGCCCAGAGGATCGCCACGCCGCCGACCACCAGCGCCGAGGCGACGGTGATGGGGTTGAACAGGTAATGATGGATCAGGTCCGCGAAGGCGATGCCGAGGACGACCGCAGGGAAGAAGGCCACCATCAGGTTGACCGTGAATCGCTGGGCACCGCGCTGGGTGGGCAGTCCGACCACCACGTCGAAGATCTTGCGGCGGAACTCCCAGACCACGGCCAGGATGGCCGCCAGCTGGATGATGATGTTGAAGGCGATGGCGCGCTCGCCGGTGAAGCCCAGCAGATCCGCCACGACGATCTGGTGGCCCGTACTGGAGATGGGCAGGAACTCGGTCAGGCCCTCGACTATCCCCAGGATGATGGCCTGCATGGCCGTCCATAAATCCATCGAACAACTCCCCCAAAGCGTGCCTCTCAGGCGCGCCCTTGCATGCGTGATGTAGTAGTGGCTGACACCCTGCGGATGCCGCTCGGCGATGAGACCGGGGCTCCGATGAACGGGTTCCGGGGATGAATGACCTTAAGCTTTGCCCCGGCGGGCCGAAATGCTAACAGAGCGTCAGGCGGAAATCGCGGCCAAAGGCGGATTGCCAGTCGCCGCATCCGCTGCCCGGCTTCCGCCAATGCGCCCCATAACAAGAAGACAGGAGTTCCCAGCCCATGCACAGCTTGCGCAACCTGCCGATCAGCCGCCGGCTCTGGCTGATCCTCATCGTCGCGGTCCTCATGCTGGTCGCCCTCGGCGTGGTGATGCTGCAGCAGATCCATCATGACCTCTACCAGGACAAGGAGCTGAAGACCCGCCACGTGGTGGAAACCGCCGCCGGCGTCCTGAAGTACTACCAGGGCCTGGAAGCCGCCGGCACCCTCAGCCGCGAGCAGGCGCAGAAGCAGGCCATGGAGGCCATTCGCGCCCTGCGCTACGGCCAGGGCGACTACTTCTGGATCAACGACCTGACGCCACGGATGGTGATGCACCCGACCAACGCCAAGCTGGAGGGCCAGGACCTGTCCGGCTACAAGGACCCCGACGGCAAACCGCTGTTCAATGACATGGTGCGGGTCGCGCGCGACCAGGGCGCCGGCTTCGTCGACTACCGCTGGCCCAGGCCGGGTTCCAGCGAACCGATCCCCAAGGTCTCCTACGTGCAGTTATTCCAGCCCTGGGGCTGGGTGCTGGGTTCGGGCATCTACATCGACGACATGCTCGGCGAGTTCCGAGCCCAGGCCATGCGCGCCTCGCTGGTGGGGCTGGCCATCGCGGTACTGATGGCGCTCCTGGTGATACTGATCGCCCGCAGCATCACCCGACCACTGAACGAGGTGGTGGCCGCCATGGCGGATATCGCCAATGGCGAAGGCGACCTCAGCAGAGGCCTGGACACCCACGGCCGTGACGAAATCACCGCCCTGGGCGGGCACTTCAATGCCTTCACCGGCAAGTTACGCGGCGTGATCCGCGAGTCCCTGGATGCCGCCGGAGCGCTGGACCGGGCCGCCGGCGACCTGGACGGCATCGCCAGCCAGGGCCTGCGCCAGAGCGAACAGCAGTCCCTGCAGATGGAGCAGGTAGCCACCGCCATCAACCAGGTCACCTACGGCGTGCAGGACGTGGCGAAGAACGCCGAGCACGCGGCTGGCGAAGTCCGCCAGGCCGAGGAGCAGGCACGCCTTGGCCAGGAGAACATCGACAGCAGCCTGCAGCGCATCGACCAGCTCTCCGCCACCATCGGCAAGGCCGTTGGCGTTATCCAGTCCCTGGCCCAGGACAGCGCACAGATCGGCAGCGTGCTGGAGGTCATCCGATCCATTGCCGAGCAGACCAACCTGCTGGCCCTGAACGCGGCCATCGAGGCCGCTCGCGCCGGTGAACAGGGCCGGGGCTTCGCCGTGGTAGCCGACGAGGTGCGCCTGCTGGCCCAACGCACGCAGAAGTCCACGGAAGAAATCCAGCAGATGATCCTGCGCCTGCAGGAAAACTCGGCCGCCGCCGTGGCGGTGATCGACGAAAGCAGCCAGGCGTCCCGCGCCACCGTGGAGCAGGCCAGCCAGGCCAGCGAAAGCCTGGGGCAGATCGCCCAGGCCCTGCGTACGCTCACCGGACTCAACGCTTCCATCGCCAGCGCGACCCTGGAGCAGTCCCACGTGGTGGAGGACATCAACCAGAACGTGACCCAGGCGGCGGGGCTGGCCCACGACAGCGCCACCGCCGCCGAGCAGACCACCGGTGCCAGCCAGCGACTGGGGCAGTTGGCCGAGCAACTGAGCCGGCTGCTGGGGCAATTCAGGGTCTGAAGGCGACCGGATCCGGGGTGAGCCGCTACAATCGGCGGCTTTCACCACTGGAGCCGGCCCCTTGTCCCCCTTCGAACTCATCGCTGCAGCCCTCGGCGTGCTCGCCGTGTGGCTCACCGTGCGGCAGAACCCCTGGTGCTGGCCCATCGGCCTGGTGATGGTGCTGATGTACAGCTGGGTGTTCTTCGAGGTGAAGCTGTATTCGGACATGCTGCTGCAGCTGGTCTACGCGGCGCTGCAGCTCTACGGCTGGTGGCAATGGACCCGGGGCGGCGCCAGCCACGACGGGCGCGAGGTCAGCCGCCTGGCCGCCGCCCCGCTGGGCCTGGGGCTGGCCTCCGGGGCCATGGGCGGCGTGCTGCTGGGTTATGGCATGGCCACCTGGACCGATGCCGCCGCCCCCTGGCTGGACGCCGGCCTGACCGCCTTCAGCCTGGTGGCGCAGGTCTGGATGGCGCAGAAGCGCCTGGAGTGCTGGCTGCTCTGGATCCTGGTGGATGTGCTCTTCGTGCTGCTCTTCCTGGACAAGGCCCTCTACCTCACCGCCGCGCTGTACGCCCTCTTCACCCTGCTGGCGATTCAGGGCTGGCGGACCTGGCGGCGCGATCTGGAACCGGTCCCGGCATGAAGGTCCTGGTGCTGACGGGGCCCGAGTCCAGCGGCAAGAGCTGGCTGGGTGCGGCCCTGCGTGACAGCTTCGGTGGCCTGTTGGTGGGCGAATATGTGCGTCACTTCATCGACCGGGAGCAGCGCGACACCTGCTACGCCGACATCCCCGCCATCGCCCGGGGCCAGCTGGAATGGGAAGACCACGCCCGCGCCGAAGCGCCACCGCTGCTGGTGCTGGATACCCATCTGCTGAGCAATATCCTCTGGAGTCGGAAGCTGTTCGGGGATTGCCCCGAATGGCTGGAGGAAGCGTTGCTCTCCCGGCGCTATGACCTGCACCTGTTGCTGAGCCCTGAAGGTGTGCCCTGGGTCGGAGATGGCCAGCGGTGCCAGCCCGCGTTGGCCGATCGCCTGGCATTCTTCCGGGAAAGCCAGGCCTGGCTGGAGGCCAATGGTCAGCGCTACGAAATCCTCGGGGGCGATTGGGGCCAGCGCCGCGCCCGGGCACTGGCCAGCGTGTCAGCCTGGCTGGACGAGCATCAGGCCTCCCCAGGCCACTAGCAGGCTGGTCACCACGCCGAAGGTGAGCGGCAGGCGCAGCGCCGGATACCAGCGCGGCGCCAATCCCAGCCTTACGGAACGCAGGTCAGCCAGGTAAAGGCCGATGAAGGCGAGGATGAACAGCACCACGGCCAGACCGGCGGGCAGCCCGACAGAAATGACCACCCAGCCGACCAGCGCCGGAATCACGGAAAGCCCCAACTGCATCTGCGTGCGGGTATCCTCCGGCCCCGCGCGCATGGCCAGGCCCCAGTGGATGGCGCCCATGAAGGCCAGGATGACCGCGGCGTAGTCCAGCAGCGCCGACAGCACGAAGGGTCGCCAACCCAACGGCGTCAGCCAGATGCCGAGGGCGGCGCTGACGAAGGGGATCAGCCCGGCGAAGCCAAGCAATCGGGCAAGGCGCGGCGGATGGGAAGCGTCGAAGTCGTACATGGGGGAGTCCTTGATGCGTTGCCATCAGACTAGACGGCATCCGGCCGGTCGTGCCGTGCTCGATCAACGACGAGGGGCCGGCAGATCCACCAGCACCCGCAAGCCGCCCAGCGGACTGGCGTCCAATCGCAGGCTGCCGCCCCAGGCTTCGATGATGTCACGCACGATGCCGAGACCCAGCCCGTGCCCGGCGACCTGCTCGTCCAGCCTGGTACCACGTTCGAGCACCGCGTGCCGATGCACCTCGGGGATGCCGGGGCCATCGTCATCGATGCACAGACGATAACCCTCGGTCGTTCGGGCGATTCCCAGCAATACCTGGGTTTCCGCCCACTTGCAGGCGTTGTCCAGGAGGTTTCCGAGAAGCTCCAGCAGGTCTTCCCGATCCCAGGGGAGGCGCAGACCAGGCTGGACGTCCCAGTCCAGATCCAGCTCGCTGCCGTGAATCAACGACAGGGTGTTGAAGAGGGTCGGCAATTCGCTGTCGCAGTCGAAGTGGGCGCCAGGCAGTGCTTCCCCGGCCAGGCGCGCGCGCCCCAGCTCTCGCGCCAGGCGCTGCTGGATCTGGTCCAGTTGCTCGGCGAGCGTCGCCCGGAGGTCGGCGTGATCGCGCAGCTCATCGCGATGCTCGAGGCTCACCAGCACCGCGAGGGGCGTCTTGAGGGCATGCCCCAGGTTGCCGAGGGCGTTGCGCGAGCGTCGCAGGGTATCCTCGGTATGGGCCAGCAGGTGATTGACCTGCCCTACCAGAGGCACCAGTTCCAGCGGCACCTGGGTATCCAGCTCGTTGCGCTGCCCTTCCTGCAACTGGGCGATCTGCTGGCGCACGTCTTCCAGCGGGCGCAGCGCACGCCGCACGGTTAACCGCTGGAGGGCGAGGATCAGCAGCAAGGCGCCGGCGCCAAGACCGATACCGATCCACTGCACTCGGCGGAAACTCTCCAACAGGGGGGTGTAATCCTGGGCGACGACGATCTTCACGTTTCGACCGAATCGTCGATAGTCTCCGCGCCAGGCCAGCAACTGCTGACCGCCCGGCCCTGTCAGCAGGCCCTCGGCCAGCCCCTTGCCGGACGGCAACGCCAGTTCGGCATCCCAGAGGGACCGGGAGCGCCAGGTTTCCTCCCCGAGGTCGATGAGGAAGTAGCGTCCGGAATAAGGCGCCTGATGCGCCGGGTTGAGGCGCTGCTCGTCCAACTGGATTCCCCCGGGACCCCGCACCAGGGCGCTGAGCAGCAGCTCCGCCTCGCTGCGAAGGCCATCGGCCAGGTAACGGCGCAGCCCCAGGTCGAACAACCAGAGGCTGGTCTGCGCCAGTACCAGCCCCACCAGCAGCAGCACCCCCACCAACCCCAGGCTGAGCCGGCGCTGAATCGACTTCATTGGCCCTCACCGGTGAAACGGTAGCCCTGGCCACGACGGGTTTCGATCACCTCACGACCCAGCTTGCGACGCAGGTGGTTGACGTGGACTTCGATCACGTTGGAATCGCGCTCCGTCTCACCGTCGTAAAGGTGTTCGGCCAGATGGCTCTTGGAGAGCAACTGGCCGGAATGGAGCATGAAGTAGCGCAGCAGGCGGAATTCCGCAGCGGTCAGCTGGATTTCCTCCCCGCCCCGGCTGACGCACTGGCGCCCTTCATCCAGTTGCAAGCCTGCCGCCTTCAACTGGGGCTGGTTGGCCAGCCCCTTGGCGCGACGGAGCAGGGACTGAATGCGCAGCGCGAGTTCCTCGGGGTGGAATGGCTTGGTGAGGTAGTCATCCGCCCCGGCCTTGAGGCCTTCGATACGCTCCGCCCAGGAGTCCCGCGCGGTAAGCACCAGCACGGGAGTGACCAGCCCGCCGGCTCGCCACTCCTGGAGCACCTCCAGTCCCGGGCGACCGGGCAGCCCGAGATCGAGGACGATCAGGTCGTAGGGTTCGTTCATGCCCTGGTGGGCGGCATCGCGCCCGTCGGCCAGCCAGTCCACGGCATAACCCTGGCGGGCCAGGCTGGCCAGCAGCTCATCGGCCAGGGGCACATGGTCCTCTACCAGCAACAACCGCATCAGTCGTCTTCCTCGTCCTTCAGAATGCGCCCGTCGCGGGCATCCAGTTCCAGCTCACGAACCGTACCATCGGCGGTCAACAGCTCCACCTCGTAAATGTAGACGTCATCCTCTTCCTCCAGCTCGGCCTCCAGCAGGCGAGCCCCGGGGTAGAGCCCCAGGGCGCTGCGCAAGAGTTGGTCGAGGGGCAGGATGACGCCTTCCTCGCGAAGGCGGTAGGCCTCGTCCTGGTCCAGGTCCCTGGCCACCGCCTCGAGGGCGAAGATGGCCAGGACCAGGGCGATGATCCCGCTGTAGCGAAGGATCCAGTGCATCAGTCGTCCTGGTGGTTCTTCAGAACCTGGCCGTTGGTGGCGTCGAGTTCCAGGTCCCACTGCACGCCCTTGGCGTCACGCAGCTCCACCTGGTAGATGTAGCGGCCATATTCCTCTTCCAGCTCGGTTTCATTGATGGTGCCGCCCGGGTGCTGGGCCAGGGCTGCGGCATTGAGCTTCTCGAAGGACTGGATGGTGCCGGCGTCGCGCAGCTTCAGGGCCTCGTCCGGTCCCAGGTCGCGGGCCTGGGCAATACCGGCGGTAGCGGCGAGGGTGGCGATGGCGAACAGGGCTGTCAGTTTTTTCATGATCCGTCTCCTTGGGAGTGGTCGTTTTCGATGGGCTCAACATACAGAGAACGACTTAACTCAAGCTGAATTCGCCTTAAGTCTTCGGAAGAATCATTCACGCGCTGAAGCCGCTTGGCCTTGACGGGGCCAACACTATAATCGCTGCCTTGCTTCAAGGAGAGCCGCATGAGCGCCGTCCAGATCAAGTTCCCCGCCCTCAGCCTCCGTGCTGGCCATCGCGCCCTGGCGCGCATCCGGGAGTGCGGCCTGAGCCCCGCCGATATCGGCATCCTGCCCGGCGCTGCGGGCGGTCCCAAGGCATTGGGCATCCAGGGGCTGGACCTGGCGCTGTTCGGCGACTGGCTGCCCCGCGCGCCCCGCGAACGCGCACTGATCGGCGCCTCCATCGGCTCCTGGCGCTTCGCCAGCGCCTGCCTCCCCGATGCAGCCGCCGGCATCCGCCGCCTGGGCGACCTCTACACCCGCCAGCGCTTCCCCAAGGGCGTGAGCATGGCGGAGGTCAGCCGTCTCTGTGGCCTGATGCTGGACGAGTTGCTTCAGGGCCAGGACGAACAGGTGCTGGCCAACCCCCACTACCGCCTCAACGTGGTGGTGGTGAAAAGCCACGGGCTGCTTGCCGAGGATCGCAAGGGTGCGCTGGGGCTGGGCCTGTCCTCGGTGATCGGCAGCAACCTGCTGGGCCGCCCGCGCCTCGGTCGGCACTTCGAGCGGGTGATACTCCATGACGCCCGCCAGGCACCGCCACTGGCGCCACTGTCCGACTTTCCGTCGCGCTACCACGCGCTGGATCGCGGCAACCTGCGTCACGCCCTGCTCGCGTCCGGCTCCATTCCCATGGTGATGGAAGGCGTTCGCGACATACCCGGTGCCGGCCCGGGTACCTATCGCGACGGCGGATTGCTGGATTATCACCTCGACCTGCCCTACAACCCTGGTGGCGTGGTGCTCTACCCTCACTTCACCGACAAGGTGGTGCCCGGCTGGTTCGACAAGGGACTGCCCTGGCGCAAGGGCGACGCCGAACGCCTGCAGGACGTGCTGTTGCTTTCGCCCTCCCGCGAGTACCTGGCCAGGCTGCCCCACGGCAAACTGCCGGACCGCAAGGACTTCAAGCGTTACCTGAGCGACGACGCCGGCCGCGAGCGCTATTGGCGCAAGGCCATGGCGGAAAGCCAGCGCCTGGGAGACGAATTTCTCGAACTGGCGGAGTCCGGCAGGCTCGGAGAGCGCCTTCTTCCCCTCTGATCGACAGCCCAAGGAACCCGGGGAGTACAGGGATGAAACTCGCGGTCGCCATCATCCATGGCATCGGCAACCAGCAGGATGCGCAGGACAGCGAAGGCCAGCATCGCTTCGCCCAGCACCTGATCAGCGGCTTGCGCAGGCGGCTGGGGCCGGAGGCCTCGCAGGTCGCCTTCCAGTCGCTCTACTGGGCCAGCGTGCTGGACAGGCGCGAGCTGGCCTACCTCGAGGATCTGGAGCGGGAGCCCGTGCGCTGGCGCTGGGCCCGACGCCTGGTCACCCTCTTCCTCGGCGATGCCAGCGGCTACCGCAAGGTCAGCCAGGCCTACGACACCACTTACGAGCAGGTACACCAGTGCGTCCGCAACGGCCTCAATGCCCTTCGCGCCCAGGTGGGTCCCGACACGCCCCTGGTGGTGCTGGCGCATTCCCTGGGTGGACACATCATCTCCAACTACATCTGGGACCAGCAGAAGCTCAATCTCACGCCCAGTTGCCCCAAAGACCCATTCCTGGCGATGGAGACCCTGGCCGGCCTGGTGACCTTCGGTTGCAACATCCCGCTGTTCACCTTCGCCTACGACCCGGTACAGCCCATCCGTTTTCCCGGCCACTGCCTGGAGGAATCGCTGGTGGCCGCCGCGCGCTGGCTCAATGTCTATGCCCCAGCCGACCTGCTGGGCTACCCGCTGCGGCCGGTACAAGGCTATGACGCCGTGATCCAGGAGGACCGGCCCATGGCCGTGGGGCCCTGGTACAAGCGCCATACGCCCCTGAGCCACCTGGAATACTGGGAAGACCGGCGCTTTCAGGACTACATCGCCCACCACCTCCGCGAGCTGCTGCGGGCCTGCCCCGGCGCGCCGCGCCAGGCCGCTCAACCGGGCCGGCCGTCCACCCTTGGTGTGCAAAGCAGCACCGCGTAGTGGCGCAGGAACAGGCCGAACGCCGCCGCCCAGCAGATCGCCGCCAACCAGTAACCCATGCTGCCCGCAAGGGGTAGCACCATCACCCTGGCGCAGGCGCCCAGGTTCAGGAGGGCGAAGGCGGCGCCCATGGCCCGCGGAGCCTCGAGGGGACGTCCGCTATGACCCAGGCTGACGCGGGCGATCATCGCCAGGATCAGTCCCCCCATGGCACCAACTCCCAGGGCATGCTGGGCAAGACTGGAATCCTCCAGCCATCCCAGATGCCAGGCCGCCAACCCAAGGGGCGCGAGGGCCAACCAGGCGAAGGCCAGGTGCAACGACCACAGCAGCGAAACGCGCCAGATGCCGGCGTCGTACCAGCGCAGCAGGCGCCAGAGATTGCCCAGCCCCAACGGGACGCACAAGGCTGCCAGCACGGGATTGGCGGTCAGGCCGGCGCCACTGGCGAACGCCGCCGCCAGCGACAGGGCCGCCAGCAAGAGGCTCCAGTCCAGCCAGGGTAGCGCCTTGACCTGCGTCGTCCGCCCCAGTCCACGCTGGGTGAAGAAGGGGATCACCCGGCCCCCGATCAACCCCATCAGGGCCGCTATCAGCCAAAGCGCCGCCAGGACGCCTTGCCGTTGCATGTCGTCACTGCCAGTGACCAACCCGCCGATGGACAGCGCATCCGCCAGCGCGAGCAGGATCAGCACCAGGACCACGGGGTAATTGCCACGCTGGTGCACGCGCCACAGGCTGCGCCCCAGTATCAGTGCCACCGTGGGCAGGAACCCCAGTTCCAGGGGCACCAGCAATACGCTAGGCGCGCCCAACAGCCAGGCCAGTCGTGCCGCCAGCCAGAGGGTTGCGAGCCAGGCCAGGCCTCGACCCCGCAAGCCTGGATGACCGGTCCAGTTCTGCACCGCCGTCAGGAGGAATCCGGCGATGATGGCGCCGCCGAAGCCGAAGACCATTTCGTGGCGATGCCAGGCCAGCCAGCCGCCTGCGGGTTGCCAGGGCACGGCATGGCCGACCAGCGCGGCCAGCCAGATCAGCACGGCCAACAAGGCGAAGGCCGTGCCGAAGAGAAAGAAAGGCCTGAAACCCAGCCGCCAGAGAGGGCGAATCGCCAGTTCCCTGGCCGCATCAAGCAACTGCACAGGCCAACTCCCTTTCTTCCTGGCGCATCTGGTAATGGGCGGTCAGGCGCATCACGTAGCCCAGCTTGATCAGGGTCGGCCCGAGAATCACCAGGCCATGGGCGGAGACCTGCGCAAGCAGCCCAAGCTGGGCGTCGAGGCAATAGGCGCCGGCGATGCCCAGCAGCAATTGGCCAACGCCGGTCCAGAGGAAAAGGTGGGACAGCTGCAGCAGACGTTGGGGACTTCCAAACAGGCTGGTCATGAACGCTCACTCCTCATGGAAGGCCCGGCGCCACCGCGCCGGGCTGTCAGGGTCAGGCCTCCAGGGCGCTGGCCGGTCCGAAGAACTCGTAATGACTCTGCGACTCGGGAACACCCAGCTCGCGCAGGTGCTTCTTCACCTGGACCATGAAGCCCTTGGGTCCGAGGAAATAGGCCTCGACATCGCGATCGGCAGGGAGCCATTCAGCCAGGTGCTCACGGGTGAGCAGTCCCGTGGCATCCGCAGCGTCACCGGTATCGGGCTCGCTGTAGCAGAAGAAATGGCGCAGGTTCCGGGCGCTGGCTGCCACTTCTTCCACCCAGTCGCGGAAGGCATGGACCGCACCATTACGAGCACAGTGGATGAAGTGGATCGGACGCTCGCCATGGCGCTCCGCCTCCAGCATGGCCAGGGCGGGCGTAATGCCGACGCCGGCGGTGATCAGCACCAGTGGCTTGCGGCTCCGGCGCAGGGTGAAGTCCCCCGTCGGAGCGAAGAGCTCCAGCGCAGCGCCTTCCTGGACGCGATCATGAAGGAAGTTGGAGACCTTGCCGCCCTGCTCGCGCTTGACGCTGATCCGGTAGCTACGGCCATTGGGCGCTGCGGAGAGGGAATAGTTGCGGCGCACTTCCTCGCCGTCGATGTGCAGGCGCAGGCCGATGTACTGGCCCGGGGAGAAATCCATCACGGCGCCGCCATCTTCCGGCACCAGGTAGAAGGAGGTGATTTCCGCGCTTTCCACGTCCTTGCGCTCGACACGGAACAGGCGAGCCCCCCGCCAGCCCCCGGGGGCTTTGGCGCTCGCGGCGTAGACTTCTTCTTCGGCACCTATCAGCAAACCGGCCAGAAGATTGTAGGCCTCTGCCCAGGCAGCGATGACTTCATCGGTGGCGATCTCCTCGCCCAGCACTTCGCGAATGGCCCGAAGCAGGCAGGTACCGACGATCGGATAGTGCTCCGGCAGGATCTGCAAGGAGACATGCTTCGCCACGATACGGCTCACCAGCGGGCCCAACTGCTCGAGTTGATCGATATGGCGTGCATACATGAGGACGCCATTGGCAAGCGCGCGGGCCTGGTCGCCGCTGGCTTGGTGAGCCTGGTTGAACAGCGGGCGAACTTCCGGGTATTCGGAAAGCATCAGCTTGTAGAAATGGGTGGTCAGGGCTTCGCCGCCTGTTTCCAGCAGGGGGACAGTGGACTTGACGATGGCACGAACTTGGCTGGACAGCATAGGAACTCCGTTTTTGGGGTTGGATCAGTCTGGCTTTCTTATTCCAGTTTTCGTGCCAACTTTTATTCCTTATAAATCAATGACTTGTATATATAGAGGTTAATATGACTACACTTCATTAAGAGTCATATCGACCACCAGGAGTCATAATGACAGCAAACCCCCTGTTACAGACGCTGATCCCCCTGGTCAGCGACCTGTCTCGCGATCTGCCCGAAGGGGAGCGCTACCGCCGCTTGCTGGGAGCCCTGCGCGGCTTGCTCCCCTGCGACGCGACCGCCCTCCTCCGCCTGGACGGCGACCAGCTGGTGCCCCTGGCAGTGGACGGCCTCAGCCAGGACACTCTCGGCCGTCGCTTCAAGGTGGCGGAGCATCCGAGGTTGCAGGCCCTGATGGAACACCGGGGCATCACCCATTTTCCGGCCGACTGCGGGCTGCCCGATCCCTATGACGGACTGGTGGAGGGGCGTCAGGAGCATCTGGAGGTCCATGACTGTCTTGGCTGCACCCTCTACCTGGACGACCGGCCCTGGGGCCTGCTGACCCTGGACGCCTTGGACCCTTCGCGCTTCGGCACACAGGACCTGGAGATGCTGGAAGGCTTCGCCAGCCTGGCGGCGGCCACGGTCAAGGCGGTGGAACGCATGGACAGCCTGACTCGCCGCGCCGAAGACGAACAGCACCTGGCGGAGGTCTATCGGCAGGCCGCCGGTCAGGTCAGAGCCCGTGAAATGATCGGCCAGAGCAGCGCCCACAAGGCCCTGATGGAAGAGATCAACCTGGTGGCCGGGAGCGATCTCACGGTACTGGTCAGTGGCGAAACCGGCGTGGGCAAGGAGTTGGTGGCACAAGCCATCCATTCACGCTCGCCCCGCGCCCCGCGCCTTCTGATCAGCCTCAACTGCGCAGCGCTACCCGACACCCTGGTGGAAAGCGAGCTGTTCGGACACGTTCGCGGCGCGTTCTCGGGTGCGGTAAGCGAGCGCAAGGGCAAATTCGAGCTGGCCGATGGGGGAACCCTGTTCCTCGACGAAGTGGGCGAACTGCCCCTGGCGGTTCAGGCCAAGCTGCTTCGAGCGTTGCAGAGCGGCCAATTGCAGCGGGTAGGTTCGGATCGCGAGCATCAGGTGAACGTCCGGGTGATCGCCGCCACCAACCGGGATCTCGCGGAAGAGGTGCGTGCCGGACGCTTCCGTGCCGACCTCTATCACCGCCTGAGCGTCTACCCATTGCGGGTTCCGCCCCTGCGGGAACGCGGTCGTGACGTACTGCTGCTGGCGGGCTACTTCCTCGAAGACAATCGTGCGCGCCTCGGCCTTCGCAGCCTTCGACTCGGTCAGGAAGCCCAGGCCGCCCTGCTGCGTTACGACTGGCCGGGCAACGTCAGGGAACTGGAACACCTGATCGGCCGTGCCGCCCTGAAGGCCCTTGCCGCCTGCGCGGAGCGTCCGCGCATCCTCACCCTCACAGCGACGGACCTGGCGCTGCCAGACGCCCAGACGAAGGCTTCAGCCAATCAACCAGACGCCTCACCCAGCGAGCTTCCTCAAGGCGATCTGCGCACAGCCGTGGACCAGTATCAGCGCCAGATGGTGGTGGCCTGCCTGGATCGTCATCAGCAGAGCTGGGCCGCAGCAGCCCGCGAACTGGGCGTGGATCGCGCCAATCTGATGCGCCTCGCCAAGCGGCTCGGCATCAAGTAGAGCAGTCGCTTCGTCCGGCGGCCTGGACCCGTTCGGCCAGGCCGCCGGATAACTGGTAAAATCCTCGCTTTCCTGCTTTGGCCGGACGCCCGGCCGTCATCTCAAGAGCGTTCTCAGTGGAAATCTTCAAAGAATTCGTCTTCGAAGCCGCACATCGGCTTCCCCACGTGCCTGCGGGCCATAAATGCGGTCGCCTGCACGGCCACTCCTTCCGTGTCGCCATCTACATCGAGGGTGAGCCCGATCCCCATACCGGCTGGATTCGCGACTTCTCCGAGCTCAAGGCCATCTTCAAGCCGCTTTACGAGCAGCTCGATCACAACTACCTCAATGAGATTCCCGGCCTGGAAAATCCCACCAGCGAAGTGCTCGCCAAATGGATCTGGAAGTCGCTCAAACCGCTGTTGCCAGAGCTCTCCCGCATCCGCATCCATGAGACCTGCACGAGCGGCTGCGAGTACCGCGGCGACTGACCGCCAGCGCCCACAGATACCAAGGCCACCCTCAGGTGGCCTTTTTCATGACTACGGAATGGGGTGCAGAACGCCCTGAACTTTTTTCGCGCCCAAAGACAAACCCCCGACACGCGTTAGCGTATCGGGGGTTTGGGATAGGAGCTTGACGATGACCTACTCTCACATGGAGAAGCTCCACACTACCATCGGCGATGCGTCGTTTCACTGCTGAGTTCGGGATGGGATCAGGTGGTTCCAACGCTCTATAGTCGTCAAGCAATTCGGTTGGGGTATCGTCTGGGACGCTACCCCGAATCAGGTATGTGACAGTTTTGGCTTTGCGGTTCATGCGAACTTTCGGTTCACATCGACTTCACCAGTCGCACCCACAATCACCAGATTGTTTGGGTGTTATATGGTCAAGCCTCACGGGCAATTAGTATTGGTTAGCTCAACGCCTCACAGCGCTTACACACCCAACCTATCAACGTCGTAGTCTTCGACGGCCCTTCAGGGGATTCAAGATCCCAGTGAGATCTCATCTTGAGGCGAGTTTCCCGCTTAGATGCTTTCAGCGGTTATCTCTTCCGAACATAGCTACCCGGCAGTGCCACTGGCGTGACAACCGGAACACCAGAGGTTCGTCCACTCCGGTCCTCTCGTACTAGGAGCAGCCCCTCTCAAATCTCAAACGTCCACGGCAGATAGGGACCGAACTGTCTCACGACGTTCTAAACCCAGCTCGCGTACCACTTTAAATGGCGAACAGCCATACCCTTGGGACCGGCTTCAGCCCCAGGATGTGATGAGCCGACATCGAGGTGCCAAACACCGCCGTCGATATGAACTCTTGGGCGGTATCAGCCTGTTATCCCCGGAGTACCTTTTATCCGTTGAGCGATGGCCCTTCCATACAGAACCACCGGATCACTAAGACCTACTTTCGTACCTGCTCGACGTGTCTGTCTCGCAGTCAAGCGCGCTTTTGCCTTTATACTCTGCGACCGATTTCCGACCGGTCTGAGCGCACCTTCGTACTCCTCCGTTACTCTTTAGGAGGAGACCGCCCCAGTCAAACTGCCCACCATACACTGTCCTCGATCCGGATGACGGACCAGAGTTAGAACCTCAAGCATGCCAGGGTGGTATTTCAAGGATGGCTCCACGCGAACTGGCGTCCACGCTTCAAAGCCTCCCACCTATCCTACACAAGCAGGCTCAAAGTCCAGTGCAAAGCTACAGTAAAGGTTCACGGGGTCTTTCCGTCTAGCCGCGGATACACTGCATCTTCACAGCGATTTCAATTTCACTGAGTCTCGGGTGGAGACAGCGCCGCCATCGTTACGCCATTCGTGCAGGTCGGAACTTACCCGACAAGGAATTTCGCTACCTTAGGACCGTTATAGTTACGGCCGCCGTTTACCGGGGCTTCGATCAAGAGCTTCGCTTGCGCTAACCCCATCAATTAACCTTCCGGCACCGGGCAGGCGTCACACCCTATACGTCCACTTTCGTGTTTGCAGAGTGCTGTGTTTTTAATAAACAGTCGCAGCGGCCTGGTATCTTCGACCGGCATGGGCTTACGGAGCAAGTCCTTCACCCTCACCGGCGCACCTTCTCCCGAAGTTACGGTGCCATTTTGCCTAGTTCCTTCACCCGAGTTCTCTCAAGCGCCTTGGTATTCTCTACCCAACCACCTGTGTCGGTTTGGGGTACGGTTCCTAGTTACCTGAAGCTTAGAAGCTTTTCCTGGAAGCATGGCATCGACCACTTCGCTTTCTAAAAGAAAGCTCGTCATCAGCTCTCGGCCTTGAACACCCGGATTTGCCTAAGTGTTCGGCCTACCACCTTAAACTTGGACAACCAACGCCAAGCTGGCCTAGCCTTCTCCGTCCCTCCATCGCAGTAACTAGAAGTACGGGAATATTAACCCGTTTCCCATCGACTACGCTTTTCAGCCTCGCCTTAGGGGCCGACTCACCCTGCGTCGATTAACGTTGCGCAGGAACCCTTGGTCTTTCGGCGTGGGAGTTTTTCACTCCCATTGTCGTTACTCATGTCAGCATTCGCACTTCTGATACCTCCAGCAAGCTTCTCAACTTACCTTCACAGGCTTACAGAACGCTCCTCTACCGCTCGTCTTGCGACGAACCCGTAGCTTCGGTGTGTAGTTTGAGCCCCGTTACATCTTCCGCGCAGGCCGACTCGACTAGTGAGCTATTACGCTTTCTTTAAAGGATGGCTGCTTCTAAGCCAACCTCCTAGCTGTCTAAGCCTTCCCACATCGTTTCCCACTTAACTACAACTTTGGGACCTTAGCTGACGGTCTGGGTTGTTTCCCTTTTCACGACGGACGTTAGCACCCGCCGTGTGTCTCCCACGCTGACACTTCCAGGTATTCGGAGTTTGCATCGGTTTGGTAAGTCGGGATGACCCCCTAGCCGAAACAGTGCTCTACCCCCTGGAGTGATACGTGAGGCGCTACCTAAATAGCTTTCGAGGAGAACCAGCTATCTCCGAGCTTGATTAGCCTTTCACTCCGATCCACAAGTCATCCGCTACCTTTTCAACGGGAGTCGGTTCGGTCCTCCAGTCAGTGTTACCTAACCTTCAACCTGCTCATGGATAGATCGCCCGGTTTCGGGTCTATACCCAGCGACTAAACGCCCTATTAAGACTCGCTTTCGCTACGCCTCCCCTATTCGGTTAAGCTCGCCACTGAATATAAGTCGCTGACCCATTATACAAAAGGTACGCAGTCACCTAACAAAGTAGGCTCCCACTGCTTGTACGCATACGGTTTCAGGTTCTATTTCACTCCCCTCTCCGGGGTTCTTTTCGCCTTTCCCTCACGGTACTGGTTCACTATCGGTCAGTCAGTAGTATTTAGCCTTGGAGGATGGTCCCCCCATGTTCAGACAAAGTTTCACGTGCTCCGTCCTACTCGATTTCACTTCCAAGAACCTTTCATATACGGGGCTATCACCCACTATGGCCGCACTTTCCAGAGCGTTCTATTAGATTCAAGGAAGCTTAAGGGCTAGTCCCCGTTCGCTCGCCACTACTAAGGGAATCTCGGTTGATTTCTTTTCCTCAGGGTACTTAGATGTTTCAGTTCCCCTGGTTCGCCTCTTGCACCTATGGATTCAGTACAAGATACCTAGGTTATCCTAGGTGGGTTCCCCCATTCAGAGATCTCCGGATCAAAGTCTGTTTGCCGACTCCCCGAAGCTTTTCGCAGGCTACCACGTCTTTCATCGCCTCTGACTGCCAAGGCATCCACCGTATGCGCTTCTTCACTTGACCATATAACCCCAAGCAATCTGCCTGCGATCATGGTGTGAAGACGACATTCGCCGAAAATTCGCGCTTGAACTCGCAAATTTTGCCTTGAGTTGCTGAATGCAGTGAAACATTCAACAAGTCACTTCTATCACATACCCGAATTTTTAAAGAACGATTCTGAAGCAAAGTCCAGAATTCAATATCCAACCACGGATACTCAATTCTGCACTCTTGGCTGCCTGACTGGAGAGTGGTGGAGCCAAGGAGGATCGAACTCCTGACCTCCTGCGTGCAAAGCAGGCGCTCTCCCAGCTGAGCTATGGCCCCAATGTCGGCCGGTCATTCGACCCCGCGACAATTGGTGGGTCTGGGCAGATTCGAACTGCCGACCTCACCCTTATCAGGGGTGCGCTCTAACCAACTGAGCTACAGACCCAATCGCCTTCGCAATTGAATCAAGCAATTCGTGTGGGAACTTATGAAGAAGCTGATGTCTTCGATTAAGGAGGTGATCCAGCCGCAGGTTCCCCTACGGCTACCTTGTTACGACTTCACCCCAGTCATGAATCACTCCGTGGTAACCGTCCCCCTTGCGGTTAGACTAGCTACTTCTGGAGCAACCCACTCCCATGGTGTGACGGGCGGTGTGTACAAGGCCCGGGAACGTATTCACCGTGACATTCTGATTCACGATTACTAGCGATTCCGACTTCACGCAGTCGAGTTGCAGACTGCGATCCGGACTACGATCGGTTTTATGGGATTAGCTCCACCTCGCGGCTTGGCAACCCTTTGTACCGACCATTGTAGCACGTGTGTAGCCCTGGCCGTAAGGGCCATGATGACTTGACGTCATCCCCACCTTCCTCCGGTTTGTCACCGGCAGTCTCCTTAGAGTGCCCACCATAACGTGCTGGTAACTAAGGACAAGGGTTGCGCTCGTTACGGGACTTAACCCAACATCTCACGACACGAGCTGACGACAGCCATGCAGCACCTGTGTCTGAGTTCCCGAAGGCACCAATCCATCTCTGGAAAGTTCTCAGCATGTCAAGGCCAGGTAAGGTTCTTCGCGTTGCTTCGAATTAAACCACATGCTCCACCGCTTGTGCGGGCCCCCGTCAATTCATTTGAGTTTTAACCTTGCGGCCGTACTCCCCAGGCGGTCGACTTATCGCGTTAGCTGCGCCACTAAGATCTCAAGGATCCCAACGGCTAGTCGACATCGTTTACGGCGTGGACTACCAGGGTATCTAATCCTGTTTGCTCCCCACGCTTTCGCACCTCAGTGTCAGTATTAGTCCAGGTGGTCGCCTTCGCCACTGGTGTTCCTTCCTATATCTACGCATTTCACCGCTACACAGGAAATTCCACCACCCTCTACCATACTCTAGCCCAGTAGTTTTGGAGGCAGTTCCCAGGTTGAGCCCGGGGATTTCACCTCCAACTTGCTGAACCACCTACGCGCGCTTTACGCCCAGTAATTCCGATTAACGCTTGCACCCTTCGTATTACCGCGGCTGCTGGCACGAAGTTAGCCGGTGCTTATTCTGTTGGTAACGTCAAAACAGCAAGGTATTAACTTACTGCCCTTCCTCCCAACTTAAAGTGCTTTACAATCCGAAGACCTTCTTCACACACGCGGCATGGCTGGATCAGGCTTTCGCCCATTGTCCAATATTCCCCACTGCTGCCTCCCGTAGGAGTCTGGACCGTGTCTCAGTTCCAGTGTGACTGATCATCCTCTCAGACCAGTTACGGATCGTCGCCTTGGTGAGCCTTTACCTCACCAACTAGCTAATCCGACCTAGGCTCATCTGATAGCGTGAGGTCCGAAGATCCCCCACTTTCTCCCGTAGGACGTATGCGGTATTAGCTCGAGTTTCCCCGAGTTATCCCCCACTACCAGGCAGATTCCTAGGCATTACTCACCCGTCCGCCGCTCGCCGGCATCCCGAAGGACCCGCTGCCGCTCGACTTGCATGTGTTAGGCCTGCCGCCAGCGTTCAATCTGAGCCATGATCAAACTCTTCAGTTCAATACTGCTTGGGTTTTGAGAAAACCCTAAACTTGGCTCAGCAATCGCAAATAAACTCTCGAATTCACGAGTGTTACTTGTGATGCTGATAATCAGTTGACTATCAGTCTTACCTCACAAGCACCCACACGAATTGCTTGATTCAGTTGTTAAAGAACGTTTCGATCAAGTCTTTCGTCTCAACCGAGGCCGCGCATTCTACAGCAGCCTTTCTTACTGTCAAGCTGTTTTTTCGAAAATTTCTTTTCTACTCAACCGCTTGCGCTTTCGATCCGATTCACTCTTCTCGTCAGCGGGAGGCGCATTCTACAGGATTCAATCCCGCCGTCAACACCTCACTTCCGAGCCTTTCGCTTTCAGCTTAACCCTTTGATTCTCAAGGAGTTTCGCTTGGCGACTGCGCCGGAAGTGGGGCGCATTATAGGGATGAGAAATCTGCCGTCAATACCCAATTCAAATAATCGGTAAAAGTCTGCTCTCATATAAAGGACGCACGCACTCAACCTTCCAGCGCTTCCCGCAATCCACTGCGGCGCTCGACCCGTCGTTGCACCGCCTGTTCGAAGATCCCCGCACGCGTCTCCACCAGGCTGAACCAGCGACGCGCCCGCGTGATGCCGGTGTAGACAAGCTCCTTGGTCAGCACCGGGTTCAGGTTGTCCGGCAGGATCAGCGCGCAGTGGGCGAACTCCGAGCCCTGGGACTTGTGGACCGTCATGGCGAACACCGTCTCCACCGCCCCCAGCCGGCTCGGCAGGATATGCCGCAGCGCGCCGCTGCCGTCGTTGCGCGGGAACACGACCCGCAGCACCTGACGGACCGTCGCCCCGGGGAACTCAGGCGGCTCCGGCAGGCGCAGGGTGATGCCGATGTCGCCGTTCATCAGGCCCAGGCTGTAGTCGTTACGGGTCACCAGCACCGGCCGGCCTTCATACCAGCCGTGATCCTGCTCCAGCAGGCCGCGGCGCTGCAGGGCCTGGGCGATCCGCTCGTTGAGCCCCTCCACGCCCCAGGGCCCCTTGCGCACCGCGCAGAGCAACTGGAACTGGTCGAACGCCGCCAGCACCCGGCCCGCCCAGCCATCCCAGGCCTGGAGATCCTCGCCTTGGCCGGGTCGCTCCGCCTGCATCAGTTCCAGATAGTGCGCATACCCCTGCGGACCGGCCCCGGCCTCTCCCAGCCCGCTCAGTAGCAGCCGTTCCAGGGCGCGATCCTGCTCACCGGACAAGCGCAGTACATGCAGGTCCTCACTGCCAGCCGCCAGGGTGCTGCGCGCGCCCTGGGCATCCGCACGGTTCACCGCACGGGCCAGCCGGCCGATGCCGGAACCGCTGCCGAAGCGCCGGGAGTGCCTCAGCATCACGATGTGCTGGGCCAGCGGCTGGTCGCCCGGCAGCAACGACGGATCGGCCAGAGGCTCGCCGGTCCGGGCCTCCAGCCAGGCACGAGTGGCCTCGCTGTAGCCACCGGTTTCCGCCTCCCGGCACAGGTCGCCCAGCACCGCACCGGCTTCCACGGACGCGAGCTGGTCCTTGTCGCCCAGGAGGATCAGGCGCGAGTGAGCCGGCAAGGCGTCCAACAGGTTGGCCATCATTTCCAGGTCGATCATCGAGGCCTCGTCCACCACCAGCACATCCAGCGGCAAGGGATTGCCCGCGTCATGACGGAAGTGACGGCTGTCGGGGCGACTGCCCAGCAGCCGGTGCAAGGTGGTCACCTTGCTGGGGATCTGCGCCCGCACCGCCTCAGCCACCGGCAGCGACGCCACCTGGCCACCGATGGACTCGGTCAGTCGCGCAGCCGCCTTGCCGGTGGGCGCCGCCAGGCTGAGACGAAGGGGCGCGCCGGCCGCCATCGCCGCTTCCTGCAACAGCGCCAGCAGGCGCACCACCGTCGTCGTCTTGCCGGTTCCGGGACCTCCGGTGATCAGGGTGAAACGGCCCCGCGCCGCCAGGGCGCAGGCCAGCTTCTGCCAATCGGTCAGACGCTCGCCCTCCAGCACCAGGGGCTCCGGAAAAAGCGTCGCCAGGCGCGAAGACAGCTCGGCCGGCGCGTCGGCGATGGCCTGCAACCGCTTGGCGATATTGCCCGCGACCCGCCGCTCGTAGTCCCAATAACGGCGCAGATAAAGGCAGGGACCGGAGAGGACAAGGGGCGCCCCCTCCGCCTCGAGCAGGGCACTTCCGCGGCATGCGGCCAGCCAGGTCTCCAGGCTGAGCCCTGCCAGCACCTGGGAGGGCAATAGCGTCGCCTCCTCCGGGTCCTCCCCTTCAGGCGGCAGGGAAAGCGTGAAGTCCGGATGGGCCAGGGTGGCCGCCAGGTCCAGGCAGACGTGGCCCTGCCCCAATTGGTGGCTGGCCAGGGCGGCGGCGAGGATCAGCAGCGGCGAAGCGCCAGGGTCCAGTTCGGCGAGGAAACGCGCCAGGGCGCGGTCGAGCTCCCGCAGCCAGCCACGCTCGCTCCAGGCCTCCAGCAGGTCGAACAGATCGGCACGCTCGCGCAGCGCCAGGGACAGTTCGTTGCTCATGCCACAGCCTCCACGGACTCGCCCAGGAACAGGGCATCCAGTTGTTCGATCAGTTCGCGCGGCGGCCGCGCCAGGTAGACGCCCGGCCCCGGCGCACGCAGGAAGAGGTAGAGCGCCCCCCCGAGATGACGGTCGTAGTCGTAAGCCGGCAGACGCAGGCGCAACTGCCGGTGCAGCGCCAGCACATAGAGCACGTACTGCAGGTCATAGCGATGACCGGCCATGGCCGCCGCCATCGCCTCGCGGGTGTAGGCGGCATCATCGGCGCCCAGCCAGTTGGACTTGTAGTCCGCCACGTAATAACGCCCCTCATGCTCGAACGTCAGGTCGATGAAGCCCTTGAACATGCCGTTCAGGGTATCGGCCCGCAGAGGCTGGCGAGGAAGTCCCGGCAACTCGTGCCGCTGCACCAACTCATCCAGCCGCTGCACATCGACATGCCGGGCCTCGAACCAGAACTCCAGCTCCGGCTGGTACTGCGTCAGCTCCGCCAGACGCACCGAGCGGCCGTCGCCCAGCGACAATGGCTGTTCCAGCAGCGCCTGCAACCATTGGTGCAGGGGGTCGATCCAGCTTTCCAGGCCGCGGCGCTGGCAACGTCGCGCCAGGGCTTCGCGCAGGACACCCGGCTCCGCCACGCAGCGGGCGAAACCTTCCTCGGCGGCCAGTTCCAGCAGGCCGTGGAGGAAAGTGCCGGGGTTTGGGCCGCGCGGAAAGCGGTGCAACCCCTGGGCGGAAGCCGGCAACGGGGCCTGGGCCAGCTCCGGACTGTCGTCATCGGTGGAGTTCTGCATCGCCAGGCTGTCAGGTGCAACGTCTTCGTGGCGACTGGCGGGCGTAGGAGCATCCTCATCCAGGCGCAGGGCGCTGTAGGACGCGATCCACCAGTGCTCGGCCGCGCGCCGCGCCGGCGTGCGCCAGCGAGGCTCGAAGCGGGCGTCCGCCAGGGGACGGTAACGCTGCTCCGTCGCCTCGGGTGCGGGCAGCACGCTACTGCGCTGGGGATCGGCGAAAGGCGACAGCCATTCGGCGAGCTGCGCACTGCTGGCCAGCGGCACGCCGCCCCCCAGCAGGTAGCCCAGGGCGGACTCATGGAGCCGCGATTTCTTCACATTGCCGATCTTCAGGTCCGTCACTCCCAGCCAGCAGGCATGGCGGGCGCGGGTCAGCGCCACGTAGAGCAGGCGCAGGTCCTCGCCCAGGCGTTCGTGTTCGGCGCGCTGCAGGGTGTCGGCATCCGCCTTGAGGACCAGCCGGCGGCGTTCGCCGTCGTGGACCTGAAGGGGCTTCTTGTCGTCCACCGGGCGGAAGGCACAGATGAAAGGCAGGAAGACCAGCGGATACTCCAGGCCCTTGGATTTGTGGATGGTCACCACCCGCACCAGGGCCTCGTCGCTCTCCAGGCGCAGCACCTGCTCCTCGACGGCCTGGCCCTCCCCCGCCAGCAATTCGCCCAGGTGGCGGATCAGCGCCAGCTCGCCGTCCAGCTCGGCGGCGGCCTGTTGCAGCAGTTCGGCCAGGTGCAGCAGGTTGGTCAGCACCCGCTCGCCATCCTCGCGTCCCATCAGCCGCTGGGGCAACGCGAAGTCCTGGAGCAACTGGCGCAGCATGGGCAGCACGCCCTGGCGCTGCCAGCGCAGGCGGTAGTCGCGGAACTGCATGACCCGGCGTTCCCAGATGCGCTCGTCGAGGTTGATCCGCTCCAGCTCCGCCAGGTCAAGCCCCAGGGTCGCACTGGCCAGGGCGGCCCGCAGCGGCCGGTCCTGGTCCGGCTCGGCGCAGGCGCGCAGCCAGAGCAGCAGGTCGCGGGCCTCCTGGGCGGCGAACACCGAGTCCTTGTCCGACAGGTAGACGCTGCGCACGCCGCGGGAGGCCAGTTGCCCGCGGATGGACTGGGCCTCGTTGAAATCCCGCACCAGTACAGCGATATCGCTGGGCCGCAAGGGGGTCAGCACGCCATCCCGGGTGAAGCCGGCGCGGCCCTGCTGGCCAAGGTCCAGCAGGCGCACGATCTCGCTGGCCGCTGCCTGGGCCAGGCTGTCCAGGTAGCCGCCCTTGGCCACTGGCTCCTCGCTGGCCAGTTGCCAGAAGGTCAGGGCGGCCTGGGACTCGCCGTCCAGGGTCCAGCACTCCTTGCGCCCCTGGGCATCCACCGGAATGAAGGGCAGATCATCGCGGAAGAGGAAGGCCCCTACCCCGCCCTCGCGGTTCTCGGCGCGAAGGAACAGGCCGTTCACCGCGTCCACCATGTCCTGGCTGGAGCGGAAATTGCGCTCCAGGTTGTAGTGCCGCCCGACGGTGGCGCGGCGCGCCCGCAGGTAGGTGTGAATGTCCGCACCCCGGAAGGAATAGATGGCCTGCTTGGGGTCGCCGATCATGAACAGGCCACAGTCGTCGCGGTTCGCCTCCACCTCGTAGAGGGTGTCGAAGATGCGGTATTGCAGTGGGTCGGTGTCCTGGAACTCGTCGATCAACGCCACCGGAAACTGCCGGCGGATCACTTCGGCCAGGCGCGGACCGTTCTCGCTCTGCAGCGCGGCGTCCAGGCGGGTGAGCATGTCGTCGAAGCCCATCTCGGCCCGCTGGCGTTTCTCCCGATCGAAGCGCTCGCGCACCCAGGCGGCGGCATGGTGCAGCGCAGCGTCGCCGGCATCGGACAGCCCCTCCAGCGCCGCCTCTAGGCCCACCATCGCATCCAGCGCCGGGTGCGTCGGCGGCGTCCCCTTCCAGGCTTCGGCCAGGCCGTCCGGGGTCAGGCGGGTGAAGCCGGTGCCCAGGTCCAGGCGCGCCTCCTCACCCTTGGCCCAGTTCAGCAGCTTCTCCAGCCAGGGGTTGTAGTAACGCGCCTGGATCTTTCGGGCATCCACCTGCTTGTCGGCCACCGCCCGGTCCAGCAACCCACGCAGCTCATCCGCCCAGGCCGCCCAAGGGGCCTTCAATGCCGCCAGCTCCCGCTCGCGATCGGCCAGGGCACGCTCCAGCAGCGCGCCCAGGGGTTGCGGGTCCACCGCCCCCGGCTCGCCCAACAGGGGGCGCAAGCGGGCGCCGAGACCGGCCGGCGTGCCCCAGTTCCCGGCCACCCAGGACAGGGCCGCGCCCTGAAGCGGGTAGCAATGCTGCCGCCAGTAGTCCCGCACCACTTCGGCCAGCAGCTCGCTGTGGTCGGTTTCCAGGGTCTGGCTGAACAGGCTGCCGCTGTCGAAGGCATGCTCCCGCAGCATCCGCTGGCACCAGCCGTGAATGGTGGAGACAGCCGCCTCGTCCATCCACTGCGCGGCCAGTTCCAGGCGGCGGGCACAATCGGACCATGCCGACTCATCGAAGTCGGCCCGCAACTGGTCCAGCAGCGGATCCGGCTCACCGTCGCCACGGAAAACCGCCGCCGCCTGCACCAGCCGCGCGCGGATGCGGTCCCGCAGTTCGCGGGTGGCGGCATCGGTGAAGGTCACCACCAGGATCTGCGGCGGCAGCAGCGGCTCGCGAAAGGCCGCGTCACTGCCGTGCCTGAGGATCAGCCGCAAGTAGAGCGCGGAGATGGTGAAGGTCTTGCCGGTGCCGGCGCTGGCTTCGATCAGCCGGCTGCCATGCAGCGGAAAGCGCAGGGCCAGGGGACGTGGAGACAGGCTCATGCCGCTTCCTCCTTGAGGGCGATGGGGTGGCTGGCCAGCAAGGGGCCGTAGAGGCACTCGCTCCAGGCGGGGAAACGGCCATCGGCGGTCAGCGCCGCGTAGTCCGGGAACTGCCGCGCCAGGCTGGCACTGCCGACCACTTCGCCGGTGAGGTTGTAGCCGCCTTCGTAGACGCCACGGGCCTTGTCGTCGTTCTCTTCCTGCAACCAGGCCAGGGAGGTCTTTAATGCCACCGGCAGCGGCGCCTGCATGCCCGAGGTCCAGGCCTCCAGCCAGGCCGTCAGTTGCTTGCCGGCCGACTCCTGCGACAGCGGTTCGAGGGCCAGGGACTGGTCTTCGCCCACCAGCAGCGTGGTGATGGGCGCGCCGCAAGCCGCTGCGATCACATGCAGTACATAGGGCCGCAGCAGGCGATGCCATTTCCAGCCCTTCTCCTTGGCCAGGCCGCCGGGCAGCAGCTCCAGGCGCGCCAGGCTGCCGTCAGCCTTGCGCCGCAGCCCACCCAGCCAGCCCTCCAGCTGCACGCCGGAGGCCGCGAAGCTCAGGCGCACGGGCGACTCCAGCAGCTCGGGCCAGAGCAGGCAGAGCCCGGCATGGCGCTGCAACTGATCGGGCAAGGGCTGCAGCAAGCCGTCTCGGTACTGCTGGCCAAACCCCGCCAGCGGCAGTACGCCAGCACGCTGCAAACGGTCGGCCGCCGTCATCAGGGCTCGCGTGAAGTCTCCGTCGGGCGCCTGCACGGCGGACTTCAGCAAGTGGTCCTGCAACTGGTAGCGCTCCAGGCCATCGAGGCTGAAGGGCTCGCTGTCCAGTTGCGCCTGCTGCTCCTCGTCCAGATGGACCTTGAGGCGGCGGGTGAAGAAGCACTTCACCGGATCCCGCAGGAAGCCCTGCAGCATCTCGGGGCTGATCTCCCGCCCCTCCTCCCAGGCCGGCAGAGGCGCGGCGTCCTCACGGGGTACCGCCCCGCCATGCAGCGCCGCCCACTCATGGACGTAGCTGAACAGCCCCGGCTGCTCGTCGAAATAGCGGCGACTGAAGGGCTGCAGCGGGTGCTCGGTGGTCAGCGCATGAAGCAGGTCGCCGCCTCCTGCCAGGGTCCAGGCGCTGGCGAGATGGTCACGCAACTGCCCCACCAGAACCGACGGCGGACGCTCGCTGTTGTCGCGGATGCTGCGCCCCACCCAGCTCACGTATAGGCGGTCGCGCGCAGCCAGCAGCGCCTCCAGCAGCAGGTAGCGATCATCCTCGCGGCGGGAGCGATCGCCGGGGCGGTAATCGCCGGCCATGAGGTCGAAATCCAGCGGCGCCTGGCTGCGGGGGTAATCGCCGTCATTCATGCCCAGCAGGCAAACATGGCGGAAGGGAATGGCGCGCATGGGCATCAGGGTGCAGAAATTGACCGCGCCCGCGAGAAAACGCTGGCTCAGGCGCCCCTGGTCCAGGTCGCCAAGCCAGGCCTCGCGGACCACCGGCAGCGGCAGCGACTCGTCGAGTCCGGCGGCCTCGCAGAGTTCCAGCCAGGCGTCCAGGGCGTCGAGCAACTGGGTACGCAGCACTTCCTCGCGCTCACCCTGCGGCAGGAAGAAGGTCTCCAGCAGATTCCGCAGCCGCTCGCCCCAGGCCACCGGCGTCGCCGGCGCCTTGAGGGTCTCCAGCTGGCGGTCCAGGGCTTCCAGCAGCCGGGTCAGCGGACCGATCAGGGCGGCGTCCAGGCCGCCGATCTCGTCGTAGGGCTCGATGTCGGCATAAGCCCCGGCGGCGCCCACGGCGTAGCCCAGGAGCATGCGGCGCAGGCCGAAGCGCCAGGTGTTCTGCTCCAGGCCTTCGCCGAGCCCAAGGGATTCCCGCTGCCGAGCGTCCAGGCCCCAGCGGATGCCGGCACCTTCCAGCCAGCGGCGCAAGGTGGGCAACTCGTCTTCCCTGATGCCAAAGCGTGCGCGCAGGGCCGCCACGTCCAGCAGGTCCAGCATTTCGCTGACGCTGAAGCGGCTATCCGGCAACTTCAGCAGGTGTTCCAGGGCGATCGCCAGCGGTTCCTTGCCGCGCAAACCCTGGTCCGCCAGTGTGAAGGGAATGAAGCGCGGGTCGTCGCCGGCGAATTGGCCGAACACCGCCTGGATATGCGGTGCGTAGGTGTTCACGTCCGGCACCATGACGATGACGTCGCGGGGGCGCAGGTCCGGATCGGCGCTGAACGCCGCCAGTAGCTGGTCATGCAGCACTTCGACTTCGCGCTGGGCGCTGTGGGCGATGTGGAAACGCAGGGAGCTGTCCCGCGACGGGTCGACCGGCGGCCAGGTCTCGCGGGTTTCCGCCAGCGGCCTCAGGTCGAGGATGTCGTTCTGCAACTGCCCCAGCAGGCCATCGCCCGACGCCGGGCTGAACAGGTCGATGCGGTCGAACTCTTCGCGGTAGCGCTCGGGGTCGTCGTACTGGTCCAGCAGGTTGATGTAGTCGCGCCCCTGCTTGCCCCAGGCGGCCAGCAAGGGCTGGGCGTGCTGGTGCATCCGGGACTCGTCGAACAGGCCGAGCTGCCCGGCCGCCACGCCTTTGCGCTGCTGGCGGCGGTACTCGTGGCGCAGCAGGTCCTTGTCTTCGACGATGTCGCCCCAGTGGTGCTGGCAGGGGTTATGGACATAGAGCATCACCTGGCTGAAGCGCGCCATCGCGGCCAGGGCCTCCAGCATCTGGGCCGGCAGCGAGGAAATGCCGAACACCGTGATGCGCCGTGGCAGGCCGCGCGGCGGCGCCTCCAGTTCACGCATCCGCGCGACGAAGCGCGGGTGAACGCCCGCCCGGCTTTCCGCCAGGTGCTCCTCGCCCACATCCGCCAGCAAGGCCCGCCAAAGCGCCGGCTGCCAGCGCGAGGCCTCGTCCAGCGCCCGCTCGCCGCCCCGGGAGGTGCGCAGGCTGTCGCGGCCCTCGGCCCAGTCCGCCAGCCAGTCGGCGCGGTAGACCTGGTACTGGTCGAAGAGGTCCGCCAGCCGCTCGGCCAGTTGGTGACGCTTGCGCAGGTCGCTGTCATCGGCGAGGAAACGCCGCAGCGGCGCGAAAGCCTCGTCCGCCAGCAGACCAGGCAGCAGGCGCATGAGGCGCCAGGTCAAGGGGGCCTTGTCCAGGGGGGACTGCTGGGGTATCGCGTCCTTGCCGAGCACACCGCGGTAGGCCTGCCAGAGGAAACGCGCCGGCAGGTCCACGTCCAGGGCCGCGGCGATGCCGCATCCCTCGCGCTCCGCCAGGGCCAGCTTGAGCCACTGGGCGATGCCGTTGCTCTGCACCAGCAGCACCTCGTTCTCCAGCGGCCGCAGCGGATGGCGCCGCATCCATTCCACCGCCAGGGCGCGCAACTCTTCCAGGTGGTTGCCGTGGATGACGATGAGGCCGGGGGACAGCTCCGGGCTTTGGGGCATCGACTGACTCCTGTCGAAAAAACCGATGGCGAAGTTTGCCAGCATTTCGCGACAAGGTGCGTCGTGGTTGCGCTGCCGCCAACCAGCCGATTCGATCAGGACAGGGCGTCCGCCGGCACGAAGATCCAGCCTTCCCGCTCGGGCACATCCTGAGCCGGGTGCGCCAGGGCTTCCGGCTGGCAGTGGAACAGCCAGGCGAGCAAGGCGCAGGTCAGCGCATCCCGCAGATCGGCATGGGACAGCGACGGGTCGTCCAGGTAGTCTCGCTGCAGGGTCGTCACGCTGGCCGACTTCCGACAAGCCGACGGATAGGCCTCGATCGCCCGCAGCCGGCTTCCGTCGGTCCAGACGCCGCAGCGCTCGAGGGTCGGCGCGAAACGCGCCAATACATGCATGCCTTTGGTGGCCTGGCTGCCGATCATGTCCTTCACCGCCGAGAGCGGCGTGATCCCCCGCTCGAAGAGGAAGCGTTCGGTCCGACGAAACAGATAGGGGTTGCTGGCCGAGCCCTCGATGCCCTCAACCGCCCTGCCCTCCACCAGCAGCTGCACGAAGGCGCTGGAAAACGCCAAAGGCGTGTCGATGGCCAGTACCACCGGCAGCCCCGCGAAGTCCTCCGCCTCGAGGCCGCACAGCGCCAGCAGGCGGGCAACGAAACCTGCGGTATCCGCCGCCTGGTTGATGGGCCGCCGCAGGTTGCCGCGCCAGGGCGTGCCCAGCATCCGCCGCCCGGCATCCAGCACCACCAGGGCGTCGCGACTGGCGGGGTTCTTGTCGCAGTTCCAGCCGCCGACGTCCCAGCCGATGAACAGGGCCGATGCATCTGCTGCCGACGGCTCGTTGCCTTGCTTCACGCACTCATCCTTCTTGCTGTCTTGGCGAATTTCCGGGCTCTGCCGGGAAAGCCGCACATCATGCCCGAATCACGAACCGCCGGAATGCCGGCCCCGGTCATTCAGGGCATGAAAAAGGGCGATCCGAGGATCGCCCTGTGAAGGCTGCAGCAGAGGGAACGGGCCTATCGGGCCACTAGCGGAAGAGCCACTCCTGTGCCTCGGACTCATGGTCAGGATCGAATGCCCTCACCGTCAGCCCGGGAATCAATGCCCCCTCCACTTCACTCACCTTGCGAATCCAGGACTTGTCGGCCACCACCGCCATCCGGTCGAAGCGCTTCACCAGCCGGAACAACTCGGGAAGATGGGAAAACTCCTCGGCCACGGCGCCCAAGGTCGGCATCTCGAAACTGTTGATCCGGTAGAGCATCCGGCCGTGGGAGATTCCCTCGGACTGTTGCGTGAGCTGCGCGATCACCGCGCGCATGTCATCACGATCCAGCTTTCCAGCCAGGTTGATATCGACGCGGTTCTCGCCGTTTCTCATGATCTGGAACATGGCAGCACCTCCTTGGGGAGCGTGCTTTCCACGATACGCCGCAGATGGGAAATGAAAAGAGCCCTCGGGCGGTTGGCGCAGCCAGGACGATCCATGGGTGAAGGGGTCGAGGCCCTTACCCCCTCGGCCACACCTGCGGAAACAGCCGATGCGCCATGGGCGCCCCAGCCGGCAGTTCGTCCGCCAGGCCCGGAAATTCCGGAGAGGTCTTCCATTGTCTGGGCGCGTGGACCATGTCTTCGCCCAGGAAGCGCAGGGAGAAGGCCCGGCGCCGGCGGTCACCGCCAACGCCCCCAGACGCGTGGAGGGTGAGCATGTGGAAGAATACCGCGTCGCCCGGCTCCAGTTCCCAGCCGAGTATGTTCCAGCGCGAGCGATCGTCCTCGATGTCGGGGAGATCGGCCAGGGTGCCTTCGGGGAACCAGCGGGCCTGATGGTCGAGGAAGCTGCGGGGCATCAGCCAGGGCCCCTGGTGGGAACCGGCGACGAACTCCAGGGTGGATTCACGCGCCACCGGGTCCACCGGCATCCACATGCTGCAGTTCTGCCGGCCCTCGACGTTGTAGTAGGGCTGGTCCTGGTGCCAGGGCGTGGGCTGGCGGGTATTGGGCTCCTTCACCAGCAGGTGATCGTGGAACAGCCGGGCGTTGTCGCACCCCATCAGTTGCGCTGCCACCGCCCCCACGCGGCTCTCGAAGATGAATCGGCGGTAATGGTCATTCTCCCGCCAATTGCAGAAATCCTCGAAGAACCAGCCCGGGTCGTCCTCGCGGCTGGCGACCTTGGCACGCTCGCTGGGATTGGCGAGGTTCTCCTCGATGCCCCGCTCCAGCAGCTCCACCTCCTCGTCCGTGAAGAGTTGGCGGATGCAGACGGCGCCGTCGCGCTGGAAATCCTCGATCAGTTCAGGCGCGAGTTCGAATCCTTGGGTGTGATGCCTCATGCAAATTCTCCTTCTTCCTGCAGGCGGCGGGTTCAGGGCCGCTCCGGCTCGGTGCGTTCGTCGGCATCGGGCCTCACCCACAGCCAGTAGGCAGCCGTGAGGATGAGCAGCCAGGAACCGCCGGCATAGAGGGCCTTGCGGGTGTCGGGGAATAGCCCCAGCACCACGAAGATGAAGGCCATGAACACCACGGCGAAGTACTGTCCATGAGGCCAGGCGGGGACCGGAAAGCCCAGTGAGCGGACCTCCTCGGGGACCATCGCACGGCGCATGGCGATTTGCGACAGCAGGATCATCAGCCACACCCAGACCACCGAAAAGGTGACCAGGGAAGCGAAGGTGAGGAACAGCTCATCGGGCAGCAGGTAGTTCAGCAACACGCCCACAAGCAGGGTGGCGGCCATCACCAGGACCGTCAGCCAGGGCACGCCATGGCGGGACAACCGGGCGAATTCCGCCGGCGCCTGCCCGTTCCCGGCCATGCCGTAGAGCATGCGCCCGGTGCTGAAGATGTCGCTGTTGATGGCGGAGATGGCTGCCGAGATCACCACCAGGTTGAGGATGCTGGCCGCCGAGGCGATTCCGAGGCCGCTGAACAACTGCACGAAGGGGCTGCCCTCGCTGCCGATGCGCGGCCAGGGGTAGATGGCCATCAGCACCAGCAGGGTGAGCACGTAGAAGAGCAGGATGCGCAGCGGCACCGAGTTGATCGCCTTGGGGATCATCCGCCGAGGATCCTTCGCCTCCCCCGCCGTCAGGCCGATCACCTCGATGCCGCCGAAGGCGAACATCACGATGGTGAAGGACGCCACCATGCCCTCCAGGCCATTGGGGAAGAAGCCGCCGTGAGCCCAGAGGTTGGCGAACGCGGGCGCGCCGGAGGAGCCATCGCCCAGCGGAATGCCCAGCAGCAACACCCCGAATCCGGCGACGATCATGGCGACGATGGCCACCACCTTCACCAGCGACAGCCAGAACTCCAGCTCGCCGAACACCCGCACGGCGCAGAGGTTGAGCCCGGCGATGAACAGCACGATGCCCAGCACCCAGATCCAGCGGGGCGTGTCGGGAAACCACAGCCCCATGTAGACGCCAAAGGCGGTCACGTCCGCCAGGCAGACCATCAACATGGAGAATGCGTAGGTCCAGCCGGTGAGGAACCCCGCATAGCGGCCCAGGTACTGGCTGGCGTAGTGGCCGAAGGAACCCGCCACCGGGGAGCGCACCGCCATCTCGCCGAGGGCGCGCATCACCAGGTAGACCGCCAGCCCACCGATGACATAGGCCAGCAGCACCGAGGGACCGGCCCGCTGGATGGCCGCCGCCGATCCGTAGAACAAGCCGGTGCCGATGGCGGAACCCAGGGCCATGAAGCGGATATGCCGGGCGTTCAGGCCTCGGCGCATGATGGAGCCTTCCATTGCCACACCTCGTCTCTGTCGTGATGGCGGCGCAGAGTCGCCTCCCGCCCCCCTTGAAATAGCCGGGTTGCCGGGAGATGCACGCGGCTCATGGGGTGTACCAGCCCCAGGGCTCGGAGCTGTGGTAGCGCGTCACCTGCTTCACCTCCAGGTAGTTATCCAGCCCCCAGCGGCCGAGCTCGCGGCCAATGCCGCTCTGCTTCAGGCCGCCCCAGGGCGCCTCGACGAAGGTGGGTTGCGAACAGTTGATCCAGACGATGCCGGCGCGCAGGGCATTGGCCACGCGGGTGGCGCGCTCCAGGTCGGCGGACATCACGGCGGCGGCCAGTCCATAGAGACTGTGGTTGGCCAGCTCCAGGGCTTCGGCCTCGGTTCGGAAGCGCTTCACGCAGAGCACCGGGCCGAAGATCTCCTCGCGCCAGAGCAGGCTGCCGGTATCCGGCTCGTCGAAGATCGTCGGCTCGATGAAATAGCCGACTGGCAGGTGCGCCGGGCGCTGGCCGCCGGTCAGGAGAGCGGCGCCGTGCTTGCCCAGCTCGATCAGGCTGCTGACCCGCTGATGATGGGCGGCGCTCACCAGGGGCCCCAGTTGCACGCCCGACTCCAGCCCGGGGCCGATGCGAATGGCGCGGGCCGCTTCCACCAGGCGGTCCAGCAGGCGCGGCGCGAGGCGTTCCTCCACCAGCAAGCGCGAGGTGGCGCTGCACACCTGCCCCTGGTTGTAGAAGATGCCCAGCATGATCCACTCCACCGCCGCATCCAGGTCCGCGTCGTCGAAGACGATGCAGGCGGACTTGCCCCCCAGCTCCAGGCTGATGTTGCGGATATCGGCCGCCGCCGCCGACATGATCTTCGACCCCGTCGGCACGCTGCCGGTAAAGGCCAGCTTGTCCACGCCCGGGTGCCGGGCCAGGGCATGCCCCGCCTCGTAGCCAAACCCCGGAACTATGTTCAGCACCCCGGCGGGCAGGCCGATGCGGTCCGCCGACATGCCCAGCTCCAGGGCGCTGAGCGAGGTGAGTTCCGAGGGCTTGAGTACGCAGGTGGCGCCTGCCGCCAGGGCCGGCGCCAGCTTCCAGGCGGCCATCAACAGCGGGTAGTTCCAGGGAATGATCTGCCCCGCCACGCCCACCGGCTCATGGCGGATATGGCAGCTGAAGCGCGCATCCCCCACTTCCAGGGGCTCGTCCTGACGCTCATCCAGTTCCCGCGCCAGGCCGGCGTAAAAACGGAAGCAGCCGATGGCATCGGCTACATCGCACTGCGCCTCCGGCAGCGGTTTGCCGTTGTCACGCACTTCCAGCACCGCCAGGGCGTTCACGCGCTGCTCCAGGTCGTCGGCCAGCGCCTCCAGGTACAGGGCACGCTGGCGGCCGGTGGTCCGCCCCCAGTCCACCTCGAACGCGACACGGGCCGCGTTCACCGCCCGGCCCACATCCGCCTCCCCGGCGGCGGAAAGGCTGGCGAAGCGCTCCCCGCACGAGGGATCGATGCAGCTGATGCGCTTGTCGTCCTGCGGCGCGACCCAGCGCCCATCGATGTACAACGTTGGCTGCTTCATGGTGACTCCGTCACTCCTTGTCCGGTGCGGTCCAGCCCGGCGTCAGCGCCTGGCGGTCCATGGCCCTGGGGTACTGGATGGGCCAGGGGCCCCGCTCGCGTAACGGAACCCACACGATGGACCGGGGCTCGCTGGCCGATTCGGCTCGATGGCGATAGGCGACGAGCGGCCTCCACGCTATCAACGGCCACACGCGGATGTTTATCCCCCGGGGGGTAGTGTCACTGCGGCGGGTGGTAGGAGATTTCCTAGAGCCAGCGTGAAGGACGAGGCCAGGACGGCGCTCGCGGATGGATCTGACGATGCCGCGCTTCAGCCGATGGGACGACCGATGCAGCGCCCGAAAATGCGCATCAGGGCGTCGTAGTCGCAGAACACCGCGTCGATGTTGGCCCGCAACCACTCCTCCTGGTTCACCGGCCACCAACTGATCTCGAAGCCGGCGTTGATGATCAGGTGCTCGAAGAGAATGCGCTGGGCGCGGCCGTTGCCGTCACGGAAGGGGTGGATCATGTTCAGATCGCCGTAGAACTCGGCGGCGGCGCGGATCAGCTCATCGCGCGCCAGGCCCTCCAGCCAGTCGGCGCGTGCCAGGGTGGCGAAGATCTTGTTGGCCTCGGGTTCCACCCGGCTTTCGACGCAGAAATGCGTGTCGCCCCGGGAGATGTCCAGGGTACGCAGTTCACCCGCCCAGTCGTAGAGATCAGCGAACAGCTGACGGTGGATGCGCCGGAGCGCGGGCAGATCATAGGGCGGCGGGGAGAACTCGATCTCGCTGGCGGCGATTTCAGAGAGGTTGCGCTCGGCCTCGTTCAGCCGGTCCTCGTCCATCAGCGCCAGGCGATTGCGCAGCACCGCAGTCCCCGGGTAGCAGTACGGGTCCTGGCCGGTTCCGTAGATGCCGGCCATCAGCCTTGCCTCGCGCGGCAGGCGCCGAGGACGGACTCGCGGGACGGCAGCTTGCGCCCGGCATCCTCCGGCGCCACGTCGAACCCCTCCAGCCGCAGGCTGGCGACGTAATTGGACCGCCGCACCTTGGCGCAATAGGCCCTCTTGGCCTGCAGGGACGGAGTTGGCATGGGCTGGCCCTCTCTCGTTGCGTACCGCGGGATTATAGCGAACGGGGCCCGGGGCACCCCGCCCGGGGCGGTCCCGGCGTCAGGCGGGCCAGTTGACCGGCGGCAACTGCTCGAAGCCAGGACGGGCGAACAGATAACCCTGGAAAAGGTTCACCCCCAGCCCACGCAGGCAGGCCAGCTCTTCCGGCGTTTCCACCCCCTCGGCGATCACCTCGATGGACAGGGCCTGACACACGCCCAGAATCCCGCGCACGATGGCGTCTCGCACCGGGTCCCGGTCGATGTTGCGGATCAGCGCCATGTCCAGCTTGATCAGGTCGGGCTGGAATTCCGCGAGGAGATTGAGCCCCGAGTAACCGGCACCGAAGTCATCGATGGCGGTCTTGAAGCCCTGCTTGCGGTACTCGGCGATGATGCTTTTCAGGTGAGCCTTGTCCACCAGTTCCTCCCCCTCGGTGATCTCGAAGATCAGGCGATTGGTGGGGAAACCGAAGCGCCGGGCCGCCTCCAGCGTCGCCCGGATGCAGGTCGCCGCGGAATACACCGCATTGGGGAGGAAGTTGATGCTCACCTGGCAGGGAATGGCCAGCCGCGAGGCCAGCTCCACCGCCTTGACCCGACAGGCCTGATCGAAGGCATAGCGATTGTCCTCATTGACCCGCCCCAGCACCTCGGCGGCGCCACCTCCCTTCGCGGTCCTGACCAAGGCCTCGTAGGCGAAGAGGCTGTTGTCGCGAAGGTCGACGATCGGCTGGAACGCCATGCTGAAGTCAAACCCCAGGGATTCGCCTTCGCGGCAGTGGGCGCAGGGCGTGACGGTTGGAACATCGGAATCGGAGGGCATGCCCATGATGAGGGGGACTCTGGCTCGAAATGGCGTGATGAACACGAACGGAATGCAATGCTAGCCGCTTTGCCAGCATCGGTGCATGACTCCTGAACGGCTGGTGCCCAAAATGCCGGACTGCCCTCCTCAGGCAGAGGCGCGATGTGGGCAGCGACCCGCGGTTGAGTGCGTTGCACCTGATTTCCGGGGGGCGCGCCTCGCCGGTGACACCAGCAGCTCCGGCGCCAGGTGAGTTGCCAGCATCCGCCTGGTAAGGACCACTTCCAGGCACAGCCTCCGATCACCTTCCGGCCAGCACACGAAGTAGCCACCCGCGTTGCGGTCTTTCAGGCGAAAGCGCCACTCGCGCTCGACGATTCGGTCAAGTCCACTCCAGGGCTCTGCCAGCTCTATCACCGCGTAGAAACCGGCGCCGGTCTGCACCCGCTCCCGTACCAGCGCCCGATCCCTGATAAACCCAGGTTCCGGATGGCTCTGGTCATGCAGCAGCTTGTTCAGGGCGAAGCATTCGAGCGGCGTCAGTTCCATGGTTCGGCCCTCGGTGACCGCTCCAGCGGACAAGTCGGCCACAGCGGTGTGGCCGAATGGGAAATGCAACGGGGTCGCACCAGGCCCAGTGGGCTGCTGATGTCAATCGGGGTGCCAGGAATCGTCCGCATGCTCATCCGCTTCCGCTCGTGTTCTGAAAGGGGCTGCAGTGCCCCTTCGGCAGGCCGACTGTATGACTCATAATTTTTCATGTAAATATATTTTTGAATATTTTCGTTTCACCCGGCAACCAACCTGACGCCCGGCTCGCGCGAGCGGCCGGGACCGCGCGCCTGCACAGCGCTGACGGTGATTCGCACATGCATCCGGCAACCCATACACTGGCGCCCCTGGCCCAAGGACCCACCTGACTCATGAGCCGAGCCCCGCGTGACCAATCCGTCTATACCTCCCCCATCATGCGCAAGCTGGCGTCGGCCTCCCCGGACCTGCCGCCCTCCCTGCGCAAGGTGGCCGACTTCATCCTGCGCCACCCCCTCAAGGCCGCCACGCTGACCATCGAAGAGCTCGCCCAGGAAACCGGCACCTCGCCGGCGGCGGTGAACCGGCTGGCCCGGGCGCTCAAGCTCAGCGGTTTCAGTACCTTGCGCAGCACGCTGGTGGGCAACCTCCAGGACCTGGTGTCGCCGGTGGACAAACTTCGCCAGGAAATGGCCCAGCGCCCCGATGGCGGGTTCGGGCTGCACGAACAGCTGCAGGCGGCGGAAGGCAATCTGAGCGCTACCGTCAGCGGCAACGCCCCGGCGGCGTTCGAGTCCTTCGTCGGCGCGCTGTGCCAGGCCCGCCGCATCCACGTGCTGGGCTTCGGCAACAGCGCCTACATGGCCGGCCTGGCGGCCGCCAACCTCATGCCCTACTGCCCGGACGTGATCGCCATCAGCATGGAAGGGGGCAACGAGAACGCCGCCTACCGCCTGGCCGCCATCCGCAAGGAAGATGTGCTGCTGGCGATTTCACTGCCGCGCTACTCCCTGGACACCATTCAGCTGGCGCGCTTTGCCAACGAGCGGGGCGCACGGGTCCTGAGCATCACCGATTCGCCGGCCTCTCCGCTGGTGCCATTGTCCGAACAGGTGCTCTTCGCACCCGCCGATCACCCGGTGCTGATCAGCTCCAACGCTGCGCTCCTGGCGGTCATCGAAGCCCTGGTCGCGGCGGTGATGACCCGCAACAAGGAGGCTGTGCGCCTGGCCGCGGAGCTCACCGAGAGCGTCATGTCCTACCTTCACCTTCCCCGGGATCGGGCTGCCGGCAAGGGTCGCCAGCGCAAGGACTAGCCGCGCCAGCCCGGGTCTGCGTGGGGCTGCCAGCCAGCTGCCGAGCGCCGCTCCAGCCGTGCGGACTCGCCCTCCAGGCGGAACAGGTGCAGCCACTGGTTGTCCACCAGGTCGCGCACCACGGCGGATCGTTCGATGACGGCATCGATCATCGCCCTGGGCGCCTCGATCACCACCACGAGCCGCAATGGCGTGTGCATCCAGCGCTGGCCGTCGTGGACCGACTGCTGGGCAAGGCCGATGCGCAGGTCGCCACCGTTGCCCTCGAACACGCCGATGCGCCCGCCCACCACGTTGTGCAGCACCTTGTTGCCGCTGCCGAAATGGCGGTTGTCGGTGGTGGAGGCGAAGTACTGCAGGTTGATCCAGTGGGCCACCACCATGGGCGCGGTCATGATCAGCTCCAGCACGCGTCCATCGCCATCGCGCCGCCACTGGTAATCATGCAGGAAGGCACGCCCGTCCAGGTCGAGCCCACGGGTACGTGCCCGGGGCGCGGCGATGAAGGCGGCGTTGTTCGCCAATCCCCATTCGGGCCGCGTCTCGGACCAGTCACGAGCCCGCCTGTGCAGGGCCCGCCGCAGCGCCTCGGGAGCCTCGGCCAGGTGCGCCAGCCCCAGGCTCGGCGCCCGCTCGCACCGCACCCGTGCGCCAGCCTCGGCCAACGCCTGCTCCAGGTCCTGCAGGGATGGCACCAGCGGCGCCGGCACCTGCTCGCGTCCGAACAGCTCGACCTCATCGGTGAGGGTGTTGTGCAGGCCGGCGATGAAATGGCATGACGCGGGGATGGCGATGCCCCGTCCACCCAGACCCTGCCGCACCTCAGGCTCGTTCAGCAGGGCCGCCAGCAGCCGCGCATTGATCTCGCCGCTGCGGCCGCAGCAGGCGCCGCAGTCCAGGCCCGCCGCCTGGGGATTGTTGGTGCTCTGGCTGCCATGCCCGAGCAAGACCACCAGGGGTGGGAAGTCCAGCGTCAGCCCCATGACCGTCAGCACCCGGGCGGCCAGGTCGATCCGCTGTTCGACAGGCAGGGCGTCGAGCGAGGGATTCAACGCCCGCGCCTGGCGCGCGGAGAGGCCCGCCAGATGGGGCCCCGGCGCCGCCGGCGCCAGGCGGAAGTGCTTGCCCAGCAGCGCCCCGGCGTACCCCAGGCCCAGGCTTTCCACCAGGCTGAAAGCCGACGCCGGCAGACGCTGGAACAGGCGCCAGCCATCGGCACGGGCCAGCCGTTGGCGACGGCTGCGGACCAGGCGCCGGTCTCGTTGGGGGTCACCACAGCTGTCCGCCACCGTCAGCTGAGGCGCCAGCAGGCCGGGCAACTGCGGCCAGACGGCGTCGGTCCCCAAGGGCTGGTAGGCGATGGGCAGCCCGAAGAATCCGGCGAAGCCGCTGGTTTCGATGTCCGGGCGCACCCGCTCCAGGCAGCGCCGCAACCGCTCCGAACGCACATCGATGCAGAAGTACAGGCGGGCAAGCGGCGCGGGGCCGTCGGCAACCTTGGCTCCCCCCTGGGCCAGGCGCGTGAACAACTGTTCCTGCCAGGCCAGCTCGTCCGCACGCTGCCAGCACTGCAGCGCCTGCCAGGCCTCGGACGGCACCGCCGCCCGCGCGCCCTGCCAGGCCTGGGTCCAGCGACTCCAGCGGCTGCCGGGGCCGCGCTGGCCATCGTCCACCACGCACTCCCAGGCCGCGCGGATGGCGAGCAGATGAAGCAGCGTCTCGTCATCCGCCCCGGCCATCCGCGCCTGCCAGCGCCGGTAGGCACACCAGGACGCCCAACCCAGGCTGCGCAGCAACAGCGCGTCGAACCAGTCCTCCAGCATCTCGGCGGCCAGCCCCAGCTGCGCCGTGGCACGCAGCAATGCGGCCTCGGGCTCGTCCGGCAGCTCGCGAATGCGCTCGGACAGATCCGGCAGGCGGCAGAGGATGCCGAGCCCCCGGTCATGGACCAGGCTGTCGCGCCACGCGCCATAGAGGCTCGCCCGGCGATCCGGATGCCAGTCAGCCTGGGCCTCGTCGAACCAGGCGGCGCAGAACTGCCCGATCTGGTTGACGATCAGCTCGGGCCAGCGGGGCTGACCGCCGGCGTCCTCGTCCTGGTCCTCCAGCAGCGGCAGGCCGCCGGGCGCGTCAGGGCCATCCAGCAGCGCCACCAGGCGCGCGGGGGAAAGGTCCAGGCCCCGCTCCGCCAGCGCCGCAGCCAGGTGGCGCTCGGCGATTCGCCCCGCCGCCCAGGCTTGCCGGTAATCCTCCGGTTCCAGGGTGAGGCGGCAGCCGCCGCGTCGCCACAGCTGCTCAGCCACGACCGACCAGGGTTGGCCGCGACGCTCCCACAGCGGGTTGACCGCGATCGAGCGATCCAGCGGCCAGGCCGGTGCCACGCGCTGGCAGGCGCTCCGGGCGGCCTCCAGCACGGCCTCGCATTCAAGGTTGGGGTAAGGCTGCAGCGCGGTCATGGGGCATCTCCTTGGGCAGGGCCGGGCTCACTGGGCACGCACGGGCCAGAGGCGGAAGGTCAGTCGGGTGAAGTACTCGTCGAGGTGGAAACCGGCGAAGGCCCTTTGATGCAGGCGCCGAGCGAGCGCGCCATGGGGGTGGCCGGTGATCCAGGCCTGCAACAGGTAGAGGCCGATGAACAACATCACCACCAGCGCAGCGAGCGCTTCCTGATAGGGGCCCGGGCGCGGAGTCCCCGCCAGCAGGCCCGCGGCGGCCAGGTGCCAGAGCAGGTAGGCCACCAGCAACACGCCACTCACCAGCACCCCGTGAACCCAGGACGCACGCCGGATGCACCAGGGCGCCAGGCCCACGGCCAGCAACGCCAGCGCCGCGGCGGGCAGCGCGTGCTGCGGCAGGAACGAGGTCCAGAGCCCATGCAGCGCCAGCACCCAGAGGCCCGCGAGCGGCAGCGCCAACAGCGTCTGGCCCAGGCCCGGAGCTCGCTCCGGCACATAGAGCGCGTGGCGGTTCACCTGACCCACCACCTCGCCGGCGGTCAGGAAGGCGTGGGCCTTGTAGAGCGAGTGCGCCAGGAGGTGGACCAGCGCCAACTCGTAGAGGCCGAGCCCACACTCCATCAGCATGAAACCCATCTGCGCGCAGGTGGACCAGGCCAGGCGCACCTTGATGCTCACCCGGGTCATCATCACCAGCGCCGCCAGCACCGCCGTCAGCCCCCCCACCAGCACCAGCAACGTCTGCGCCACCGGCGCCTGGGACAACAGTGGCGCGAAACGCAGCAACACGAAGCCCCCCAGGTTGACCAGCCCGGCGTGCAACAGGGCGGAAACCGGCGTGGGCGCCTCCATCACCTGGATCAACCAGCCGTGTACCGGCAACTGCGCGGACTTGAGGATGACTGCCAGCACCAGCAGTACCAGCGCCAACTCCACCGGCCAGGCCAGCCCGCCGCCGGCCGATGCGGCGGACGCCAGGCGTTCGACGATCAGCGGCAGATGGTGGCTGCCGGCGGCCTGGATCAGCAGCGCCGCAGCGGCAATCAGGCAGGCATCGGCCAGGCGGCTGGCGATGAACTTCTTGTGGGCGACGATCACCGCCGCCGGCCGGTCGCGGTAGAAGGTCAGCAAGGGGTGCAGGCACAGGCTCGACAGGATCCAGGCCCCCACCAGCAGGTAGAGGTTGCCGGTACTCACCACGGTCGCCACCGAGGCCAGGGTACCGAGCAAGGCGAGGATGAAGCGGCGCTGACCCGGCTCACCTCGCAGGTAGCGCTCCGAGTAGTCGAGGATGACCAGGCCCAGCAGGCTGACCAGCGCCGCCATCACTAGGCCCAGCCGGTCGTTTTCACGGCCGTCGAGCAGCGCCAGCAGCAGCGCGACCACCACCAGCAGCGCGCCACCGTATCCGGCCAGGCGGGCCAGCGCCCAATGGCGCGCATGCGCCCAGGGGAACAGGTTGGCCAGCAAGGCGGCCCCGTAGCACAGGGGGAGAAGCCACAAGGGCTCGGCAAGGGGAAACATCGGGGCGACCCTCCGCAATCATCGAATGCGAAAAGTCTCCGTGAGCCGACCAATTAATTAAAATAGATTGATCAGAACCAACCCATACCAAAAACAGAACGACGCATGAGACGCCTCAACTTCCGCCATCTGCACTACTTCTGGGCCGTCGCCAAGGAAGGCAACCTGACCCGCGCGGCCGAGTCGCTGCACGTTGCCCAGTCGGCGCTGTCCACACAGATCCGCGCGCTGGAGGACCAGCTCGGCCACGAGCTGTTCATCCGCTCCGGGCGCAACCTGCTGCTCACCGAAGCTGGGCAACTGGTGCTGGACTACGCGGAGAACATCTTCGCCCTCGGCAACGAACTGCAGATGACCCTGCAGGGCGGCACGCTGGCCGGACAGCGATTGCGCATCGGCGCCGTGGCGACCCTGTCGAGGAACTTCCAGGAGAACCTGCTCCGCCCCTTCCTCGGCCGGCGGGACATCCACATCACCCTGGAATCAGGCAGCCTGGAAGAGCTGCTGCAGCGCCTGTCCCTGCACAAGCTCGACATCGTCCTCACCAACCGCAGCGTCAGCGCCGACCTGCACGGCTCCTGGCGCTGCCGCCTGCTGGACCGGCAATCGGTGTGCCTGGTGGGGCCGCCCCGGCCATCGGCGGCGCCCTTCGACCTGTACCGCGACCTGAAGCAGTCCCGGCTGATCGTGCCGGGACGCAGCAGCGACATCCGCAGCCAGTTCCAGCTGTTCTGCGACAGCCACGCCCTGACTCCCAACATCGGCGCCGAGGTGGACGACATGGCCATGCTGCGCCTGCTGGCCCGGGACTCCGGCGACCTGGCGATCCTGCCCAGCGTGGTGGTGCAGGACGAGCTGCGCAGCGGCGCCCTGGCGCTCTACGCAGAGATCCCCGGCGTCACCGAACAGTTCTTCGCCGTCACCCTGCAGCGCCACTTCAATCTCCCGGTCCTGGACGAGTTGCTGGAATCGGCTGGATCGCCGCCGCAGGCCACCGGATAAACTTTGTAAAAATCCGCCCCTTGATCGGCGGGCGCGATTCCAGAATTCTCTCGCCCCGTGACGCCGGGCCCCTCTGACGGTCAGTAGCCGCCATGTCGGAGTCATAGTTGGTACAACTACGACTGAAAGGAGGGGCTCATGACTGCCCTTGAATCGTTCCTCTTCGCCGACCTGCTCGGCACCGCAACCTGGCTGTGGCTGACCTTCTTCGCCGTGGTCATCACCCTGCTCGCCCTCGACCTCGGCGTACTCCACCGCGATAACCGCGAAATCGGCGTGAAGGAAAGCCTGCTGCTCTCCGCCGGCTACATCTCCATGGGCCTGTTGTTCGCCATCTGGGTGTTCTTCCAGAAGGGTGGCGACGCCAGCATGGACTACCTCACCGGCTTCCTGATCGAGAAGTCGCTGTCCATGGACAACGTCTTCGTCATCGCCCTGATCTTCAGCTTCCTGGCCATCCCCCGCGAGTTCCAGCACCGCGTGCTGTTCTGGGGAATCATGGGCGTGATCGTCCTGCGCGCCATCATGATCGGCCTGGGCGCCGCCCTGATCAGCGAGTTCAGCTGGATCCTCTACGTGTTCGGCGCCTTCCTGCTGCTGACCGGCGTGAAGATGCTCTTCACCCGCATCGACGACGAACCGGACCTGGAGAACAACCGCTTCGTGAAGTACCTGCGCAGCCACCTGCGCATCACCGACCGCCTTCACGGCCAGCGCTTCTTCGTGCGCCAGCCGGACGCGACGGGCAGGAGCGTGCTCTGGATCACCCCGCTGTTCCTGGCGCTGATCCTCATCGAGTGTGCCGACCTGGTGTTCGCCGTGGACAGCGTGCCCGCCATCTTCGCCATCACCCAGGACCCCTTCATCGTCTACACCTCGAACATCTTCGCCATCCTCGGCCTGCGCGCCCTGTACTTCGCCCTGGCGGCCATGATCCATCGCTTCGCCTACCTGAAGTACGCCCTTGCCCTGGTGCTGGTGTTCATCGGCGGCAAGATCTTCCTCCACGACATCGTGGGCAAGATCCCGGCCGTGATCTCCCTCAGCGTCACCCTCGGCCTGCTGGGCGGCGGCGTGGTGCTGTCGCTCTGGAAGACCCGCAACCCACCCAGGCAAGAACTGGAAAGCTGAGCGGCCACGCGCCACCCTCCGGAGCAACCGGCGACCCCGACAGGGGGCGCCGGCCCCGTCCCCGGCCAGGTCAGCGAGTACCCGACGACCCCGCGCCACGCCGCAGTCCCCGCACGAACAGGCCGAACAATTCGGACTGGCTGCCGATCCCCAGCTTGTCGTAGAGGTTCTTGCGGTGGACCTTCACCGTACCCGGGGTGATGGCCAGCAACTCGGCAATGGCGCTACTGGCGTAGCCCTTCAGCACCAGCCGCGCCACCTGCCTCTCGCGGGGACTGAGCAAGCCTTCGCCGAACCGCTCGATCGCCTCGCACACGCGCCGATCCAGCTCGTAGGCCACCTGCGGCTCCTGACGCAGATGACGCATCCAGGCCGAACGCACCACCTCGTCCACCACCGGCACCGCACTGCGCAACAAGCGCCGCTGCCGGCGACTGTAGTCGCCCCGGCCGCGCCGCCGCATCAACGACAACACGGCCCGGCCCCGCCCCTCCAGTTGGGTGAAGAAGCCCAGTTCCTCGCCCAGCCCCAGCCGCCGGTAATAGCCCTGCACATACTCGCTTCCGGCAAAGCCGGCGGGCGCCAGCCGCTGCAGACTGTGCAGCCCCTCCACCTCGCCGCCTTCGCAGGCGAGGAAGAACGGATCCAACCTGTACGCCCCCGCCTGGTACTCCTCGACGAACAATGGCCGCAGGTGCGGCGGTACCGTGTCGAAGAGCGGCAATGGCAGGTAGCGCCCCTCGTAGACGAACAGCACGAAATGATCGACCAACCCCAGCCGTCCCAGCCAATCCGTCAGGGCCTGGAGCTGCGGCGTACCCGGCGGCTGGGCCAGGACGTGGGTGATGTCGCGGGTCCATTGGGGGAGCTTTCCATGCATGGATCGGTTTCCTCGGTTCCAGCCAAGGGGCTGTGCTGCCACACAGAAGCGGAGCACCTGAGAACGACGCGAGAAGTTTAGAAAAATACACCGACCATCACAAAGAATCTAAACAATCAGCTGTTTAGCATTCTCAACCATGGACTTTTCTGATCGCGTCAAATCACGCATGCAAGCGCTCAACCTCGGCCCATCGGAACTGGCCGACATGGTGGGCGTCACCAAGAGCTCGGTGAGCCACTGGACCAGTGGCGCCAATCAGTCAGGCGGCAAACATCTGGTCGCGCTGGCCAGGGCCTTGGAGTGCGATGTCGCCTGGCTGGCCACGGGTGAAGGACGCGCCACCGACGCCGTTGCGATCAGCAGCTACAGCAAGGCCGCCGAATCCCGAGCCCGCGAGGAAGCCGCCGCCGTCATTCTGGAAATGCTCAAGAAGCATGCCGGCAAAAGCCTCAACAGCGCGGCCAAACAGCGGGTCGCCCAGGCGGTGGCCGCCAGCCTCGAAACCAACCTCTACAAGGTTCGCGACGGCGACGCTCCCCTCCTCCCGAATGAAGCGGCAGGAACCCTGGAAATCCGTATCCCACACCTGGACCTCGACGCCCTGGCCGGCGACGGCACAGCCCCCAACCATCACCCCGGCTCCGTCCGCAGCCTGTCAGTGAGCGAGCCCTACCTTCGTGCCCTCGGCCTGCGTTACTCCCACCCCGAGAACCTGGCCGTCGTCACCCAGTGGGAGTCGAGCATGGAAGGCACGATCGAAGACCGCGCACCCGTGATTGTCGACCGCGGTATCACCACCTTCGTCGGGGACGGCGTCTACCTGCTCAGTTGGGCCGGGCACCTGATGATCCGGCGACTGCAACTGGCGGGCGCTGATCAACTGGAACTGAGCAACGACCAACCCCCGCACACGCCGCGCAGGGTAAACCCGGAGGAGCTGGCCATCCACGCCAGGGCGCTGCTGGCCTGGGAGCTGAAGCGACTCTAGGGCTGAGCGGCGTGCCTCGGGGCGGTCCTGCGCAAAGGAACCGAGGCTGGCATCGGAGCGCTTGCGGCCAAGCCCGGACCGACGGGATAGGCCTCAAGCCTGCCGCGGCTCTCGCTGGAGGCGTCCTGGTCAGGTGATGTTTCGATGCGACGCATGCCACCCCAGCAATCGGGACTCGATGCGCTCAATCGCCTTGAACAGGATGACGCCGAGCAGACACAGCAGCGACAGGCACCCGCGCACTCCGATTCCAAATGTGGCACCCAAAGACGATCATCCTTTCGACCAGATATCACGCTGATTGCAAGCCTGAACGGCATATGCGGCGAGCTCCATCGCCCCACTCTCTAACCGATGTCGATGTGCAGCCCGCCAGGTCGGTCACCCGTGACCGGGGGTTGCATCCCCGCCCACTTCCAGCGGGCACATCTGCAAGACAGGTCGCCCTGCTGGACGCACCAATAATGGGCGTGCATACAGGTCAACTTTTCAGGCGGGTTTGGGCGATGACGCGCACGAGGAGGCTGAGCCAATGAGCCTCTGCCAAGGTATGCGTCAATTATCGGTGCAGACTCAGCCGAGACTGATGAGCCAGGGCTCGACAATGCGTTTGCGCTGGTCGAGGCTCAATGCAGCAACGCCTCCCTTCACCAGGGCCGTCCGGTCTCCCGTGTGTGGGTTGATGACGTAGGTGCCAATGCTCGGCAACGTGCTGGGATTGCCACTCCAGCGCAAATTGAATGCGGCCAGCTTGGGGAACCAGAATTGACTTGCGTAGGGCAGATTGTCGTGAATCCACCAGGCCAGTGGTGTCCAGTCGCCCTTTTGGTCGTACCAGGGCAGCAACGCCGGAACCACGATGCAGGCAGTGGCGCCCAAGTAGCCGTCGGCATCGGGGTAATCCCAGATGTGCGAAGCGTAATTCTTCTCGTTGGCGGCACAGCTGTACTGGTTGTTGTTCTCGGCGCCTTTGGCGTTGACTGCCGGTGCGCGGTAGGCCGAACGAATAACCAGTCGACCGAAGCGGTCCTGCAGCGGCTCCAGCAGTCGCTCGCAAAGCTGGCGCCCGGCTTCAATGGCCCGATCCGGATAGTCCGGAATGTTGGGGATTCGCTCTATCTGGCTGATTTCCGAATAGAGGAAGTCACGCATGAAGAAACTCTTCGATAGCCGCACTCGCCCCAGGTCTTCCAGGGCCCGCACGGAGGAGGGCTTATTCATATTTTTCAACTCGGATGCATTGCGTCAGCTATCGCTGTCCGCTGTTTATAGTTGAGGGATCATCGCTCGAAGCTCCAGCAACCCCTTCTCCAGAAACTGCCGCACGGCGTCATCCACCAGCCGCCCCTGAGCAATCTTCGAGCCCACGCCACCAATTACGATCTGGGGGTAGCGGACCAGTTCCACCGGGATAGCCCAGAGCGTTTCGTTGAGCTGTTGCTGGGCGCGGACTCCGCCAGTGAAGGCAGGAGAGGCCGTGAAAGTGAGCACGGGCTTGGCCTTGAGCACCGACTGGCCGTGGGGGCGGGACAGCCAATCAAGTGCGTTCTTCATAACGCCCGACATGCCATGGTTGTACTCCGGAGATCCAATCACCAGGCCATCCGCCTCCAGGACTGCCTGGCGAAGCCGGCGGACCGCCTCGGGCGCCTTGGCACCGTCGCCATCCAGGTCCTCGTTATACAGCGGAATCTCGTGAAGACTATGGACGACCAGTCGGGTATCCACCGGCACCAGCTCTTCGGAAATCGTCCGAAGAATCACGTCGTGGACCGAGCTGGCCCTCAAGCTTCCCGAAAGCCCCAAAAGTTGTACCGTTCTCATCCTCATGCCTCCTCAGCCTCGCTCCAGGGCAAGTGCAACACCTTGTCCGCCACCAACACACAGCGTCGCGAGTCCACGCCGAGCGTCTCGCCTGTTCATTTCATGCAGCAGCGATACGAGGATTCGGCAACCCGAGGCCCCCAGTGGATGGCCCAGTGCAATGGCGCCGCCATTCACATTGACCTTGCCGGTGTCCCACCCCAGCTCCCGGCCTACCGCCAGGGTCTGGACCGCGAATGCCTCGTTCGCTTCGATCAGATCGAGCTGATCCAGACTCCAGCCCGCCTTCTGCAGGCAGAGATCAGTCGCGAACACCGGCCCAATGCCCATCACCGACGGCTCGACCCCAACGCTCGCAAAGGCCCTGACCGTCGCCAGTATGGGCAGGCCATAGGCGCGGGCTCGGTCGGCACTCATGACCATAACGGCGGCGGCGCCGTCGTTTAGCGATGACGCATTTCCTGCAGTGACCGATCCATCTCTTTGGAAGGCGGGCCGGAGCCTGCTCAAGCCTTCCAGGGTGGGCTCGACGGTGGGCGGCTCATCCTCCACAAGCGCCCGGGTCTCGCCTTTGCGATCGGACACTGCCACCGTGGCGATTTCCGCCTCGAACCGGCCAGAGAGCCTCGCATTGGCGGCTCGCTGGTGGGACGACAACGCGTACGCATCCTGATGCTCGCGAGTGATCCCATACTGCTCGGCCAGGTTCTCTGCAGTCATGCCCATGTGGTAGTCGTTGAAGGCATCCCACAATCCGTCATGGATCATGCTGTCCAGCAGCTCGCCATGACCCATGCGCAACCCTTGCCGCGCGCGCTCCAGCAGATAGGGAGCGGCGCTCATGTTCTCCTGGCCGCCAGCCAGGATGACTTCGGCATCTCCGCTTCGAATGGCCTGGATGGCCAGGTGCACCGCCTTGAGGCCCGACCCGCACACCTTGTTGAGAGTGAAGGCCGGCACCGTGAACGGCAGACCGGCAGCCACTGCGCTCTGACGAGCCGGATTCTGCCCGGCACCGGCCGTCAGGACCTGCCCCATGATGACTTCATCGATGTCCTCCGCCGGCACGCCTGTGCGATCCATCAGGGCACGCAGAACCACCGAACCCAGTGCGGTGGCCGGTACTTGAGACAGCATTCCACCGAACCGTCCGATAGGCGTACGGACGGCAGCAACGATCACAACGTCAGTCATTGAAGTTCTCTGAACGACCTGCCCTTTCCACCAGGAAAGGTGGCAGGACCAGGCCCGGAATGGATCAATCGGCGGGACGCCCCACCATGAAAAAGGCAGCCTTGGCGATCTGCTGCGAACGGTTGCGCCAGGCATGTCGCGTGGCGTTCTGAATGATCACGTCGCCAGCGCGCAGCACCTTCTCCTGACCGTCATCGAGCTCCAACCAGAGCTCGCCCTCCAGCACGATGCCGTAGTCGATAGTCGGGGTCCTGTGCATGCCAGGCTGGTCAGGCTCGAAGCACTGAAACAGCCCGGGCAGTGCATCGATCATCTCGTCCAGGGCACGCTCGGGGTCGATGGGCGCGGCCATTACCGCGTCCGGCGGGAAACTGACCATGAGCAGCGAATTTTCCCCAGGGCCGGGGATGAGCGAGGCCTGGACCAAGGTTGGATCATCACCTTCCCCCCTCCCCTCACCACTGCACCAGAGCTGTGCCATACCGTGACCCGGCAGGTCCTGGAAATCCCTGTGCCGGGGGGCCGGACCATCCGACAGGAAAACCGAACGGCCCGACTCGTCGTGACCGGTCACCACTCTTCTCACTTGCATACTCGACACCACTCAGGCGGATCGGATGGAAATGCCGGGCGGGATTCAGCCCCCGCCCGGCGCCGGCTCAAGGCGCGATGACGTAGTTGCTGAAGCCGCCATTGCGGTTCTCGATGCCGCTGATCGCCTGGTTGACCTGCTCCAGGGGGAAGACGTTGTGTTCGAAGAACGACAGGTCGAGCACCCCCGATTCCACCATATCGGCCATTTCCTGGCCTTGCCCCGTGGTGAACCAGGCCGAGCCGCTGACATTGATGTCGTTGTCCATGATCCAGTGCAGGTCGAGCGGCACATCGCCAGCTACGGCACCGATGTTCACCAGGTGGCCGGAACGATGGAGCGAACGCAGAGCATCGACCAACGGCTCGAAGGTGGCGCCTGGACCGAGGGCATCGATCACAACGTCCACCCCTTCGCCATGGGTAACCTCCTTCGTCCATTGGGCGATCGAGCCATTGCCCAGGTTGTGGATCTCGATTCGACCGGGTGCAGCCAGATCCTTGACCCGCTGGAAAAGCGCCTCGTTACGCGCGGTGCCGAGGATCTTGCGCGCGCCCATGGCCAGTGCCAGGGCGACAGCGCCGAGGCCCAACGTGCCGCTGATGCCATTGATGAGCACCGTGCTGCCGGGACCGACGTTCGCCTTCTTCAGCGCGCGATACGCGGTGCCCAGGTAGCCCAGCCGCGCGGCGGTTTCGAAACTCATATTGTCCGGCAGCTTCACCAGGCTGTACTGGGGCGCGGGCATGTACTCGCACAGCCCGCCATAGGGGTAATGCTCGAACATCTGCGGACTGCGCGCGGTAAAGCCGAAGTAGCCATTGAAGGTATAGGCGCTGCAGCCGGTGGTATTGCCGGCACGACACGCTCGGCAGGAGCCGCAATGGCGGGCCGGATTCACATAGACGCGATCACCGGGCTTGAAGTCGTAGACCTGTTCGCCCACCTCTTCGACCACGCCAGTCGGGTCGAGGCCAAAGATGGCGGGAAGCTTCGGCAGGGGCAGATGGGGGAACCAGGTGGTCCAGTTGGTCAGGATGTTGTGCAGGTTCGGCACGATACCGCAGGCCTTGACCCGCACCAGCACCTCGGTTGGACGGATGGAGGGAACCGGGAGGTTCTCCAGCTCCATGGGTTTGCCACACTCGTACATACGGGCAGCACGCATCATCTTCGTCATGGGTAACTCCAACTCTTGTTCTTGTTGTGCAGATTCACCCCGGTGGCTCACCGAGGCGGGTCGTTTCATGCGTGGGGCGCGCTAGCGAAGACCATCCTCGCCTTTGACGTCGGCAGCCGCCAGGCCGCCGAGCCGCGCATGGATCCGTCCCCCCGTGGCCATCGCGAGGCCGAACGCGATTTCGTTACGTCGCGGACCATCCCAGAGGGTCATTTCGGCGACACCGAAGTGGCTGCGCACGTAGGCCGCCTGGATATGCCCCAGCGGTAGCATCAGACGGCACCCGGGGCCGCCGATCGTCTTGGCGGACGGCACGATGGCCTTGGGTTCGCCGAGGGCCTCACGCATTGCCCAGCCACCGGCTTCGTGCCAGACCGCACCGTGCTCCAGCTCTCCATCCTCACCCACGATGGCCGCCTTGCCATAGGCCTGGACCATCTCCTTGCCACCCAGCGCCTGGATCAACCGCTCCGAGAGGTCACGGCCGAGCATGCGCAGCTCCTGCATGAACGGCAGCAGGTCTTCCTCATAGCGTCCAGCGTAGGGGTTTTCGACGACCGCGACTGCAACGGCTACGCGCAGCGGTTGGGTGGCCAGCGGACCTCGCTCATGGAGTACCTCCTCCACGTCCAGTTTGTACTTGCGGACTTTCACCAAAGACATGCTCGTTCTCCTGCTGGTACTGCCGGGAAAGTTTTTTCGTGATGGGCATTCACATTATGCATCTTGTGATTTATTGTGCAAGAACTTACGTTTTGTGCACAAAAACAACGAGGAGAACACCCCAATGAAACTTATCTCTTACCAGCACAGCGGCCGCTCCAGCTTCGGCGCCGTCGTGGGGGACCGGGTTGTGGATCTGGCCAGGCATCTGCCCGGCGTGCCAGATCTGGCAGCGCTGATCGCCAATCCCGAAAAGCTGGCCCAGGCCAAGCTGCTGGCTGCCAACGCCACCGCCGATCATGCTCTGGATGAGGTGCGCCTTGACCCGGTCATTCCGGCGCCCGGAAAGATCATCTGCGTCGGCATCAACTACGTGGCCCACGCCGAGGAAGCGGGCCGCAAGGTGGGCAACTACCCGGTCATCTTCCAGCGCTTCGCGGAAACGCTGCTGGCTCACAATGCCCCGCTGGTGCGTCCCGCCGTCTCCAAGGAATTCGACTTCGAAGCCGAACTGGCAGTGGTGATCGGCAAAGGCGGCTCCCATATCGCACCGGAGGACGCGATGGAGCATGTCGCCGGCTATACCTGTTTCAACGACGCCAGCATTCGTGACTGGCAGTTCCATACCCATCAGTACGGCATGGGCAAGACGTTCCGCAGCACCGGCGCGCTGGGTCCATGGTTGGTGACGGCAGACGAAATCACCGACTATCGGGAGCTTCAGGTTCGCGGAATCCTCAACGGCGAGCAGATGCAGGAAGGCAGCCTGTCCGAACTGGCGTTCGATATCCCCCACCTGATTTCGTACGTTTCGCAGGCGCTGGACTGGAACCCCGGCGACATCCTCGCCACCGGCACCCCGAGCGGGATCGGTTTCAAGCGTACGCCGCCGATCTTCCTCAAGCCGGGCGATGTGTTCGAGGTGGTGATCTCGCAGATCGGCACGCTTTCGAACCCTGTCATCGACGAAGTCTGAACTTCCCCCAACTATCGCAAGAACGGGATCTTTCTCATGGCCACCCTTCCCCGAATCAACTTCACCCACACAGGCACCTTCTGTGCCGACCTGGACAACATGGTCGAGTTCTACTGCCAGAAGCTCGGCTTCATCGTCAGTGACAAAGGCGTGGCCTCCACGGGTCACCGCCTCTTCTTCATGACCCAGAACCCCGAGGTCCACCACCAACTGGTGCTGTTCGACGGCAAGCCCACCGACCTGCCCTTCAATCCCATCAACCAGTTGTCGTTCCTTCTCGATTCCCTGGACGATCTGAAGAGCTACTACGCCTTCGCCAAGGCCAATGGCATCCAGAACATCGATCAGGTGGACCATGGCAATGCCTGGTCCATGTACTTCAAGGACCCCGAGGGCAATCCGATCGAGATGTACGTGGACTCGCCCTTCTATACCAACCAGCCCTGCCGCGAGCCGCTGGACCTGGACCAGAGCAGCGAGGAAATCCTGGCGCGCACGGAGGCCATGTGCCGACGCCGTCCGGGGTTCCAGACACGCGAAGAATGGATGCAGTCGATCCGCGAGCGCATCGCCGAGCAGCGCGTTCGCTGGTAATCCAATCCGTGCGGCCCCAAGGGGTCGCACGCCACCGCGGGTAGAGCGCTGGCTATGCATAAGAACTTCATTGACGGGGCCTGGTGCACAGGGACGAACGTGCGCGAGAACCTGAGCCCCTCTGACATCACCGACCTGGTCGGTCTGTATGCGCAGGCCGACTTTCAGCAAACTCGGCAGGCAATACAGGCCGCCGAACTCGCGCAACCGCTATGGGCCGCCGCCGGTCCACAGCGACGCGCTGAAGCACTCGACCGAATCGGTACCGAGTTACTTGCCCGACGGGAGGAACTGGGAAGGCTGTTGGCCCGGGAGGAAGGCAAGGTATTGCCCGAGGCGATCGCGGAAGTGAGCCGCGCCGGGCATATCTTCAAGTTCTTCGCCGGTGAGGCACTCAGGATGTCCGGCGAACATCTGGAATCCGTGCGCCCCGGCATCGAGGTCGACATTCTTCGCCAGCCGGTTGGCGTGGTTGGCATCATCACGCCCTGGAACTTTCCCATCGCCATCCCGGCCTGGAAGATCGCGCCGGCCCTCGCCTACGGCAACAGCGTGGTGTTCAAGCCGGCGGACCTGGTCCCCGGCAGCGCCTGGGCCCTGGCGGAAATCATCAGCCGCGCCGGCCTGCCACCGGGCACCTTCAACCTGGTGATGGGGCGCGGCAGCGTGGTGGGCCAGGCGCTCGCTGAATCAGAATCGGTTCGGGCGATCAGCTTCACGGGCTCCACATCCACCGGTCGTCACCTGATGCAGGTCGCCGGCGCCCGCCTCGCCCGGCTGCAGCTGGAGATGGGTGGCAAGAATCCACTGGTGGTACTGGACGACGCCGACCTTGATCAAGCCGTGGAGTGTGCGGTGCAGGGTGCCTACTTCTCGACTGGACAACGCTGTACGGCCTCCTCCCGTTTCATCGTCGAGAAGGGCGTCTACCAACGTTTCATCGAAGCTGTCGAGGTTCGCCTGGATGAGCTCCGGGTCGGTCACGCATTGCATGACGACACCCACATCGGTCCGGTTGCGGAGGAAGGACAGCTCCGCCAGAACCTCGACTACGTGGACATCGGCCGAGCCGAGGGGGCTCGACTGGCTTATGGGGGACAACCCTTGAGTCGGCAGACGGAGGGTTACTACATGAGCCCCGCACTCTTCGTCGACGCGGACGCGGACATGCGCATCGCCCGGGAGGAAATCTTCGGTCCGGTCGCCTGCGTCATTCCCGCCGACAACTACGAGCACGCCCTGGACATCGCCAATGGCAGCCCATTCGGGCTGTCCGCCGGGATCTGCACCCGCTCGCTGAAACATGCCACGCACTTCAAGCGACATGCGCAGAGCGGCATGGTGATGGTGAACACACCAACGGCCGGCGTGGATTACCACGTCCCCTTCGGCGGCACCAAAGCCTCCAGCTACGGCGCGCGCGAGCAGGGACATAAGGCCATGGAGTTCTTTACAACAGTGAAGACAGCCTACACCCACGCTTGAGCACAACCTTCGGCCGCAATGACAACAACAAGATGGAGACCACAGTGAATTACGACCTGATCATCGTGGGCATGGGCCCCGTCGGCGCAACTGCCGCCAACCTCGCTGGACAATGGGGACTGAAAACCCTGGTTCTGGACAAGAGCGACACCATTTACCAGAACCCCAGGGCGATGGGCTTCGACCAGGAAGCCATGCGTACCTTCGACAACATCGGCCTGGCCGATGCGATCGAACCCCACGTCATGCCCTACCGGGCCTCGCACTACATCAATCACGAGGGACAGCCGATCAAGCGCATCGAGGCGGCCAAGGCACCTTACGCGCTCGGCTGGGCTCCGAACTATGTGTTCTCCCAACCGCCGCTGGAACGCGCCCTTCGCGAGAACATCCAGTTCTTCGGCAACGTCGACGTCAGGCTGGGGTGCGAGGTGCAGGAGGTCTCCGAGGACAATGGCGTATCGCGCGTTCGGCTCCTCTGCAAGGATGGCTCGACGGAGGAACTGACAAGTACCTACGTCCTGGCCTGCGACGGTGGTACCAGTGCAATACGAACCCGTCTGCAGCTGCAGATGGAGGACCTGGCCTTCGACGAACCCTGGCTGGTGGTGGATGTACTGCTCAAGGACGGCGCCGGCGCCGGGCTCCCCGACACCAACGTGCAGTACTGCGATACCGAGCGCCCGAGCACCTTCGTCGTCGGACCGGGTCGGCATCGTCGCTGGGAGTTCATGATCAATCCTGGAGAGACACCTGCCGACATCGTCCGGACCGAGTCGATTCAGCAGTTGATCTCACGTTGGCTGTCCGCTGACGAGTACGAGATCTGGCGCGCGTCCACCTATCGCTTCCACGCACTCATTCTCGAGCGCTGGCGTGTGGGCAACCTGTTGTTCATGGGTGATGCCGCCCACATGACGCCCCCGTTCCTGGCGCAAGGCATGTGCCAGGGAATTCGTGACGCGATGAACCTGATCTGGAAACTCGCCCTGGTTCGCCGTGGCCAGGCCGCCCCGACGCTGCTCGACTCCTACCAGGTAGAGCGCATTCCCCATGTGCGACGCACCACCGAGGTCGCCAAGGAATTCGGCCAGACCATCTGCGAGCGGGATCCAGAACGCGCCCGGGAGCGTGATGAGCGCCTTATGGCGGAGATGCGTGCGAATCCGGGCGGGACCGTTCGCCAATCCCTCATCCCGGGCCTCGTGGCGGGCTTCATCGACCGTCAGGCTCCCGCCGGTGAGCTGTTTCCGCAACCCCGTGTGATCAACTGCCTGGGTGAGGAGAACCTGCTGGATCGCTTCACCGGGCAGCAATTCCGGGTGGTCATGGCCGAGTCGTTCGATCGCCCGGATGAGCTGGTCGCACAGCTGGAACGGCGCCTTGTCGAGCGGACGCAGCCCATCACCCTGGTTCGACTGACGTCGGAAGACCCACAGGAAGAACATCAGTACCGCGAGCTGGACGACCTCCTGAGCGACTGGATGACCAAGCAGGGCTGCAGGGTGTTGCTGGTTCGCCCCGATCACTATGTCTACGGGGGCGCGAGGACGCTGGAAGAGGCCGTCGCGCTGTTCGAACGCTGCCTGGAGGGACTGGGGGTTTGAGTGTGGCGCAGCTCCAAGCCAGTTTCGGAGCTGCGTTTTTTTCATCATGGGGTGTTCGACTGAAACGCCCTGGCGCCCTCTCTCACAAGGAGAGCGCGCTTCCAGCATAGAGCGTCACTTCTGTTGAAACCCCATGCGCCCTACCCGGGCGCATGGTCATTATTGGAGCGTGGAGTGATGCTGGAGCAGAATATCGGATGTCCGGGCAAGCGTGCCCTGGATATGTTCCCGGAGCATGGAAACGGCCTTCTCCGAATCACGAGCCAGCACGGTCTCCATGAGACGCTTGTGCTCATCCCCCTTTCTCCGTTCAACCTTGCGACGCAGGGCACAGAAACGACGGTAGCGCTCCGCACGGTCGAACAACGAATCGATCATCCCCAGCATCAGCGGGGATGGACAGGCTGACATCAGAGCGAAGTGAAACGCCTTGTGACGTGACGACCAGTCATCGTCGAGTACAACACCGATGCTACCCAGCTTCTTCTCGACCACGCCGAGACGGTGGTAGGCCCCCAGCACATCAGCCTCCCAAGCGTCGTCGCCGCAGCGGATCGAGTCGGCCAGGGCCTCACCCTCCAGCAGGCAGCGCAACCGGGTAATCTGCTCGAAATCACCGACCGACAAACCTGCCACACGAAAGCCCTTGTTCTCGCTGGCTTCAACGATCCCTTCCTGCGCCAGGCGATTGAGCGCCTCGCGAATGGGGGAGCTACTGAGTCCGTAGGATTTGGACAGCTCAGCGACCTTGAGTTTTTCTCCAGGGGCAAGTTCGCAGCAGATGATGGAACGTTTCATCTGCTGAAGCGCCACCTCGATCAGGGAGCTACTTTGTGGAGTTTGCATAGCGTGACGAGTCCATAAGGGTTGCACGATGAATGATTTTATGCACAAAAAAACCTTTGTGCAATTTTGTGTACTCATCTCACGAGAGTGTGAAATGCGTCAGTACCACCCGCAGCTGCTCCGCCAGCTGTGCGAGCTCTCGTGAGGCTCGCAAGAGCTGGTCGCTTTGCTCCCTGCTTTGCCCGGCAGCCTCCCGGACCCGAACCATGCTCTGGCTGACGTCATCCGACATGCGGCTTTGAGCCTCAGTGGCGGCAGCGACCTGCAGGTTCATGGTGTGGATGTCCGCAACATCTTCACTGACACGAGCAAGCGCGACGCTCGCCCGGGAAGAGTGCTCCCGGGCGCGAGCCGAGTCCTGCCGGACGCGCGTCACCCTGCGCAGGCCTTCCTTGCTCTCCCGCTGCAACGCCTCGATCATGCCGGCAATCTCGCCGGCCGAGTCCTGGGTACGATTGGCCAATGTCCGGACCTCGTCTGCCACCACTGAGAAGCCTCGCCCCATCTCGCCGGCCCTGGCCGCCTCGATGGCGGCATTCAATGCCAGCAAATTGGTCTGTTCGGCCAGGCTGCGGATGACCTCCAATACTCGACCGATGCGCTCGCTTTGCGCGTCGAGTTCAGCCATGCCCTGGCTCACTTCCTGGATCTGTTCATCCAGGAGATCGACCTGATGCATCACGGCAGAGGCGCTCTCGCTTCCGTCCATGGCTTCCCGACTCGCCGAGCTGGCCGATCCCGAAGCCTGCTCGGTGCGGGCCGCGACCTCCCGCAAGGAATCGCTCATTCGCAACATCGCCTCCAGCACGCGATCCGTCTCGCCAGATTGGGCCTCGGCTCCCGACGCCATGTCCTCGGTGACCTGCGCCAACGAGCCGGCCGCCCCCTCCAACTGGGCACTACCCTGCTCAATGCGGCTGACTATCGAGTGCAGGCTTTCTTTCATGCGTTGCATCGCGTCCAGGACGCGCCCCAGCTCGTCGCGACGCACCACCTGCACCCTGTGATGCAACTGCCCACTGGCTACCTCGTTCACCACTTCGGCGGTGTAACGAAGCGGATGGATGATCTGCCGCCTGATGAGCAGTGCGGCACCTGTGCCCAGTAAGAGCGTCAACGCGGTCATGGCTGTGAGCCAGAAATAGACGTCGCGATTGAGTTGCTGCTGGTGAGCGATCACGGAATGTCGCGCACGGGTGGCCACGTCCATCATCTCCCCGGCAATCCGGTCCATCGAGGATTCGGTTTCATGACTCGTCAAGGTGCTGGCCCGATATTCATCGAATGCCGAGCGGTAGGCTTCCAGCGACAGCGAGGCACGAGCCAGCACCTCGCGCTGCTGATCCGCCGCTCCGGCCGCCAGTGCCTGGGTGGAGGAGCGAAGATCACTCATCAGCAGCACCCACTGGTCGTAACGGCTCTGGTCAGGGCTGCGGGTGTAGGCCCACTCAGCGTTGCGCAATGCCATCAGCTTGCGCATCAGCGCAGCGGCGCCATCCAGCAGCATCAGGGAAGAACGCCCCTCGGCATCGTCGATCAGGGCTGACTCGATGAGGTCCTGCTCGACACCCTCGAATCCGATGCGTGCCGACTCCGCCTCCTGCGACATCACCGCCTGGGTCCGGAGGACCTGTTCATGAGCATTGGCCAGTCGCTCGAACTGCATGAGATACCGCTCACAGGACTGAATCAAAGGCCGCATTTCCCCAGCCATGGTTGCCAGTTGCTCCGGAATCCTGCCGACAACTCGCCTCACTTCGTCCCGGGCATTCGCCGCACCGCTCAGTCGGTAACTCTTTTCCTGACTGCGTGCAGACAGGATTCCGGCATGCACGTCGGCAATCGCCTGCAGACGTGACTCCCCTTCGAATACCGCTTGCAGGCTGGCCAAGGCCACAACGGCCAAGGATGCAGCGAGCCCGCCCAGCAAGCTGAAACCCATTGCCAGCAGTCCGCCGATGGATAGGCGCGCGAGCGCCCTGGACACGATTTTCATCTTGTTGTTCTTCCCGTCGTCGATGGCGCTCCAGTCCCGGACAGGCAGCGACCGCTTTGCAGCTGATCCGAGACAGCGTTCTTTTTTCTTGACTTCAAGTCTGCAGCGAATCTATTTTTGTGCACAAAGAGACATGCAGTGCAAATTTATCTCTTTACGCACAAAAACAAAAGCAAGAGGCCGACCATGCATAACCGCCCCGTGCTCGATGGGAACGACATCGACCAGATGCTGAACGCAGCGACCCGCGAAGCCTTGGCCAACGGATGGGCGGTTTCGGTCGCCCTGGTGGATGAAGGCGGCCATCTCCTGGCATTCCGGCGCCTGCCGGGCGCATCCCCTTCCTCCGCTCGCATCGCCATCGACAAGGCGCGAAGCGCCGCACTGACTCGCCGGCCCACGCGCTTCTTCGCCGACATGCTGGCCGCTGGCGAACTGGGTGCCGGCTCCCTGCACGGAGTGATTCCAATGGGGGGCGGATTGCCTGTCCTGCATGGCGAGCATGCGCTGGGTGGAATCGCCGCGAGCGGCGTGAAGTCCGAGTTCGACGTGCTGATAGCCGCCGCCGGGCTGGCCGCATTGAGCCTTGAACAGTTCCCCTGACCCACACCCTGGAGGTGACTCCTTACCGCTGACCTGACACATCCGAACCCACGGATGGAGCCACTCGAAACAACAACAAGAATGCAGAAGAGGTATCCATGAACAACCAGCAACATCGCCGGGCATCGCCGGCCGTCCCTGCCTTCGCACTGAATGCCATCGGCGCCGCAATTGCTCTGATGTCCGCCCACTCCTTGGCCTTTCAGTTCGACACCGGCATCGACGGGCTCACCACCAGTTGGGACAACACCCTCAAGTACAGCAACGCCTTCCGCCTCGATGGTCGGGAAGACAGTGTCTCCGCCGGTCCGGGCAGCGCAGTCGGCAACCCCAACATGGATGACGGCGATCGCAACTTCAGCACCGGCCTGATTTCCAACCGCTTCGACCTGCTGTCCGAACTGGATATCAAGTACGGCGATGTTGGCGCGCGGGTCAGTGGCGCGGCCTGGTATGACACCGTCTACAACGACGGCAACGATAATGACTCCCCGGGTACCGCCAACGCGGTCAGCGTGCCTCATGACCGCTTTACGGACGACACCGAGAAGCTCCACGGACGCAAGGCCGAATTGCTCGACGCCTTCGTCTACGGCTCTACCGACGTAGGCTCCACCCGCCTCTCTGGTCGCCTGGGCCAGTTCACCCAGATCTATGGGGAAAGTCTGTTCTTCGGCGCCAACGGCGTCGCCAATGCCCAGTCGACGGTCGACCTGGTGAAACTGCAGTCGGTGCCCGGCTCGCAGTTCAAGGAAATCCTGCTACCCACCGAACAGATCTCCGGAAACTGGCAGCTGACCGATACCGTCAGCGTCGGTGCCTACTACCAGTTCGAGTGGAACAAGACCCGCCTTCCCGCCTCGGGCAGTTACTTCAGCGGTGGCGACTTCGTCGGTGACGGTGCAGAGAGCGTCTTCTTCCCGACCGGTCGACTGCTCCGCGACCACAGCATCCGAGCCCGCGACTCCGGCCAGTTCGGCGCCCAGCTGAAGTTCAGCGTGGATGACTGGGAATTCGGCCTCTACGCGGCCCGTTATCACGAGAAGACTCCCATCTTCTACTTCCGTCCGGCGGCGCTGGTGCCAGGGGCCGACGACACTTACCTCAGCGTCTATCCGGAAGACGTCAAAGTCTATGGCGCCAGCTTCAGCACGCTCATCGGCGAGGCCAACGTTGCCGGCGAAGTTTCCATGCGCGTGGACACTCCGCTGGCCCCCACCGGTGGCGTGGTCATCACCGGCATGGACGCTGACAACGACAGTCATCCCGCCTACCCGATCGGCGACTCGCTGCATGCCAACCTGTCCATGATCAACATCTATGGAGGCTCGGCTCTCTGGGACGGCGCGAGCCTCGTCGGCGAACTCGCCTTCAATCGCCGCTTGAAGGTGAAGGAGAACGGCGACCACCTCGATCCCAATACCACGCGTGACGCCTATTCGCTGCGCTTCACTTTCGAGCCCCAGTACTTCCAGGTCTTCCCGGGAGTGGACCTGCAGGTCCCGATCACCGTGGGCTACAACCCCCACGGCCGTTCTTCGGTCACCCCGCAAGCCTTTGGCCCCGAACATGGAGGGGACTTCACCATCGGCTTGAAGGCCGACTACCAGAAGGCCTGGTACGCCTCCCTCAGCTACACCAATTTCTTCGGCGAGGGCGGCTCGGTCATCGACAACAGCAACGCCTACACCTTCAAGCAAACGCTCAAGGATCGCGACTTCATCGCGTTCTCGATCCAGCGCACCTTCTGATCAGCCATGCCTAGGAGAACAAGTATGAAAAAGCATGCCCTGCTTCTGTCGGCGACCCTCACAGCCGCCCTCCTGGCCGCCCATGCCACTGCCGCGGTCTCTCCCGAGGAAGCCAACGAGCTGAAAAACAACCTGACGCCTTTGGGTGCGGAGAAGGCCGGCAACAGTGACGGCAGCATCCCTGCCTGGACCGGCGGACTCACTGGGGAGGTTCCCGGAGCGCGATTCGGAGACGTTCCGGTGGATCCTTTCCCGGGCGAGAAGCCGTTGTTCCGGATCGATGCCAAGAACGCCGCCCAGTATGGCGACAAGCTCAACGAAGGCACCAAGGCGTTGCTGGCGAAGTACCCGGACAGCTTCTTTCTCGACGTCTATCCATCGCATCGCACGGCTGCGGCTCCCCAGTCGGTGTACGACAACACCTTCGCCAATGCCACACGCTGCAAGCTGACCCAGGACGGTCTGTCGGTTGAGGGCTGCTATGGCGGCATCCCGTTCCCGATCCCGAAGGATGGCAGCGAGGCGATCTGGAACTTCCTCCTGCGCGTCGAAGCGCCTTCCATCGAGATGGGCTACATCAACATGATTGGCAATGCTGACGGCTCTCGCACCATGGCAAGCCGTGGTATCGAGAACTGGCAGTACCCGTACTACTACACCGATGGTGGCCTCGATAAATGGTCGGGCCAGTACGTCTTGCTGCGCTTCCTCACCAACGAACCGCCGTTCAAGGCCGGTGAGTCCCTCGTGACCCATGACAGCGTGGACCCGGAAACGCCTCGGGAAGCCTGGCAGTACCTGGTGGGGCAGCGCCGGGTGCGTCGCGCACCAACGGTGGGCTACGACACGCCGGACTTCGTGGCCTCGGGGGCCAACTACTTCGATGAAGTGCACGGCTTCATCGGCCACCCGGACCGTTACCAGTGGAAGCTGATCGGCAAGAAGGAGATGTACATCCCCTACAACACCAACAAGTTCCACGCCGAGAAGCGTGACGATGTCTACACGAAGAACACGCTGGCCTCCGACAAGATGCGCTGGGAGCTGCACCGGGTCTGGGAGGTTGAGGCCACGGTTGCACCCGGCAAGCGTCACGCCGTTCCGAAACGCCGTTTCTACATCGACGAGGACAGCTGGACCATCGCACTGGCCGACGGCTATGACGCACAGGGCAAGCTGTGGCGCGTGTCCCAAGTCCTGCCGTTCGTGGTACCCGCCATTCCCGCGGTCGTGGTGAAACCTGTCGTCATCTACAACCTGCAAGCCAATACCTACAGCATGGTCCAGGGACTTAACGGAGAGAGCTACAAGGTAGTGCCGACCAAGTCGGAGAAATTCTTTACTGGCAACGCGGTGGCGTCCGGCTCAGTGCGTTGAATGCCCGAGGCGGGCTGGCTTTTCGGAGCCACCCGCCCCTTGCTGACTCTCCGAGGTTCTTCGATATGCATATCTCCCTACACAGGCCCTGGCTCTGGCGCCTGTCGGTAGCGGCCGCGCTTGTCGCCGCCCTGGGTTCGACCGGTGCGACGGCAGCCGACAATGCTTCCCCGCAACTCGACCTCTTCGAGCGACCCGCTCTACGGAGCAATCTGGCGGACCGCTCCCTGATGCTCAGCGTGACCCAGGCGGGTGAGCGCCTGGTAGCGGTTGGCGAACGCGGTTTCATCCTGATCTCGGAGGACCACGGCGTCAGCTGGCAACAGGTGGACTCGCCGGTGAGCGTCACGCTCACCCGTGTACGATTCGCGACCGCCTTCGATGGTTGGGCGGTCGGACACGCCGGCGTAGTGCTGCACAGCCGCGATGGCGGATTCACCTGGACAAGACAGTTGGATGGCGTGGCGGCAGCGCAGTTGGCGCTTGCAGCCGCACAGGCTGCGCCGGCGGAGCATGCCGAAGGGCAACTGGCCGAAGCGCAGCGCCTGGTGGAGGATGGCCCCGACAAGCCATTTCTCAACCTGCACTTCTTCGACGCCCAGCGAGGCATCGTGGTCGGCGCATATGGCCTGGCCTTCGCTACCGAAGACGGGGGCACGAGCTGGAAGTCCATCAGTGCGCGCCTGGACAACCCATCGGCACTTCACCTCTACGACATCCTTGAGCTCGAGGGCGCGCTGTTCATCGCTGGCGAGCAAGGCCTGATGCTGCGCTCCACTGACGGCGGTGTGAGTTTCCAGGCACTGGAGACGCCCGCTGGTGGAACGCTGTTCGGCATGGTCGCGACGGGACCGAACAGCCTCATTGCCTTCGGACTTCGGGGTAAGGCCTACCGCAGCGATGACCTGGGGGCGACCTGGCAAGCCTTGCCGAACCGACAATCCACCACCATCACGGCCGGCACCCGACTGAGCAGCGGGGAACTCGTCCTGGTCGACGAGACCGGCAGTCTTCAACTGTCCCGAGATGGCGGCAGGTCCTTCCAGGTGCTGCCCATTCCGGAATCCGGCTTTCTCTCCAGCGTCAGTGAACTGCCCGATGGCCAACTGGTTGTCTCCAGCAACCGTGGCGTCATCCGCATCGCCCAAGAAGATCTGAATCGGAGCACCGGTCGTGAACAGTAAAGTGACCCATCACCAGCCGGACGCCGAAAGCGCCCTGCTGCCGTTCGACCGGCAATCCGGCAGCCTGGTCGAACGCCTCCTCTTCAACCATCGCGGTCTGGTCGTGGCGGTCTGCCTGCTGCTCAGCTGCCTGTTCGCCTACCAGGCAATGAACCTTCGCCTGAGCGCGGCGTTCGAGAAGATGATCCCGGTGGATCATCCCTACATCCAGAATTACTTCCAGTACCGTGCCCAACTCGGCGAAGGCGGCAATACCCTGCGTATCGCGCTCAGGGTTGACGACGGCACCATTTACACCGCGGAGTACCTGGAGACGCTCAAGAAGCTCAACGACGAACTGTTCCTGCTGAGTGGCGTCGATCGCCCCTACATGAAATCGCTGTGGACCCCTGCCACTCGCTGGATAGGCGTTACAGAAGACGGATTCGACGGCGGCCCGGTGATTCCCGACGACTACGACGGCTCTCCCGCAAGCCTTGCGCAGGTACGACAGAACGTCGAGCGCTCCGGCGAGATCGGACGCCTGGTCGCCGCGAACATGCGCTCCAGCGTAATCCTCCTGCCCCTGCAGGACGCCAGCGCCAACGGAGCGACCCCCATCGACTACCACCAGCTTTCCAGCCAACTGGAGACGCTGCGCCAGAAGTACGAAAGCGACAACGTGAAGATCTCCATCACCGGCTTCGCCAAGGTGGTCGGCGACCTGATGGATGGCCTGCGACTGATGCAGGTGTTCTTTGCAGGAACGCTGGTGATCTGTGCCCTGGTACTGTTCTGGTACACCCGCTGTGTACGGAGCACCCTGCTGGTCCTGAGTTGCTCCCTGATAGCCGTGGTCTGGTTGCTGGGCCTGCTTCCCACCCTGGGTTATGACCTGGACCCTTACTCGATCCTCGTCCCCTTCCTCGTGTTCGCCATCGGCCTCAGCCATGGCGCGCAGAAGATGAACGGGATCATGCAGGACATTGGACGCGGCGCGGACAAATTGGTCGCTGCGCGCTTCACCTTCCGTCGTTTGTTCCTCACCGGCGCCATGGCACTGCTTGCCGATGCGGTGGGCTTTGCGGTTCTGATGATCATCAACATTCCGGTCATCCGGGACCTTGCGGTGACGGCGACGCTCGGCGTCATGGTGCTGGTCCTGACCAACCTCGTGCTGCTGCCCGTGCTGCTGTCCTTCACCGGCGTCAGCAAGACTTCGGCGCGGCGCGAAGCGGAAGCCGAACGACTGGCGCTGAGCGACCTGCAACATCACCGGCATCCGCTCTGGGCCTTCCTCGATCGATTCACCCAGTTGAAGTGGGCAACCATTGCTCTTGTAGTCGCCGGCCTCCTGGGACTGGCTGGCTTCATGATCAGCCTGCAAGTCAAGGTCGGAGACCTCAATCCGGGCGCTCCCGAGTTGCGGGCGGACTCCCGCTACAACCTCGACAACGGCTTCATGATCAGCAACTACGCGGCCAGCAGTGACAAGTACGTGGTCATGGTGAAGACCCCGCAGTACTACTGCGCCAACTACGACACCCTGGTCACGGTCGACGCCCTGGAAGCACGGTTGCAACAGCTTCCGGGGGTCGTTTCCACCACCTCCCTGGCCGCCTTGAGCAAACAGGCGGCGGCGGGCATGAACGAAGGGAGCCTGACCTGGTACGAAATACCGCGTAACCAGGGTCTGCTCAACGCGATCATTACCCGAGCCCCCCGTGAGTTGTTCAACCAGAATTGCGACCTGCTGACCGTCAACGTATTCCTTGCCGACCACAAGGCCGACACCCTCGACCGCGTGGTCGCCACCGTGGAAGCGTTCGCGGCCGAGCACAACACGGAGACGCTCCAGTTCATGTCCGCTGCCGGCAATGCCGGGATCGAGGCGGCGACCAATATCGTGGTGAAGAAGGCCAACCTGCAGATGCTGCTGATGGTCTACGCGGCGGTGATCGCCCTATGCTTCATTACCTTCCGGTCCTGGCGCGCCGTGGTCTGCACCGTGCTGCCATTGATGCTGACCTCGATACTCTGCGAGGCGCTGATGGTCGGGCTGGACATCGGGCTGAAGGTGGCGACGCTGCCGGTGATCGCGTTGGGCGTGGGCATTGGCGTGGACTACTCGCTGTACATCCTGAGCATCACTCTGGCCAATCTGCGCCAGGGCATGGCCCTGTCCCAAGCCTATTACCTGGCGCTGCTTTCCACCGGCAAGGTGGTGATTCTCACCGGTGTCACCCTGGGCATCGCCGTAGCCACCTGGGCGCTGTCTCCCATCAAGTTCCAGGCCGACATGGGCATCCTCCTGGCCTTCATGTTCATCTGGAACATGCTCGGCGCCCTGATCCTCACCCCCGCACTCGCCCGGCTCCTGATGTCTCAGCGGGGCTTGGCGGCACAGAGCGGTTGCACGCGCTCCGCCACTTAGTCAAAGGCACTCGCTGGAGACCTCGGCCGCCCAATGGGCGGCCTTTTTTGTCTCACCATTTGCCTGGGCGGTCCTGCGCAAAGGAGCCGAGGCTGGCATCGGAGCGCCTGCGGGCCGAGCCCAGCCCTCCTGCTCCGGCAACGAGCTCGCCGACGATGGTGCCTATCAGGGCGAACAAAACCGATGGGGTCCAGGTGGCAAGGCCCCGGACGCGGACGACTCACTCCACACTCGCCCTCAGCCGAAGACAGGCGTCCTCGCCAGGCGCCAAGGTCAGGCTGTCACCCCCGAGGGCCGCTGCTTCCACCGCAACGAAACCCAACCCTTCGGCCCAACTGACGTCTCCGATCGGCCGGGTGCCGGGATGCCAGACCACTGTATTGGGATTGTCGCCGCCGTCCACACGGATGCGCCGCCCCCAGTCCGGGTCCTGAATGATCACCCTGCCACCCCGGCGAAAGACCTTGTGGCAGCCGTCGAGGATCCGTAATTCGCCGTCCTGCTGACACGGCGCGCCCGCCAGCAGGTCCGTACCCTCGGCGCCATCCATCCCCAACAGGCCGACACGTGCCACGTCGCTGATCCGCCAGTAGGCATGCAGGGCATGACTCAGCACGCAGGGTTCGCTGTCGCCGTGGCGAGTACGCAATTGCAGGCGCATCTCGTCTCCCAGCTCAGCCTCCAGTTCCACCAGCCAGTCATGCAGCTCCAGTCGCCAGCACAATCGCACACCACTGGCGCATGACTGTTTGTCCACCAAGCGCCAGTCGCTGAGCCGCGCCCAGCCATGGTGAGGCCAGCCGCTCTCCATGGGATGACGGCCGAACCAGGGCCAGCACACCGGTACGCCACCACGAATGGAGCCAATTCGCGGCCAGCGTGATGCACACCAAAGCAGTGATCGTTCGCCGCGAGGGCGGAAATGCAGCAATTGCCCCCCCTGGCGGCTGAACACCGCCTGACAGCGCGGGTGCTCCACCAGCAGCAGTTCGCGCCCCTGATGCTCGGACCAGCGAAATGGCTGGCCTGCAGACGGTCGCAGCAGAGCCTCCAGTGGCGAATCCAGTCCGCTGGCGGCACGCTCCGAACCACCGGATGCGGCAAGGCTCACGTCAGGCTCCCCAGGTTGCGGCGGAAGGCGCCAGGCGTGGAGGCGAAGCACTCAAGATCGGCGGCAAGGCTGCGCCCCGGCAGAATCCGGGTTACCTCGGATTCGCGCGGATGCATGGCCGTGGCACCGGCGGAAAATCGACGGAATTTCATGACGCGCATCCCGGCTCAGGTGCTCTCGCGGACCACCAGTTCGAAGCCCATGTCCTGCACCGGTTCTTCGACGTCCCTGCCGGCAATCAGATTGAGGATCAGCTCGGCGGCGCGGCGGCCGATGGCTTCCCGCGGCGTACGGATACTGCTCAGGCGCGGCACCATGAAGGCCGAGCTGGGCAAGTCGTTGAAGCCCAGCACCGCCACCTGCTCAGGTACCTTTACGCCGAGGCGCATGGCCTCCAGCAGCGCGCCATGGGCCAGGTCGTCGTTGCCGAAGAAAATGCCGTCGACCTGCGGATGATTGGCAAGCAGTTGAGCGAACAGTTCTCCGCCCAGCCCGACCGAGGACGGCCGGGGCGTCAGCAACTCCAAGCCTGGGTCGTACAGGCCCGCCCTTTGCAGCACACGGCGGAACCCCTCGCCACGCAGCAGTGTGCGCTGATCCAGTTGTGCCCCAACGAAAGCCAGGCGCTTGCGACCGCGTGCCAACAGGTGCTTGGCGGCCGTCGCCCCCGCGTCCAACTGGGAGAAACCAACGCAGTGCAGCCCCGCCCCACTGTCCAGATCCATCATGTAGACGCAGGGAACGCCGCTGGCCTCGATCATCCGCCGCGAGCTTTCTGTCCGCTCGAAGCCGGTAAGCAGCAGGCCTCGTGGCTGGTAGGCGAGATAGTTACGGATCAGGTCCTCTTCCTCGTCGCGGGAGTAGTGGAAGTTGCCGATCAGCACTTCCAGTCCCTTTGGCCGCAGCACACCATGAATGGCCTCAAGGGTATCGACGAACAACTGGTTCGACAGCGAGGGCACCAGCACAACCACCGACTGGCTCTGCGCAGAGGCAAGGGCACGCGCAGCAGGGTTGGCGACATAGCCCAGCTCACGGGCGGCATCGCGAACTTTCTGCGCCAGTTCGTCAGCGACCGTGGTAACGCCCCTAAGCGCCCTGGAGGCCGTGATGGGGCTCACGCCGGCGCGCTGTGCGACTTCATTCAGGGTGGGCCGTCCGGTGGTACGTGCACTCTTTTCGTTGCTGGGGGAAGTCATGGGCCTGCTTGTCAAACAAAAATTCAGCCATTAAGGTAGCGCTGTCTCATCGATTCGGCAATTGCCTGAATGCCCTTTCGATCAGGCGTCTTCTCTACGGCACTAGCGAAACCCCTAACAATGACAATACGCGGCGATGCGGCCTGCTTTTCTTGACTTCGACATGAAAAGATAGCGCTGTCTTAGCCTTGAGGTGCTCCATGGTTCAACCTATCAGCGCGCTCGTGATCATGGGCGTATGCGGTTGCGGCAAGTCCAGCGTGGGCCAGGCCATCTGCGACTACAGCGGCGCGATCGCCATCGAAGGCGACGCCTTCCACCCTGCAGAGAACATCCGCAAGATGAGCGCCGGAATTCCCCTTTCCGATGACGACCGGGCAGGCTGGCTGGACCGCCTGAGCCTGGAACTGCGACACGCCGTAGCCGCCGGACAACGCCCTGTGCTGACCTGCTCGGCACTGAAACGACGCTACCGCGAGCGACTGCGCGAGGCGATCCCCGGTCTTGGCTTCGTGTTCCTCGAACTCCCCCCGGACGTCGCGGCGCGCCGCGTTGCAGAGCGGCCGGGTCATTTCATGCCCGCGACCCTGATCGATAGCCAGTTCCAGGCCCTGGAGCCGCCCCTGGATGAGCCGCTGACCCTGTCCCTGGACGCCACCCAGGATGTCAGGCAGTTGGCCGAGGCCGCACATTTGTGGTGGCAGGCACATATCCAGGAGTGAACACGCACCACGCATCCCGAAAAAGATAGCGCTATCCCGTGCGCATACGTCCCACAACAACGACAATATGAGACAGTCCTATGCCCGCCATATCCCAAGAAACCTTCCTGTTGCTGGACGCAGTGGTCACTATCGTCGGCCTCATCGTCCTGATCACCCGCTTCAGGCTGCACCCCTTCATTGCCCTGATCATCGCCGCCGGGTTTCTCGGTTTAACCTCCGGCATGCCGGTGGAGAAGATCGTCAAATCCTTTCAGGAAGGATTCGGCAGCGTTCTCGGATTCGTCGGGGTGATCCTGGCCCTGGGCACCATGCTCGGCAAACTGATGGCTGAATCAGGCGGTGCCGACCAGATCGCGCGCACGCTGATCCGCGCCTTCGGCAAGGAACGCATCCAATGGTCAATGATGTTCGCCGCCTTTCTGGTGGGCATCCCTTTGTTCTTCGAGATCGGCTTCGTGCTGCTGATCCCGCTGGTATTCATCGTCGCGCGGCGTACCGGCGTCTCGCTGATCAAGATTGGCATCCCGCTGCTGGCCGGCCTATCGGTAGTCCACGGCCTCGTCCCGCCACATCCGGGCCCACTGCTGGCGATCGGTGTGTTCGGCGCCGACATCGGAAAGACCATCCTCTACGGCCTCATCGTCGCCCTGCCCACCGCCATCATCGCCGGACCGCTGTTCGGCAGCCTGATCGCACGGCGCATCCCTGGCAATCCGTCCCTCGAGCTGATGGAGCAACTCGCACATGAGCCAGAGGCCACCAACCTGCCCAGCTTCGGCGTGACCCTGCTGACGGTCCTGCTACCCGTGTTCCTGATGCTGCTGAAAACCTCTGCCGACGTCATGCTTCCGGAGGGGCACATCGCTCGCGCCTGGTTGGACATGCTCGGTCATCCCATCACCGCCCTGCTCCTGGCCCTGCTGCTGGCGCTCTATACCTTCGGCCATGCGCGCGGATTCGACAGCAAGCGGGTGATGAAACTAGTGGATGAAAGCCTCGCGCCCACCGCGGCCATCGTGCTGATCATCGGTGCGGGCGGCGGATTCAAGCAGATGCTCGTAGCCAGTGGTGTGGGTGAAGTGATCGGCAACCTGGCAGTACAGGCGCAGATCTCACCGATCCTCCTGGCCTGGCTGGTCGCCGCGCTTATCCGCATCGCCACCGGCTCGGCCACGGTCGCCACCATCACCGGTGCAGGTATTGTGGTGCCGGTGATCGAGTTGATCCCTGGAGTCAATCGCGAGCTGCTGGTACTCGCCACCGGCGCGGGGTCGTTGATCCTGTCCCATGTCAACGATGCCGGCTTCTGGCTGGTCAAGCAGTACTTCAACATGAGCGTCAGCGAAACCTTCAAGACCTGGACCGCGATGGAGACCCTCCTGTCGGTGGTGGGCCTGGTATTCATACTGCTACTTTCGCTGGTGGTCTGAAGCTTGATGCACGCGGGTGGTTTGTAACGCTCTGTATTTCCGAGCAAAAACAAACACATCGTTGCATGCAGACACCCCGCGAACACAAACCCCCGACATTGGGATGCAAAACTCCGGGACGCCGTCGTTACCCGAGATTCTGCGTAACGACTTACTGCAGCCCACACTCAGGAGCCAGCCCCCGTGATTAACGCTATCGAAAACCTGATCTACACCGGAAAGACCCGCACCATCGGAGGCCGCAACGGCGAGTCGCGCAGTTCGGATGGACGCCTGGACGTCAAACTGTCCGCGCCGGGCTCGTCGGGGCCCGGCACCAATCCAGAGCAACTGCTGGCAGCCGGCTGGTCAGCCTGCTTCATCGGTGCCATCGGCAAGGCCGCTGCCGCACTAAAAGTTGCGCTTCCCAACAATATGGAAGTGCATTCGGAAATAGATCTGGGCACCGTCGGCACCGCGTACTTTCTGCGAGCGAGGTTGAACGTCAGTCTTCCCGGGGTGCCCCTCGATGTCGCTCGGGCACTGGTGGATACCGCGCACGACACCTGCCCTTACTCCAAGGCAACTCGCGGCAACATCGACGTCGAAATCAACCTGATCTGACCTCTGCGTACTCTGCTGGCCGCCTATCGACTGTCAGCAGAGGCGCCCTTCCAACGACTCTCCCTCCACTGAAGTTCTTGGCGAAGGGAAACAGGAACAGGGCGACGGGATACCCGAAGCCCTCGCCCTGTAGTGATCGACCTCACATCATGCCCGCTCACGGCTCCAGGACGAGAAGCGGCTTGCCCTTCCTGACGATATAAGTCGCCAGCTCCGAGGCCTTACCCTCACCGATGTTGGTGGCGATATGCGGCGTGCCAGCCGGGATGTACAGGGACTCGCCGGCCTTGAGGATTACCGGTGCTCGGCCCCTGAGTCGATATTCGAAGGTACCTTCGATCACGTAAGCGACCTCGACACCCGGATGGGAATGATTCGGCGATGCGACGCCTGGATCAAAGTCGACTCGTGCCTGAATCACCTCGTGAACTGAGTCTCCGAGATCATCTCGAGTCAGATCCGTGCGCTGGATACCTTGTTTCCAGTCGCCGCTCGCACCGTTCCCGGCTTGGTGCTGATCGGCCTGGGCAAGACCGGTGAACGCGGTAAGCGCCAGAGCGGCGGCAAGTAGATGGGGATAACGCATGATCGTCTCCTTTCAGAGCTGTCAGAAGGAGGTGCCACTCTGACCAACCGACGTACCGTAGGTGTGTCGAAAGGATGTGGATTCGCAAGCCTGCATGTGTGAAACGACGTGGGATACATCAGGGTACAGTCGGCGGCCAGTCGATCTCGTACCCGCGCTCTGTCGGCATCGACCTGCCAGGCCTGTTTCTTCTCCATGATGCTGAAAGACTTCCATCAGCGAGCCCTCGGCCGATTCGCGTTCGGCGATGAAGCGATAGGTCTGGAACAGGCTCGCATCATTCTTGGACAGGTTCACGCCGCAGCCCCGACGGAAATCTCCCCCGAGGTTGGCACGGGCGACACAAGGAGGAAGTTGAACCTCGGAGCCACAATCACCATTTCCAGCGTCTCTTCGCGAAAACCTGTGCCACTGGTGATTACGTCGGCCACAGAAAGCCCCTGACGCTCGCCGAGGAGAGTTATCAGGGCTGACCCTGAGCCATGGCAAATGCCAAGAATTGGCCTGTTACAACAGGCAAGAAAGGAGGGCTCTCAGCTAAGGGAGTGCATAGGGTCAGCGTCCTTCCTGTTTGCACTTCGTTAGCCCGGCGACTTGAGAGTACTTCGGTAACGGCCGTCTCCCTGCACCGCTATAAGCGGGCCGGTAAGGATGGGCAGAAGATTGCCAGCCATGCCGGCGAGGATACGACGCGCAACTACCAGCGCGACCACGCCGACATGATCTGGTCGGAAGTGGAAGCGGATTCGGATATTGCGGAGTTTGCAGGCTGAGTTTTGCACGCATTTTGCGCACCCCTCAGGAATGAAAAAGTCCCAAGCACCTAAGTGCTTGAGCCTCTTCAGAAATATGGTCGGGACGGAGTGATTCGAACACTCGACCCCTTGCACCCCATGCAAGTGCGCTACCAGGCTGCGCTACGCCCCGACGTTTGTCGCTCGCTCCGTGTCACCGGAACGACGCGAACTATACTTTAAGCTTTTGAATTGTGGAAGGTTTTTTTCAATTTTTTTTACTTGCGGAGGACGTGGAGGACATCTTCGAGTTCGGCGATCATCTGCCGGATGAGTTGCCGGTACTGCGTGGTGTCTTCCTTGGCCTCGTCACCGGAAAGGCGCTGACGCGCGCCGCCGATGGTAAAACCCTGGTCGTACAGCAGCGCCCGGATCTGCCGAATCATCAGCACATCCTGGCGCTGGTAGTAACGCCGGTTACCTCGCCGTTTTACCGGGTTGAGCTGAGGAAACTCCTGCTCCCAGTATCGCAACACGTGGGGTTTGACTGCGCAGAGTTCGCTGACCTCACCAATGGTGAAGTAACGCTTGCCGGGTATCGGCGGCAGTTCGTCGTTATGACTTGGTTCCAGCATAGGCTTCGACCCTGGCTTTGAGTTTCTGCCCTGGACGGAAAGTGACCACACGGCGAGCCGTGATCGGGATTTCCTCTCCTGTCTTCGGGTTCCGGCCAGGCCGCTGGCGCTTGTCACGTAGGTCGAAGTTGCCGAATCCCGACAACTTCACCTGTTCGTTGTGCTCCAGCGCCTGACGGATTTCCTCGAAGAACAGCTCCACCAGTTCCTTGGCTTCCCGTTTATTCAGGCCAAGCTCTTCATAAAGACGTTCAGCCATCTCAGCTTTCGTCAGAGCCCCCATACGCTACTTCCTTAACGTGGCATTGAACCTGTCTTCCAGCGAGGTGACGATGTTTTGCGTTGTGTTGTTCACCTCATCGTCAGTAAGAGTGCGCGATGGATGCTGCCAGGTCAAGCCGACAGCCAGGCTTTTTCTAAGCGGATCAATGCCTTTACCGTGATACACGTCAAAGAGCCTGAGGTCGGTCAGCCATTCGCCGGCGGCCTCGCGGATAGTGGCGAGTACGGATTCGGCGGGAACTTCGCGATCCACCAGCAGAGCGAGGTCACGGCGCACTTCGGGGAAGCGCGACAGCTCACTGAACGCCGGCAGCTTGCCCTTCATCACTTCGGCCAGCACCAACTCGAAGAGGAACACAGGCTGGTCCAGGTCGAGGGATTTGGCCAGCTCCGGATGCAGGGCTCCGAGGAAGCCAACCAGGCGCCCTTCCCTTTCGATGCGCGCGGTCTGACCCGGGTGCAGCGCGGGATGCTGGCCAGGTACGAAACTGAAGGAGCCCAGGTCGCCGGCAGCGCCGAGCACCGACTCGACATCGGCCTTGGCGTCGTAGAAATCCACTCCATCACGGCCATTGGCCCAGCCTTCCGGCAGGCGGGAACCACACAGCACGCCAGCAAGCATGGGTTCCTGCTTGAGGCCTTCGAGCTGACCAACGAAACGCAGGCCGCTTTCGAACAAACGCACGCGAGACTGCTGGCGATTGAGATTGTGCTGCAATGCACTGACCAGGCCCGGCCACAGCGAATCACGCATGGCAGCCATGTCGGCGGAGATGGGGTTCGCCAGAGTGAGCGGCCTGACGCCCGGGCTGAACAGTTCGAACAGCTTGGGATCGATGAAGCTGTAGGTGATGGCTTCGTGGTAACCGCGAGCGACCAATAGGCGACGCAGGGCTGGTAGTTCCACACTGCCTTCGGCGCGAGCAATAGGCGCCAGACGCGCTTGCGGGTAGCGAACCGGAAGCCGGTTGTAGCCGTAGAGACGACCCAGCTCTTCGATCAGGTCGACTTCGAGGCTGATGTCGAAGCGGTGGCTGGGTACTTCGACGCACCACTGTCCAACGCCTTCCGCCGCAACCTTGAGATCCAGGGCGGTGAGCAGACGCACGACTTCGGCGCTGTCCATCTCCATACCCAGCATCTGGTTGATACGCTCGGCACGCAGGGTGACCGGCGCGACCTTGGGCAGATGGACCTCGCTGACCGCCTCGATGATGGGACCGGCTTCACCACCCACGATGTCCAGCAACAGGCCTGTGGCGCGCTCCATGGCTTCGCGGGCGAGCTGGAAATCCACGCCACGCTCGAAGCGATGAGACGAGTCGGTGTGCAGGCCATAGGAGCGAGCCTTACCTGCGACAGCGATGGTGTCGAAGAACGCGCTTTCCAGGAACAGGTCGCGAGTCTTGCCGCTGACACCACTATGTTCGCCCCCCATAACGCCAGCAATGGCCAGGGCGCGGGTGTGGTCGGCGATAACCAACGTATCGGGACGCAAGGTGACTTCCTGGCCGTCCAGCAGGACGAGTTTCTCGCCCTCTTCCGCCATGCGCACTCGGATGCCACCGTTGATTTCGGCGAGGTCGAAGGCGTGCATGGGTTGGCCAAGCTCGAGCATCACATAGTTGGTGATGTCGACAGCGGCGTCGATGCTGCGCACGTCAGCGCGACGCAGACGCTCGACCATCCACAGCGGGGTCGGGCGAGACAGATCGACATTGCGGATGACGCGACCTAGATAGCGTGGGCATGCTGCCGGTGCACTGACTTCGACCGGGCGCACTTCGTCATGCACTGGAGCCACAGCATCGATTTGCGGCCGACTGACCGGGGTGGCGTAGAGCGCACCGACTTCACGGGCGAGGCCGGAGAGGCTGAGGCAATCGCCGCGGTTGGGGGTCAGGCCCAGCTCGATTATCACGTCGTCAAGGCCGAGATAGGCACGGATATCCTGACCTACCACGGCATCGGCTGGCAGCTCCATGAGGCCGTCGTTGTCGTCGCTGATCTTGAGCTCGGAAGCCGAGCAGAGCATGCCATTGGACTCGACGCCACGCAGCTTGGCCTTCTTGATCTTGAAGTCACCGGGAAGTTCGGCACCGATCATGGCGAAGGGGATCTTCAGACCAGGACGCACGTTGGGAGCGCCGCAAACAACCTGGAAAGTTTCGCTGCCACTGCTGACCTGACAAACACGTAGCTTGTCGGCATCGGGATGCTGTTCGGTGCTGAGCACCTCGCCCACTACGACTCCGCTGAAAGCGCCAGCCACTGGGGTAACGCTGTCGACTTCAAGGCCAGCCATGGACAGGCGGGCGACCAGTTCGTCGCGGGAGACCTGCGGGCTTACCCAGCTCCGCAGCCAGTCTTCACTGAATTTCATGTTCCTACTCCTGGGATTCGTTTCTGACCGGACGACCTAGCGGAATTGCGCAAGGAAGCGCAGGTCGTTGTCGAAGAACAGGCGCAAGTCGTTGACGCCATAACGCAGCATGGCCAAGCGTTCGACACCCATTCCGAAGGCGAAGCCCTGGTATTTCTCCGGATCAATGCCGGACATCCGCAGTACATTGGGATGAACCATCCCGCAACCCATCACCTCCAGCCAGCCAGTCTGCTTGCAGACGCGGCAGCCTTTGCCGGAACACATCACGCATTGCATGTCGACTTCGGCGGATGGCTCGGTGAAGGGGAAGAACGAGGGGCGGAAACGGACACCGAGGTCTTTCTCAAAGAAGACGCGCAGGAATTCCTCGATGGTGCCCTTGAGGTCGGCAAAACTCACGCCCTCGTCGATCAGCAGACCTTCGACCTGGTGGAACATCGGCGAGTGCGTGATATCCGAATCGCAGCGATAGACACGCCCGGGACAAACGATGCGGATTGGCGGCTGCCGGGACTCCATGGTGCGTACCTGGACCGGGGAGGTGTGAGTACGCAGCAGCATATTGGCGTTGAAGTAGAAGGTATCGTGCATTGCCCGGGCCGGATGGTGGCCGGGAATGTTGAGCGCTTCGAAGTTGTGGTAGTCGTCTTCGACCTCGGGACCTTCGGCGATGCCGAAACCGATGCGGGTGAAGAACTGCTCGACGCGCTCCAGCGTGCGGGTAACAGGATGCAGGCCACCAGAGGCCTGACCGCGACCTGGCAGGGTCACGTCGATTCGCTCGGCCGCGAGCTTGGCGGCCAGCGCCGCCTGCTCAAGCGAGTCCTTGCGGGTATTCAAGGCGTCCTGAACACGCTCCTTGGCGGCATTGATCAGGGCGCCGACCTTGGGGCGCTCCTCTGCCGGCAGGTCACCCAGGGTCTTCATCACCTGGGTCAGCTCGCCTTTCTTGCCGAGGTATTGAACGCGAATCTGCTCCAGGGCGCTCACGTCTTCAGTTTGTTGCACGGCCTCAAGCGCTTGCGAGACCAGCGCATCCAGATTTTCCATTTACTGACTCCAGATACGAAATAGGGGAAGGGCACAAGGCCCTTCCCCTATTGGTGACGTTCAGCACCGGGCAAGCCCGGTGATTGTCGGGGACTTAAGCCAGTACGGCCTTAGCTTTCTCGACAATCGCAGCAAACGCCGCTTTTTCGTTCACTGCCAGGTCGGCCAGGACCTTACGGTCGATCTCGATGGCCGCTTTTTTCAGGCCGGCGATCAGACGGCTGTAGGACAGACCGTTCAGACGAGCACCAGCATTGATACGAGCGATCCACAGAGCGCGGAACTGACGCTTGCGCTGACGACGGTCACGGTAGGCATATTGGCCAGCCTTGATCACCGCCTGCTTGGCAACGCGGAACACGCGGCTGCGTGCGCCGTAGTAGCCCTTGGCGAGTTTCAGAATTTTTTTGTGACGCTTGCGAGCGATGACGCCGCGCTTAACACGAGCCATGAGTAATTTCCTCTAGAATCTTGACCGATTAACGAACGCGCAGCATGCGCTCCACTTTTGCAACGTCGGACGGGTGCACCAGGGTGCTACCGCGCAGCTGACGCTTACGCTTGGTGGACATTTTGGTCAGGATGTGGCTCTTGAAAGCGTGCTTGTGCTTGAAGCCGGAAGCAGTTTTCAGAAAACGCTTCGCAGCGCCGCTCTTGGTTTTCATCTTTGGCATGTTCGGATACTCCGCATTGAGTGATTACGCATAACCACAAGGCCTGCCAGTGCCCTGGTGGTTATTTTTTCTTTTTGGGTGCGATGACCATCATCAGCTGGCGTCCTTCCAGCTTGGGATGCTGTTCAACGGTGCCGAGTTCAGCAAGGTCAGCTTCGACCCGCTTCAACAGCTCCATGCCCAGCTCCTGGTGAGCCATCTCTCGACCACGGAATCGAAGCGATACCTTGGCCTTATCCCCTTCACTAAGGAAACGTACCAGGTTGCGTAGTTTTACCTGGTAATCCCCTTCTTCCGTCCCTGGACGAAACTTGATTTCTTTAATCTGCTGCTGATGCTGGTTCTTCTTCGCAGCGGCGGCCTGCTTCTTCTTCTCGAAGAGATGCTTGCCGTAATCCATGATCCGGCAAACGGGCGGCACCGCGTCGGCAGAAATTTCTACCAGGTCCAGCTTGGCTTCTTCAGCAACGCGCAGCGCTTCATCAATCGAGACGACGCCAATCTGCTGGCCGTCAGCACCAATCAACCGCACCTCGCGAGCCGTAATGTTCTCGTTGATCGGGGCCTTCGGTTGAGTCCGCTTGTCTTGTCTCATTTCACGCTTAATAGTGATTACTCCAATTCTTGGCGACCACGCCGGGAAACCGCTTGTGCGAGCGTCTCAGAGAAGCTTTCGAGGGGCATGGAACCCAGATCGACACCCTCGCGGGTGCGCACAGCAACGGATCGTGTCTCAACTTCCCGGTCTCCAATAACCAAGAGATAGGGAACCTTGAGCAAAGTATGCTCGCGGATTTTAAAGCCGATCTTCTCGTTTCTCAAGTCGGACTTGGCACGAAAGCCGCTTTCGTTGAGCACCCTCTCCACCTCAAGGGCGAAGTCAGCCTGCTTGTCAGTGATGTTCATGATCACGGCCTGGGTCGGCGCGAGCCACGCTGGGAAGGCGCCAGCGTAATGCTCGATCAGCATGCCGATGAAGCGCTCGAAGGAGCCCAGGATCGCGCGATGCAACATGACCGGACGGGTACGACTGTTATCTTCGGCGATATAGCTGGCATCGAGCCGCTCCGGCAGGTTCGGATCGTACTGCAGGGTGCCGCACTGCCAGTTACGACCCAGGCAATCCTTCAGAGTGAATTCGATCTTCGGACCGTAGAACGCCCCTTCGCCCGGCTGGTATTCCCAGGCGAGACCGGATTCGTTCAGCGCATCAGCCAGAGCCGTCTCTGCACGATCCCACAGCTCCTCGGAGCCCACACGCTTGGCGGGGCGAGTCGACAGCTTCATGGCGATATCGGAGAAGCCAAAATCCTTGTAGACCTGCAGGGTCAGCTTGATGAAGTCGGCCGCCTCCTTCTTCACCTGCTCTTCAGTGCAGAAAATGTGGGCGTCGTCCTGAGTGAAACCACGCACACGCATGATGCCATGCAGGGCCCCCGAGGGTTCGTTGCGATGGCAAGCACCGAACTCAGCCAGGCGCAGAGGCAGGTCACGATAGGACTTCAGGCCCTGGTTGAATATCTGCACGTGGCACGGGCAGTTCATCGGCTTCACCGCGTAGTCGCGGCTTTCCGACGAAGTGGTGAACATATTCTCGGCATAGTTCGACCAGTGGCCGGAACGCTCCCAGAGTATGCGATCCACAACCTGCGGGGTGCGCACCTCGACGTAGCCATGATCGCGCTGGACCTTGCGCATGTACTGCTCGAGCACCTGATAGACGGTCCAGCCATTGGGATGCCAGAACACCATGCCCGGAGCCTCTTCCTGCAAATGGAAAAGGTCCAACTGCTTGCCGATACGACGATGATCGCGCTTCTCGGCCTCCTCGATGCGCTGAACGTAGGCCGCCAGCTGCTTCTTGTCCGCCCAAGCGGTGCCATAGATGCGCTGCAACTGCTCGTTCTTGGAGTCGCCACGCCAGTAGGCACCGGAAATCTTGGTCAGCTTGAACGCCTTGAGGAACCGGGTATTCGGCACGTGCGGACCGCGGCACATATCGACGTACTCCTCATGGAAGTACAAACCCATGGCGGTTTCGTCAGGCATGTCATCGATCAGGCGCAGCTTGTACTCCTCGCCACGCGCCTTGAACACCTCGATCACTTCGGCACGAGGCGTCATCTTCTTGATGACGTCGTAGTCCTTCTCGATCAGCTCGCCCATACGCTTCTCGATGGCCGCCAAATCCTCGGGAGTGAAGGGGCGCTCGAAGGCGATGTCGTAATAGAACCCCTCGTCGATTACAGGACCGATCACCATCCGCGCAGTCGGATAAAGCTGCTTGACCGCATGCCCCACGAGGTGCGCGCAGGAGTGACGAATAATCTCCAGCCCCTCCTCGTCCTTCGGCGTAATGATCTGCAAGGTCGCGTCGGATTCGATCAAGTCGCAAGCATCAACCTGCTTGCCGTTCACCTTGCCAGCCAAGGTGGCCTTGGCGAGGCCCGCACCAATGGACTGGGCGACCTCGAGCACAGATACAGGCCTATCGAACGAACGCTGACTGCCGTCGGGAAGAGTAATGATGGGCATGGCGCCTCCTCTCCTAGTGGTGACCTCTACCAAAGGCCACATGGGTTGGGATGAGCCAGTAAGCGATTCGGTGGTATGCCCGCCATACGGTGGCAGGAGCCTTGCAGCCAACCTGGGCCGAACCAGAGTCACTGGAGGTAATAAATAAGAGCGGAATGCTTACAGAAAGCGAAAGCCGCCACAAGCGAGACCACGAAAAAAGGCGCCTAAGGCACCTTCTCGCCCCGCAAGACACAGAGCCATCACACCGACACAATAGTCGGCGCGACATCGCAAGCGGAATGCTATCACAAAAAAAATCAATCACTTAGACGAAGAAATCGAGGACCAGAAAGGACGAGAGAGCCACTACAAAGGCAGCAGGAACCACTCAAGGGCAACGCTCGCACACCCCACCCGCACCCTCAATGAGCCCAACCCATTTCCTCGCGAATGCACTCTGATATCATCCCCCCCCGCCAACGGAGGGCCCCATGAAAGAACAACGGAAGTTTCACGGACTACGCGCCCACATCGACGACCTGCTCAACCGGGGCTGGACCATCACCTCCCGTGAACCCCTGCTACTGAAGCGCGGACGCAACCGACTGCAGGTCTGTCACGGAATGCTGATCAGCTGCGACTGACGCCACACATCACCTGCCACCCCCAGCGACGGTGGTGATCTCGAACATCAACTGATCCACGACCTCATCCAGCACCCCCTGTCCGACAAGGGATTCCAGCGTAACCCCCGTAATACGCAACGCCTCCAGCGTCGCAGGATTGCGGAGGCAGATATTGATGACGCGCCCCGAGGAATACTCGCATTTCACGATAAACCCCGGCAGCACCTTATCGACCTGCGACTGGAGCCGTCGCTGAAGCATCAGCTTCATGAATCCTCCAAGCACTTCCCCGCCCGATTCACAGCCCAACCCTGCAAACCCAAACAGACCACACCCCATCAGACAAGCAAACCGACAACCGGAAATTCCTTCCAAGGAACCTAATTCTGTCTAGGCTGCCTATGGAGAGCATTATCGTTCCCCATCGGATCCAGAGACAGTAGATGCCATTTCGTAACTGGCTGCTCGCAGTACTGATCAGCACCCCGCTGACGGCATTCGCCGCATCGGACCTGGAAGAGCTAGAAGGCTCTACCATCGTCGCCTCAGGCGACATAGAACCCATCACCTGCCCCATTACCGGCAACCATGACTGCCTGAACTGGCCAACCGACCAGTTCAGACTTGCATCGAAAGATGTGTGCTTCAAGGCGGAAATAAGTTGTGGCTACAGCTGCAGCGGATTCATCGCGGAAAAAGAAGGGATCAAATCCATCTACATCCTCAACGCCGGAGTCGGCCCGGAACTCGCACGATCCGATGTCGAACTGATGGTTTGCCCAGAAGAAGAGTGAGCAAGAGGGAGGAAGGGACGCCCCCCCGGAGACGAGACCCCAGACAGCACCGAACTTTACGGACACCCCACGAAGGCACACTCTGCCAGCACCACGGACTCCAACCCCAAAAACCAAAAGGGGCAATCCTTTCGGATTGCCCCTTTTGATTCGATTTGGTAGGCACAATTGGACTCGAACCAACGACCCCCACCATGTCAAGGTGGTGCTCTAACCAACTGAGCTATGTGCCTTCGATGGGTGCGCATTTTACGGACTATCTTTTTGCTGTCAACAGCTTTTTTCGCTAACTCACTGAAAAAGTGGATTTTTTGGTGTTCAGCCTGACGTTGAATATTTTGCACAGAGGCTGGCGGGCCGAAATCAACTGAGGTAGCATCGCCCTATCTGTAAAAAATAAAAAACAGAGATTCCATTATGACGCACACTCCCTACCCCCAGTCCTATTACGCATTCTCGGCCAACCCGGTCCCGCTGCGCCCTGAGCTGCAGGGTGAGGTGGAAACCGATGTCTGCATCATCGGTGCTGGATACACCGGCCTCTCCACTGGCCTGTTCCTGCTGGAGCACGGCTTCAAGGTGACCATCCTCGAAGCCGCGAAAGTAGGCTTTGGCGCTTCCGGTCGCAATGGCGGCCAGATCGTCAACAGCTACAGCCGCGACATCGATGCGATCGAACGCAGCACCAGTGCCAAGAATGCCCAGCTGATGGCAGATATGGCATTCGAGGGCGGTCGCATCATTCGAGACCGTATTCAGAAGTACAACATTCAGTGCGACCTGAAGGACGGCGGCGTGTTCGCGGCCTTCACCAAGAAGCAGATGGGTCACCTGGAAGCGCAGAAGAAGCTCTGGGAACGTTTCGGCCACAAACAACTGGAAATCCTGGACGCCAAGCGCATTCGCGAGGTCGCGGCCACCGATAACTACATCGGCGGCATGCTGGACATGAGCGGTGGTCACATCCATCCGCTGAACCTGGCCCTGGGCGAAGCCGCAGCCATCGAGTCCCTGGGCGGCGTGATTCACGAACAGAGCCCGGCCACTCGCATCGAGCGCGGTGCCAACCCGGTGGTTCACACCCCGAAAGGCCGTGTGAAGGCCAAGTTCGTCGTGGTCGCCGGTAACGCCTACCTGGGCAACCTGGTACCGGAGCTGGCCAGCAAGTCCATGCCCTGCGGCACCCAGGTGATCACCACCGAACCATTGCCGGAAGACCTCGCCCGCAGCCTGCTGCCCCAGGACTACTGCGTGGAGGACTGCAACTACCTGCTGGACTACTACCGCCTCTCCGGCGACCGCCGACTGATCTATGGAGGCGGCGTGGTCTACGGCGCCCGCGACCCGGCGAACATCGAGGCGATCATCCGTCCGAAGATGCTGGCGACCTTCCCGCAACTGAAGAACGTGAAGATCGACTTCGCCTGGACCGGGAACTTCCTGTTGACCCTGTCCCGCCTGCCCCAGGTCGGTCGGATCGGCGACAACATCTACTATTCCCAGGGTTGCAGTGGCCACGGCGTGACCTACACCCACATCGCCGGCAAGGTGATCGCCGAGACGCTTCGCGGCCAGGCCGAACGCTTCGACGCCTTCGCCAGCCTGCCGCACTACCCCTTCCCGGGTGGTCGCCTGTTCCGCGTGCCCTTCACCGCGATGGGCGCCTGGTACTACACCATGCGCGACAAGTTGGGCGTGTAATCGTCCAGGCATGAATAACGGCGCCCTCGGGCGCCGTTTTCATTTGAACGAAGCAGCCCTGGTCGCCGGGAGCGGTAGCTCCAGGCGCGGCAGATTCACTCCACCTGCAAACGCGCCATCTTCGCGGCATTGTCCTGCCCCGCCTCCGCCAGTTCATCGGCCGCTTTCAGCCAGCGCGCCCGATCCACCGATGCGGGCAGCTGGTTCGGCGCCAGGACCAGAACCGCCCAGCCTCCAGCCGCCTGCCAGCGCGACTCGAAGGATGAAAAGCTGACCAAGGCGCGACGTTCGTGCCCAAGCCGCAGAAGCACCTGGCGATTATCACGCTCGTAGCCGACCAGCAGCGCATAGCGCCCCGCATCGCCCAGGTTGAAACTGTCCTCCAGGTAGAGCAACACCGGGTTACCAGCCACCACCTGCTCCAGCAGGTCCTCCAGGCGCGCCTCCAATGGATAGACCAGTAACCCATGCTGACGCGCGGTGGTCACCAGTCCTTCGCGCAGGGCGGTTTCCTGCTGCGGCAGCTTCAGCGCCTTCTCGATCATCCCCGGCGAAACTTCGTCGCCCTGCTGGTTCAGCAAGGCGGCCAAGGCGGCAGGCGCGCCCTGGTAGGCATTCTGCGCGAAGAAAGGCACACCGCTCAGTTCCACGCGTTGCGGCATCGCGCGCAGGGTCGGTGACAGCGGCTCTCCGGCACACCCCGCGAGCAACAAGGCACAACAAGCAGCAAGGACGGGGCGGCGCATGCGGTTCAGGGCGGACACGGGATCACTCGCTCATGACGGGAAATGGCGATCGATATTACTGACAGCCACCTCCCGGGTATACCAGCGACAGAATCTGACACCCACCTGACGACCCATTACACGCCCTGGCGCACGCAAAAGCGCAGGATCCGGCGTACAGGACTCCGCTGGCCGTTCATTTCAGCGACAAAAACTTATTTCTTCACGACGCCCTGTGACTTCCTGGTCATCTTCCGCCATCCACATTCACGACGGTGTAACAGAGGCCTGGTGCCAAATCCGTCGCCTTCATTGGGCACAATATGGAGAGACCCTCACCCATGAACACTCCGCTGCGTTTCAACGAAGCACTGATCATCGCCGGTCGCGCCTTCAAACCTTTCCAATGCGTCGCCTGGGCTCCCCAGGATGGCACTGGCGAACTGAGCATCAGCGTCATCGACCGCACCAGCACCCGCCTGCTGGGCCGCTCGCAGATTCCGAGCAGCACCTATTCCGACCCCGCGCAACTGGCTGACATCCTCATCCAGTCCCGTGAGGAACTGAGCCGCAAGGGCTACAGCCTCGAACCCTGGTCCATGCCGGAGTAATACCCCTCCAGCCTCTGTGCCCAATGCGAGGCGAGCAGGCCCCTGCTCGCCTTGGCAAGTTTTCCTCCGCCCTCCCCCCTCGATAACCTCCCCCCGCCATTTGCGCATGCGTGGCCAGATCTGTGGGGTTATTGTCATTGTTGCCATACTCGATCCACTCCACACTGACGCCATCGCCCGCGCCGAGACCGTCATGGACCCGATTCGCACCATCGCCTGCCTCGCCTTTCCCGATGTGATGAGCCTGGATGTGACCGGCCCCTTGCAGGTGTTCGCTTCAGCCAATGTCGAGCGCCAGCGTCAGGGATTGCCGGCCAGCTATGCACTTCAGTTGCTGGGCCCCGACGTCGGCCCCGTGAAAACCTCAGCAGGTTTTTCGCTGGTGGCCGAACGCGCCTGGCGGGAGGTTGATCCTGGCGACCTGGACACCCTGCTGATCGCGGGCGGCCAGGGCGTCGATGTCCAGCGCCGGGACCAGGCACTGCTGGACTGGCTGCGTCTGGCGGAAACCAAAGTGCGACGCCTCGGTTCGATCTGCTCGGGCGCCCTGGTGCTGGCTGCCGCAGGATTGCTGCAAGGCCGTCTTGCGACCACCCACTGGGCGGACGTGGATGCGCTCTGCCAACACGCCGATATCGAAGTCCAGGGCGACCGCCTGCACACCTTCGCCCCCGATGGATGCGATGGCGACGCTCATGTATTCACCTCGGCAGGCGTCACCGCCGGAATCGACCTCGCGCTGGCCCTGGTGGAAGCCGACCTCGGGCGCCCCACCGCACTGGCGGTGGCCAGGCGGCTGGTGCTCTATCTGCGTCGCCCCGGAGGGCAGGCGCAGTTCAGCCCGCTGCTGCACACCGACCCGGTGCGCACACCGCGGCTGGCCGCTCTGCTGGACTGGATACCCGCCCACCTCGGCGACGATCTTTCCCTTGATCGCCTCGCTGCCCAGGCCCACATGTCGCCCCGTTCGCTGTCACGGGCATTCGCTGACGAGCTGGGCCTGACGCCCGGCAAGTACGTGGAGCGCGTGCGCCTGGAGGCCGCGCGAGGCCTGCTGCTGGACGCCCAGGCCTCCATTGCCACCGTGGCCCGACTGACGGGGTTCGGTCACCCGGAAAACCTGCGTCGCACCTTTCATAAGCACCTGTCCGTCAGCCCGCAGGAGTATGCGGAGCGCTTCGGACGCTCACCCCGGGAACGAGGATGACACCATGCTGGAACTACGCCCCAACTGCGAGTGCTGCGACCGCGACCTGCCAGCGGATTCCGACCAGGCGCGGATCTGCTCCTTCGAGTGCACTTTCTGCCGCGACTGTGTCGAACAGCGCCTGGCCGGAGCCTGCCCCAACTGCGGCGGTGAACTGGTGCGTCGCCCCATTCGACCCGCCAGCAAGCTGCAGCGATTTCCGGCTTCGAGCCAGCGCATCCACAAACCCGGCGACTGCCCTGCCTGACCTTCGCCATCAAGGACGAACTCCACCATTCGCCTGATCTTCGCCGGCCAGGCGCTCTGGCCATGAATTTCTGCGGCGTCCCTCTGGAGGCCAGCGCAGAGGTGATCCGCTGGCACATGGTGGGCATATTCCTCCCGGCCTTCATCGCCGGACCGCTGGTGGACCGCCTTGGGAGCCGTCGGGTCGCCGTGCTCGGTGGCGCGCTCTTGCTCGGCAGCGCCTCGATCGCCCTGCTCGGAATGAGCACTATGACTTTCCTGGCCAGCTCCTTCCTGCTGGGCGTTGGCTGGAACCTGATGCTGGTCGCGGGCACCACGCTGCTCGGGGAGGGCCACGCCCCGGAGGAGCGAGGGCAGGCCCAGGGGTTGATGGAACTGGCAACAGCCTGGTGGCGGCTTGTGCCTCCTTCGCCTCGAGTGTGCTGATCAGCGGGATCGGCTGGAATGCCGTGAAGATCGGCATGCTGCCGCTGTTGGCATTCGCGGCGCTGATGCAGAGACCCGTGCGGCGCACCCTGGTGGAGTCCTGAAAACGCTGGGCTCGCTCACACGAAGCCTGGGTGACACGCCCACGAAAAAGGCGACCCGAAGGTCGCCTCGATCACCTCGTCAACGCCTCAGTAATAGGCGTTTTCGCGGTTGCTGTGGTCGGTGACGTCACGCACCCCCTTCAGCTCCGGGATACGCTCCATCAAGGTTTTCTCGACGCCGTCCTTGAGGGTCATGTCGACCATGCCGCAGCCTTGGCAGCCGCCGCCGAACTGCAGCACCGCGATGCCCTCTTCCACCACATCCACCAGGCTCACCTGGCCACCGTGGCTGGCGAGGCCGGGGTTCACTTCGGTCTGCAGGTAGTAGTTGATGCGCTCGTTGAGGGGACTGTCCTCGTTGACCATCGGCACCTTGGCGTTCGGCGCCTTGATGGTCAGCTGGCCACCCATGCGGTCGGTGGCGTAGTCGACGATGGCGTCCTCGAGGAACGGCTCGCTGACGCCATCGATCCAGGCGGTGAAAGACGCCAGGGCAACGGCGTTGTCCTCGGGCTTCTGCTCACCCGGCTTGCAGTAGGCGATGCAGGTCTCGGCGTATTGGGTACCCGGTTGGGTGATGAAGATACGAATGCCGATGCCCGGGGTGTTCTGCTTCTCCAGCAGATCAGCCAGATAGTCCTCGGCAGCTTGGGTAATGGTGATGGCGCTCATGGCAACTCCTCGCAAACATGGACGCAGTGTACGCCAAAGGAGAGAGACGGTTAAAGCCCTACCAAATTAGTAGGAATAATTCGCGACAAGCTCGACGGGACATTGCCCACAGCCGGGCGGGCGATGTCCTGACTCCGGGTTCACAAATTCTGATAACGATTCATGTCCAATATGCCCGCCTCTATCGGCTCTTTCTCCCGGATGTAGGCCGACATGTCGTGGAAGTAGGTCCAGAACCGCGGATGGGTCCGGCGGATGCCCCAGCGCTCCACCACCTTGTCGAAGCCGACGCCGTCCCTCACCCGCTCCAACTGGCCCACGAAGGACGGCACCTCCTCCGCCTTCAGGTTGAAGATGAAATTGGGATAGCTGCTGAGCACGCCCGGATAGAGCGTCAGGCTGTCCAGCCCCGGCTGGTAGCGCAGCTCCTCGCCCAGCATGAAGGCCACGTTGCTGTGGGCGCGATTGCGCAACAGGCTGTAGACCTCACGCTGGCCATTGGGCAACTCCACACGAAGCAGCGTGGCCTCGGGCAACTGCTCGATCACCTTGAGCCCCGCCGCCGGCCGGCTCGCCAGACGGCTCAGCACCTGTTCCACCTGCTGCCATTCCGGTGCTATGTCGCTCCGATAGCAGCGTCCGTCGACGCAGCGGTTGATGGGGTCCGGACGCGCATTGAGACTGGCATACCGGGCCAGCAAGGCCTGGGCGAAATCCCGCTTGGGATCGTCGCCCGCCAGCACCAGCCCAGTGGCGGTATCACTGTCGATGCGCTGGTAATCCAGCCACATCTTCACCTTGCCGCTGTTCTGGTACCAGTCGTCCAGCAGGGCCCTGCGCGCACCCGGCGGCATCAGGCGAAGAAAGTTGACCTCGGCGCCATTGCGGATCAGGTCGAAGTACAGGCGCGTCTGCGCCTGGTGCGAGACATTGCCGAAGACGTCGAAGTTGACCACCAGTTGGTAGTAGGTGCGTTCAAACAGCGGATAGTCCATCCACCAGAGGGTCTGGGGCACCTCGCCGATCAGGCCCTTGCGGACCGAAGCGCTGTCGAACTGGCGGAAGATGGACAGCAGCGCGTTGTCGTTGCCGGCCCAGATATGAGCCCAGCTCGGCGGCGGCGCGTCGGCGTAGGCCTGCATGCGCAGTGCCTCGTAATCGTTGCGCTTGTTGCGATAGCTGCGCCAGAGCCCCAGCAGATCCCCGATGTCGTCGAACTGGCCGGGCATGGCCAGCAACGGCGTAGCCTGCTCGCGGTACTGCGCATCGGTGATGTAGAGGTCGTGGGCCGGATCCTGGAACAGGGTCCAGAAGTTGTCCCGGATCACATCGGTGGCGATCTGCCCGCGACACACCGGGCCCCGGATGAAGGTGCGCACGAAATACTCGGCGTTATCCAGCATGAACTGGTAACGCGCCCGGGCCGGGATGGCCTGGAAGGTCTCGAAGGGGTTGGCGCGGCGTTGGGCACCGTAGCCGGGCACGGCATCGGCCTGCCAGTCGGAGCTGAAGAAGAGTTCCCGGACCCTCGCCAGCTTCCGGTCGCTCAGGGGGTAGGTGATGTGGGTCTTGTGGACGATCACGCCCTGGATGGGCCAGAAACGGTAGTAGAAGGTGCTGCCCGGATCGTCGTTGGGCCGCCGGGTGGCGATGGGGTCGATGGGCTCGCCGCTGGGGGTGCGCGAGCGCACCAGCTGGAAGAAGCGTCCCGCTTCGCCACCGTCGAAATAGAGGTGGGCGAGGAACAGGTGCTCGAACAGCCAGCGCCCCACCAGTGCCTCCCGCGCGCCGGGCGCGTTCAGCAGTCGCTCCCAGGCTTCGACCTGCCGCTGCTCGACGGCGCTGGGCCGGATGACCTGTTCCTCGACCCTGGCGCCTTCCGCCAGCCAGCGCTGAAGGGTCTGGTGCTCCTGCTCGCTGAGCCCGGTGACGGCAAAGGGCATACCGGCGCGGGGATGCTTCCTGGCGAAGTCATCGAACTCCCCCGGACGCGGGCACTGGTTCTGCCGGCTGATGCCCAGTTCCAGGTCGGCGGGCAGCTTGGCGTTGGGTTCGGGCGGATTGCTCCGGCCCAGTTCCAGCATCCGCGCCATCAGCGCCGCCTGGGCCCCGCTGGCGTCCAGCACCGAGTGGAAGTCCTTGCGCCGCCAGGCTTCCTCGCCCCGGGCATCGAAATACAGCCGACTGGGCGCCTGCGCCCGGGTGCGGCCACCATCGTAGACCGACAGCTTGCTCGCGCCCCGCGCCGCGCCCTCGGCACTGCCCAGGTTGAGCTGGCACGGCGAGTCGTAGCAGGCATGGCAGGCCACGCACTTCTGGGTAAAGATCGGCTGGATGTCGCGGCTGTAGGAAATCTCCGCCGCCAGCGTGGTGCGCCCCAGCAGCATGAGCAGAAGCAGGAGGAAAAGCGGGTAGCGCGGCGACATGTTTCGATCCCTGAGGCGGCAATGGGCGGATTCTACTGGCTTGCAGCATCCTCCGGAGCATGGGCGCAGCCACCAACATGAGAAGAATTCATGGAAATGGCGGGCAAGCTAAAAATTACTAAGGTTTTGCTATCATCGCCGCCTTTGTTCACCCCAGTCCCAGGTAGTTCCCATGTCCGACCGCATCGCCCGCCAGCACGCCCTGCAACAGGCGCTCAAAGAGCGCATCCTGATCCTCGACGGCGGCATGGGCACCATGATCCAGAGCTACAAGCTGCAGGAAGAGGACTACCGTGGCACCCGCTTCGCCGACTGGCCGAGCGACGTGAAGGGCAACAACGACCTGCTGCTGCTGTCCCGCCCGGACGTGATCCAGGCAATCGAGAAGGCCTACCTCGACGCCGGCGCGGACATCCTGGAAACCAACACCTTCAACGCCACCCAGGTATCCCAGGCCGACTACGGCATGGAATCCCTGGTGTACGAGCTGAACGTAGAGGGCGCGCGGCTGGCCCGTGAAGTGGCCGACGCCAAGACCCTGGAAACCCCGGACAAGCCGCGTTTCGTCGCTGGCGTCCTCGGCCCCACCAGCCGCACCTGCTCCATCTCGCCGGATGTCAACGACCCGGGTTACCGCAACGTCACCTTCGACGAGCTGGTGGAGAACTACACCGAGGCCACCAAGGGCCTGATCGAGGGCGGCGCCGACCTCATCCTGATCGAGACCATCTTCGACACCCTCAATGCCAAGGCGGCGATCTTCGCCGTACAGGGCGTGTTCGAGGAGCTGGGCGTCGAGCTGCCCATCATGATCTCCGGCACCATCACCGACGCCTCCGGCCGCACCCTGTCGGGCCAGACCACCGAAGCCTTCTGGAACTCGGTGAGCCACGCCAAACCCATCTCCGTGGGCCTGAACTGCGCCCTCGGCGCCGCCGACCTGCGTCCCTACCTGGCCGAACTGTCCGCCAAGGCCGGCACCCATGTGTCCGCGCACCCCAACGCCGGGCTGCCCAACGCCTTCGGCGAATACGACGAAACCCCGGCGGAAATGGCCGCCGTGGTGGAAGAATTCGCCGCCAGCGGCTTCCTCAACATCATCGGCGGGTGCTGCGGCACCACCCCGGCGCACATCCAGGCCATCGCCGAAGCCGTGGCCAAGTACCCGCCGCGCGCGATCCCCGACATTCCCAAGGCTTGCCGCCTGTCGGGCCTGGAGCCCTTCACCATCGATCGCAACTCGCTGTTCGTGAACGTCGGCGAGCGCACCAACATCACCGGCTCGGCAAAATTCGCCCGGCTGATTCGTGAGGAAAACTACACCGAGGCCCTGGAAGTCGCCCTGCAGCAGGTGGAAGCCGGCGCCCAGGTCATCGACATCAACATGGACGAGGGCATGCTCGACTCCAAGGCGGCGATGGTGAAGTTCCTCAACCTCATCGCTGGCGAGCCGGACATCTCCCGCGTGCCGATCATGATCGACTCCTCCAAGTGGGAGGTGATCGAGGCCGGCCTGAAGTGCATCCAGGGCAAGGGCATCGTCAACTCCATCTCGATGAAGGAAGGCGTCGAGCAGTTCAAACACCACGCCAAGCTCTGCAAGCGCTACGGCGCCGCCGTGGTGGTGATGGCCTTCGACGAGGTCGGCCAGGCCGACACCCAGGCGCGCAAGGAAGAGATCTGCAAGCGCAGCTACGACATCCTGGTCAACGAAGTGGGCTTCCCGCCGGAAGACATCATCTTCGACCCGAACATATTCGCCGTCGCCACCGGCATCGAGGAACACAACAACTACGCGGTCGACTTCATCAACGCCTGCGCCTACATCCGCGACAACCTGCCCTACGCACTCTCCTCGGGCGGCGTGTCCAACGTGTCCTTCTCCTTCCGTGGCAACAATCCGGTGCGCGAGGCCATCCACTCGGTCTTCCTCTACTACGCGATCCGAAATGGTCTGACCATGGGCATCGTCAACGCCGGCCAACTGGAGATCTACGACGAAATCCCCAAACAGCTGCGCGATGCCGTCGAAGACGTGGTGCTCAACCGCAACCCCAACGCCACCGAGGCGCTGCTGGCCATCGCCGGCCAGTACAAGGGCGATGGCGCAGCCAAGGAAGTCGAGAACGAGGAATGGCGCTCGCTGCCCGTCGACAAGCGCCTCGAACATGCGCTGGTCAAGGGCATCACCGCCTTCATCGTCGAAGACACGGAGGAGTGCCGCCAGCAGTGCGCCCGTCCCATCGAGGTGATCGAGGGCCCGCTGATGGCCGGCATGAACGTGGTCGGCGACCTGTTCGGCTCGGGCAAGATGTTCCTCCCCCAGGTGGTGAAATCCGCCCGCGTGATGAAGCAGGCCGTGGCCCACCTGATCCCCTTCATCGAGGCGGAAAAAGGCGACAAGCCCGAGGCAAAGGGCAAGATCCTCATGGCCACCGTCAAGGGCGACGTCCACGACATCGGCAAGAACATCGTCGGCGTGGTGCTCGGCTGCAACGGCTACGACATCGTCGACCTCGGCGTGATGGTGCCGGCGGAGAAGATCCTCCAGGTAGCCCGCGAGGAGAAATGCGACATCATCGGCCTCTCCGGCCTGATCACCCCTTCCCTGGACGAGATGGTCCACGTCGCCCGCGAAATGCAGCGCCAGGGCTTCCAGCTGCCGCTGATGATCGGCGGCGCCACCACCTCCAAGGCCCACACGGCGGTGAAGATCGAACCCCAGTACAGCAACGACGCCGTGGTCTACGTCACCGACGCCTCGCGTGCCGTGGGCGTGGCCACCAGCCTGCTGTCCAGGGAGCTCAAGGGTGACTTCGTCGAGAAGACCCGGATCGACTACGCCGAAGTCCGCGAGCGCACCGCCAACCGCGCCGCCCGCACCGAGCGACTGGCCTATGCCGACGCCATCGCCAACAAGCCGGCATTCGACTGGACCGGCTATCGCGCCACCAAACCCAGCTTCACCGGCGTGCGCGTGCTGGAAGACATCGACCTGGCGGTGCTGGCCGAGTACATCGACTGGACCCCCTTCTTCATCTCCTGGGATCTGGCCGGCAAATACCCGCGCATCCTTACCGACGAGGTAGTGGGAGAAGCCGCCACCAGCCTGTTCAACGACGCCCAGGCCATGCTCAAGGAGCTGATCGACGGCAAGCTGATCAAGGCGCGCGCGGTGATCGGCTTCTGGCCGGCCAACCAGGTCAACCACGACGACATCGAAGTACGCGACGACCAGGACAAGCCGCTGGCCACCCTGCACCACCTGCGCCAGCAGACCATCAAGCCCGACGGCAAACCGAACCTCAGCCTGGCCGACTTCGTCGCCCCCAAGGAAAGCGGCGTGACGGACTACGTCGGCGGCTTCATCACCACCGCAGGCATCGGCGCCGAGGAGCTGGCCAAGCAGTACGAAGCCAAGGGCGACGACTACAACGCCATCATGGTCAAGGCCCTGGCCGACCGCCTGGCCGAGGCCTGCGCCGAGTGGCTGCACGAGCGCGTGCGCAAGGAATACTGGGGTTACGCCCCGGACGAACAGCTGGACAACGAGGCCCTGATCAAGGAGCAGTACAAGGGCATCCGCCCCGCGCCCGGCTACCCGGCCTGCCCGGACCACACCGAGAAAGCCACCCTGTTCCGCCTGCTGGACCCGACCGCCGACCTCGGCAAACCGGGCCGGAGTGGCGTGTTCCTCACCGAACACTTCGCCATGTTCCCGGCGGCGGCCGTTTCCGGCTGGTACTTCGCGCATCCCGAAGCGCAGTACTTCGCCGTGGGCAAGGTCGAGCGCGACCAGGTGGAGCAGTACAGCAAGCGCAAGGGCCAGGAGCAGCGGGTCAGCGAACGCTGGTTGTCGCCGAACCTGGGCTACGAGATCTGATCCCGTCGGGTCGCAGGCGGCGCCGCACAACGAAAAAGCCCCGGAATCTTCCGGGGCTTCTTCATTGCGGCGGTGGCTGTCAGCTGCCCGAACGGCGCACGAACTTGATCGACCACTGGAAGTTGGGCTTGCGGGTCACGCTGATGGCGCGACGGCTGACGGTGTCGAGGGTGACGTTCCAGAAGCCGCTGCTGGGCACCACGATCTTCGCCGGGAAGCAATCGAAGGCGCCCCCGTGGTAGCTGTGGCGGCCCCCGTTCTTGAAACTGCGGAAATTCGCGTCGTTCATCAGGCGGATGTTGCAGGTCTGCGAGCACTGGATGACCACGAGGTCCCCTTCGTTGAGGTGCTCGCGTTGATGGATGAACTTCATGAACCGCTCCCGGATCGCTGGATCGAACAGCGCGCAAGAATATCACGCCCGACTTGGCCTACGCTGAAAGAGCCGACCGGGACGTCGACAGGTCCCGGTCTTTCCCGCACCGTGCGACCGAGGTGATCTTCCCCATGCACAATGCCAAGCACCAGTACCTCCCCCTCATCCTCAGCCTCGCCCTGCTCGCGGCCTGCAGCGGCACGCCCCCCAGCGACGGGCTGACCAGCACCGGCTCCCGCGCCGAAGTCTTCGAGCCCGGGGTTCCGGGCGGCATCACCCAGGAAACCGAGCGCATCAGCGCAGTGGTCAGGGCCATCGACCCCGTCAAGCGCACCTTCGTGCTGGAGGACGAACAGGGCAACCGCCAGACCTTCCACGCCATTCCGGAGATGCGCAACTTCCCGCAGTTGGCGGTGGGCGACCGGGTCAACGCCGTGGTCACCCAGGAACGCGTGGTGCAGTTGCGCGAGCCGGGCCAGCCCGCCGGCAATGGCGCGGCCGGCATGGTGGCGGGCGCGCCCGAGGGCGCCAAGCCGGGCGTACTGATGGCCGACACCGTGGAGCTGACCGCCAAGGTCAAGGTCATCGACACCCTGAATCACACCGCCACCCTCGAATTCGCCGACGGCTCGCGCCGGGTGGTGCGGGTACGACCGGACATCGAGCTCCGTAACGAGTACCTCAATCAGGAGGTAGTCATCCGCGTGACCACCGCCATGGCGATCCGCGTCGAGAAGCCCTGACGAACGACCTTCGGCAGGCCCGCCGGGGCCTGCCACCACACCAATGACGGTGGTAGCATGCGCGCCCCATGCGAATCACCGACATCCACCAACGCCTCGCCGATCTCGGCGCCCTCCCCGTCCATAGCGGCCGGGTGGTGCGTGCCTGGCTGCAAGGCAAGCCGCTGGACGCCGGCACCCGGCGCCAGCACACCGAACACTTTCTCCCACTCAGCGTCCGCGCGGGCCTGCCAGCCCTGGCCGAAGACCTGCAGAACCTGGTGAGCCTGCGCTCCGAACACCCCGGAGCCGACGGCTCGGCCCGCCTCCTGGTGGCACTGGCCGATGGCCAGATGGTGGAAAGCGTGCTGCTACCCCGCGATGGACTCTGTGTGTCCACCCAGGTCGGTTGCGCGGTCGGCTGCGTCTTCTGCATGACAGGCAAGAGCGGCCTGCTGCGCCAGGTGGGCAGTGCCGAAATCGTCGCCCAGGTGGCCCTCGCCCGCCGCTTCCGGCCAGTGAAGAAGGTGGTGTTCATGGGGATGGGCGAACCCGCCCACAACCTCGACAACGTGCTGGAGGCCATCGACCTGCTGGGCACCGATGGCGGCATCGGTCACAAGAACCTCGTGTTCTCCACGGTGGGCGACCTGCGCGTCTTCGATCGCCTGCCCCGGGAGCGGGTCAAACCGGCCCTGGCGCTGTCGCTGCATACGACGCGCGCCGACCTGCGGGAGCGGCTACTGCCCAAGGCGCCACGCATCACGCCGGAGGAACTGGTGGAGCTGGGCGAGCGATACGCCCGGGACATCGGCTACCCGATCCAGTACCAGTGGACCCTGCTGCGCGGCATCAACGACAGCCAGGAGGAAATGGACGGCATCCTGGACCTGCTCAAGGGCAAGTACGCGGTGCTGAACCTGATTCCCTACAACAGCCTGGACGACGATGAGTACCAGCGCCCGGATGGCGACCGCATCGTGCAGATGGTCCGCTACCTGCACAGCCGCGGCATCCTCACCAAGGTGCGCAACTCCGCCGGACAGGACGTGGAAGGCGGCTGCGGCCAGCTTCGCGCCCGTGCCGTGGACCTGGTGAACACCCGCCGGCTGCATCGCCCGGCATCCTGACGGGCAAGCTCCGCAGGGCAGGCTAAGCTTCTGCCCCAGGGAGGTGCACCATGGACGACAATCACGATGATCGCCCGCTGACATTCCGCGAGATGCTGCAGAGCGTGCTCGCCGCCGCCTTTGGCGTGCAGAGCGGGAAGAACCGCGCCCGGGATTTCAGCCGGGGCAAGCCCAGCCACTTCATCATTCTCGGCGTGTTGTTCACCACCGCCTTCGTGCTGCTGCTCTACGGCCTGGTGCGCATCATCCTGCACCTGGCGGGTCTCTGAGCTTCAGTCCAGCAGCGGATCCAGGGTGAAGTCGTAGGTGCCGGCGCCTGAGCGCCCCACCCGGCTGAACGCACGGAAGTCCAGGTCGTAGCCCGGTTGCTGAAGATGGTGCAGCAGACGCCGTGCCTTGCGCTGGTCGAGGGACTGGAACAGGGGAACCCGCCGATCCTTGCCGCCCTGGCGGGCGAAATCCACACCGGCGTCATAATCATGAATCAGCACCATGGCCCACCCACCCAGGGTGAAGTGGCCACTGACCAGGCTGCTGATCCTGCCGTCGAGGAAGTTGCGGAGCACTTCCGGGGAGTTGTTCAGGGCCGACAGCAGCAGATCGCCCCCCGGCGTGCGGCCCAGTTCGGTGGCTGCCGCCATGACTCCGAAGGCCATCTCGTCATTGGCGGACCAGACCACGCTCACTTCGGGGTAGCGCTGAAGCAATTGCAGGGCCTGCTCGTAGGCCCGGTCGCGACGCCACTCGCTGTAGACCAGCTGACGCAGGCGGGCCTGGGGGAACTCTTCCAGCGCCCGCATCAGTCCTTGCTCGCGGAGCTGGGCCGCGGGGGTCTGCTTGACGCCGGAAAAGGCCAGGAGGTCGATGGGCTGGTCCGGTGTCTTGCGTGCCTGCTGGCTCAGCAGCGCCCGCGCCATGAGGTAGCCGGCCTCCTCGTCGTTGGGCACCATGCTGCCGATCCAGTCGGGGTAGCGCTCCCGGGTGCCGCCGGTAAGGGTCTGCTGGTCCTCGGTCAACTGGCTGTTCACCGTGAACAGCTTGACCCCACTGCCCCGCGACAGGCGCAGGATCTCGGGGCCTGCGTACTGCTCGTTGACGAACAACAGGTAGTCGGGACGATGCTCGCCCTGCAAGGCCTCGCGGGCCTGTTCCAGCATGCGGCGGATGTCCCGTTCGGCGTAGCGGATCTCCAGGTCCATACCCAGGTCGTCGGCCGCCGACTGCATGAATCGGCCGTAACTCGCCCAGAACGGCTCGTTCGCCCGACCAGGATTGAGAAACACGACGGAGGCAGCGTTGATCACCTGGCTGAAGCCCAGGCACAGGCAGAACAGCAGGGCGAGTCCCGGACCTTTCATTCCATCACCTAGCAAAAAACCGCGCGCAGTATAACGGCATATCGCCAGATGAACGGCGGGAACCGGGGCCGATCGGACGAACCGACCGGCCCTGGCGGCTTCGGGCTACTGGTGACTGACCCAGAATACGGCAGTGGATACGACGATCAGGATCAGGAAGAAGATGGCCCAGGCATCCACCTTGCTGTCGCTGCTGGTGTCTTCGGAATGTTCGGTCATGGCGTCCCCCTTGTTCTGGTTATAGGCGGCTGGCACTTCGAGTAAAGACCAGCCCCCGCCGCCCCTCAAGCCGCCGGGTTATTCCAGGTCGCCTCCCAATAACTTCCAGTTCTTTACATATACTCAAACATCACTTTTGCGCATAACCCTGAACTGGTATCTTCCTCCGGCTCCGCGGGGAGTGCGCGGCCGTGCGCGCAGAAAAGCTGTAAGCAGCCTGACAACAGGACATTTCATGTACGTATACGACGAGTACGATCAACGGATCGTCGAGGACCGCGTCAAGCAGTTCCGCGATCAGACCCGCCGCTATCTGGAAGGCGAGCTTTCGGGTGAGGAATTCCGTCCGCTGCGCCTGCAGAACGGCCTCTATATCCAGCGCTACGCGCCCATGCTGCGGGTGGCCGTGCCCTATGGCCTGCTCTCTTCCGTCCAGGTACGCAAGCTGGCCCAGATCGCTCGCGACTACGACAAGGGCTACGCCCACATCAGCACCCGCCAGAACGTCCAGTTCAACTGGCCGGAACTGGAAGATGTGCCGGAGATCCTCGCCGAGCTGGCCACCGTGCAGATGCACGCGATCCAGACCAGCGGCAACTGCATCCGCAATACCACCACCGACCAGTTCGCCGGCGTCGCCCGTGACGAGCTCGTGGACCCGCGCCCCTGGTGCGAGATCATCCGCCAGTGGTCCACCTTCCATCCCGAGTTCTCCCACCTGCCGCGCAAGTTCAAGATCGCCGTGAATGGCGCCGTGAGCGACCGCGCCGCGGTTGAAGTGCATGACATCGGCCTGGAAGCGGTGAAAAACGAAGCCGGTGAACTGGGCTTCCGCGTCTCCGTCGGCGGCGGCCTGGGTCGCACGCCCATCGTCGGCAGCTTCATCAACGAGTTCCTGCCCTGGCAGCACCTGCTGAGCTACCTGGACGCCATCCTGCGCGTCTACAACCGCTATGGTCGCCGGGACAACAAGTACAAGGCGCGCATCAAGATCCTGGTCAAGGCCCTGGGTCCCGACGTGTTCGCCGAGCGCGTCAACGCCGAGTGGGCCCATCTCAAGGATGGCCCCACCACCCTGACCCAGGAAGAAGTCGAGCGCGTTGCCAAGCACTTCGTCGACCCGGCCTACAAGGCCCTGGACGACCAGGATGCCGCCCTCGCCGCCCTGGACGCAGAGCACCCGGGCTTCGCCCGCTGGCGCAGCCGCAACACCTTCGCCCACAAGAAGCCCGGCTACGTGGCCGTGACCCTGTCGCTGAAGCCCACCGGCGTCGCCCCGGGCGACGTCACCGACAAGCAGCTGGACGCCATCGCCGATCTGGCCGATCGCTATGCCTTCGGTGAAGTGCGCAACAGCCACAACCAGAACATCATCCTTGCCGACGTCGAGCAGGCGCAGCTGTTCGCCCTCTGGGGCGAGCTGCGCGAGCTGGGCTTCGCCACCCCGAACGTGGGCCTGCTGACCGACATCATCTGCTGCCCGGGCGGTGACTTCTGCTCCCTGGCCAACGCCAAGTCGATCCCGGTGGCCGAAGCCATCCAGCGTCGCTTCGACGACCTGGATTACCTGTTCGACATCGGCAACCTGGACCTGAACATCTCCGGCTGCATGAACGCCTGCGGTCACCACCACGTGGGTCATATCGGCATCCTCGGCGTGGACAAGAAGGGCCAGGAGTTCTACCAGGTGTCCCTGGGCGGCAGCGCCGGCCGCGACGCCAGCCTGGCCCAGATCCTCGGCCCCTCCTTCGCCCAGAACGAGATGGCCGACGTGATCGAGAAGATCATCAAGGTCTATGTGGAACAGCGCACCGAGGACGAGCAGTTCCTCGACACCTTCCGCCGTATCGGTATCGATCCGTTCAAGGAGCGCGTATATGCAGCGAATCATTAAGAACGGCCAGGTGATCGACGAAACCTGGCACCTGCTGGACAAGGACGCCACCCTCGAAGGCATCCCGAACTGCGACGACATCATCGTGCCGCTGGCCCTCTGGGTCGACCACGGCCATGCCCTGAAAGTGCGTGACGGTGGCCTGGGCGTCTGGCTGGATGCTGGCGAGGAGATCGAGGAAATCGCAGGCGATCTGGAGCACTTCCAGGTCATCGCCCTGAACTTCCCGGCCTTCACCGACGGCCGCCATTCCTCGACCGCCTACCTGCTGCGCCAGCGCTATGGCTACCAGGGTGAAGTCCGCGCCATCGGCGATGTACTCCGCGACCAACTGTTCGCCCTCAAGCGTTGCGGCTTCGACGCCTTCGCCCTGCGCGCGGACAAGGACCCCTACGACGCGCTGAAGGCCTTCGAGGACTTCAGCGAGGTCTACCAGGCCTCCGCAGACGAGCCGCAGCCGCTGTTCCGCCGCCGCTCGGCCTGACCCCGAGACACCGAAAAGCCCCGCACTGCGGGGCTTTCCGTTTTCAGGGCATCGACACCAACCTGACCTGGCGCGCCCGCACCGCCTCCCAGGCGGCGTCCATGAACAGCTCTCGGCAGTCCGCCAGGTGGGTGCGGGTACGCCCCGCCAGCCAGTGCCGGGAAAAATCCTGGGCGGGCCCGATGACGATGGAGACGAAACACTCCCTCGGCATCTTCCGGAACGCACCGGCTTCGCGATGCGGCCGCAGCACCTCGTCGATGCGGCCATGATGCAGGCGGTTGGCCTCCCGCAACCGCTCGCCCATCTCGCTCGCCTCCACCCGGCCCCGACTGTGCAGGATAAAGCGCGCCCACTCGGGGTTCGCGACCACCCAATCGATGTAGCAGGCCACCAGCAGGCGGATGCAGGCCTCGGCACTGTCCGCCCCGGAAAATCCGTCCTCCACCAATCGCGCGTATTGGCCAACCCCCTCCAGGTACAGCGCCCCGATGATGCGTTCCTTGTTGCCGAAATGGTGGTACAGGCTCCCGATGCTCGCACCGGAACGGTCCCGAATCATCTCGATGGTGGTGGCATCGACGCCCTGTTCGCTGAAGCAGGCCAGCGCGGCCTGGAGAATCTCGTCTTTGCGGGAGGGACGACCCATGGATTGCCTCTGCTGGAACTAGAATAATTTTCTAGAATAACTTTCTGGTTTTCGTATACTGCCCGGGTTCTCGCGATTCCAGAAGCCCCTTGAAGCTCCAGGACTGATGCCATGATCAACCCGACAGAAACCCGAATCGACAACGGTAACGGCCACACCATCAGCACCCACTGGTTCCGCCCCGAGGGCGAGATGCGTGCGGCGGTGCTCATAGTACCCGCCATGGGCGTACCCCAGCGCTTCTATGCGCCTTTCGCCACCTGGCTCGCCGAACGTGGCTACCTGGTGGCCACCTTCGACTACGTGGGTATGGGCCTTTCGCGCAACGGTCACCTGCGCGACCTCGACGTGGACATCCTCGACTGGGCGCGGCACGACTGCAGCACCGTACTCTCGCTGATCGCCAATGCCGCCGGCGACAAGCCGCTGTACTGGATCGGCCACAGCCTGGGCGGCCAGATCCTGCCGTTCGTGACGGGAGCCGAGCGCATCACCCGGGTCCTGACCATCGCCACCGGCAGTGGCTACTGGCGGGAAAACACCGCCGAGCTGCGCCGCCGCGTCTGGCTGCTGTGGTTCCTGGTCGCGCCCCTGGTCACACCGCTGGCCGGGTACTTCCCGGGCAAGCGCCTCGGCATGGTCGGTGACTTGCCCCGTGGCGTGATCCGCCAGTGGCGCCGCTGGTGCCTGGACCCGGAGTACGCCGTGGGCGCGGAAGGCGAAGACGTGCGGGCGGCCTACTCCAGCGTGCGCATCCCCATCACGGCGATCTCCTTCACCGATGACGAGATGATGTCCGGGCGCAACACCGAATCGCTTCACAGCTTCTACCGCGAAGCGGAGAAACGCTTCCGCCGCATCGCGCCGGCGGAGGTGGGCGAGCAGCGCATCGGCCATTTCGGCTTCTTCAAGCCCCAGTTCCAACGTTCGCTCTGGGAAGAGGTGTTGCTCCCCGAGCTGGCCTGAGGCCAGCCCGGGGCGAATCACGCGCTACTGCCAGAAGCGTTGCTGCGTGAGTCGGCTCCACCAGTTCAGCAACACCCGGTCGATGGCCACCGCCGCGGCCAGCCCGACGCGTTCCTGCAGGCTCTTGCGGGCGCTGTAGTGAAGGTGGAACAGCTCCGCCTCCTTCGCCCGCTCGGCCAGGTACTCGTCGCTGGTGCGCAACTCGTCCACCAGCTTTTTCTCCAGCGCCGCCATGCCCAGCCAGACCTCACCCGTGGCGATCTCCGCCATGTCCAGTTCAGGGCGGTAGCGACCGACGAAACCCTTGAACAGCTCGTGGGTGGTTTCCAGGTCTTCCTGGAATTTCTGCCGGCCCTTCTCGGTGTTCTCGCCGAACACCGTGAGGGTGCGCTTGTATTCGCCAGCGGTGAGTACCTCGAAGTCGATGTCGTGCTTCTTCAGCAGGCGATGGACGTTGGGCAACTGGGCCACCACGCCGATGGAGCCGATGATGGAGAACGGCGCGGCGAGAATCTTCTGTCCGATGCAGGCCATCATGTAGCCGCCGCTGGCCGCCACCTTGTCCACGCAGACCGTCAGCGGCACGCCGGCATCGCGGATGCGCGCCAGCTGGGACGACGCCAGGCCGTAGCTGTGCACCATGCCGCCGCCACTCTCGAGTCGCACCACCACCTCGTCCTTGTCACTGGCCAGCGTCAGCAGCGCGGTGACTTCATGACGCAGGTGGTCGGTGGCCGATGCCTTGATGTCGCCGTTGAAGTCCAGCACGAAGACCCGGGGCTTCGACTCGCCGGACTTCTTCGCCAGCTTGGCCGCCTTGGCTTCCGCCTTGCGCGCGGCCTTGAGGTGCGCCTTGTCCAGCACCGAATGCTCCAGCCGCTCCCGCAGGTCCTTGTAGAAGTCATTGAGCTTGCGTACGTCCAGGTGCCCGCCGCCGATACGGCGGTTGCGCCCGCGTAGCGCCGCGATGGCCACCAGGACCACCAGGATGGCGACGACCAGGGTCACGACCCGGGCCAGGAAGCCTGCGTACTCGGCGAAGAAATCCACTGAAATCCCCCTCATCAGTGCAATGGGCGCTCGCCTGGAGGCGGCGCAAAGAGCCGAAAGCATAACGGCGCCACCGGACACCCGCCAGCGCGCGGAAACCTCTGCATAAACACTGGGAATGCATTCAAACAAGCGTATGTTTTTTCGTTGACAGCTCCCCGGCCTTCCCCCTAACCTCCGCCAGACTTTCAATCTCGCGGGACGCCAGCACGTGGGCAGCATCTACCTGATTCGACATGGCCAGGCGTCCTTCGGCGCCGACGACTACGATGTGCTCTCGCCCGTCGGCGTCCGCCAGGCGGAGGTCCTCGGTGGACACCTCGCGCAGCTTGGCCTGCGCCTGGATCGTTGCTACAGCGGCAACCTGCGCCGCCAGCAGCACACCGCCCAGGCGGCGCTGGCACAGTTCGACGCCGCCGGCATCGGTGCCCCCGCCATCCTGGTCGACCCGGCCTTCAACGAATTCGACGCCGACGCGGTGATCCGCGCCCTGCTGCCCGACCTGCTCCCGGAAGAACCCGAAGCCCTGGAGGTGCTGCGCAATCCCGCACAGAACCGCGCGGAGTTCCAGCGACTGTTCTCCACCCTGGTGCTGCGCTGGGTCGCCGGCACTCACGACAAGCCCGGCCTGCAGAGCTGGAAGGGCTTCGTCGAGCAGGTCCGAGGCGGGCTGGAGCGCGTACTGGCGGAGGCCGACCGCAAGGACAACATCGCCGTGTTCACCTCGGGCGGCACCATCACCGCCCTGCTCCACCTGGTGACCGGCATTCCGGCCGACAGCGCCTTCGGCCTCAACTGGCAGATCGTCAACACCTCGCTCAACCGCCTGAAGTTCCGCGGCAACGAGGTGACCCTGGCTTCCTTCAACAGTCATGTGCATCTGGAACTGTTGAGGGCGCCGGAGCTCATCACCTACCGGTGAGCCCGGCCCATTGCGGCCGGACGGCCGCCGAAAAAACCCTAGAAAAAGGAAAACACCATGACCAACGTTGCTGACATCGTCAAAACCATGCAGTCCAAGTTCAACGCCGGTGCCGCCGCCGGCCTGGACCTGGTGTTCCAGTTCAACATCGAAGATGGCGACAACCACTACCTGGTCGTGAAGGACGGCACCTGCGACGTGCAGCAGGGAGACGCCGAGAACCCGAACGTTACCCTGATCATGGACAGCGCCACCCTGGTGGGCATCATGACCGGCGAAACCGACGGCATGCAGGCCTTCATGGCCGGCAAGCTGCGCGCCGAAGGCGACATGATGCTCGCCATGAAGCTCGGCGAACTCTTCCCGGTCTGAGCCTCCGAGCCGACCAGGAGCAGAGAGAACCGGAGTCCCAGGGCTCCGGTTTTTTTTCGCCCGAAGCCTTTGGCCTGCGCGAATCAGGCAGCCTGATTGTGCTGCAACACCTTTGTCTATAACGGCTCGCAGCGCTTGTGACGCCTCCGGGGCGGCATTAGATTAGCGAATAATCTCGGGCCCTCATCATAAGTAGAAGGGATAAGCATGTCGCTTACTGATCAGTCCACCCGCATCCGCGAAGGCGAAGAGCTCGACGCCGCGGCCATCGACCCGTACCTCAAGGCGCACATTCCCGGCCTGTCCGGCACGCCACGCATCAGCCAGTTCCCCGGAGGCGCCTCGAACCTGACCTATCTCCTGGAATACCCCGAGAAGGAGTTCGTCCTGCGTCGTCCGCCATTCGGGAAGAAGGCCAAGTCGGCCCACGACATGGGTCGCGAGTTCCGCATCCTCAACCAGCTCAACGCCGGCTTCCCCTACTGCCCGAAGGCCTACGTGCACTGCACCGACGAGTCGGTGATCGGCGCCGAGTTCTACGTCATGGAGCGGGTCAAGGGCGTGATCCTGCGGGCCGATGTCCCGGCCGAGCTGAATCTCGACGAAGCCAGTACTCGCAAGCTGTGCAGGAGCTTCATCGACAAGCTCGTCGAGCTGCACAACGTCGACTACGAGGCCTGCGGCCTGGGCGACCTGGGTAAGCCGGAGGGCTACGTGCAGCGCCAGATCGGGGGCTGGAGCGACCGCTACGAGAAGGCCATGACCCCGGACGCCCCCACCTGGGAGCCGGTCAAGGCCTGGCTCAAGGACAAGATGCCCGCCGACCATCACAAGCCCGGCATCGTCCACAACGACTACCGCTTCGACAACGTCATCCTCGACCCGAACGATCCGCTGAAGATCATCGGCGTGCTGGACTGGGAACTGACCACCATCGGCGACCCGCTGATGGACCTGGGCAACACCCTGGCCTACTGGATCGAAGCCAAGGATCCGGCCCCGGTGCAACTGATGCGCCGCCAGCCCAGCCACCTGCCGGGCATGCTCACCCGCCGCGAGTTCGCCGACTACTATGCCGAGCGCGCCGGCCTGCCGCCCATCGAGAACCTGGATTTCTACTACACCTACGGGCTGTTCCGCCTGGCCGGCATCGTCCAGCAGATCTACTACCGCTATTACCACGGACAGACCCAGGACAAGCGCTTCGCCCAATTCATCCAGATGAACAAGCTGCTGGAGCAAATGAGCCTGCAGGTCATCAACCAATCACGGCTGTAAACCGGATCACAACAAGGGGAACCCCATGTCCAAGACCAACCTGTTCGACCTCGACGGCAAGATCGCCTTCGTTTCCGGCGCCAGCCGCGGCATCGGCGAAGCCATCGCCAAGCTTCTGGCCCAGCAAGGCGCACACGTGATCGTCTCCAGCCGCAAGATCGACGGCTGCCAGGCCGTGGCCGACGCCATCGTCGCGGAGGGCGGCAAGGCCACCGCCATCGCCTGCCACATTGGCGAGATGGAGCAGATCCAGAACGTCTTCGCCCAGATCCGCGAGCAGTTCGGTCGCCTGGATATCCTGGTGAACAACGCCGCCACCAACCCGCAGTTCTGCAACGTACTGGACACCGACCTGTCGGCCTTCCAGAAGACCGTCGACGTGAACATCCGCGGCTACTACTTCATGTCCATCGAAGGCGGCAAGCTGATGAAGCAGAACGGCGGCGGCAGCATCATCAACGTCGCGTCCATCAACGGCGTCTCCCCGGGCGAGTTCCAGGGCATCTACTCGGTGACCAAGGCCGCCGTGATCAGCATGACCAAGGTCTTCGCCAAGGAGTGCGCGCAGTTCGGCATCCGCTGCAACGCCCTGCTGCCGGGCCTGACCGATACCAAGTTCGCCTCGGCCCTGACCCAGAACGACGCCATCCTCAAGGTCGCCCTGCAGCGCATTCCGCTCAAGCGCGTGGCGGATCCGAGCGAAATGGCCGGAGCGGTGCTCTACCTCGCCAGCGAGGCCTCGAGCTACACCACCGGCGTATCGCTGAACGTGGACGGCGGCTTCCTCTGCTGAGACGCCCCGGGCATACGAGGAGGGAGCCTTCGGGCTCCCTTTCTTTTTTGCCGATGCGACCTCGATGGGGAAACCCGCGCATCCGCACCATTCGCCGGCAAGCCGGCTCCTACGAAATCAGGCCCCGCCGTAGGAGCGAGCTTGCTCGCGAACCCATCTGCACCATTCGCCGGCAAGCCGGCTCCTGCGGACCTGCCGCCCCCTGTAGGAGCGAGCTCGCTCGCGAAGCGGTACGCAAGATTCGCCGGCAAGCCGGCTCCTACAGGCAACGCCTCAGCGCCAATTCCTGAGCGCGTCCTTGGCCACCTGATTCAAGGGGTCGGCCATCAGGCCGGTGGGCGAAAGGCTGACGGTGAACACCGCGCCATCGGCCATGGGCAGGTAGGTCACCCGCTGCGCCTCGGGGGCGAAGAGGAAGAAGTCCCGCTGGCTCAGCCGCAGCCAGCGCCAGAAGTCGACGCCATAGGGGCTGCTGGCGAGCTGCGCACGGGGATGCTGCGCCAGGGCCTGCTGCTCGATGGCCAGGAAGCGTCCCGACAACCGCTCCAGGCGGTAACCCGGCTCCAGCCCCAGCAATGCACCCAGGCCTTTCCAGCGGAACAGGCGTGCGTCCAGTTGCCAGAGATCGCCGTCCAGCAGCACCTCCCGCGCACGCGCGCCTTCCAGCAGGGTCACCTGATAGCGCTGGGAGGCCAAGGCCTTGAACTCGAGGGTGACAAGGGGCTTGTCGACCGGCAGTTGGTCGTAGCTCCACAGATCCTTCGCCACCAGTGCCACCAGCGCCGCGACTGCCAGGAAGAGCAACCCGCATGTCCCCCTCAGCCAGCCCAGGAACCAGCCACGACCGAAGAGAATCCGCGCGGCGACCGCCGCCGCCAGCAATGCCAGCAGCGCGGCCGCCCAGGCCAGCCCGTCATACTGCATGGAGCCCATTCCTTATGCATGAAAATGGCGGCATTATGCGCAACTCCCCCCGCCGCAGCCATACGACACGCGGCAGTTGTAGACACGGACCTCGTTTTCCATGCCCATCCCCTTCGAGCTGGCGGTCGATCCCGCCACCCTGGCCATTCTCGCCGCCGTCGCCTTCCTTGCCGGTTTCATCGACGCCATCGCGGGCGGTGGAGGTCTGCTGACCATTCCCGCCCTGCTCACCGCCGGCCTGCCGCCGCATCTGGTGCTGGGCACCAACAAGCTCTGCGCCACCTTCGGTTCCGCCACCGCCGCCTTCACCTTCTATCGGCGCAAGCTGTTCGACCCACGCAAATGGCGCAACGCCCTGCTGGCCACGGCCATCGGCGCCGCCCTGGGCGCGGTGATCGCCCACTGGCTACCCGCGGCCTGGCTCAACCAGATGCTACCGGTGGTGGTGTTCGGCTGCGGCCTGTACCTGCTGTTCGGCAAGACGCCGGATGTGGCCCACGACGAGCACGCCCCCATCGCCCGGCGGCGGCAGTGGCCCCAGGGCCTGGGACTGGGCTTCTACGACGGCGTCGCCGGACCGGGCACCGGCGCCTTCTGGACCGTCAGCAGCCTGCTGCTCTATCCACTGGACCTGGTCCGCGCCAGCGGCGTGGCGCGCAGCATGAACTTCGTCAGCAACGCCATGGCGCTGGCGGTGTTCATCGCGGCGGGGCAAGTGGCCTGGGCCCTGGGAATCGCCATGGGCCTGGCACTGATGGCCGGGGCCTTCTTCGGCGCACGCACCGCCATCCAGGGCGGCGCCAAGTTCATCCGCCCGGTGTTCATCCTCGTGGTACTGGCGCTGACCGCGCGCCTAGTCTGGCAGCACTGGCTCGGCTAGACCGAGCTTGCGCGCGACATGGAGGTCGATGAGGTAGCGCGCGATGGAGCGCGGCGCCGGCAGCGGCGGTAGCGCATCCAGGGGAAACCAGCGCGCATCCTCGATCTCCCCCGGCTGGGGCACGATCTCGCCGCTCCGGTACTCGGCATGGAAGCCCAGCATCAGGGAATGCGGGAAAGGCCAGTTCTGGCTGGCGATGTACTGGATCCGGCCGATCTCCACGCCCACCTCCTCCCGCACTTCACGGGCGACACAGGCTTCCACCGACTCACCCGGCTCGACGAACCCGGCCAGGGTGCTGTAGACGCCCGTGACGAAGCGCGGCGAACGCGCCAGCAGCAACTCGTCACCCCGGGTGACCAGCACGATCATGCTGGGCGAGAGGCGGGGGTAATGGTGAACCTGGCAGCTCGGGCAGCCCATGGCGCGCTCCCCGGGGATCGCCTCCATCGGCTGGCCACAACTGCCACAGAAGCGATGCTGGTCCGCCCAGGTGCCGATCTGGCTGGCGTAACCCAGCATGCGGAAGAGATCGGCGTCCCCCTGCAACATCACCTGGCGCAGGCCCTGCCAGTAGCAGCCGGGCAGCTCGGCCGGCTGGGCCAGCTCGAGCAGGTAGACGGCATCGCCGTCGAAGTGGCCGATGCCATGTTCGGCCAGGACCGGCAGCTCCTGGCGCTTGAGCCATTCGCGGGGAAAGAGCACGCCATTGCTGTCCGTGAGGAACTGCTGGCGGCAATGGACCACCACCCAGCCGCCGGCCTGCCGCGTATCCAGCAGGCCTGATTGCCAACGTGAACTGACCATCTCAGGCCGCCACCGGCAGGCCCAGGGCCCGCACGCTGTTGGCCGCCAGGTCGAGGACGCCGTCCTGGAAGCCCCGGCGCATGCCGGCGCCACCTTCCAGGTAGTACTCCAGGCTGGTCAGTGCATCGGCCAGGACTTCCAACATCTGCTCCGACGGCATGGCGCCCGCATCCAGCATCTGCTGCTGGATGTAGTCGCCACAGGCGCCCACAAGGGCGGCGGCGCGCTCCTGGCCGAGGAACCAGAGTCCGCCACGCACGGCCTGGAGGCTGACCGGGACATTGGCCAGGTGCAGCCTGTCGCCGCCGGACTCCAGGTAGGCGGTGATGGCGCGCTTGGCCAGGGCCAGTCCGGCCTGGGCCTCGTCCAGCACCACGATGCGAGCCTCGGCCAGCTGGTGGTTGGCGAAGGACTCGGCCTCCTGGCCCGGCGTCGCCGCGACACGGGCGCCACGGCGCTCGCCGCTGTCGAGGCCCGCCACCATGCTTTCCACATAGAGCACGGCATCGGCCAGCTTCATCAGGTCGCCCTGCTCCACCGCTGCCCCCATCCCCCAGGCGGCCACCATGCCCAGTTTGGATTGCAGCGCGTTGCCCGGGGAAATGAGGCCGACCATCAGCAGGGTCTTGCCCAGCTTGCCCAGCAGGCCGTGCAGCGTGTCATAGGCCTCGGCCGGCGCGGTTCCCCGCTCGATCAGGTCGATGAGGTCCTTGACGCTGTTGAGCTCCTCGAAGATGGCCGAGGACAGCGAACGCATCACCGATTGACCCGGACCCGACAGCCGCTGGTACTCCTCCTCCAGCAACTGGTCGCTGAAGGGCAGCGCGGTCATGCCGAACAGGGCCCGCAGCTCGGTGGCGCGAGGGCCACGGCTGTCGGCCAGGGCCACGAGGTAGAGCAGCTCCTTGAGCACGCTGCGCGGTGCCTCGTAGGCCTCATTGGCCAGCAGCAGCTTCAGCTCGCGATCCAGGCGGGAAAACAGCTGTTTGCGGGACTTGCGCGCCAGCAGCGGGCCATCGACCTGGGCTTCCACGGCGGCGGCGGCGATCCAGCAGAGGCGACCACGAGGCTGGTCGGCGAAGAGTTTCTCCAGGCCACCCAGGGCGCGCTCCATGGTACGCAGGGCGGACGCTGGCTTCTGTCCGCGCAGGAAGCCGAGCAGGCCCTGCTGGTACGCCTGGCGGAAGCGCCGGGCCAGGCCGCCGCGATCGACGCCCTCCGGCAGTCGCACGGGCGTGGCGTCCAGGCGCGCCTGATCCAGGCGTACGCTGAAGAAGAAGCTCTCCGGCAGCGGCGGTTGGCCACCGGCCTGACGCAGGTCGTTGATGGCCGGCAGCAGCAGCTCGGGCATCTCCTGGCGATGCAGGTCGAGGTTCTCCAGGTAGCGACGCAGGACATAGAGCGCATTGCTCAGGGCGGAGAGCTGGATATCACGCTCCTCGCCCGCGCCGGTGGGAATATCGGTGGCCTGGTCGAGCAGCTCCTGGGCCAGCATTTCGGCACCGGCCAGCTCGATCAGCTTGAGGGTTCCGCGTACCTGGTGCATGGCCTCCACGGCTTGCTGCAACAGGCTGCCGTTCTGGCGTTCGGCGATGAACTGCTCGAGGCTCTGCTCGGCCTGTTCCATGGTGGCGAACAGCTCGTCGCGCACCAGTCCCAGCGAAGTGACTCCGGTAACCATGCCTTAGTGCGCCTCCGGCGCGAATCTGCGGTACCGCATCAGTCAGCGAACTCGGGCTTCTGTTTACTCATGTGGGCGGTCATGGCCACTCGCAGGTCGGCGGATTGCAGCATGGCGGCGTTCCAGGTCGCGATGTATTCCAGGCCGTCATCCACGCGGTGGTCACGCATGTAGCGGATCATTTCCTTGGTTCCGCGCACGGCGATGGGGGACTTGGCGGCGATCTCCCGGGCGATGGCGAAAACACCCTCCAGCAGGGACTCCTGGTCGGCAAAGGTGCGATTCACCAGGCCGAGGCGCTCGGCCTCGGCACCGTCGATGGTTCGACCGGTGTAGGCCAGCTCCCGCATCATGCCGTCGCCGATGATCCGGGGCAGGCGCTGCAGGGTGCCGACGTCAGCCGCCATGCCGATGTCGATCTCCTTGATGGAGAACTGGGCATCGAGGGTGGAGTAGCGCATGTCGCAGGCGGAGACCAGGTCGATGGCGCCGCCCAGGCAATACCCCTGGATGGCCGCCAGAACGGGCTTGCTACAGGCGTCGACGGCATTGAAGGCCGCCTGCAGTTCGAGAATCTTGCGCCTCAGGGAGCGGGCGTTGCGGCCGGCGTCCGGGCCGAGCTGGGCGCCCACTGATGCCAGCATCATCAGGTCGATGCCGGAGGAGAAATGCTTGCCGGCGCCCGACAGCACCACCGCCCTCACTTCGTCGTTCTCTTCGATCTCCTGGAAGATCGTGATGATCTCCTTCCAGAAGTCCGCGTTCATCGCGTTGACCTTTTCAGGGCGGTTGATCTGCACATGGGCGATCTTGTCTGCCAACTCTACTCGGAAGGCTTTGTAGTCAGGCACGGGTCGGTCCTCGGCGTGCGCCACAGTGGGATGGGGCTTTGGGGAATCCCGGCAACTATAACAAGCGAACGTCAAAAGTCGATGGCGGCCACTGTGACGCAGGCCACGCCCAGCGACTGCCAATCCACCTCGAAAAGCGCCGTCAAACACTTGATCTGGCGGGGACAGGCTGGCAACTTCCCTGCGCCCTCACCACAACGACAAGACCAAGGACACCGTGATGCCCGCCTCCCCCGCCGCCGCCCTCGGCCGCAACTTCCTCGGCCATTCCCCCCAGTGGTACAAGCTCGCGATCCTCGCCTTCCTGCTACTGAATCCCCTGGTGCTCGCGCTGGCGGGGCCGGTGGCCTGCTCCTGGCTGCTGGTGGCGGAGTTCATCTTCGCCCTGGCCATGGCGCTGAAGTGCTATCCACTGCTGCCGGGTGGGCTCCTGGTGCTGGAGGCGCTACTGCTGGGCCTGGCCACACCGGACGCGGTGTACGGGGAGCTCAAGCACAATTTCCCGGTGCTCCTGCTGCTGATGTTCATGGTGGCCGGCATCTACTTCATGAAGGACCTGCTGCTCCTGGTCTTTTCCCGCCTGCTGCTGGGGGTGCGCAGCAAGGCCCTGCTGTCGCTGCTGTTCTGCCTGATGGCGGCCTTCCTCTCGGCCTTCCTGGATGCCCTGACGGTCACCGCCGTGATCATCAGCGTGGCCCTGGGCTTCTATGCGGTGTACCACAGGGTCGCTTCGGGCAAGGGGTTCGGCGACGACCACAGCCACGACTCCGACAGCGAAGTGCACCATTCCAGCCGCGAAGACCTGGAAACCTTCCGCGCCTTCCTCCGCAGCCTGCTGATGCACGCGGCCGTGGGCACCGCCCTGGGCGGCGTCTGCACCCTGGTGGGTGAACCGCAGAACCTGCTGATCGGCCATGAAGCGGGCTGGCACTTCAAGGAATTCTTCCTCCGGGTGGCGCCGGTATCGCTGCCGGTGCTGGTGGCGGGCCTGATCACCTGCGTGCTGCTGGAGAAGCTGCGCTGGTTCAGCTACGGCGCCCTGCTTCCCGAGACCGTGCGCCAGGTACTCGCCGACCACGCTCGGGAGGAGAGCTCCCATCGCACCCAGGCCCAGCGCATGGCACTGCTGGTGCAGGGCGCCGCGGCACTGGTGCTGATCCTCTGCCTGGCGCTGCACGTGGCGGAGGTGGGCCTGATCGGCCTCCTGGTGATCGTGCTGATCACCAGCTTCAACGGCATCACCGACGAGCACCAGATCGGCCGCGCCTTCCAGGACGCCCTGCCCTTCACCGCGCTGCTGGTGACCTTCTTCGCGGTGGTGGCGGTGATCCAGCAGCAGCACCTCTTCACCCCCATCATCCAGTGGGTGCTGGCGCTGCCGGTCGACCAGCAGCCGGGCATGCTGTTCATCGCCAACGGCCTGCTCTCGGCCATCAGCGACAACGTCTTCGTGGCCACCATCTACATCACCGAGGTGAAGAACGCGCTGGACGCGGGCGAGATGACCCGCGAGCACTTCGACACCCTGGCGGTGGCCATCAATACCGGCACCAACCTGCCCAGCGTCGCCACCCCCAACGGCCAGGCCGCCTTCCTGTTCCTGCTCACGTCCTCCATCGCGCCGCTGGTGCGCCTGTCCTACGGGCGCATGGTCTGGATGGCGCTGCCTTATACCCTCGTGATGGGCACGCTCGGCTGGTGGGCCGTCAGCCACTGGCTCTGACGGCGGCGCATTCGCGGCTGGGGAAATCGCCGGACCCGGCGGCCGGTTGCTGCAGCGGCGCGGCGATGGAGAAGGCGCTGGGCACCACGCCAGGCAGGGTGCCCAACGCTGGACGACTTACTCCCTGACGCAGTCCACGGTATAGCAGCGCCCGGACGGACTCTCCTGACAATTGAGGCCATGTACGTCGATATCGAAGCCGGGGAAGCACTGGTCGAAGGTCCGGGCGAACTCCAGGTAGTCGACGATGGCGCGGGTTTCCGCCGTGAAACGCTCGCCCGGCATGATCAGGGGAATGCCCGGCGGATAGGGCACCAGCATCACCGCGGCGATGCGCCCTTGCAGGCGGTCCAGGGGCACCGGCTCCACTTCGCCGCGCACCAGCTTGTCGTAGGCATCGGCAGGTTTCATGGCCAGTTCCGGCAGGTGCATGTACATGCGCCGCAACGCCTTGGGAGTGGCGCTGTCGCGGTAACAGGCGTGCAGCGCGTCGCAGAGGTCGCGCAGGCCCATGCCGGCATAGCGCGCGCCCTGCTCGGCGGCCAGGGACGGCAGGGCCTGGGACAGGGGCTGGTTGGCATCGTAGCCCCGTTTGAACTCCAGCAACTCGGTAAGCAGCGTGCTCCACTTGCCCTTGGTGATGCCCATGGAGAAGAGCACCAGGAAGGAATAGAGGCCGGTCTTCTCCACCACCAGGCCGCGCTCCCAGAGGAATTTGCTGACCACCGCCGCCGGAATGCCCCGCTCCCCCAGCGTGCCGTCGGTGCCGAGGCCGGGGGTGACCAGCGTGACCTTGATCGGGTCGAGCAACACGTAGTCGTCCGCCACGTCGCCGAATCCGTGCCAGTCGGCGCCGGGTTGCAGCAGCCAGTCGCCGGTGGCCACCGCCTCGGCGCCTTCCACCTGGGGCGGCTCCCAGATATCGAACCACCAGTCATGGGCATCCAGGGTCTGCCAGACGTTGGCCAGCGAGCGGCGAAAGCGCAGGGCCTCGTCGAAGGTTTCCTGGATCAGCGAGCGCCCCGCCGGGCCCTCCATCATGGCCGAGGCCACGTCCAGGGAGGCGATGATGCCGTACTGGGGCGAGGTGGAGATGTGCATCATGAAGGCCTCGTTGAAGCGGTGCCGGTCCAGTTGGCGCGCGCCACCGTCCTGCACGTGGATCATCGAGGCCTGGCTGAAGGCCGCCAGCAGCTTGTGGGTGGAGTGGGTGCTGAACACCAGCGGGCCGTCGTCGGTGCGAGCGGTGCCCATGCCGTAGCGCCCATCGTAGAACTCGTGGAAGGCGGCGTAGGCGTACCAGGCTTCGTCGAAGTGCAGCACCTCCACCGAGTCACCCAGCGCCTGCTTGATCAGCTCCGCGTTGTAGCAGAGGCCGTCGTAGGTGGAGTTGGTCACCACCGCCAGCTTCACCCTGGGCTCGCGTCCCCGGGCGAGGGGATTGGCCGCGATCTTGGCGGCGATGGCCTCGGGACTGAACTCGCTCAAGGGGATGGGACCGATGATGCCCAGTTCGTTGCGTTCCGGCGCCAGGTAGAGCGGGATGGCGCCGGTCATGATGATGGCGTGGACGATGGACTTGTGGCAGTTGCGGTCCACCAGCACCAGGTCGTCGCGCCCCACCATGGAGTGCCAGACGATCTTGTTCGCCGTGGAAGTGCCGTTGATCACGAAGAAAGTGTGGTCGGCGCCGAAGTTTCGCGCCGCGCGGGCTTCGGCCTCCGCCAGGGGGCCGGTGTGGTCCAGCAGGGAGCCCAGTTCGGGGACCGACACCGACAGGTCCGAGCGCAGGGTGTTCTCCCCGAAGAACTGGTGGAACGCCTGCCCCACCGGGCTCTTGCGATAGGCCACGCCGCCGCCGTGCCCGGGCGTGTGCCAGGAGTAGTTGGACTGGGCGGTGTGCTCCACCAGCGCCCGGAAGAAGGGCGGCAGCAGGCCTTCCAGGTAGTTACGGGCGGCGCGGGCCACCTGGCGGGCAAGGAAGGGAACCGTGTCTTCGTAGAGGTAGAGCAGTCCCCGAAGCTGGTTGAGGTCGGCCATGGCGTCGGCCGGAGCGTTCTCGATGGTCTCCTGCTCGCCGAGGGCGAAGATCGGCAACTGCGGCGCCCGCACCCGCGCCACCCGGATCAGCTCCACCATGTCCTGCAACAACCGCTGGTTCTCCCCGGCGCCTTCGGCGGCCACCAGGATGCAGGCCAGGCCATGGTGGGTGGACGCGACGATGCGTCCTTCGGCGGAACTGGCGGTGGAGAGAATGGTGAAGCCGTCCTGCTCCAGCTCGCGGGCGATGCCGCGAACCCGGTCGCCGGCGACGGTGTCGGCCTTGATATCGCGGTGGACGATGAGAACGGGGAACTTGAGCTCTTTGTACATTGTGGCGTCCTGAGGGGGCGGCCCGGCCGCCTATGCCCTCAGGGTAGAAGCTGACCCACGGGGGCGGAACCCCCATTGCCAGCGGTTGTAACTAATGGTCGCAATCCCGGACGGGATCAGGACACCGGCGGGTTCTCCATCTGGACCCAGAGGGCCGGAGCGCCGGCGGACTTCTCGATGGCGGCCAGGCGCGAGGCGTGGGCGGCCAGCTCCTCCTCGCTGGCACGGATCACCCGGCCACGGGGACGGTCTGCGGCCAGACGGCGTATCGGCGTCGCCTGCGGACGGCCACCGGCACCATCGCCCCCCTCGCCCGCCAGGGACAGATTGGTCTGGCCACCGGTCATCGCCAGGTAGACGTCGGCGAGGATCTCGGCGTCGAGCAGGGCGCCATGGAGTTCGCGGTTGGAGTTGTCGACGTCGTAGCGCTTGCACAGGGCGTCCAGGCTGTTGCGCTGGCCCGGGTGGCGCTCGCGCGCCATCAGCAGGGTGTCGAGGACCGTGCAGTGCTCGGTGACGTCGCTGCGATCGGACTGGCCCAGCAGGGCGAATTCGTTGTTGATGAAGCCGATGTCGAACGCCGCGTTGTGGATGATGAGCTCGGCGCCCTTGATGAACTCGAAGAACTCATCGGCGACATCCTTGAAGCGCGGCTTGCCGACCAGGAACTCGTTGGTGATGCCATGCACCGCGATGGCGCCCTCGTCCACTTCACGGTCGGGCTGCAGGTACACATGGAAGTGGCGGCCGGTCAGGCGACGGCCGACAAGCTCGACGCAGCCGATCTCGATGACCCGGTGGCCATCGGTGACCGGCATGCCGGTGGTTTCGGTATCGAGTACGACGTAACGCATTGTTCAGGACCTGTACGAAGAAATGACCGCGAGGGCGGGATTCTAGCGGGCGGACAGCTCGCTGACACCCCGGTTGGCGAGTTGGTCGGCGCGCTCGTTGCCCGGATGTCCGGTATGACCCCGCACCCACTGCCAACGCACGTTGTGGCGTTTGACCTGCTCATCCAGGGCCTGCCAGAGGTCGGCATTCTTGACCGGCTGCTTGGCGGCGGTCTTCCAGCCGCGCTTCTTCCAGTTGGGCATCCATTCGGTGATGCCCTGCATCACGTACTGGGAGTCGGTGATGATCTTCACCTCGCAGGAACGCTTGAGGGCCACCAGGCCCATGATCGCGGCCATCAGTTCCATGCGGTTGTTGGTGGTATCCGGCTCGCCGCCCCAGAGTTCGCGCTCGGCCCCCTTGTAGACCAGCAGCGCGCCCCAGCCGCCGGGGCCGGGATTGCCCTTGCAGGCGCCATCGGTATAGATCTCGACCAGATCGCTCACTCAAACCTCGTGTTTCGAATCGCACCGGCTGACCTTCGCCACCGGCATGGGTACCAGCTTGCCCATGGGCTCGCGCCGGGACTGTCGCAATGGCCGCAGGCCGATCACCAGCTTGCGCGCCACCAATAGATAGAAGCCCGCGCCGAACCCCTGTCCGGCGGCGCCCCAACGCTCCAGCCGGGACAGGCGCGATTGCCAGGCGGGCGAAGCGAGCGGCGGACGATAGCACCCGAACCGGCGTTTCTCCAGCGCGAACCCCAGCAGGTTGAGCCAGTCGCTGACCCGCGCGGGCGAAATGCAGCGGGCCTGGCGCAGGGCGTCCTGGGCGAAGTAGTGACGCAATCCCCAGGCGCTCCAGGGATTCACCCCGACGATGATCAGATGCCCGCCCGGACGCACCGTGCGTGCGGCCTCCCGCAGCAGCCCGTGGGGCGACAGGCAGAAATCCAGGCCATGCTGCAGCACCACCACATCGGCGGCGTGCTCCCCGAGAGGCCAGGCGGACTCCTCGCAGGCGATTTCCACCCCCGGCAGCGGCGCGCCCAGATGCACGCTGCGCTGGATCTGCTTCGCCCCCGGAGGCACCTCCGCCCGGGGCCCGTAGTGCACCAGGTAACCACCGAAGTAGCGGGACAACTCGTCCTCCAACAGGCGCTGTTCCTCGAACAGCATCAGGCCGCCCAGGGGACCGGAGAACCAGGCGCGGGCGTCCTCGATCAGTTCCAGCCAGCCGGCGTCGGCCTGGGCGAATGCGTTTTCGGTCATGGCAATCTCCTGCGTCAGAGCCCTAAGATGCGCCATTGCTCCCTGCTTGGCGACTCCCTTCATGATCAAGATCGATGCCCTCCCCGCCTTCTCCGACAACTACCTCTGGCTGCTGCAGGACGAGGTCCGCCACACGTGCGCCGTGGTCGATCCCGGCGATGCGGCGCCGGTGCTGGCCTGGCTGGAAGCCCATCCCGGCTGGCGCCTGACCGACATCCTGGTCACCCACCACCACCATGACCACGTCGGGGGCGTGGCCCGCCTCAAGGAAGCCTCTGGCGCCCGGGTACTGGGCCCCGCGCGGGAGCAGATCCCCGTCCGTGACGAGGCCCTGGAAGACGGGGACCGGGTCCTCGTGCTGGGCCTGGAATTCCAGGTCCTCGACGTGCCCGGCCATACCGCCGGACATATCGCCTACTACCACGAAGACCAGCAGCGCCCGCTGCTGTTCTGTGGCGACACCCTGTTCGCCGCCGGATGCGGCCGTCTATTCGAAGGGACTCCAGAGCAGATGCACCGTTCCCTCAGCCGCCTGGCGGCCCTGCCCGAGACGACCCTGGTGTATTGCACCCATGAGTACACCCTGAGCAACCTGCGCTTCGCCCGCGCCGTAGAGCCCGGCAACGCCGCCACCGCCGCCCGTTTCGAGGCACTCTCGCGGTTGCGCGAGGCCGGTGGCATCACCCTGCCCTCCACCATCGCCCTGGAACGCGCCACCAACCCCTTCCTGCGGGCCGATGAAACATCCGTTAAACAAATGGCCGACGAGCGGGCTGGACGGGACAACGCTACGCCCACCGAGGTTTTCGCCACCCTGAGGGCCTGGAAGGACAGCTTCTGAAGGAGCGCGGATACGGCGCGGAACTGGTGAAAACTTGACCACCCCCAGGTCGGTTTCTAGAATCGCCGAACTTTTTGCGCCGGAAAAACCTCAGAGCCGATGTTGTCTTCGCCGATCAGAACCCTCGACCTGGATGCATTGGCACGAGCCGCGCGCGCGCTTGTGGTGGTGTTCGCCGCCACCCTTGCCGGTTGTTCCACCACCGACCAGAAGGATGATTCCGGCCAGGACACCGACCGTGCCCTGGCCATGCAGCAGCAGGCCCGCTGGCTGGAAGAGGCCGAGACCGAAACCGAACCCCGGGACATCTGGGAGCGCATGCGCAACGGCTTCAAGCTGCAGGAGGAGATCGGCGTAAACCCCCGCGTCGAACGCCAGCGCCTCTGGTATGTAAGCAAGCCGTCGGTGCTGGAAAGCGCCAGCGAACGCGGCAGCCTTTATATCCACTACGTGGTGGAGCGCCTGGAAGAGCGCAACATGCCCCTCGAACTGGCCCTGCTGCCGGTGGTGGAAAGCTCCTACAACCCCTTTGCCTACTCCCGCAGCCACGCGGTCGGCCTCTGGCAGTTCATCCCCGCCACCGGTCGTCACTACAACCTGCGCCAGACCAACTGGTACGACGGGCGTCGCGACATCACCGCCTCCACCAATGCCGCCCTGAACTACCTGGAACGCCTCCACGAGATGTTCAACGGCGACTGGCTGCTGGCCCTGGCGGCCTATAACGCGGGCGAAGGCACCGTCAGCCGGGCCATCGAGCGCAACCAGAAGCTCGGCCTGCCCACCGACTACTGGAACCTGCCGCTGCCCCAGGAAACCCAGAACTACGTGCCCAAGCTCCTGGCCCTCTCCCAGCTGGTCATGGCGCCAGAAGCCTATGGCGTGAACCTGAACCCCATCGCCAACGAGCCCTACTTCGAGGTGGTGGAAGTCAAGCAGCAGCGCCTGGACCTGTCGCAAGCCGCGGAGCTGGCGAACATCGACGCCGACGAGATGTACCAGCTCAATCCGGCGTTCAAGAAGCGCATCACCCTGGACGGCCCACAGCACTTGCTGGTGCCCACCGACAAGGCCGAGCAGTTCACCGCCAACCTCGCCCTGATGAAACCCCGGGAACTGGTGGACTGGCAGCAGTACCGCGTGCGCAACGGCGACAGCCTGCATGGCATCGCCAACCGCTATCACGTGACGGTCAAGACCCTCAAGGAAATCAACGGCCTTTCCAGCAACCACCTGCGGGTGGGACAGCAACTGAGCATCCCCATGGAACCGGGCATGAAGCCCGAGCAGCCCCTGTTCCAGAACGTCGCGCGGGCCAGCGCACCCGCCGTCACTCGCAACCACAAGGTGAGAAGCGGCGACAGCCTCTGGACCCTCGCCCGCCAATACAAGGTGGATGTGAAGGACATCAAGCGCTGGAACAACCTGAAGGGCAATCACCTCCGGGCGGGTCAGGTCCTCAAGCTGCAAGGCGGCCCCGCCCAGGTGGCCAGCGCCTCCAGCGCTACGCGCAAAAGCCAGGGTCGCGAGTCGGTGACCTACTACAAGGTCAGGCGTGGTGACTCCCTGTACATGATCGCCAAACGCTTCAACGTCGAGATGAAGCACCTGCAGCGCTGGAATCCACGCAGCGGCAGCGCCCTCAAGCCCGGACAGACGCTGACCCTCTACCTGCCCTGATCGTCGCCCCGAGGGCGCCGAAACAGGGCTCGGCATTTCGGCCCCTACTTCTGCGCCATGGCCTCCAGACAGCGTCCCGCCATCTGCGCGAAGCGCTGGAAAGCGATGAACTGCTCATGCCGCAGCGCCCGCCCGGAAACCCGGCTGTCCGCATACAACACACCGATCTCCCGGGTTCCCGCCATCAGGGGCGCGATGAAGAACATGCCCTGCCCAAGCCACTCGCGCATGCCGCGCGTCACCAGGTCGTTGAGGCTGTAACTGGCGGGGACGCCCATCCAGTGAGCCTCACGGTTCTTGAGTACGTAGCTGAAAAGGTTGGGCTCGCCGGGCGCTTGTGCCGCGAGGGAGAAACCGTCCTGCCAGTGCCCGGTCCCCTCGCCGACCGCCCGGCGCACGCTGAAACGGCTGCGCTGGTCGGCCAGCACCGCCACCATGACCCGCTCCAATCCGGCGCCCTGGTGCAATCCCTGGAACAGGGCATCCAGTACCAGATTGATGTTCGCCTTGCGGGACACCAGGAGCCCGAGTTCCTGCAGCGCACTCTGGAGAACAGCGAGATCGGGTTGCAGCAGGCTCGTCTGACGCTGCTCACGCTCCCGGCGAAGCAGCTCCAGGTCGGTATGGGGAATCAGGTGACAGAGCCGGCTGGCACCGAAGGTGGTGGCGACCTTAACCGCCTCGTCGGCGCTGGCCAGGACCTGTCGCATGGCCTCCTCGCGGGTGACGCCCAGCAGGCCCGCGAGGCGTCCCACCAGCTCGGTCATGGCGGGCGAGTCCCAACCTTCCAGGGCCGCTTCGCTGATGCGCATCCCGAGGTTCACCGACTTCACCGCCGGGTCGCCCTTCACGGAGGTGCCATGGGCCAGGGTGACCAGCTCCCCCAGGTTCCAGCTGCGCACCAGGCCCAGGGTGAGCTGGCGGAAGCTGGTGCCCAGCACCTCACGAACCGCCGCCTCCTCATCCACGCCGGGACGCGCCAGCAGCGCCGCCAGTTCATCTGCCTGCTCGTCACCGCAGCCCCAGAACGCCAGTTCCCCGATGTTGTGCAGCAGCGCCGCGATGAACACCTCCTCCTGGCTGCGGGCCATCAGGTAACCGGCAATGTTGCGCGCCTGCACCGCCGCATGGAAAGAGCGGGCCAGCAACTGGGGCAACTGCTCACGCGGCGCACCGGCCAGGAGACTGTCGATCAGGCTGACCGACAGCCCGATGAGCCGCACGTTCTCGAAGCCGATCAGGACGATGGCCCGGGAAATGGTCCGGATGGGCTCGAGGGAGGGGTTGTAGTAGACGCTGTTGGCGACCTTCAGCACCCGCGAGGTCAGGGTCGCGTCCCGCAACAGCACGTCGGCCAGTTGCTGGACCGAGGACGTATCTTCACGGGCCATCCGGTGCAGGTCCTGCACCACCGCGGCCAGGGCGGGCAATTCCGCCTCGTTGAGGCGGTCGATCCATGACTGCAGACCATGGCTGCGTTCACCCAAGGCATGCCCCTCCACACAAATTCAAGAAGTGTTGTCAGAATGATGGCCAGATCCCCTGGGAATGGCCTTTTTTCTTGTCGGTACAAGCTGTTACTGTACTTGCCAGCGATCACCGCCGCACCTGCCGCGCGTGACTTACGACACGAATCCGCTGGCCCGACACCAGCGCCTTCATGCCTGCGAGGCCTGCGCCTACATGCCCGACACGATAGCCATGGATCGGACACCTGCCTGATGCGTCGCCTTGCGTTCCTGCTGATCAGCCTGCTGGCCCAACCCTCCTTCGCCAATCTGGTCGAGAGCCACGGCTACGCCCAGTTCGGCGCCCTGAAGTACCCCGCGAGCTTCGATCACTTCGACTGGGTCAATCCCGCTGCCCCCAAGGGCGGCACCCTGCGCGTGATGGCCTTCGGCACCTTCGACACCCTCAACCCCTACACCTTCAAGGGCACCAGCCCCGTGGCCACCCCGAACTTCCTGCAGTACGGGGTGAGCGAGTTGAACGAGCCGCTGATGGTGGGCACGGGCCAGTACGACCCGTCCGGTGACGAGCCCGCCTCCAGCTACGGCCTGATCGCGCGTAGCGTGGAGTACAGCGAGGATCGCAGCTGGGTGGTGTTCAACCTGCGGGAAGAGGCCCGCTTCAACGATGGCCGCCCCATCACCGCCTACGACGTCGCCTTCTCCTACCGCACCCTGGTCAAGGACGCCCATCCCCAGTACCGCACCAGCCTGCAGGAAGTGAAGCGGGTCGACATCCTCAATCGCCACCGCATTCGCTTCGTGCTCAGGCGCGCCGGCAACCCCCTGCTGATCCTGCGCCTGGGCGAAATGCCTGTCCTGCCGCAGCACTACTGGAAGGACCGCGACTTCAAGGCCACCACCTTCGAGCCGCCGCTGGGCAGCGGGCCCTATCGGATCACCGAGGTCCGGCCTGGCCGCAGCCTGGTGTTCGAACGGGTCAAGGACTGGTGGGGCAAGGATCTGCCGGCGAACAAGGGCAAGTACAACTTCGATCGGGTGGAAGTGGAGTTCTACCGTGACAGCAACGTCGCCTTCGAAGCCTTCAAGGCCGGCGAATTCGACTTCTATATCGAGCACCAGGCGAAGAACTGGGCCAACGGCTATCGTTTCCCCGCCATCGCCCGCGGCGAGGTGATCCGCGCGGAGATTCCCCATCAGATCCCGACCCAGACCCAGGCGCTGTTCATGAATACCCGCCACACGGTGTTCAAGGATCGTCGCGTGCGCGAGGCCATGGGCCTGATGTTCGATTTCGAGTGGACCAACCGCACCCTGTTCAACAACGCCTACATGCGCGCCACCAGCTACTACCCCAACAGCGAGTTCAGCGCCGTGGGCAAGCCCGAAGGCCACGAATGGCTGCTGCTCTCGCCGCACCGCAAGGAACTGCCGGACGCCCTCTTCACCCAGCCCTTCACCGTGCCGACCACCCAAGGCCGCGGCATTCCTCGGGAAACCCTCCGCCGAGCACTGGGTCTATTGGCCGATGCCGGCTGGAAGCTCTCGGGCCAGCGCCTGGTGAACGATCGCGGCCAGCCGCTGCGCTTCGAGATCCTGCTGGTCAACCCGAACCTCGAACGCATCCTCCAGCCCTATCGCGAGAACCTCGCGAGCATCGGCATCGACGCGAGCCTGCGTACCGTCGATCGCGCCCAGTACAAGCAGCGCCTGGACCACTTCGACTACGACATGATCCTGATGACCCTGCCACAGACCCTGAGCCCGGGCCTGGAGCAATCGCTCTACTTCCACTCAAGCCAGGTGGGAGTGAAAGGGAGCAAGAACTACGCCGGTGTCGCCAACCCGGTGGTGGACGAGATGATCGAGAAGCTGCTCGGCGCCCAGAACCGTGACGAACAACTGGCCGCCGCCCGGGCGCTGGACCGTACCCTGCTCTGGGAGCACTACGGCATCCCCAACTGGTACATCAACTATCACCGCCTGGCGTACCGCAACCGGTTCGCCTTCGTCACCACGCCGCCCTATACCCTGGGCCTGCGAGCCTGGTGGCTGAAGCCCACGGAGAACGCCCGATGAGCAAAACGCTGCGCACCCGTTGCCTGCAAGGCTGCGGCGCTCTGCTGCTGTCACTGGCCGGACTGGCCCTGGCCGAACCCCGCCACGCCATCACCCTCTACGATGAGCCCGCCAAGTACCCCGCCGATTTCAAGCACTTCGACTGGGTCAACCCCGACGCCCCCAAGGGTGGAGACCTGCGGCTGGCAGGCCTGGGTGGCTTCGACAGCCTCAATCCCTTCATTCCCCGAGGCAACGCCGCCGACCAGGTGGGCCTGATCTACGACAGCCTGACCTACCACTCCCCCGACGAGCCCTTCACCGAGTACGGCCTGCTGGCGGAGAAGATCGAAAAGGCGCCGGACAACAGCTACGTGCGCTTCTACCTGAACCCGAAGGCGCGTTTCCATGACGGCAAGCCGGTAACGGCGGATGACGTGGTCTTCACCTTCGAGACCCTGGTCAAGCACGGCGACCCCATGTACCGCCACTATTACGCCGACGTCGCCAAGGTGGAGGCCGAAGACAGCCAGCGGGTGCGCTTCGACTTCAAGCACCCAGGCAACCGTGAGCTACCGCTGATCCTCGGCCAGATCCAGGTGCTGCCCAAACACTGGTGGGAGAACCGCAAGTTCAGCGAGACCAGCCTGGAACCACCCCTTGGCAGCGGCCCCTACCGCATCGCCAAGGTCAGCGCCGGTCGCTCCATTCGCTATGAACGGGTCAAGGACTGGTGGGGCCAGGACCTGCCGGTGAACCGCGGCTACTACAACTTCGACAGCGTGACGGTGGACTACTACCGCGACATGTCGGTGTCCCTGGAAGCCTTCAAGGCCGGGCAGTTCGACTTCAACCTGGAGTACTCCGCTAAGGACTGGGCCACCGGCTACCAGTGCCCGGCCCTGGAGGAGGGCCGGATCATCAAGCAGGCCCTGCCCAACCGCAATCCCACCGGCATGCAGGGGTTCGCCTTCAACATCCGCCGCCCGATATTCCAGGACCGCCGGGTACGCGAGGCCATCGCCCTGCTGTTCGATTTCGAATGGGCCAACAAGCAACTCTTCTTCGGCTCCTACAAGCGCACCAGCAGCTTCTTCGAGAACTCCGAAATGGCCTCGCACCAGTTGCCCACCGAAGCGGAGTTGAAGATCCTCGAACCGCTGCGCGGAAAGGTACCGGACGAGGTCTTCACCCAGGTGTTCCAGCCGCCGGTCAGCGACGGCAGCGGCATCATCCGCGAACAGAAGCGACGCGCCTACCAACTGCTCACCGAAGCCGGGTTCAAGATCGAGAACGACCGCATGGTGGGCCCGGACGGCAAGCCCCTGGCCTTCGAATTCCTCACCGCCCAGGCCAACCTGGAGCGCGTGGTGCTGCCCTTCAAGCGCAACCTGGCGGAACTCGGCATCGACCTCACCATCCGCCGTGTGGACGTGTCGCAGTACATCAACCGCCTGCGCTCCCGCGACTTCGACATGATTCCCGCCACCTGGGGCCAGTCCAACTCGCCGGGCAACGAGCAGATGGAGTTCTGGCATTCCCGCAGCGCCGACAGCCCCGGCAGCCGCAATTTCATCGGCCTGCGTGATCCCGCCATCGACGCCCTGGTGGAATCGCTGATCCGCGCCGACTCGCGGCAATCCCTGATCGACCACGCCCGCGCCCTGGACCGGGTGCTGCTCTGGGGCCACTACGTGGTGCCCAACTACTACGTGGACAGCTACCGGGTGGCCTACTGGAACCATCTCCAGCGGCCGGCCACCCCGCCCAAGTACGACTACGGCCTGATGACCTGGTGGCGGAAACCGGGCACGGAACCTGCTAGCCAACCCGCGCCCTCCCCCACCGAGCCGGATGCCCAGTAAATGCTCGCCTACATCCTGCGCCGCCTGCTGCTGATCATTCCCACGCTATTCGGCATCCTGCTGGTCAACTTCATCATCATCCAGGCCGCCCCCGGCGGCCCGGTGGAGCAGATGATCGCCAAGCTGGAGGGCTTCGACGCCGCCGCGGGAGGCGCCACCGGGCGCATCTCCGGTGGCGGCGCCGAAGTCGCCACGGCCAGCTCCAACTACCGGGGCGCCCAGGGCCTGGACCCGGAGCTGGTGGCGGAAATCGAGCGCATGTACGGCTTCGACAAGCCGGCCCACGAACGCTTCTGGCTGATGATCACCAACTACCTGAAGCTGGACTTCGGTACCAGCTTCTTCCGCGACGCCAAGGTCACCGACCTGATCCTCGAGAAGCTGCCGGTGTCCATCTCCCTGGGGCTCTGGAGCACCCTGATCATGTACCTGGTGTCGATCCCCCTGGGCATCGCCAAGGCGGTGCGCCACGGCAGCGCCTTCGACGTCTGGAGCAGCACCGCCATCATCGTCGGCTACGCCATTCCCGCCTTCCTCTTCGCCATCCTGCTGATCGTGCTCTTCGCCGGCGGCAGCTATTTCGACTGGTTCCCCCTGCGTGGACTGACCTCGAACCACTTCGACGAACTCAGCCTCGGCGGCAAGATCCTCGACTACTTCTGGCACCTGGCGTTACCGGTGACAGCCCTGGTGATCGGCAACTTCGCCACCCTCACGCTGCTGACCAAGAACAGCTTCCTCGACGAGATCAACAAGCAGTACGTAGTCACCGCCCGGGCCAAGGGCCTGTCGGAGCGGCGGGTGCTCTACGGGCATGTGTTCCGCAACGCCATGCTGCTCATCATCGCGGGCTTTCCCGCCGCCTTCATCGGCATCTTCTTCACCGGCTCGCTGTTGATCGAGGTGATCTTCTCCCTCGACGGCCTGGGCCTGCTCAGCTTCGAATCCGCCCTGAACCGCGACTATCCGGTGGTCTTCGGCACCCTCTTCATCTTCACCCTGCTGGGACTGGTCGTGAAACTCATCGGCGATCTCACCTACACCCTGGTCGATCCGCGCATCGACTTCGAAAGCCGGGAGGGTTGAACATGGCGCTCTCCCCCATCAACCGACGGCGATTCGAGCGCTTCAAGGCCAACAAACGCGGCTGGTGGTCGCTCTGGCTGTTCCTGGTGCTGTTCATCCTCAGCCTGGGCGCCGAGCTGATCGCCAACGACAAGCCGCTGGCGGTGAGCTACGAGGGCCAGTGGTACTTCCCCTTCGCCAAGCGGTACCCGGAAACCACCTTCGGCGGCGAGTTCCCGCTGGAAGCCAACTACAAGACGCCCTATATCCGCGAACTGATCGAGTCCGCTGGCGGCCGGATGATCTGGGCACCCATCCCCTTCAGCTACGACACCATCAACTTCGAACTGAAGGTCCCCGCGCCCGCGCCACCTTCGGCAGAGAACTGGCTGGGCACCGACGACCAGGGCCGGGACGTGCTGGCCCGGGTGATCTACGGCTTCCGCGTCTCGGTGCTCTTCGCCCTGACCCTGACCCTGCTCAGCTCCATCATCGGCGTCACCGCCGGCGCCCTGCAGGGATTCTACGGTGGCTGGGTGGACCTGGCCGGCCAGCGCTTCCTGGAAATATGGTCCGGCCTGCCGGTGCTCTACCTGCTGATCATCCTGGCCAGCTTCGTCCAGCCGAACTTCTGGTGGCTGCTGGGCATCATGCTGCTGTTCTCCTGGATGAGCCTGGTGGACGTGGTGCGCGCCGAATTCCTCCGGGGCCGCAACCTGGAGTACGTGCGGGCCGCGCGCGCCCTGGGCATGCAGAACGGCGCCATCATGTTCCGCCACATCCTGCCCAACGCCATGGTCTCCACCATGACCTTCATGCCGTTCATCCTCACCGGCGCCATCGGCACCCTGACCGCGCTGGACTTCCTCGGCTTCGGCCTGCCACCGGGCGCGCCCTCCCTCGGAGAGCTGGTGGCCCAGGGCAAGTCCAACCTGCAGGCGCCCTGGCTCGGCATCTCCGCCTTCATGGTGCTGGCGATCATGCTGACCCTGCTGGTGTTCATCGGCGAAGCCGCCCGCGACGCCTTCGACCCAAGGAAGTGAGATGAGCGAGAACCTGATTGAAATCCGCGACCTTGCCGTCGAATTCGTCACCGGCGACAAGGCGCAGTGCGTGGTACAGGACGTCAGCTTCGACATCCGCAAGGGCGAAACCCTGGCGCTGGTGGGCGAAAGCGGCTCCGGCAAGTCGGTGACCGCCCACTCGATCCTGCGCCTGCTCCCCTACCCCTTGGCCCGCCATCCCCGGGGAAGCATCCGTTACGGCGACAAGGACCTGCTGAAGCTGCCGGAAAGCCGATTGCGGGGCATTCGGGGCAACCGCATCGCCATGGTCTTCCAGGAGCCCATGACCTCGCTCAATCCGCTGCACAGCATCGAGAAGCAGATCAACGAGGTGCTGGGCCTGCACAAGGGCCTGACCGGCAAGGCGGCCACCCGGCGCACCCTGGAGCTGCTGGAGCTGGTGGGCATTCCAGAGCCGCACAAGCGGCTGAAGGCCTACCCCCATGAACTGTCCGGCGGCCAGCGCCAACGGGTGATGATCGCCATGGCCCTGGCCAACGAGCCGGAGCTCTTGATCGCCGACGAGCCCACCACCGCCCTGGACGTGACGGTGCAGCTGAAAATCCTCGAGCTGCTGAAGGAGCTCCAAGCGCGACTGGGCATGGCGTTGCTGCTGATCAGTCATGATCTCAACCTGGTGCGCAGAATTGCGCACCGCGTATGTGTCATGCAGCGCGGTTGCATCGTCGAACAAGCGTCGTGTGATGAGCTGTTCGAGGCACCGCAGCATCCCTACACCCGGGAACTCCTTGCCGCTGAGCCTTCGGGCCGGCCGGCGGACACCGAACAGGGCCCGCCCTTGCTGGAAGTGAAGGACCTCCGGGTCTGGTTCCCCATCAGGAAGGGGTTGTTGCGGCGCACCGTGGATCACGTCAAGGCAGTGGACGGCATCAATTTCAGCCTGCCCCGGGGCCAGACCCTGGGCATCGTGGGCGAAAGCGGTTCCGGCAAGTCCACCCTGGGCCTGGCGATCCTGCGACTGCTGAGCAGTCGCGGTGGCATCCATTTCCAGGGTCAGGCCCTGGATGGGATCTCGCAAAAGGAAGTGCGGCCGTTTCGGCGCGAGATGCAGGTGGTCTTTCAGGACCCCTTCGGCAGCCTCAGCCCACGCATGTGTGTGGGCCAGATCGTTGGCGAGGGATTGCGAATCCACCGCATCGGTACCGAAGCGGAGCAGGAACAGGCCATCATCGACGCGCTCCTGGAGGTAGGACTGGATCCGGAAACCCGGCACCGCTACCCCCACGAGTTTTCCGGCGGGCAGCGGCAGCGGATTGCCATTGCCCGCGCATTGGTGCTGAAACCGGCACTGATCCTGCTGGACGAGCCCACTTCGGCGCTCGACCGGACGGTTCAGCGCCAGATAGTGGAGTTGTTGCGCAGGCTACAGACCAAGTACGACCTGACCTACCTGTTCATCAGCCATGATCTGGCGGTGGTCCGGGCACTGAGTCACCAGTTGATGGTGATCAAGCACGGACAGGTGGTCGAACAGGGTCCGGCCGACGCCATCTTCGCCAACCCGCAGCACAGCTATACGAAGCAGTTGCTGGAAGCCGCATTCCTGGCTCCGGAAACTGCCCATTAACCAGAAGAGGATGAAAGCACATGGGTTTTCTCGCCGGTAAGCGCGTACTGATCGTTGGCGTAGCCAGCAAACTGTCCATCGCATCGGGCATCGCTGCAGCCATGCACCGCGAAGGGGCCGAGCTCGCCTTCACCTACCAGAACGAAAAACTGAAGGGTCGGGTCGAGGAGTTCGCCGAAGGCTGGGGCTCCAGCGCGGAACTGTGCTTCCCCTGCGACGTGGCCAATGACGACGACATCACCGCCGTTTTCGAGGCACTCGGCAAGAAGTGGGACGGCCTTGACTGCATCGTCCACTCCGTTGGCTTCGCCCCGGGCGACCAGTTGGACGGCGACTTCACCGAAGTCACCACCCGCGAAGGTTTCCGTATCGCCCACGACATCAGCGCCTACAGCTTCGTGGCCCTCGCCAAGGCCGGCCGCGAGATGATGAAAGGCCGCAATGGCAGCCTGCTGACCCTGTCCTACCTGGGTGCCGAGCGCACCATGCCCAACTACAACGTCATGGGCATGGCCAAGGCCAGCCTGGAGGCCGGCGTCCGCTATCTGGCCGGCAGCCTCGGTCCGGAAGGTACCCGCGTCAATGCCATCTCCGCCGGCCCCATCCGCACCCTGGCCGCGTCCGGCATCAAGAGCTTCCGCAAGATGCTCGCCGCCAACGAGAAGCAGACTCCCTTGCGCCGCAACGTGACCATCGAGGAGGTCGGCAACGCCGGCGCCTTCCTCTGCTCCGACCTGGCCTCGGGCATCAGCGGTGAGATCATGTACGTGGACGGCGGCTTCAACACCACCGCCATGGGCAACATCGAAGACTGATAGTCACCGGTGATGAAAAAGCCCGCGCCAAGGCGCGGGCTTTTTCATGGCGGGAACAAGACCTCTGCCTTGCTTCCGGAATGAATGAAAAAGGCCGCATCTAGCGGCCTTTTTCATTCAGCGACGAGGATCAGAAACGCTCGATCTTCGCAGCCTCTTCCAACTGACGGCGGAAGGCGGAGAAATCCTGCTGACCACTGCGGGATGCCAGGAATCGGCTGTACATCGCCTTCTCCTGCTCCGACAGCGGCGCATCGGACTGGTTGACGCCGTTCAGGCGGATCACCACGTAGTCGCCGTTATTCAGCTTCACACCCGCGAACTCGGGCTTATCGGCGGCAGTGGGCTTGGGCATGCGGAACAGGGTCTGCAGCAACACGGGCTCCACACCTTCCTGACTGCGAGTAGCGGCTTCCACCACCTGCCAGGCCTGCCCGTCCTGCGCCTGCTCGATCGGCGTCTTGCCTTCGCGCAGACTGGCCATCAGGGCCTCACCCTTGGCCTTCACCGCATCCGCGGCCTTCTCGGCGACCAGATGCTGGCGAATGCTGTCGCTGACCTTGTCCAGTTCGAGCTGCTCAGGCTTCTTGTGCTCCTTGACCCGCAGCACCACGACGGTGTCCGGATCCAGCTCGATGGCCGAGCTGTTGGCGCCGTCTTCCAGCACTTCAGTGCTGAAGGCCGCCTGCAGGACCTGGCGATTGGCGGTAATGCCTTCGCCGCCCTCGCGACCGAAGGGGGCACTGGTCTTCACATCCAGACCCAGCTCCTGGGCCGGCTGGGCCAGGTCGGAAGCCTCGAATGCGGCATCTTCCAGCTCCTTGCTGACCTCGACGAAACGCTGCTCTACCTGCTGGGCCTTGAGATCCTGCTCCAGCTTGGGTTTCAGGCTCTCGAAGCTCGGAACTTCAGGCGCCTGCACGCCCAGCAGCTTGATCAGGTGCCAGCCGTACTGGGTGCGAACCGGCGCGGAAACCTCGCCGTCCTTGAGGGCGTACAGCGACTCCTCGAAAGCCGGTTCGTAGACCCCGGGACCGGCGAAGCCAAGGTCACCACCATCGGCAGCGGAACCGGAGTCATCAGAGAACTCCTTGGCCAGGGCGGAGAAATCTTCACCCTTCTCCAGACGCTGTTTGACCTGATCGATCTTGGCCTTGGCCTGCTCTTCGTTCAGCTTGTCGCTGACCTCTACCAGGATGTGGGCGGCATGACGCTGCTCGGCGAGGTTGCTGATCTCCTTCTGGTACTGGGCCTGGAGATCTTCCTCCTTGGCCTCGACCTGGTCGAAGAACGCGGACTTCTTCAGCTCGACGTACTCGACGACTACCTGCTCGGGGCTCTTGAACTGATCGGCATGACCGTCGTAGTAAGCCTTGATCTCCTCGGCGGAGACCTGGATCGCAGCCGGGTCGGCTTTCAGGGTCAGGGTGGCGAAGTCGCGGGTCTGCTTTTCGAGACGGGCGAACGCCTGGACTTCGGCGTCAGTGACGAAACCACTGCCCGCCAGGCCGGCGCGCAGCTGGCCGATCAGCATTTCCTGCTCGAGCATCTGGCGGAACTGCAGGCGGCTGTAGTTCATCTGGCGAATGACCTGATCGAAGCGGTCGGCATTGAACTTGCCGTCCACCTGGAACTCCGGCGTTTGCAGGATGAGCTGGTCGATCGCAGCCTGGGAAAACCTGAAACCGGCCTTCTCGGCGCCTTGCAGCAGCAGCTTGCGCTCGATCAACCCCTTGAGGGCAGCATCGCGCAGCAGGTTCTCATCCAACAGCGAGGCATCGAAGTCCTGACCCAACTGCTGCTGCAGCTGACGACGCTGGAGGTTCATCGCCTCGTTGAGCTGGTCGAGGGAAATCTCCTCGCCATTGACCTCGGCCGCACTCTGGCGATTGCTGGTGGCGTTGAAGATGGCGTCGAATCCGGTCAGTGCCAGCAGCGCGATGATGACGCCAATGATGGTTTTGGCAATCCACCCCTGTGAATTGTCCCTGATGTTTTGCAGCATGGGTCCCCCAGAAACGGCCGCTTGGGATCGCAGCCGAGTAACGCGGGTAGAGTATCCGAATATGAGAAAGGCGCATCCTAGGATGCGCCTTCTCGTAGCTTGCGGGGCCTGAGACTCAACCTCACTGGTGGTAGGAAGGAACCTTCTCTGCCACTGCTCCGCTATCGGGCCAGGCTGAACCCAACCCGGTCGGGCAAAGCCCGAAAGACGCTTAGTTGACGGCGTCTTTCAGAGCTTTACCAGCTTTGAAGCCAGGGATCTTGGCAGCGTCGATCTTGATCGGCTTACCAGTCTGCGGGTTGCGGCCGGTACGGGCAGCGCGCTCTTTAACAGCGAAAGTACCGAAGCCAACCAGCACCACGGAGTCACCAGCCTTCAGAGCGCCAGTAACGGATTCGATAACTGCGTCCAGCGCACGGCCAGCTACAGCTTTCGGGATGTCAGCAGATGCGGCGATGGCATCGATCAGTTCCGACTTGTTCACTCTTAAGTCCCCTTATTTCTGTTGAGTTGTTTCTTAGTTGTTTGGTGTAAGCAAAGCGGGTGCTGGATGGCTTGCTGACACATAAGAGCCGCTCTTATAACAAGGGCTCAAAAATTGTGTCAAGAAAGCCCCCCGGCTAATGCGTGCTGATTCGCTCCTTGGAATCAGTCTCGCGCTTGTCATCCTTTGCAACCATCTCCGGAGCCGCATCGGGCAAGGGCTCCGGGGCGTATTGCAGCGCAATTTGCAGGACCTCGTCAATCCATTTAACGGGTTTAATCGCCAAGTCTTGCTTGATATTTTCGGGAATTTCTTTCAGGTCGCGCACATTCTCTTCGGGAATGATCACGGTCTTGATTCCACCGCGATGCGCTGCCAGTAATTTTTCTTTCAGACCACCAATGGCCAGTACCTGACCACGCAGGGTGATCTCCCCAGTCATGGCCACATCGGCCCGTACCGGAATCTGGGTCATGGCGGAAACCAATGCAGTGCACATGCCGATGCCTGCGCTCGGGCCATCCTTGGGCGTCGCCCCTTCCGGCATATGGATATGGATATCGCGCTTCTCGTGGAAGTCCGCCGGAATGCCCAGGCTCTTGGCGCGACTGCGCACCACGGTCAGGGCTGCGGTGATGGACTCAACCATGACATCGCCCAGAGAGCCGGTCTTGGTCAGTTGGCCCTTACCGGGAACCACGGCAGCCTCGATGGTCAGCAACTCGCCACCCACCTGGGTCCAGGCCAGACCCGTGACCTGGCCGATCTGGTCCTGCTGCTCGGCGAGGCCATAGCGATACTTGCGAACCCCAAGGAAGTGTTCCAGGGACTCCGCAGTGACCTTCACGGCGAAACGCTTCTCGCGAGCATGCTCCTTCACCGCCTTGCGACAGACCTTGGCAATCTGACGCTCCAGGCTGCGAACACCAGCCTCACGGGTGTAGTAGCGAATGATGTCGCGAATGGCGTCCTCTTCGAACTCCAGCTCGCCTTTCTTCAGGCCGTTGGCCTTGGTCTGCTTGGGCGCGAGGTACTTGACGGCGATATTGACCTTCTCGTCTTCGGTATACCCCGGCAGGCGAATCACTTCCATGCGGTCCAGCAGTGGCGCGGGGATGTTCATGGAGTTGGCGGTGCAGAGGAACATCACGTCGGACAGGTCGTAGTCGACCTCGAGATAATGATCGTTGAAGCTGTGATTCTGCTCAGGGTCGAGGACCTCCAGCAACGCCGACGCGGGATCGCCGCGCATGTCGCTGCCCATCTTGTCGATCTCGTCCAGCAGGAACAGCGGGTTCCTCACGCCTACCTTGGTCATCTTCTGGATCAGACGACCCGGCATGGAACCGATGTATGTACGGCGGTGACCGCGGATCTCGGCCTCGTCCCGCACGCCCCCCAGGGCCATGCGCACGAACTTGCGGTTGGTGGCACGAGCGATGGACTCCGCCAGGGAGGTCTTGCCGACGCCGGGCGGGCCGACCAGGCACAGTACCGGGCCCTTGACCTTCTTCACTCGCTTCTGGACGGCGAGATACTCGAGGATACGTTCCTTGACCTCTTCCAACCCGTAATGGTCGGCATCCAGGATTTCCTCTGCCTTGGCCAAGTCAAGACGCACCTTGCTCTCAGCCTTCCAGGGCACATTGACCAGCCAATCGATATAGGAACGAACCACAGTGGCCTCGGCGGACATCGGCGACATCTGCTTCAGCTTGTTCAGTTCCGCATTGGCCTTGGCCAGGGCCTCTTTCGTCAGGCCAGCGCTATCGATACGCTTTTTCAGCTCCTCGATCTCATTGTGCCCTTCGTCGATATCGCCCAGCTCTTTCTGAATGGCCTTCATCTGCTCATTCAGGTAGTACTCGCGCTGGCTGCGCTCCATCTGCTTCTTGACGCGGCCGCGGATGCGTTTTTCCACCTGTAGCAGGTCGATCTCCGCATCCAGCAGCGCCAGGACGTGCTCGACGCGCTCAGCCAGGTCGGTGAGCTCGAGGATCTCCTGCTTCTGCTCGATCTTCAGCGCCATGTGGGCCGCCATGGTATCCACCAGGCGACCCGGCTCGTCGATACTGTTCAGCGATGACAGCACCTCGGACGGCACCTTCTTGCCCAGCTGGACGTATTGTTCGAACTGGCTCAGCAGGCTGCGGACGAACACTTCGGACTCGCGCTCACCCGCGTCCACCTCATCGACCAGGCTGACTTCGGCGCGGCAGTGACCGTCCACCTCGATGAAGCGTTCGATGGCACCACGCTGCTCCCCTTCGACGAGGACCTTGACGGTGCCATCAGGCAGCTTCAGCAGTTGCAATACGGTGGCGACGGTCCCCATACGGTACAGGGCGTCTTCACCCGGATCATCGTCGGCGGGGTTCTTCTGGGCGACCAGGAGTATCTGTTTGTCCCCCGTCATCGCGGCTTCCAGCGCCTCGATCGACTTTTCACGCCCCACGAACAGCGGGATCACCATGTGCGGATAAACCACTACATCGCGCAATGGCAGGAGGGGTAATTCAGTGGTCGTATTCATGGTATCAGCTCTACGGCGGCCCTCAGGCCGTAAACGAATGGGAATGCCCTTGAGCCTAAGATGGGGTTAGGTCCGGGAAAAAACAAGCGTTCAGGCAGGAAATGCAAAGGGGCCCGGAGGCCCCTTTGTTTCATCAAGCGTCAGGCGCTGCCTTTGCAGGCTGCTCGTTGTTCTCGTAGATCAACAGAGGTTGAGAGGTGCCTTCGATAACACTTTCGTCGATGACCACCTTGCTGACCTCCGTCTGGGACGGGATCTCGTACATGGTTTCGAGCAGGATGCCTTCGAGGATCGAACGCAGGCCACGTGCGCCGGTCTTGCGCTCAAGGGCACGATGGGCGACCGCTTTCAGCGCGTCCGGACGGAACTCCAGGTCAACGCCTTCCATCTCGAAGAGCTTGGCGTACTGCTTGGTCAGCGCATTCTTCGGCTCGGTGAGGATCTGCATCAAGGCCGCCTCGTCCAGTTCGTCGAGGGTGGCAATGACAGGCAGACGCCCAACGAACTCCGGAATCAGGCCGAACTTGACCAGATCTTCCGGCTCGACCTCTCGGAGAGCTTCGCCCACCTTCTTGCCGAGCTCCTTGCTACGCACCTCGGCATTGAAGCCGATGCCGCCACGAGTAGAACGGTTCTGTATGACCTTCTCCAGACCGGCGAACGCGCCACCGCAAATGAAGAGGATATTGCGGGTGTCGACCTGAAGAAACTCCTGCTGCGGGTGCTTGCGACCGCCCTGAGGCGGCACCGACGCAACGGTACCCTCGATCAGCTTCAGAAGCGCCTGCTGCACGCCCTCGCCCGAAACGTCGCGAGTGATGGACGGGTTGTCCGATTTGCGGGAAATCTTGTCGATCTCGTCGATGTAGACGATGCCCATCTGGGCCTTTTCGACATCGTAATCGCACTTCTGCAGCAATTTCTGGATGATGTTCTCGACGTCCTCACCCACGTAGCCAGCCTCGGTCAGGGTGGTCGCGTCAGCAATGGTGAAAGGAACATTCAACAGACGGGCCAGGGTCTCAGCCAGCAGGGTCTTGCCCGAACCGGTGGGGCCGATCAGCAGGATATTGCTCTTGCCCAGCTCGACATCGTCCTTCTTGTCACGCTGGTTCAGGCGCTTGTAGTGGTTGTACACCGCGACCGCGAGCACTTTCTTCGCCCGCTCCTGGCCAATGACGTATTGGTCAAGGATGGTGCGGATTTCCTTCGGTGCCGGCAGCTTGTGCGCACTGCTCTCGGCCTGGGCTTCCTGCACCTCCTCGCGGATGATGTCATTGCACAGGTCGACGCACTCGTCGCAGATGAATACGGAGGGACCGGCAATCAGTTTGCGTACTTCGTGCTGGCTCTTGCCGCAGAAGGAGCAATAAAGCAGCTTGCCGTTGTCCTCGCCGTTGCGGGTGTCAGTCATTCGATCGATCCAATCGGGGTAGGCTTGAAACACAAGATGAAGGCAAATGCGGGCATTTTCAACCCCGCGAAACGGCCGGATATTTCCGGCCGAAGTCTTGCGGAAGGGCTTAGCTCGCGAGCTGGCGCTTGTTGAGCACCTGGTCGATCAGGCCATATTTCACTGCCTCATCACCACTCATGAAGTTGTCGCGGTCGGTATCACGGGCGATGACATCGATCGGCTGGCCGGTATGGTCGGCAAGGATCTTGTTCAGGCGCTCACGAATGGTAAGGATTTCCCGGGCATGGATTTCGATATCCGAAGCCTGGCCCTGGAAACCGCCCAGGGGCTGGTGAATCATCATCCGCGAATGGGGCAGGCAGTAACGCTTGCCGGCCGCACCGCCCGCCAGGAGCAGCGCACCCATGCTGCAGGCCTGGCCGATGCAGATCGTGGACACGTCGGGCTTGATGAATTGCATGGTGTCATAGATCGACATGCCAGCAGTCACGGAGCCACCCGGGGAATTGATGTAGAGGTGGATATCCTTGTCAGGGTTCTCGGCCTCGAGGAACAGCAACTGGGCTACCACCAGGTTGGCCATGTAGTCCTCCACCGGGCCCACCAGGAAGATCACCCGCTCCTTCAACAGGCGCGAGTAGATATCGTAGGCACGCTCACCACGGGCGGACTGCTCGATCACCATCGGCACGAGGCCGCCGGCGGCTTGGATGTCAGGCATTTGAGGAATATAAGAATTGCGGGACATGTCCTGCGATCGCTCCCTAACTGGATAGTCATGTCTCAAAGACGCATAAGCCAGCTCGGAGGCTGGCTTATGGTGTATTCGAAGGAGGCGGATCAATCAATCGGCTTTCGGAGCTTCCGCCGGCTTGACTGCCTCTTCGTAGGAAACCGACTTGTCGGTTACGTTGGCCTTCTGCAGGACAGTATCTACAACTTGTTCTTCCAGCACAACAGAACGCACTTCGTTCATCTGCTGGTCGTTCTTGTAGTACCAGGCCACAACCTGCTCAGGCTCCTGATAAGCGGAAGCCATTTCCTCGATCAGCTCGCGAACGCGGGCTTCGTCAGGCTTCAGCTCGAACTGCTTGACCACTTCAGCCACGATCAGCCCCAGGACAACGCGACGCTTGGCCTGCTCCTCGAACAGCTCGGCCGGCAGTTGATCGGGCTTGATGTTGCCACCGAACTGCTGGACAGCCTGCACACGCAGACGATTCACTTCGTTGCCGATCAGTGCCTTCGGCACCTCGACCTGGTTGGCCGCCAGAAGACCGTCCATCACCTGGTTCTTCACTTTGGACTTGGTGGCTTGGCGCAGCTCACGCTCCATGTTCTTGCGAACTTCGGCACGGAAGCCTTCCAGACCGCCTTCCTTGATGCCGAACAGGGAGAAGAACTCGTCGTTCAGCTCCGGCAGCTGGGGCGCGGACACACTGTTCACGGTCACGGTGAACTCGGCAGTCTTGCCGGCCAGATCCAGGTTCTGGTAATCCTCGGGGAATACCGGGTTGATCACCCGCTCTTCACCGGCCTTGACGCCCACCAGAGCCTCTTCGAAACCCGGGATCATGCGACCGGAGCCCAGGACCAGCAGGGTGCCCTTGGCGGAGCCACCAGCGAAGGCTTCGCCGTCGATCTTGCCGACGAAGTCGATGTTCAGCTGGTCACCGTTTTCGGCGGCACGCTCGACAGCCTCAAAACGAGTGTTCTGCTTGCGCAGGATATCCAGCATGTTGTCGACGTCAGCATCGCCAACCTCGGCCTGCAGACGCTCGATGGCGATACCGTCGAAACCGGCGAGCTGGAACTCGGGGAATACCTCGAAGGTGGCGACGAACTCGAAGTCCTTGCCTTTCTCGAAGGCTTTCGGCTCGACGGACGGAGCGCCGGCTGGGTTCAGCTTCTGCTCCACCACGGCCTCGTAGAAGGAGGACTGAATCAGGTCACCCAGGACTTCCTGACGAGCGGAATCTTCATAGCGCTGGCGAATGACGCTCATCGGCACTTTGCCCGGACGGAAACCGGCTACCTTGGCGCGACGGGCAGTCTGCTGCAGGCGCTTGGTCACTTCGTTCTCGACGCGCTCGGCCGGCACGCCGATGGTCATGCGGCGCTCAAGAGCGGAGGTGCTTTCTACAGAAACTTGCATGGATAATCCTCGTTGCACAGACATAAACCGGCCGTTCCGGCCCCAGAATCAAGGGCATGCATTCTAGTGGCTCGATTTACAGAAGTCACCCGCCAGAAACAGCCGGCAAACAGACGTAATAGAAGAAAGGGAAATCAGGCTACCGAGAAGAACTGACAACCTGAGAAGCAGGCGCCACCCCAGAGCCCGCAGACGCATCGAAGCCGGAAACGAAAACGCCAGGCACAGGGCCTGGCGCTTTCATGAATATGGGGTGGACGATGGGAATCGAACCCACGACACCAGGAGCCACAATCCTGTGCTCTACCAACTGAGCTACGCCCACCATATTACGTTTTTACCGATTTGCATCGGAAACGAACACTCTTAGAAACTGACCGCTTCGCCATCAGAATCGTCGAGAATTCGCGACACACCCACTATTCAACTCGACTCGAGCATGGTGCGGACGGAGAGACTCGAACTCTCACGCCTTGCGGCGCTGGAACCTAAATCCAGTGTGTCTACCAATTCCACCACGTCCGCGAAGACGATTTTCTAAATGAAAACGCCAGGCTCACTGCCTGGCGCTCTCTGAATATGGGGTGGACGATGGGAATCGAACCCACGACACCAGGAGCCACAATCCTGTGCTCTACCAACTGAGCTACGCCCACCATATCGAAACGCTTGTGCCAAATGTGCCAAATGGCACGCCCGGCAGGACTCGAACCTGCGACCATCCGCTTAGAAGGCGGATGCTCTATCCAGCTGAGCTACGGGCGCTTATATCTGCGAGCAGACTATAAAGCTTCGGCCTAGGCTGAATCACTAGCATTCGCCTCTGCCGTCTTACCCAGCGACAGGCTGTGCTCGACAAGCGGGGCGCATGTTATAGCCAGCCCTACACCTCGTCAACAGGAAAGTTGAAAAAAATCAGAAAGATATGAGTGCCGGGACAAATTGCTGACCGGCCGCCTTTGCCCGCCCGCCCCTCCATGCGAGAATACGTGCCCTTTTTAGCCCTTCCCGATGGTTAACCGAGCGTCATGACCGCAAAACTGATCGACGGCAAAACGATCGCCGCCCGCCTCCGCCAGCAGATTGCCCAACGTGTCGCCGAGCGCCGCCAGCAAGGACTTCGAGTCCCTGGGCTTGCGGTGATCCTGGTCGGTTGCGATCCCGCCTCCCAGGTCTACGTCGCCCACAAGCGCAAGGACTGCGAGGAAGTCGGTTTTCTTTCCCAGGCCCACGATCTGCCGGCCAGTACCACTCAGGTCGAACTGCTGAACCTCATCGATCGCCTCAATGGGGACCCCGCAATCGACGGCATTCTGGTCCAGCTACCGCTTCCGGAACACCTGGACGCCTCCCAACTACTGGAGCGCATCAGTCCCGACAAGGACGTGGACGGCTTCCACCCTTACAACGTCGGCCGCCTCGCCCAGCGCATCCCTCTACTGCGCCCCTGCACCCCAAAGGGCATCATGACCCTACTGGAAAGCACCGGCGCCGACCTGTACGGCATGAACGCAGTGGTAGTGGGCGCCTCCAACATCGTGGGCCGCCCCATGGCGCTGGAACTGCTGCTGGCAGGATGCACCGTCACCGTGACCCACCGCTTCACCAAGGACCTCGCAGGCCATGTCGGCAATGCCGACCTGGTGGTGGTCGCCGCCGGCAAGCCCGGTTTGGTCAAGGGTGAATGGATCAAACCTGGCGCCATCGTCATCGATGTGGGCATCAACCGTCAGGAAGACGGCAAACTGGTAGGCGATGTGGAGTACGACGTCGCCGCAGAACGCGCCAGCTGGATTACCCCGGTTCCGGGCGGTGTCGGCCCCATGACCCGGGCCTGCCTGCTGGAGAACACACTTTACGCCGCAGAAACGCTTCACGCCTGAGGACACGGAAATGAAAAAGGCCGCATCAAGCGGCCTTTTTCATTGGGGTTACGCCAATCAATCGGCAAGACGCCAGGTCGTTCCACCCTTTCCGTCTTCCAGCACCACACCCATGGCGGTCAGCCGGTCGCGGATTCGGTCCGACTCAGCCCAGTTCTTCTCCGCACGCGCCGCAAGGCGCGCCTGGATCAGCGCATCCACCTCAGCGGCATCCACCTTGCCTGCAGCACCCGCCTGCAGGAAGGCATCGGGCTCCAACTGCAGCACGCCAAGTACAGCAGCCATCGACTTGAGCTGCGCCGCCAGGCCCGCGGCAACCTGAACATCGACCTCACGCAGGCGATTGACCTCGCGAATCATCTCGAAAAGCACGGCACAGGCTTCCGGCGAGTTGAAGTCGTCGTCCATGGCCGCGCCGAATCGCGCGACGAAGGCCTCACCCCCTGCCGGAGCCACGGCCGGCAGACCCTTGAGGCCATTGTAGAAGCGCTCGAGGGCACCCTTGGCTTCCTTGAGGCTCTCCTCGGAATAATTGATCGGACTGCGATAATGGCTGGACACCAACAGGTAGCGCACCACCTCGGGGTGATACTTCTCCAGCACCTCGCGGATGGTGAAGAAATTACCCAGGGACTTGGACATCTTCTCGCCATCCACGCGCACCGCGCCGGCATGCATCCAGGCCTTGGCATAGAGCTTGCCAGTGGCCGCCTCGCTCTGGGCGATCTCGTTCTCGTGGTGGGGGAACACCAGGTCCGGACCGCCACCGTGGATGTCGAAGGTCTCGCCCAGGCAGCAGGTGGACATCACCGAGCACTCGATGTGCCAACCGGGACGACCGGGACCCCAGGGGGATTCCCAGCTCGGCTCGCCGGGCTTGGCACCCTTCCAGAGGACGAAGTCCAGCGGGTCCTCCTTGGACTCGTCCACCTCGATGCGCGCACCGATCTTCAGCTCGTCGATGCGGCGACGGGACAACTTGCCATAGCCCTCGAACCTGCCGACACGGTAGTAGACGTCCCCGTTGCCAGGGGCATAGGCGAAGCCCTTGTCGATCAGGGTCTGGATCATCTCGTGCATGCCGGCGATATGGCCGGTCGCGCGGGGCTCGATGTCCGGGCGCAGCACGGAGAGGCGCGCCTCGTCCTCGTGCATGGCGGCGATCATGCGATCCACCAGCACCTCGAACGGCTCGCCGTTCTCCTGGGCGCGACGGATGATCTTGTCGTCAATGTCGGTGATGTTGCGCACGTAGGTCACGTCATAGCCGCGCTCGCGCAGCCAGCGGGTGACCACATCGAAGGCCACCATCACCCGGGCATGGCCGATGTGGCAGTAGTCGTACACGGTCATGCCGCACACGTACATGCGCACACTGTTGCCTTCCAGGGGCTGGAAGGCCTCCTTGGCCTTGGTGAGGGTGTTGTAGATCGACAGCGCCATCATTGCCCCCAGGAATCACGCAACGTGACGGTGCGGTTGAACACCGGCTTGCCGGGCTGCGAATCCTTGAGGTCGGCAACGAAATAGCCTTCTCGCTCGAACTGGAAACGCTCCTCCGGCTGCGCATTGGCCAGGGACGGCTCGGCGCGGCAGCCGCTCAGCACTACCAGAGACTCGGGGTTGATGTTGTCGAGAAAGCTGCCACCCTCTTCGGACTTCTCCGGGTTGGGTGAGCGGAACAGACGGTCGTACAGGCGCACCTCACACTCGACACTGGCCTCGGCCGGCACCCAGTGGATCACCCCCTTGACCTTGCGACCTTCGGGGTTCTTGCCAAGTGTGTCCGGATCATAGGAGCAACGCAGCTCGACAACCTTGCCATCGGCATCCTTGATGGCCTCGTCAGCGCGGATCACGTAGCTGCCACGCAGACGCACTTCGCCACCCGGAACCAGGCGCTTGAAGCCGGCCGGAGGCACTTCCTCGAAATCGCTGGCGTCGATGTAGATCTCACGGGCGAACGGCAGGGCGCGCACCCCCATGTCTTCCTTCGGGTGGCGCGGCAGCTCGAGGTTCTCGACCTGGCCTTCGGGATAGTTGGTAATGACCACCTTGAGCGGCTTGAGCACGCACATGGCGCGAGATGCGGTGGCATCCAGGTGATCACGGATGCTGAACTCCAGCATGCCGATGTCCACCACGCCACTGGCGCGATTGACGCCGACCATTTCACAGAAGTTGCGGATCGACTCGGGGGTGTAGCCGCGACGGCGGTAGCCGGACAGGGTCGACATCCGCGGGTCATCCCAGCCACTGACATGGCCTTCGTCCACCAGCTGCTTGAGTTTGCGCTTGCTGGTGATGGTGTAGTTCAGGTTGAGGCGCGAGAACTCGTACTGGCGCGGCACGGCGGGCACCGGCAGGTTCTCCAGGAACCACTCGTAGAGCGGGCGATGATCCTCGAACTCCAGGGTGCAGATGGAGTGGGTAATGCCCTCGATGGCATCCGACTGACCATGGGTGAAGTCGTAGCTGGGATAGATGCACCACTTGTCGCCGGTCTGGTGATGATGCGCGTGACGAATGCGATAGAGGATCGGATCACGCAGATTCATGTTCGGCGAAGCCATGTCGATCTTCGCGCGCAGGGAACGGGTGCCATCAGGGAACTCGCCGGCCTTCATGCGGGCGAACAGATCGAGGTTCTCCTCGACGCTACGCTCACGGAATGGACTGTTGCGACCGGGCTCGGTGAGGCTGCCGCGGTACTCGCGCATCTCTTCGGGGGAAAGGTCGCAGACAAAGGCCTTGCCGGCCTTGATCAACTCGACGGCCCAATCGTGCAACTGATCGAAATAGCTGGAGGCGTAGCGAACCTCACCGGCCCACTGAAAGCCCAGCCACTTCACATCACTCTCGATGGCGTCGATGTACTCCTGATCCTCCTTCGCCGGGTTGGTGTCGTCGAAGCGCAGGTGGCAGTCACCACCGAACTCCCTGGCCAGCCCGAAGTTCAGGCAGATGGACTTGGCGTGACCGATATGCAGGTAGCCGTTGGGCTCCGGCGGGAAGCGGGTGACGATCTTGGCGTGCTTGCCGGCGTCCAGGTCCGCCTGGACGATCTGGCGCAGGAAGTTGGAGGCGGCGGGAGTCTCTGGCTTGCTCATGGTGTCCTTGGGGTCTTCTGGTGCGCGGCTCAGGGTAGGCCGGCAAAATCAAAGCGCTTATCATAGCCGAAGCTGGTGCGACACGCATGTGCGTGTCCCGGTAGGTCTGGGCAGCTGACCCTGGTCCTCAAACCCTTGAATTTCAAGGGCTTGGAATTCCAAAACAAGCAGCACTCTGTAAAGGCAACGGCCTGGTTTCTCCCCTTCCCAGGGTCATCTCATGACTTCCGGGAGGTGTTGGATCGAGACAAAAAGGTGGCCGTGCGCCCCCTTTTTGCTCTCAAAACAGGCTCCTGATACAACTTTTTACATTTTAAGTTGGACCAGGAAACCCGAGCTAAAAGGCAGCTGGAAACCACTCCACCGCCACCCTTCTGGGGAGACTCCCCACAAGGGATACCTCTCAATCAGATCGGCACATGCTCTCGTTGTCCTCAATGTCGCGACGACATAGGGACATGGTGCGACCTATCTGGGCCGCCTGCTCTGATCTCTCATTATCCAACCGCCGTCAGAACGAGGTGGTAGCGGATCTGTTATGCGACTAGCAGTAGCCTAGGAAGATGTGCGTCACTGGCAACGGTGGGGTGCAAAGCTCTTCCGACAATGTAACCCCCGCAAGGCACCAGAAACCGCGAGGCGACTGGTGATGACCCGGAGTAGTACCGGGTCTGGGTGCTAGGCTGGCTGGCACGGGTAACTTATGTGAACTGCTGATAAACACCGTAACTATGATCCTGCCTACGACTACTATCGGCAGGGACCAAAAGGTACGGGGTGTAGTTGCTCTCGTCGGCTTCGGGAGCACGTCGCTAAAACAACACCCCCGGTGAAAAGGCAGACCCTAAACCAGTCGTGTGAGAATCAGGGAACGTGGTAAGCCCGTATAGCTGCCCCTCGGGCAGGTGAACCGCAAGGAACACTGATAGCTATGCGGGTATGGGATTGTGGAGAAAGCGAAAGCCGGGCTGTAATGGACCGGATAGGGGTTGGAACATCACCTCGCCCGAAAGGGAGCAGACTTCCACATGGTCTTACGTCGCAAGACGCCTGACTGACCTCACTCAACACGTGGCCAATACAAGCCCGCCTCCCCACGGGGAACGGGACCCAAGGAGGAATGATGAAAGGCATCGCTCACGAGATCATCTCGGCGGCAAAACAAGCCCCAGTCATCTACTTCGCGCCATTGGTAGGTGCGATCCGAGAAGTTAAAGCCCTATGGAAACGCCTCCAGACGTCCCAGCAGGCCTGATCGACCGGAGCCAACCCCACTCAAAGGCCGGGTGACCTTCCGGGTTCACAACAGCCACATCAACCATCCCGACGGGAGCCAACACTCCCTCGGGGGGTCAATTGGCTTCCGCTCGGGTTAAACCGAGAGGAATGCAGCATGAAAGAGCACGGACTGTCCGTGTCTGCGCTTCCTGACGGCCCTCAGCATTGGCACGACATCGACTGGTGTCGCGTACAGAGGAACGTCCGAGGAACGCAGATGCGGATCGCGAAGGCTTGTCGGGAAAACAACTGGCGGAAGGTCAAAAGCCTCCAACGGATGTTGACCCGCTCCCGCTCAGCCAGATTCTTGGCCGTGCGGCGAGTCACCGAAAACCAGGGAAAACGAACGGCGGGAGTCGACCGGGTCCTCTGGGATACACCCGAAGCCAAATTTGCAGCTACATCGCAGCTTGAGCCCCGTGGATATCAACCGCACCCGTTGAAACGGGTATACATCCCAAAGGCAAATGGTAAGGAACGCCCTCTGGGCATTCCCACCATGTTGGACAGAGCCATGCAGGCGCTGTATCTGCTGGCACTAGCGCCCATCGCTGAAACGCAAGCCGATCCGAACAGCTACGGCTTTCGGACGGAGCGATCCACGCACGACGCGATGGGCCAGCTATTTCTCTGTCTCTCCAAAGAGGTCTCCCCACAGTGGGTCCTTGAAGGCGACATCGAAGGATGCTTCGACAACATCAATCATGACTGGCTCACCCGCAACGTCCCCATGGACAAACGGGTACTCCGTAAGTGGTTGAAGGCGGGGGTAATCCACAAAGGCCAGCTCTCGGCAACGGAAGCCGGCACGCCGCAGGGAGGGATCATCTCCCCTACCCTTGCGAACATCGCGCTCGATGGTCTGGAGTCTGCCCTGAAGCAACACCTGGGGAAGACCCGAGCCAGAACGCTGAAAATCAACGTCGTGCGATATGCGGATGACTTCGTCATCACAGGTCAATCCAAGGAGGTCCTTGAGACTAAGGTTCGTCCATGGGTCGAGCAGTTCCTAGTTACACGGGGACTTAAACTCTCACCTGAGAAAACCCGCATCACCCACATCGACAGTGGTTTCGATTTCCTTGGCTGGAATTTCCGCAAGTACCCTAAAAAGGGAAAACGGATACTCCTGATCAAACCGAGCAAGAAGAACGTCAAGACGTTCTATCGCAAGGTCAAGGAGATCATCAGCGACAACAAGACGGCTCGGCAGGAGAACCTCATCCGCCTGCTGAATCCGGTACTGCGTGGTTGGGCTCTGTACCACCAACCCGTAGTCGCGAAAAAAGCGTTCAGCCTGATGGACCACATGGTCTTCAAAGCTCTATGGCGTTGGGCAATAAGGCGACATCCTAGGAAAGGGCTCACGTGGATTCGGGCGAAGTACTTCCGAACCATCGGCCTCAGGAACTGGGCGTTCGCCACCACGGCAACGGATGAAAAGGGAAACAAACGGGAAATCGAACTCTTCCGGTCCGCCGGAGTGAAGGTAAAGCGCCATAAGAAGATCAGTGCGGAGTACAACCCGTTCGATCCGACCCACGAAGAGGAAGGTGAAAAACTGCGAATGCTTCGGATGCTGGATAAGCTGAAGTACCGCAGGCAGGTCGCTACCCTCTTCACGCAACAGCGGGGTCTGTGTGTGCTTTGCAATACCCCCATATCCAAGGAGACTGGCTGGCATGACCACCACATCGTGTACCGCTCACAAGGTGGTAATGACTCCCTGGCAAACCGGGTACTATTGCATCCCGAGTGTCACCAACGACTCCACGCACGTGGCCTAAAGGTGAGTAAGCCGGCCCCCTCCAGGGGCTTAGCAAAGGCTTGAGCCGTATGCGCTGAAAGGCGCACGTACGGTTCTTAGGGGGCGTCGGACCAGCAATGGTCCGGCGCCACCCGACTCAATACCCTGACAGGCCTTGGACTTCCCGATAGAGCGAATACCCCCATGATCAAGCTGCACACCAACCACGGCGTCATCACCCTGCAACTCTTCGAAGACAAAGCCCCGGAAACCGTGGCCAACTTCAAGGAGTACGTGAAGTCCGGCCACTATGACGGCACCATCTTCCACCGCGTGATCGGCAACTTCATGATCCAGGGCGGCGGCTTCGAGCCTGGCATGAAGCAGAAGGCTACCCGCGCCCCCATCAAGAACGAGGCCAACAACGGCCTGTCCAACAAGGTCGGCACCATCGCCATGGCCCGTACCATGGAGCCCCACTCGGCCTCCGCGCAATTCTTCATCAACGTCGCCGACAACAGCTTCCTCAACCACAGCGCTCCGACCGTACAGGGCTGGGGCTACGCCGTGTTCGGCGAGGTAGTGGAAGGCATGGATGTGGTCAACAAGATCAAGGCCGTGGCCACCACCATGAAAGCGGGCCACCAGGATGTGCCGGTCGAAGACGTGATCATCGAGAAGGCCGAGATCGCCGAGTGATCCTGCTGATCTCCGACCTGCATCTCGAAGAGGAACGCCCGGACATCACCCGGGCGTTTCTTCGTTTCCTGCAGACGCGCGCCAGCCAGGCCGAAGCGCTCTACATACTGGGCGACTTCTTCGAAGCCTGGATCGGCGACGACGCCATGACCCCCTTCCAGCGCGGCATCGCCCAGGCACTGCGCCAGTTGTCCGACAGCGGCACGCGCATCTACCTGATGCATGGCAACCGCGACTTCCTGATTGGCAAGGGCTTCTGCCGCGAGGCCGGCTGCACCCTGCTGCCCGACCCGAGCCGCGTGGAACTCAATGGAGAGAGCGTGCTGCTGATGCACGGCGACAGCCTCTGCACCCGCGACGAAGCCTACATGCGCCTCCGCCGCTGGCTGCGAAACCCGATCAGCCTGTTCATCCTTCGCCACCTGCCCCTTGCCACCCGCCACAAGCTGGCTCGCAAGCTGCGCAAGGAAAGCCGCATGCAGACCCGACAGAAGGCTGCAGCCATCACCGATGTCACCCCGGAAGAAATCCCGCGCATCCTCCGAGAGCAGGGCGTGTGCACCCTGATCCATGGCCACACCCACCGCCCGGCCGAGCACCAACTCGACCTGGACGGCAAGGCAGCCAGGCGCATCGTCCTCGGCGACTGGGACCAGCAAGGCTGGGCTCTGCAGGTGGATCAGGACGGCTTCAGGCAGACTTCCTTCAGCCTATCCTGAGGCGCACCGGAACGGCGGCTCCCAGCCCGGAACGCCGCACCTTGAGGGAGCGGCGGCCCGCCTGCAGCAACGCCGCTCCGACTTTCACGTCGAGGAACGACCAGGCCCCTCACCAGAAGAAGCAGCGGGTGCCGTCGGCGCCGCCACCCAATGGTTCCGTCGCGAAGCGGTGATCAAGGTGCAGGCCGCCATCTAGGCCGCTCGCGAACTGGCCCTGGGCCTCGAGGCGAAGGACCGAACGAAGTCCCGACCACGAAAAAGCGCCCCTCCGGGCGCTCTTTCTTCTCCGGTCGGACTCAGGCCGGCACTCCGCTATGGAAGCGGAACTCCACATCGGAGCTCTCGATCAGCTCCCGCTCCGACTCACGCACACGCAGGACCGTGGCATCCACGTCGCGGGCCTCGCCATACTGGTAGGCCAGCTTCAGATAACCCTGGAAGTGCCGCGCCTCGCTCTTCAGCAGTCCGCCGTAGAACTTGCCCAGCTCGTCATCCAGATGCGGTACCAACGCTTCGAAACGCTCGCAGGAGCGCGCTTCGATAAAGGCGCCCACCACCAGGGTATCCACCAGTTTCAAGGGCTCATGGCTGCGCACGAGCTTGCGCAGGCCCGACGCATAGCGGGACGCCGAAATCGGTTTGAGCGCGATCTTGCGACGCTTCATGATCCTCAGCACCTGCTCATGGTGCACCAGCTCCTCACGGGTCAGACGCGACATGAAGTTGATCAGGTCCAGGTGCGTCGAGTACTTGGCGATCAGCGCCATGGCCGTGGAGGCCGCCTTGAACTCGTTGTTCTTGTGGTCGATCAGCAGGGTTTCCTGATCGGCCAACGCCGCCACCACCCAGGCATCGGGAGTGCGGCAGGCAAGGAAGTCATGGATTTCGGGCAGGCTCACGGACAGCTCTCACGAAGCGGGACCCGCACTGGCCGGGCCCTCGAAGGCGGAGCATTATACGAATGCAGGCCGCAACGACCAGCCTGGGCCGCTTGATATATGTCAAGAACACCGAAGCCGAATCGGAGCTACATTTGATTTGGCTATAAGCCATCGACAGGGAGATGACGACCATGCAAGCCATTCGCAGCATCCTGGTGGTAGTGGAACCGGACCGGCCAGAAGGCCTTGCCCTGAAACGGGCAAAACTGATCGCCGGCGTGACCCAGTCGCACCTGCACCTCCTGATCTGCGACCGCAAGGGCGACCATGCCGACTACCTCGTCGACCTGGCCGAGTCCCTCCGGGCCGAGGGATACAGCGTCAGCACCCAGCAGGATTGGCTGGACAGCCAGTACCAGACCATCATCGCTGCCCAGCAGGCCGAAGGCTGCGGCCTGGTGATCAAGCAACACGTACCGGACAACCCACTCAAGAAAGCCCTCCTCACTCCGGACGACTGGAAGCTCCTGCGCTTCTGTCCCGGCCCGGTGCTGATGGTGAAGACCGACGCCCCCTGGACTGGCGGCAACATCCTCGCCGCCGTGGATGTGGGCAACAGCGACGGCGAACACCGTACGCTCCATGCCACCATCGTCAGCCATGGCTACGACATCGCTACCCTCGCCAGGGGCACCCTCCACGTCATCAGCGCCCACCCGTCTCCCATGCTCTCGGCGGCGGACCCCACCTTCCAGCTCAAGGAAACCATCGAGGCGCGCTACCGTGAGGAATGCCGCGCGTTCCAGGCCGAGTACGATGTCAGCGACGAACGGCTGCATATCGAGGAAGGCCCGGCGGATGTGCTCATTCCCCACGTTGCCCAGAAGCTGGGGGCGGTCGTCACGGTGATCGGCACCGTGGCACGCTCCGGTCTGTCGGGCGCACTGATCGGCAATACCGCTGAAGTGGTGCTCGACGCCCTGGAAAGCGATGTCCTGGTATTGAAACCCGAAGCGATCATCGCCCATCTGGAAGAGCTGGTCGCCCAGCGCTGACAGCAATCCGAAGGAACAAAGCCGCCCAAGGGCGGCTTTGTTCGTTCACGGGATCAGACGCGGATCTCCATCCCCTCGCGCAGGAAGCGCGGGGCGATGTAGCGTTCGTAATGGGCCTCCGACAGCAGGAAGAACTCGCGATCGATGGCTTCCCGCAGATCCGGCAGCGCCCAGTCTCGAAATTCCGGCATCAGGGCAATGCCGTAGGCATCGATGCGACTGATCACCCGAGAGCCACGCGCGATCAACTGATAGGCCCAGCAATAAGGAGACTGGTCGGGTACGAAACGTACCTGATGCTGTTCAAGCTGCCGGCGCAGGACAGCCGCATCGAACACCTCCAGCTTGGACGCCATCACCTGCACCAGCAGGATCTCGAGACGTCGCCAGACGGCACGCTTCTCCTCGTCGCTGTAGAGATTCCAGTTCACGATCTCATGATGGAAGCGCTTGCAACCCCGACACACCTGGTCGCCGAAGACGGTGGAGCAGAGGCCGACGCAGGGCGTCTTGATGCGCTGATTGGACATGGAGAAGCGGAATCTGCAGGTGAAACGGGCCGGCCATCTTAGCCCTTTGTCTAATCGGGGTCACCCCGATGGAAGTGGGGATTCCGTCTTAACTTTGCCGAGGCTTTCCATTAGAATCGGCGCGCCATTTAAGGCGCCGATATCCGTTGGAAGCTGTTTTCAAAGCGTCACGAGCACAGTTGATCCGGCAGGAAACAATGGCGCCGGGCTTCCCTCCCCGGGTAGTCCGCCGCCAGCCCTCATCAGGCCTTCCTTCCGGCGTAAAACTTTGAAAACAGCTTCTCGATGGAGGCCGCCGAAACCTTGGCCAGACAGCCCAAAAAGCTGTGCGGCGCATGTGTTCGGCGGATTCCTGGATGAGCGCCCTGGACATTCCGGGGCCACTGATGAGGGTAAAACTGTGCTTGAAGCCTATCGCAAACACGTAGAAGAGCGTGCCGCCCAGGGCGTCGTGCCCCAGCCGCTGAACGCCGAACAAACCGCAGGCCTGGTCGAGCTGCTGAAGAATCCCCCGGCTGGCGAAGAGGCTTTCCTCCTCGATCTGATCACCAACCGTGTACCGCCGGGCGTCGATGAAGCCGCCTACGTCAAAGCAGGTTTCCTCTCCGCTGTCGCCAAAGGCGAAGCCACCTCCCCGCTGATTTCCAAAGAACGCGCCACCGAGCTGCTGGGCACCATGCAGGGCGGTTACAACATCGCCACCCTGGTCGAACTGCTGGACAGCGCCGAGCTGGCCGAAGTTGCCGCCGAGCAGCTGAAGCACACCCTGCTGATGTTCGACGCCTTCCACGACGTCGCCGAGCGCGCCAAGAAAGGCAACGCATCCGCCAAGGCCGTGATGCAGTCCTGGGCCGAGGGTGAGTGGTTCAAGGCCAAGCCGGCCGTTCCCGAGAAAGTCACCCTGACCGTGTTCAAGGTGCCTGGCGAAACCAACACCGACGACCTGTCCCCCGCTCCGGACGCCTGGTCCCGCCCCGACATCCCGCTGCACGCCCTGGCCATGCTGAAAATGGCCCGCGACGGCATCGAGCCCGTACAACCCGGCTCCGTCGGCCCGCTGAAGCAGATCGAAGCCGTCAAGGCCAAGGGCTTCCCGGTCGCCTACGTCGGTGACGTGGTCGGTACCGGCTCCTCCCGCAAGTCCGCCACCAACTCCGTGCTGTGGTTCTTCGGCGACGACATCCCGTTTGTTCCGAACAAGCGCGCCGGCGGCTTCTGCTTCGGCACCAAGATCGCCCCGATCTTCTACAACACCATGGAAGACGCCGGCGCCCTGCCGATCGAATTCGACTGCACCAACCTGGCCATGGGCGACGTCATCGACGTGTACCCCTATGAAGGCAAGGTCGTTCGCCACGACAGCGGCGAAGTGGTCACCACCTTCGAGCTGAAGACCCCGGTCCTGCTGGACGAAGTCCGCGCCGGCGGCCGCATTCCGCTGATCATCGGCCGCGGCCTGACCGAGAAGGCCCGTGCCGAACTGGGCCTGGGCGCTTCCGATCTGTTCAAGAAGCCGGAATCCCCGGCCGACAGCGGCAAGGGCTTCACCCTGGCGCAGAAGATGGTCGGCCGCGCCTGTGGCCTGCCGGAAGGCCAGGGCGTCCGTCCGGGCACCTACTGCGAGCCGAAGATGACCACCGTCGGCTCCCAGGACACCACCGGCCCGATGACCCGCGACGAGCTGAAAGACCTCGCCTGCCTCGGCTTCTCCGCCGACCTGGTGATGCAGTCCTTCTGCCACACCGCCGCCTATCCGAAGCCCATCGACGTCAACACCCACCACACCCTGCCGGACTTCATCAAGACCCGTGGCGGCGTGTCCCTGCGTCCGGGCGACGGCATCATTCACAGCTGGCTGAACCGCATGCTGCTGCCTGACACCGTCGGCACCGGTGGCGACTCCCACACCCGCTTCCCGATCGGCATCAGCTTCCCGGCCGGCTCCGGCCTGGTGGCATTCGCCGCCGCCACCGGCGTCATGCCGCTGGACATGCCGGAATCCGTCCTGGTGCGCTTCAAGGGCAAGATGCAACCCGGCATCACCCTGCGTGACCTGGTGCATGCGATCCCCTACTACGCCATCCAGGCTGGCCTGCTGACCGTCGAGAAGAAAGGCAAGAAGAACATCTTCTCCGGCCGCATCCTCGAGATCGAAGGCCTGAACGACCTGACCGTGGAACAGGCCTTCGAGCTGTCCGACGCCTCCGCCGAGCGTTCCGCCGCCGGTTGCACCATCAAGCTGCCGGAAGAAGCGATCGCCGAGTACCTGAAGTCCAACATCACCCTGCTGCGCTGGATGATCGGCGAAGGCTACGGCGATGCCCGCACCCTGGAGCGTCGCGCCCAGGCCATGGAAGCCTGGCTGGCCAAGCCGAACCTGCTGGAAGCCGACAAGGACGCCGAGTACGCCGCCGTCATCGAGATCGACCTGGCCGACGTGAAGGAGCCCGTGCTCTGCGCCCCGAACGACCCGGACGATGCCCGCCTGCTGTCCACCGTGGCCGGCGACAAGATCGACGAAGTGTTCATCGGCTCCTGCATGACCAACATCGGTCACTTCCGCGCGGCCGGCAAGCTGCTGGACAAGGTCAAGGGCGGCATCCCGACCCGCCTGTGGCTGGCTCCGCCGACCAAGATGGACCAGCACCAGCTGACCGAGGAAGGCTACTACGGCATCTACGGCAAGGCCGGCGCCCGCATGGAAATGCCGGGCTGCTCCCTGTGCATGGGCAACCAGGCTCGCGTACAGACTGGCGCCACCGTCGTCTCCACCTCCACCCGTAACTTCCCGAACCGCCTGGGCGACGCCACCAACGTCTACCTGGCCTCCGCCGAACTGGCGGCCGTTGCCTCCATCCTGGGCAAACTGCCTACCGTCGAGGAGTACATGGAGTACGCGAAGAACATCGACAGCATGGCTGCCGATATCTACCGCTACCTGTCCTTCGACCAGATCGCCGAGTACAAGGAAGCTGCAGCCAACGCCAAGATCCCGGTCGTCCAGGCCTGATTGAAGCGCTGAGCAAAGAGCCCCGCCACGTGCGGGGCTTTTTCTTGATACATCGCAATGCCCGGCCCCCCGAAGTCTGGCTAAAGTGAATACCATCCCCCTTGAGGAGCCATACCATGATCAAGCAGGCAGCACTTGCCGCCATCTGTCTTGCCGCACTCTCCGGTTGCGCCAGTGAATACCTGATCATCACCGACGACGGCAGCGTCCTGACCAGCGACGGCAAGCCTGAACTGGACAAGGACACCGGCATGCTCGAATACGAGGACGGCGAAGGCCGCAAACAGCAGGTTCAGCCGCAGAAGGTCAAGCAGATCATCGAGCGCTGACCCGCCGCGCGGACATGCCCAGCCCCGCCTCTTGGCGGGGCTTCTTTTTGCAGCCTGGCATATCGCTTGCTTCAGTCGCCTGGACAATACTCGCTCCAACGGCGGAGCGGGTTGATGACGATGGCGTCGACTTCGGGCAGCTCCGGCCGCTCCGGATCGGCGCCATTTTGCTGACAGGCGGGCACCACGATGACGGACAAGCAGAACACCACACGCACGGACACCCTAGCCTGGGTGGCCGGCAGCGATGCACCCGAGAAGTGCATGCTCAACCTGGGCTTCATGCCCCTGACCGACTCAGCCTCGTTGATCGTGGCCGCGACACAGGGCTTCGCCCAGCCCTACGGGTTGACCCTCAACCTGCGGCGCCAGTCCTCCTGGGCCACCCTGCGGGACAAGCTGCTCTCCGGTGAGCTGGATGCCGCACAGGCCCTCTACGGGCAGGTCTACGGCATCGAACTGGGCATCGCCGGCCCCCAGGCCGGGATGGCCATCCTCATGGGGCTCTGCCAGAACGGCCAGGCCATCAACCTGTCCGAGCCGCTGAAGCGTATCGGCGTGACCCGTTCCGAGGCGCTGAGCCATCACGTGCGCCACAACGGTGCGCGCCTGACCTTCGCCCAGACCTTTCCCACCGGCACCCACGCCATGTGGCTCTACTACTGGCTCGCCGCCCAGGGCATCCACCCGCTGCGGGACGTGGACACGGTCGTCGTGCCGCCATCGCAGATGGTGGCCCACCTCAAGGCGGCACGCATCGACGGCTTTTGCGCCGGCGGCCCCTGGGGAGCCCTCGCGGTCGAGCAGGGCCAGGGCTTCACCCTGGCCACCAGCCAGATGATCTGGCCCGACCACCCGGAAAAGGTGCTGGGCGTGACCCGGGAATTCGTCGAGCAATACCCCAACACAGCCCGCGCCCTCACCATGGCCGTGCTGGAAGCCAGCCGCTTCATCGACGCCAGCCTCGAGAACCGCCGCAGCACCGCCCAGCTCATCAGTGGCAGCGATTATGTGGACGTGCCCCTTTCCGCCATCGAGCCGCGCTTCCTCGGGCATTACGAAGACGGGCTCGGCAACGCCTGGCAGGACGACCATCCACTGCGCTTCTTCGACGAGGGACGTGCCACCCTGCCCTACCTCTCCGACGGCGTCTGGTTCATGACCCAGTTCCGTCGCTGGGGCCTGCTGCGGGACGACCCCGACTACCTCGCGGTGGCCCAGCGGGTCCAGCGCCTGGATCTCTACCGCGAGGCCGCCGAAGCCCTGGGTATCCCGGTGCCGGAGCCGACGCGCAGCGCCACGCTGATCGATGGCCGCATCTGGGACGGCAGCGATCCGGCCGGCTACGCCCGCAGCTTCCCCATCCACGCCCTGGCCGGCGATGTCCGCGCCATGGCCCTGTAATCACGGGAGATCGCCGACATGCTGCGTATCCTGCTGATCAACGACACCGCCAAGAAGGTCGGCCGGCTCAAGGCTGCCCTGGTGGAGGCCGGCTTCGAGGTGATCGACGAATCCGGCCTGACCATCGACCTGCCCGCCCGGGTCGAGGCCGTGCGCCCGGACGTGGTGCTGATCGACACCGAGTCCCCCGGGCGCGACGTGATGGAGCAGGTGGTGCTGGTCTCCCGTGACCAGCCACGCCCCATCGTCATGTTCACCGATGAGCACGACCCCAAGGTCATGCGCCAGGCCATCCAGGCCGGCGTCAGCGCCTACATCGTCGAAGGCATCCAGGTGGACCGCCTGCAGCCCATCCTCGATGTCGCCATGGCCCGTTTCGAGAGCGACCAGGCCCTGCGCGCCCAGCTGAACGCTCGCGACCAGCAACTGGCCGAGCGCAAGCGCATCGAATTGGCCAAGGGCCTGCTGATGAAGATGAAGAACTGCAACGAAGAAGAGGCCTACACGCTGATGCGCCGCCAAGCCATGAGCCGGCAGCAGAAGCTCATCCAGGTGGCGGAACAGATCATCGCCATGCACGACATGCTGGGACCCTGACTGCTCTGTCACGCCGGCCGCCGACTGTGCTGGACAGCGCCTCGGCGGCGGGCGTATCTTCGCCGCCAGGTCACTTCTGGTGGCCAGCGTCGCTCGGACGGTTCCGGGCGCTTACGTATCCGAGGAAATCATGGCAGAGAACGCCAAGCGCCGTTTCGCGCGCATCGACCGTCTCCCCCCCTACGTCTTCAATATCACCGCCGAACTCAAGATGGCCGCACGCCGTCGAGGCGAGGACATCATCGACTTTTCCATGGGCAATCCCGATGGCGCCACTCCGCCGCACATCGTCGAGAAGCTCGTGCAGGTCGCCCAGCGTGAAGACACCCACGGATACTCCACCTCCCGCGGTATTCCCCGCCTGCGCCGCGCCATCTCGCGCTGGTACAAGGACCGCTACGACGTGGAGATCGATCCGGAAAGCGAAGCCATAGTCACCATCGGCTCCAAGGAAGGCCTGGCCCACCTGATGCTGGCCACCCTGGACCATGGCGACACCGTGCTGGTCCCCAACCCCAGCTATCCCATTCATATCTACGGCGCGGTCATCGCCGGCGCCCAGGTGCGTTCGGTACCGCTGATCCCGGGTGTGGACTTCTTCGCCGAACTGGAACGCGCCATCCGCGAGTCCATTCCCAAGCCGAAGATGATGATCCTCGGCTTCCCCTCCAACCCTACCGCCCAATGCGTGGAGCTGGACTTCTTCGAGCGCGTGGTCGCACTGGCCAAGCAGTACGACGTCCTGGTGGTGCATGACCTGGCCTATGCCGACATCGTCTACGACGGCTGGAAGGCCCCGTCCATCATGCAGGTGCCCGGCGCCAAGGACATCGCGGTGGAGTTCTTCACCCTGTCCAAGAGCTACAACATGGCGGGCTGGCGGATCGGCTTCATGGTGGGCAACCCGGAACTGGTCAGCGCCCTGGCGCGGATCAAGAGCTACCACGACTATGGCACCTTCACCCCGCTGCAGGTTGCAGCCATCGCGGCGCTGGAAGGCGACCAGCAATGCGTCCTCGACATCGCCGAGCAGTACCGCCAGCGCCGCAATGTGCTGGTGAAAGGACTCCATGAGATCGGCTGGATGGTGGAGAACCCCAAGGCCTCCATGTACGTCTGGGCGAAGATTCCGGAACCCTATGCGCACCTGGGCTCCCTGGAGTTCGCCAAGAAGCTGCTGGCCGAGGCCAAGGTCTGCGTATCCCCCGGCCTCGGTTTCGGCGACTACGGCGACGACCACGTCCGCTTCGCCCTGATCGAAAACCAGGACCGCATTCGCCAGGCTGTCCGCGGAATCAAGGGCATGTTCCGCGCCGATGGCCTGCTGGAGTCCACCGCACCGGCCAAGGGGCGAAAGGCCGGCAAGGCCTGACGCTCGATCGCGCCCTCCGGTCACGGAGGGCGCCTCTTCCCGGAACTTCCCGCAAACGCCCGCCTGGCAAGGTTTCCTCCGGTTTTCAAACCCTTGCATGGCACGTCCGTCCAAGCCGTCTGTCGGCTTTCAGATCATTTTTTGAACAAAATCAGCGCTCTACCACTCTCATGAAAGCCTGATTTCATCGCGCCGTTCTTACGCCATGGCCGGTTGATGGCGCGCATGTCTTTAATCCCCTTGAGTCCGGAGTGATTCCATTTGCACAAGTTCACGTGCAGGAACTTTCTCGCCTCAGATAAAGGAGGAGCGCTTATGAAGACATGAACTATAAAGAGATATGAAAGTGCAACCTGACCACTACTCAAAGTCCAAAGAGACCCATGAGTAAATAATCAAATCGGTGCCCTTACTGCATCAGCACACCAACTTACTTTGTACAACAAGAGGTAAACCATGGAGCTGTACCATCTCATTACTTCCCTGTTCAAACAGGAAGCAACCATGGAATTAATGCGCATGGGTGTCGTCTACGCCCACCTGATCGCTTGCTGCGTGGCCATTGGTCTGGTACTTACCAGCGACTTTGCCATGATCAAGCAATTGATCACCGGGAAGGACGACCCCGCCCATAGCGACAAAACCCATCTTGATGCGCTGAAGAAAACTGTACTGCTTGCACTTGCGGCACTCTGGGTAACAGGGATAGGTATCGTACTGCTGGACTACTCTGTCAAAGGCGCGGTGTATTTCCTCAACCCCAAACTCCAGGCCAAGTTCCTGGTCGTTACACTGTTGACCGTTAACGGCTTCCTGCTCCACAGCGCTGTACTGCCTGCCATCACCAAGGCCGGCTCGCTGGTGAAAATGGAAGTGAATGCCCGGACCCTTGCGGTGTTCGCGGGCGTCGTCTCGGGTGTCTCCTGGTTCTATGGGGCCATGCTGGGCATTGCCCGTCCCCTGAGCTGGAAGTACTCCCTGGGCGAAATCATGTTCGCCTACCCGCTGTTCATCTGCCTCGGCTTCATTGCGATGACGCTGCTGGTGAAGTGGGCGAGCAACCGTGCTGAAACACTCACTCCCTCCCGAGTGAGCCCCGCACTCGCCTCCCTGTAAGAGACGACCGGGCAGGGATGCCCGGGTTAGGGAAGCGAAAGTTTCCATACTCCCATCGCAACTCGCCGCCACAACTTCCACCACTTCCCCCCCAGTCGCTCCGACTGCCGATCAGGTACTTAAGTACCTCGAAATCCTCTGCCCGATCCGGAACTTTAGCGCCCGCCACAGACACGAAGCTGCACCTGTTTTTCTCAATATGGACAGCCCGTGATAGATCTCAGCACCTGGAATCTCACCGTACCGGCAACCGATTCGGCGACCCTCATCACCACAGACCGGCTGAACAATGGCTATGAAAGCCAGTACTTCCGCCGCAACGCCGATGGCAGCATCAGTTTCTGGGTACCGGTGAACGGCTCGCGCACCGAAGACGCCAGCTATCCGCGCACCGAACTTCGCGAAACCCAGGCCGACGGGACCCTCTCCTACTGGTATCACGCCAGCGCCGACAGCTACCTCAGCGCCGTCCTCTCGGTACAGCAGGTGCCCAGCAGGAACAAGATCGTCATCGGCCAGATTCACAGCAAGGACGAGCCCGGCAGTGAGAACGACCCATTGCTCAAGCTCCAGTACCATTACCTGAGGGGAAATGGGCGGATCGAGGCACTGTTGCGCAAGCGCCCCGGGGACAAGGAAGTGGAGAACATCCTCCTGGCCGAGAACGTCGATCTGGGGGAGCGCTTTGGCTACGATCTGCGCATCACTCCCTCGGGCAAGCTGGGCATCCGCATCACCAGCAAGGGCGATGACGGCAACCTGTATCGGCAACTCAGTGGCTACTGGAGCAAGCAGCAGCTCTATTTCAAGGCCGGGGCCTACATTCAGGACAACACGGGACCGACCAACGAGGGCGGCCGGGTCACCTTCTACTGGCTGAACAGCCTGCACCGCTGAGATTCAGGCGTGGAATGACGGGCGATGCCCGGCGACGAGAGTAGAATCGGCGCCCGCCTCCCGCTCCTCGAGAATCCCATGGCCCGCCTGACCCTGAACTTCCCCGAAGACCAGTACTGCTACTCGACCCACCTGACCGTTCGCGTCACCGATATCAACGGCGCGAACCACCTCGGCAACGACTCCATGATTTCCATGATCTCGGAGGCCCGGGCGCGCTTCCTCTATGCGTTCGGTATCCGCGAAACGGCCGATGACGGCACCGGGATCATCGTCACCGACCTGGCCACCACCTACCGCGCCGAGGCCCACGCCCGCGACCAGTTGCTGTTCGAGGTAGGCGTCATGGACTTCAACAAATACGGCGGCGACATCACCTTCCGCATCAGCCGCCCCGCCGACGGCACCCTGGTGGCCATGGCCAAGTCGGGCTTCGTCTTCTTCAACTACCGGCATTCACGGGTGGTCCCCATGCCGGAGAGCTTCCGCACTACCTTCCCCCGGGTGAACTGGCTGGACTGACCCGGCCCCGTCTCGGTGCAAGCGATAGCCCCTTCGCCCCGTTTTGACTCAGGCCGATCAGCCGACTCGACTGGCAGGCCCACGCTGCCAGGGGCTTTCGGTGGATTGGCCCGGCTCTTGCTCATGGAACATCGACGGTAACCAAAGGCGGTTGCCCCCTTACACGACAAAGGCGTCGCGTCACTTCGCAGCAATGCGACAGGTGGTGCGACGCCTTTTTCGTTTCGGCCCCAGCGATGGGGCGGTGGACGGACCGCGACCCGGACGTTCGCTTGCAGCTCACTCAATCCCGCTGCGGCTCCGGCCGCAGGACGGAGCGCCACGAGCGCGACGTTTTACCGGGAGGTGCGACCGCCGTGACCACGAACAGGGCGTGCGCACTTCCCGGCCCCTAACTGCAGATGAGGTGTTCGATGACAACGAGTTTCTGGAAAGCCGGCCACACGCCCACCCTGTTTTCCGCCTTCCTCTATTTCGACCTGAGCTTCATGGTCTGGTACGTCCTCGGCCCCCTGGGCGTCCAGATTGCCGCCGACCTCCAGCTCAGCACCCAGCAACGGGCCATGATGGTGGCGACCCCAATCCTGGCCGGCGCGGTGCTGCGCTTCATCATGGGCATGCTGGCCGACCGCACCTCGCCAAAGACCGCTGGACTCATCGGGCAGGTGGTGGTGATCGCTGCGCTGTTCGTCGCCTGGCAACTCGGCATCAAGAGCTATGAACAAGCCCTGTTGCTGGGGCTGTTCCTCGGATTCGCCGGCGCCTCCTTCGCCGTGGCCCTGCCCCTGGCGTCCCAGTGGTATCCGCCGCAGCACCAGGGCAAGGCCATGGGCATCGCCGGCGCCGGCAACTCCGGCACCGTGCTGGCCGCCCTGTTCGCCCCCGGCCTGGCAGCGCTCTACGGCTGGAACAACGTCTTCGGCCTGGCGCTGATCCCCCTGGTCCTGACCCTGGTGATATTCACCCTGGCCGCCCGCAACGCCCCCAACCGCCCGGCCCCCAAGGCCCTCGGCGATTACCTCAAGGCACTGGGTGACCGCGACAGCTGGTGGTTCATGCTGTTCTACAGCGTCACCTTCGGCGGCTTCCTCGGCCTGGCCAGCACCCTCCCCGGCTACTTCCACGACCAGTACGGCCTGGCACCGGTGACCGCCGGCTACTACACCGCCGCCTGCGTCTTCGCCGGTAGCCTGATGCGCCCCCTGGGCGGCGCCTTCGCGGACCGCATCGGAGGCATCCGCAGCCTGCTGGTGGTCTACACCGTCGCCTCCATCTGCATCACCGCCGTGGGGTTCCATATTTCCAGCGCCAACCTGGCCCTGGCCCTGTTCGTGGTAGCCATGCTCAGCCTTGGCGCTGGCAATGGCGCGGTGTTCCAACTGGTGCCCCAGCGCTTCCACAAGGAGATCGGCGTGATGACCGGCCTCATCGGCATGGCCGGCGGCATCGGCGGTTTCTGCCTCACCGCGGGCCTCGGCGCCATCAAGCAGCAGACGGGCGACTACCAACTGGGCCTCTGGCTGTTCGCCAGCCTGGGAATCGTGGCCTGGTTCGGGCTCTACGGCGTCAAGCAACGCTGGCGCACCACCTGGGGCTCGGCCGCCGTAACCGCCGCCCGCGTTTGAACCCGGGGCCAGTCGACCCCGTTGAAGACCCGAACAAGGAGCGCACCGCGCTCCTTTTCGCCTGACAGGAACACCCGATGACCCTGACCCTCAGCTTTGGCGAAGCCAGCGCGATCGGCCCCCGTACCGAGAACCAGGACGCCCTGCGGGTGGTGACGCCAGCGCCGGCACTGGCCGCCAGCAAAGGCTATCTCTTCGCCCTGGCCGATGGTGTCAGCCAGTGCGCCGATGGTGGCCTGGCCGCCCGAGCCACGCTCCAGGCGCTGGCCCTCGACTACTACTCCACGCCGGAAACCTGGGCCGTCGCACAATCCCTGGACCGCCTTCTGGTGGCCCAGAATCGATGGCTCCAGGCCAACGGTGGCGGACAGCCCCTGCTCACCACCCTCACTGCACTGGTGCTGCGCGGACGCCGCTACACCCTGGCCCATGTGGGCGACTGCCGCGCCTATCGCTGGGATGGCCGGCAGCTCGTCCGCCTGAGCGAAGACCACGTGTGGGAACAACCGGGCATGCAACATGTGCTGAAACGCGCCCTGGGACTGGACCAGCATCTGGTGGTGGATTACCTGGACGGCGAGCTGCAGGCCGGCGAAGCCTTCGCGCTGGTGAGTGACGGCGTCTGGGCGGCACTGGGCGACGCGGGCATCCGCAGCATCCTGCAGGACGAGAATGATCTCACCGCCGCCGCCCAGGCCCTGGTCAGCGCCGCCCACCTGGCCGGAGGCCAGGACAATGCCAGCGCGCTGCTGGTCCGCGTGGACGGCCTGCCGGAAACCGGGCTGGCGGATACCCTGGCACAACTGGAGCAGTGGCCATTGCCGCCACGCCTGCAGGATGGCCAGGCATTCGAGGGTTGGCAGGTGGAGCGCCTGCTGGCCGAGTCCCGCCAATCCATGGTCTACCGGGTGCGAGACAGCCAGGATCGACGCTGGCTGCTGAAGACGCTTCCTCCCAGCCGACACGGCGAGCCGGACGCAGGACCGGCACTGCTGCTGGAAGAGTGGTTCCTCCGGCGGGTAGCCGGGCGTCATTTCCCCGAGGCCCACCCGCTGCCCCAACGCCAGCACCTCTACTACGTACAGCGGGAATACGCGGGCCAGACCCTGGCGGAACACCTGCGCCAGGGCGGCCCGATGGTGCTGCCGGAGTGGCTGGACATCGCCCCCCGCCTGCTCAAGGCCCTCGGGCAACTGCATCGGCGCAACATCCTCCACCGCGATATCAAGCCGGAGAACCTGCTCTGGGGGGACGACGGCGAGTTGCGGCTACTGGATTTCGGTCTCGCCTATTGCCCCGGCCTGTCCCAGGACGAGGCCCACAGCCTGCCCGGCACGCCCAGCTACATCGCCCCGGAAGCCTTCAGCGGCAACGCACCTTCTCCCAAACAGGACCTCTATGCCGCCGGCGTCACCCTGTATCACCTGCTCACCGGGCACTACCCCTACGGCGAGGTGGAAGCCTTTCAGCATCCTCGCTTCGGCATCCCCACCCCGGCCAGCCGATACAGGCCCGACCTGCCGCCCTGGCTGGACGAATGCCTGGCCCGGGCACTGACGGCAGATCCCGAGCTCCGCTACGAGACCGTGGAGGAATGGCTCCTGGCCCTGGAACAAGGCGAGCGTCGTGCCCTCGCCAGCCGGCCACGGCCACTGCTCGAGCGCGAACCCCTCAAGGTCTGGCGGGGCCTGGCCCTGGCATCAATGGTGTTCAACCTGGGGCTGGTGGTGGCGCTACTGGCGAACTGACGCACCAGGATGGGGCCCAACGCACCAGCACAAGGCGCCGCAGCCCTGGCGTTGCTTCCCCTCCCCCGGAGAATCGCGGGTTCACGGGTTGGCACGGGCCCTGCAGAGTAGAAATCGACAATCAACAAAAAGCGCCCGCCTCAACGAAGAGACGGCACTTTCCCGATTGAACGGGACTTGGACAAAGGCGTCCTGCTGGAAACAGCGGGACGCCTTTTTTGTTTGCCCGGTCGTTATGCAGGAGAGCCCGCATGAACAAACCCAGGTTGGTGGTGATCGGAAACGGCATGGCCGGAGTGCGTACGCTCGAGGAAGTTCTGAGGCTGGCGCCCGACCACTACCGGATCACCGTATTCGGTGCCGAACCCCACCCGAACTACAATCGCGCCCTGCTCTCGCCGGTACTGGCGGGCGAGCAGTCGTTCGAAGAGATCATCCTCAACGACCTGGCCTGGTACACCGACAACGGCATCGAACTGCTGCTGGGCCGCAATGTGGTGAAGATCGACCGCCAGCGCCGCCAGGTCATCGCGGAAGACGGCACCTGCGCAGGCTATGACCGCCTGGTGATCGCCACCGGCTCTACCCCCAGCCGCCTGTCCATCCCCGGCAACCGCCTCGACGGCGTGGTCGGCTATCGGGATATCGCCGGCGCCCGCGCCATGATCGAGACCGCCCGCAGCCACAGCCATGCCGTGGTGATCGGCGGCGGCCTGCTGGGCCTCGAAGCCGCCAATGGACTCAAGCAACGGGGCATGGACGTGACCGTGGTTCACCTGGCCGAGTGGCTGCTGGAAAAGCAGTTGGAACGCCCTGCGGGCGAGAAGCTGCTGCGCGCGCTGCAGGCAAGGGGCATCCGCTTCCGCCTGGGCACCGCCACGGAGGAGCTGATCGACAACGGTGACGGCCGCGTCTGCGCGGTTCAGTTGCAGGGTGGCGAGATCATCACCGCCGACCTGGTGGTGATGGCCGCCGGCATCACACCCAACACGGCGCTGGCGGAGGCGGCGGGCCTGCCCTGCCGCCACGGCATCCTGGTGGACGATACACTCCAGACCTACGACCCGCGTATCTACGCCATCGGCGAGTGCGCCAACCACCGCGGCATCTCCTACGGCCTGGTCGCACCGGTCATGGAGCAGGCCAAGGTCTGCGCGAACCACCTGGCCATGCTGGGGTTCGCCCGCTACCTCGGCTCGCCCGCTGAAACCCGGCTCAAGCTCGCCGGAATCGAGATGCTCGGTGTCGGCGATGCGCCACATCCAGGCCAAGTACAAGGCATGCCCGGTGCTTGCCCACTTCACGAATGGCAGATCGAACTCGCCTCCGGCGAAGTCGTCGCCTGGACCTGAACCCTACGCCGGCGCCGCGCGCCCTGGAGATTTTCGATGAATGGCAAAGTCTGGCTGGTCGGCGCGGGTCCCGGTGATCCCGAGCTGCTGACGCTGAAAGCGGTCAAGGCCCTTGGCCGGGCCGATGTGGTGATGATCGACGACCTGGTCAATCCGGCGATCCTCGAGCATTGCCCTGATGCCCGCGTGGTTCGTGTCGGCAAGCGTGGCGGCTGCCGCTCCACGCCCCAGGCGTTCATCCATCGCCTGATGCTGCGCTACGCGCGCCAGGGCAAGTGCGTCGTGCGCCTGAAAGGTGGCGACCCCTGCATCTTCGGTCGCGGCTCGGAAGAGGCGGACTGGCTGGCGCAGCACGGTGTGGAGAGCGAACTGGTGAACGGCATCACCGCCGGACTGGCGGGCGCCACGGGTTGCGGCATCCCCCTGACCCTGCGCGGCGTGAGTCGCGGCGTCACCCTGGTCACCGCCCATACCCAGGATGACAGCAGCCTGAACTGGCAGGCCCTGGCCCAGACGGGCACCACCCTGGTGATCTACATGGGCGTGGCACGGCTGACGGACATCCGTGAGGGGTTGCTGGCCGGCGGCATGGCGCCCGGGATGCCCGTGGCCATGATCGAGAATGCCTCCCTGCCCCAGCAACGTGAATGCCGCAGCACCCTGGTCCACATGCAGGCCGACGCCCAGGCCTTCGCCCTGAAGAGCCCGGCCATCCTGGTGATCGGCGAAGTGGCCGCAGCCAGGGCCGTGCTGCCGATGGCGCAGAGCGCCTGATTCTCTCTTCGCTCCTGCGAAGTAGTGCTTGCCCGGCGAAAGCCGGGCTTTTTTATGAGTCTCGGCCTGCCACGATCGACGACCTCCAGGCGGCCCGGCGCTTTTCTCCGGGCAAAGAAAAACCCGGCCTTGGCCGGGTTTTTCCGAGGCTCAAACCAATTACTTGGCCTGGGCTTCCACTTCAGCTTCTACGCGACGGTTAACGGCGCGGCCAGCTTCGGTGGCGTTGTCGGCAACCGGGCGGGTCTCGCCGTAGCCAACAGCGTTGACGCGCTCGCCACCTACGCCGTACTGGTTGACCAGCACTTCACGAACGGCATTGGCACGACGCTCGGACAGCTTCTGGTTGTAGGCGTCGGTACCAACGGAGTCGGTGTGGCCTTCAACGGTGGTGGTGGTAGCCGGGTACTGGTTCATGAAGTCAGCCAGGTTCTTGATGTCGCCGTAGCTTTCTTCTTTCACGTTGGACTTGTCGAAGTCGAACTTGACGTCCAGCTCGACACGTACCACTTCGGCAACGGCCGGGCAGCCATCGGCGTCAACAGTGACGTTGGCCGGGGTGTCCGGGCACTTGTCGACGTTGTCGCACACACCGTCGTTGTCGCTGTCGGCGCACACTTCGGCAACCGGGGCCGGAGCCGGCTCGGCTTGCTTGGTGGAGCCACCGAAGTTCACGCCAACACCCACGCCAGCCATCCACTCGGCTTCGTTGGCATCGATGTTGTACATGCCGTCCAGGCTAGCCTTGGCGAAGAAGTTCTCGGTGAAGTAGTACTTCAGGCCGGTGCCGACGTTGGCAAAGGTGCTGTGGTCACGGCCGGTGCGCGGCGGGATGTTGCTGATGTTCTGATGGGCGAAGCCGGCAGAAACGTAAGGACGCAGGCCCACACCCGGGGTGCCGAAGTGGTAGATGGCGTCCAGGGAAGCCAGGTTGCCCTTGATGTCCTTGTGACCATCGGCGCCGAAGGCGTCGTTGGAGGTCATGTCGTGGTATTCGCCGTACGACAGGGCCAGGGAAACGTCGTCGGTCAGGTAGTAGCCAACGGAGCCGCCGTACAGGTTGCCGTTCTCGATATCGCGAGAACTGTCGGTGAAGTAACGCTTACCGAAAGCTTCCACCTCAACTGCGCCTTGGCCCTGAGCCAGCGCGTTCAGCGAAAAGGCGGCAACAAGAGAGCCAACGGCTACGCCAAAGGTGTTTTTCAGTTTCATCCGTAAATCCCCATCTTGGTAGGTCAGTAAGTTGTCGAACAATCTCCGGACAACTTGGGCGGCAATTCTAGCAGAACCCGCCACCCCCTAAAGAGATAATTTTTTCCGAACTAAGTTTCGGTGAGCCCCGAAAATTTTTCGCGTAAACGATCCAGGGCCCGTTTGTAACGCATCTTCGTGGCACTCAAGCCCATGTGCATGATGTCGGCGATTTCCTGGAACTCCAGCTCTGCGACAAAACGTAGCACCAGGATCTCCCGGTCAATGGGGTTGACATGCACCAGCCATCGCTCGAGACCGCCCCGTTCCTCGACCTTGGGCGCCTTTTCATCGGAGGCCTCTTCCAGGGGATCGAGACTAAGCGCATCCATCAAGCGACGCTTTCGACGCTCTTTCCGATACTGGGTGATGCACTCGTTGTACGTGATGCTATATAGCCATGTCTTAAACTTCGACTTGCCTTCGAAGTTCTTCAATCCATAGAGCACTTTAAGCATTACTTCCTGACAGACATCATCAGCGTCACGGTCGTTCCCCAGATATCGGGCACAAACGTTGAACAAGGTGCGCTGATAGCGTCGCATCAACTCTTCATAGGCTCGGGTGACATGGAACAGCTCGACGTGCGCGCGCTCCACCAGCTCCTCGTCCGAGAGCTCGCGTGGGTCGTAACGCAAGGTAAGCGATTGGGGCTTGTTCAAAACGGGTCGGGCCGACAGTCAGGTCAAAAGCCGCCGGGTACGCAGGATCGCGCACCCTGTCTGGCGGCATACATTAGCAGGGAAAAGCCGCCGTGTTAGCGGCTGGACACCTGTTGATCGAGCAAAGTCCGGTTGGACACCGACACCAGCTCACCGTCCTCGGTGAGCAGTAGGGTTTTCACCGTACCGATCTCCTCGATCGACCCTTCGACATCACCGACCTTCACTTGTTGCCCAACCTGGTACAGCTCGCGCACGTAAATGCCGGCCAGGATCTGCCCGGCGATCTCACGGCTGCCAAGGCCCAGGGCCAGCGCCGCCGCCAGACCGATGGAAATCAGCACGATGGCGATCACGTTGTTCAGCAGCTCGGTCTTCACCTCCAGCTGGCCGATGGCCACGGAGATGCTGATGATGATCACCAGGCCCTGGGCGATACGACCCAGGCCGTGGGCGTACTCCAGGCCCACACCCTCAGCGGCGCCGCGCACCAGGCCGCTGACCAGCTGCGCCAGCAGCACGCCCGCCAGCAGAACGATGGCCGCACCCAGCACCTTGGGCAGGTAGAGCGCCAGCACGTCGAGGGTGGCGGAAACGCGGTCCAGCCCCAGGGATTCGGCGGCCGACACCAGGAAGATCAGCAGAACGAACCAGTAGACGATCTTGCCGATCAGGGTGGAAACCGGGACCTGAATGCCCGCGCGGGACAGCATCTTGGTCAGTCCGGTACCTGCCATCAGGCGGTCCAGGCCTACCTTCGCCAGGAGCTTGGACAACAGGGTGTCCAGCAACTTGGCCACGACAAAGCCCAGCAGCACCACCACCAGGGCACCAAACAGCCGCGGAATGAAGCCCGCCACCGGTGCCCACACCGAGGTCATGGCGTTAACGAGTCCTTGGGTCCAGGGGTCGAATTCCATGTTCAATCAGCCTTATCTGCGGAACGGACGGAAGCATTGCGGCGCGAAACGGGCGCCAGGTGGGGAGAGCCGTTGTTGAGGGCCATCATCAGGGCCTCGAGCCAATGCCCCATGAGGCCGAACAGATCCCCCGCCCCCACCTGACGATTCGCGGTCTTGAGCACACGGCCCAGCGCGGCATCATCATCGTGATCGGGTTGAGGGGAAGCCTTCAGCAGGTCCCGCAGGGATTCTTCGAACGGATCGTGCATGCGCACCTCACGTGGATATGTCGGCTAGACGTGCCCGGAACGCCCCGGGTCACATCAGAGCCATCGCAACCGGCGGAACAACCAGATCTGGAAGCCGGCGATCCCCAGCATCAGTCCGCAGGCCGCGAGAAATCCGAAGGGGGCTTCGCTGCCGGGAATGCCACCGACGTTCATGCCCAGCAGGCCGGTCAGGAAGCTCAATGGCAGGAAGAAGCCGGTGGTGATGCCGAGCAGGTACATGGTCCGACTGGTGCGCTCTCCCAACCTGCGACTCTCGCTCTCCAGCACCAGGCCGATGCGCTCGCGGATCAGTTCCAGCTCCTCCAGATAGCGGGTCAGGCGGTTATTGAGCTCGTTCCAGTAGTCACTGTCATCCTCGACAAACCAGGGCATCCGACTACGGGCGAGCTGGCCGTAGATATCCCGCTGGGGGGCCAGGAAGCGCTTGAGCCCGGCAGCTCGCCGACGAATCTGCAGCATCAGGTCATGGTCCGGGCGGAAGCGCGGGTTGTTATCCAGCTCCTCCTCCTGCTCGTCCACCGACTCCGACAGGTCCGCCACGAGGGAGTCGACCTTGTCGGTCAGGTGTTCAGCCAGATACAACAGCATCTCGGACGCGACCCTCGGTCCCGTCCCCCTGCCCCACTGCTCGATCAGTTCATCGGTGGCGTGGAGCGGCCGCAGGCGCAGGGAGATGATGCGCCGGGCGGAGGCGAAGATGCGCACCGACACCATGTCCTCGGGCACCGCTCCGGGATTCAGGTTGACGCCCCGCAGGAACAGCAACAACTCGTCATCGGGCAGCGCCAGCATGCGCGGCCGGGTGCTCTCCTCCAGCAACAGGTCGCAGGCGAATTCGGAAAGCCCGCTGCGCTCGCGGAGCCAGCGACGTGCCAGGGGATGACTGCGATCCCAGTGCAGCCAGAGGCTCTGCCCCGGACCGAGCGCCAGGGTTTCGAGCGCCTCGCGGGATACGCTCGTGGCGCCTCCATCCCCATCGAGCACGAAGGCATGCACCAGTCCCCACTGAGCGTTCAATTCCTCGAACATTCAGACTCCTTGAAGGACAGAGCCCGGGCAATCAGGCCGGCATCTCCAGGGCCTGCGGAGAGACGATGATGCCGTTGTTGTCGGCATAGAGGTACTCACCGGGGCGGAAGGTGACGCCGCCGAAGGTGACGACGACATTGAGGTCGCCTATGCCGCGCTTGTCGGTCTTCATCGGGTGGCTGGCCAGCGCCTGGACGCCCAGGTCGGTCTGGGCGATCACATCCACGTCACGGATGCAGCCGTAGACGACGATGCCTTCCCAGCCATTCTTCGCCGCCTTCTCGGCCAGCATGTCGCCCAGCAGGGCGCGGCGCAGGGAACCGCCGCCATCCACCACCAGCACCTTGCCCTGGCCGGGCTGGTCCACCTGCTCCTTGACGACGGAATTGTCTTCGAAGCACTTGATGGTGACGATCTGGCCGCCGAAGGAATCGCGGCCACCGAAGTTGCTGAACATCGGCTCGACGACCTGGACCAGGTCCGGGTAGGCGTCGCACAGGTCGGGGGTAACGTATTGCATGGAAGTTCTCCTTGATAGCGGTTACAGATCGAGTCCGATGCGATCGCCGTCATAGGCCAGCGCGAGACGCCGCAACGGCGGGCACGAAGCGTCGACCGGGCGTCCAGTGGCCAGGTCGAAGGCGATGCCATGGCGAGCACAGCGCAACACTGCCCCGTCGAGGGTGCCGGTGTGCAAGGGCGCACCCTGGTGCGGGCAGCGATTTTCCATGAGGATTGGCTGACGATCAACGACGATCAGCAGCAGTTCATGTCCACGGACCTTGAACCTGCCCCGGTAGCCATCCTCCAGATTGATCAGTCGCTCGAGCGCTACGAACATGGAGCCTCCGCCGCCCCGGCATTCCCGCCATCTTTAACACAGCGCCCGCCATGCCGAAACCGGATAACGGCAGCGGTCGCCACCCTAGCGCACAAGGGCGTCTGCCGCCGCGCGTTCGGGCAAACATCCCCGACCGAGCCAGTGGCTCACCAGGGGCCAGACCTCACGCTCGGCCGCCTTGCTCACCAGCATCTCGATATGGCCGAAGTCCTCGCTGAAGCCTTCCGACCGCGCCAGCAGCTGGAAATGCCGGTAGGCGCCGGGCACCTGCTCCACCAGCTTGCGGCACGCCCAGGCCGGATCCTGATGGTCGCCGGCTGCCGCCACCGCCAGCACCGGCACCCTGACGTCTGCCAGGCCGGCCCACCAATCCCGCTCGGCATCCCCGAAGCGCCCGAACAGGCCATGCCAGCGCAGGCTCTCGATGGCCAGGCCGATGGGCTCATCCTCGGGACCGCGCTTTAGCAAGGAGCCGGACAACACCTGGAATCGCCGGAGAAACAATCGCCCGCCCCATTCCAGCGGCGGCACCTTCAAGGGCCAGTAGACGCGACTGACCTGACTGCCGAACAGGGCCACCGAGGCGGCATGATCGTCGTCGAGATACTGGCCACCGAGCGCCGCCGCCAGGGTGACCCCCCCAAGGGAATGCCCCACCCAGTGCGGCGCCCGACCAGACTGTTCGCGGACGAAGGCCGCGATGGCCGGCAGGTCGTATCGCGCGTAGTCGGCGACGCGATTGCGCCGGTAGTGCTGGTTACGCGGTGACAGACCGTGGCCGCGCATCTCGGCGATCCAGACATCGAACCCGGCACGCGCCAGGTAGGGTCCCAGGCCCAGGCCCTTGGGCGAATACCAGAAGCGGCGGTTGGAGAAGCTGCCATGCACCAGGATCACCGGCACGCCGCCGGACCCGGCACCGAAGCATCCGAGGCGGGTGAGCACCAGCTCGACGCTGGGGTCGGGGCTGTTGCCAGGCTTGAGTCGATAGACGTCCTCGGTGAGGTCGCCTCGAAGTTCCGCGCCCATCAGCGCGACGGGAAAGAGTTCGCTACTGCTTTGCATGATTGCCGCTTGCACAAAAAAGGGCGGGTTCAAGAACCCGCCCTTTTCGTTTCGACCAACGAACGAGGGATCAGGCCTGGCCTTCCGCGAGGAAGAACCAGGTATCCAGCACCGAGTCGGGATTCAGGGACACGCTTTCGATGCCCTGCTCCATCAGCCACTTGGCGAGGTCCGGATGGTCGGACGGGCCCTGGCCACAGATGCCGATGTACTTGCCAGCCTTGTTGCAGGCAGCGATGGCATTGGCCAGCAGCTTCTTGACCGCCGGGTTACGTTCGTCGAAGAGGTGGGCGACGATGCCGGAGTCGCGGTCCAGGCCCAGGGTCAGCTGGGTCAGGTCGTTGGAGCCGATGGAGAAACCATCGAAGAACTCCAGGAACTCCTCGGCCAGCAGGGCGTTGGACGGCAGCTCGCACATCATGATGACCTTCAGGCCGTTCTCGCCGCGCTTGAGGCCGTTGCTGGCCAGCAGCTCGACCACCTGGCTCGCCTCGCCCAGGGTGCGCACGAAGGGCACCATGATCTCGACGTTGGTCAGGCCCATCTCGTTGCGCACCTTTTTCAGGGCACGGCATTCCAGCTCGAAGCAGTCACGGAACGACTCGCTGATGTAGCGGGACGCACCACGGAAGCCCAGCATGGGGTTCTCTTCCTCGGGCTCGTAGAGCTTGCCGCCGATCAGGTTGGCGTACTCGTTGGACTTGAAGTCCGACAGGCGCACGATGACCTTCTTCGGCCAGAAGGCCGCGGCCAGGGTGCTGATGCCTTCCACCAGCTTCTCGACGTAGAAGCCCACCGGATCGTTGTAACCGGCGATGCGCTTCTCGACGCTTTCCTTGATTTCGGCGGGCAGGCTGGCGAAGTTCAGCAGCGCCTTGGGGTGCACGCCGATCATGCGGTTGATGATGAACTCCAGGCGCGCCAGGCCCACGCCCTCGTTGGGCAGCTGGGCGAAGTCGAAGGCGCGATCCGGGTTGCCGACGTTCATCATGATCTTGAACGGCAGGTCCGGCATGGCGTCCACGGAGTTGGTGCGGATGTCGAAGCCCAGTTGGCCTTCGAAGATGAAGCCGGTGTCGCCTTCGGCACAGGAAACGGTCACGCCCTGGCCGTCCTGCAGGACGGAGGTGGCATTGCCGCAGCCGACCACGGCCGGGATACCCAGCTCACGGGCGATGATCGCGGCGTGACAGGTGCGGCCGCCACGGTTGGTGACGATGGCACTGGCGCGCTTCATCACCGGCTCCCAGTCCGGGTCGGTCATGTCGGAAACGAGCACGTCGCCCGGCTGCACCTTGTCCATCTCGGACACATCGTGGATCACCTTCACCGGACCGGCGCCGATGCGCTGACCGATGGCACGGCCTTCCACCAGGACCTTGCCCTTCTCCTTGAGCAGGTAGCGCTCCATCACGGTGGCACTGGCGCGGCTCTTAACGGTTTCCGGGCGGGCCTGCACGATGTAGAGCTTGCCGTCGTCACCGTCCTTGGCCCATTCGATGTCCATCGGACGACCGTAGTGCTTCTCGATGATCATCGCCTGCTTGGCCAGCTCGGTGACCTCGGCATCGGTGATGCAGAAACGCGCGCGGTCGGCACGGTCGACTTCGACGGTCTTCACCGACTTGCCGGCCTTGGCTTCCTCGCCGTAGACCATCTTGATCGCCTTGCTGCCCAGGTTGCGACGCAGGATCGCGGGGCGGCCGGCTTCCAGGGTGTGCTTGTGCACGTAGAATTCGTCAGGGTTCACGGCGCCCTGCACCACGGTCTCGCCGAGGCCGTAGGCGCCGGTGATGAAGACCACGTCACGGAAGCCGGACTCGGTGTCGAGGGTGAACATCACGCCGGCGGTGCCGGTTTCGGAACGCACCATGCGCTGCACGCCGGCGGACAGGGCGACCAGCTTGTGGTCGAAGCCCTGGTGGACACGGTAGGCGATGGCACGGTCATTGAAGAGGGAGGCGAAGACTTCCTTGGCCGCGCGGATCACGTTGTCCACGCCACGGATATTGAGGAAGGTCTCCTGCTGGCCGGCGAAGGAGGCGTCCGGCAGGTCTTCGGCGGTGGCGGAGGAACGCACGGCCACAGCCATGTTCTCGTTGTCACCGGCCATGGCGGCGAAGGCGGTGCGGATCTCGGCGTCGAGACGCGCGGGGAATTCGGCATCCATCACCCACTGGCGGATCTGCGCGCCGGTCTTGGCCAGGGCGTTGACGTCATCCACATCGAGCTCGTCGAGGGCGGCGTGAATGCGATCGTTCAGGCCACTCTGCTCCAGGAAGTCACGGTAGGCCTGGGCCGTAGTGGCGAAGCCACCGGGGACGGAAACGCCAGCGCCAGCCAGATTGCTGATCATCTCGCCCAGGGATGCGTTCTTGCCCCCCACATGCTCAACATCATGGACGCCGAGCTTATCGAGGGAAACTACGTACTCTACCAAGGTGATCTCTCCACTATTTGTTGGAAAAGCTCATGCGGAACGACTCCGCAGCGTTCTGGCTTTGGTCCAGAAAAATACGTCACAATGCCGACCAGCTCGGGCCCGGCGAAAAACGCGGCCTATCATAGCCAAGAATCGATCCTGACTTAAGGCCTTTGGCGCAAATGAAACGAACCGCTTTCTTCATTTCCGACGGTACTGGCATCACTGCGGAAACCCTGGGTCAGAGCCTTCTGGCGCAGTTCGAGACCATTACCTTCAACAAATTGACGCGTCCCTATATAGACAGTGTCGAAAAAGCGCGCGCCATGGTACAGCAAATCGACCGGGCTGCGGAGGTGGACGGGGTTCGGCCGATCATCTTCGACACCATCGTGAACCAGGAAATCCGCGACGTCCTGGCCACCTCCAACGGCTTCATGATCGACATCTTCTCCACCTTCCTGTCGCCCCTGGAACAGGAACTGACGTCGCACTCGTCCTACTCCGTCGGCAAGTCGCACTCCATCGGCCACAACTCCAACTACATGGAGCGGATCGAGGCGGTGAACTTCGCCCTGGACAACGACGACGGCGCCCGCACCCACTACTACGACAAGGCCGACCTGATCCTCGTCGGCGTGTCGCGCTGCGGCAAGACGCCCACCTGCCTCTACATGGCCATGCAGTACGGGATCCGGGCCGCCAACTACCCCCTGACCGAAGAGGACATGGAGCGCCTGCAGCTTCCCAGCGCCCTCAAGAAGTACAAGGACAAGCTGTTCGGCCTGACCATCGACCCCGACCGGCTCACCGCCATCCGTAACGAGCGCAAGCCCAACAGCCGCTACGCCAGCTACGCCCAGTGCGAGTTCGAAGTCCGCGAAGTGGAAAACCTGTTCCGCCGCGAGAACATCACCTACATCAACTCCACCCATTTCTCCGTGGAAGAGATCTCGGCGAAGATCCTCGTGGAGAAGGGCGTGGAAAGAAGGCTCAAGTAGCTGGAAGGCTGAACGCCGGACATTCTCCAGCGTTCAGCCTCCAACACCTTCACCGACTCAGAACGAATCGCCCGGCACCCGCACCCAGCCTTCCATCAGGATCCGCGCACTGCGGCTCATGATCGCCTTGGTGACCTGCCACTGCCCATCCACCTGGCGAGCTTCAGCGCCCACGCGCAGGGTGCCCGAAGGGTGCCCGAAGCGCACCGCGTTACGCTCGCCACCACCGGCCGCGAGGTTCACCAGGGTGCCGGGAATGGCCGCCGCGGTGCCGATGGCCACCGCCGCCGTGCCCATCATCGCGTGGTGCAGCTTGCCCATGGACAGTGCCCGCACCAGCAGATCCACATCGCTCGCCTTCACCTGCCTGCCGCTGGAGGCCTGGTAATCCCTGGGTGGCGCCACGAAGGCGACCTTCGGCGTGTGTTGTCGGGTGACCGCCTCTTCCGGCGACTTGATCAACCCCATGCGCAAGGCGCCGGCCACCCGGATCTTCTCGAACCGCGCCAGGGCTTCGGGGTCACCGTTGATGGCTTCACGCAGCTCGGTGCCGGTGTAGCCGATGGCCTCGGCCTCGACGAACACCGTGGGAATGCCGGCGGTGATCAGCGTGGCCTTGAAGGTGCCGACCCCGGGAACCTCGAGGTCATCCACCAGGTTGCCGGTGGGGAACATGGAGCCGCCCTCATCCCCGTCATCCGAGGGATCCAGGAACTCAAGCACGATCTCGGCGGCCGGGAAGGTCACCCCATCCAGCTCGAAGTCGCCGGTCTCCTGCACCTGACCGTTGGTGACGGGCACATGGGCGATGATGGTCTTCTGGATATTGGCCTGCCAGATACGCACTACGCAGGTGCCGTTCTCCGGAATGCGCGCCGGGTCCACCAACCCCGCATGGAGTGCGAAGGCGCCTGCGGCGGTGGAGAGGTTGCCGCAGTTGCCGCTCCAGTCGACGAAGGCCCTGTCGATGGAGACCTGGCCGTAAAGGTAGTCCACATCGTGGTCGGGCTGGCTGCTCTTCGAGAGGATCACGCACTTGGAGGTGGACGACGTGGCGCCGCCCATGCCGTCGATGTGCGCGGCGTAAGGGTCCGGGCTGCCGATCACCCGCATGAACAGGCGGTCGCGGGCCTCGCCCGGCACCTGGCAGCGCTCGGGAAGGTCCTGCAGACGGAAGAACACGCCCTTGCTGGTGCCGCCACGAATGTAGGTGGCGGGGATTCTGACTTGGGGTACGTGGGACATGGATTGCGATCCTGAATGATCTGGTGACCACCGTAGGACGGGTTGAGCGGAGCGATACCTGAGCGGCGCACGGATGCCGGGTATCGCTTCGCTCAACGCCAACCTAGATTTCTATACCGCGGACGCTTCCAGGAAGTCCTGGGCGAAGCGTTGCAACACGCCACCCGCCTCGTAGATGGACACCTCCTCGGCGGTATCCAGACGGCAGGTCACGGGCACCTTGAGGGACTCGCCATTGGTGCGGCGGATCACCAGAGTGAGGTCCGCGCGCGGCTTGCGCTCGCCGATCACGTCGAAGGTTTCGGTGCCGTCGATGCCCAGGGTCTTGCGGGTGGTGCCCGGCTTGAACTCCAGGGGCAGCACGCCCATGCCGATCAGGTTGGTGCGGTGGATGCGCTCGAAGCCCTCGGCGACGATGGCCTCGACACCCGCCAGGCGCACGCCCTTGGCCGCCCAGTCGCGGGACGAGCCCTGACCGTAGTCAGCGCCGGCGATGATGATCAGCGGCTGCTTGCGCTCCATGTAGGTCTCGATGGCTTCCCACATGCGCATCACCTTGCCGTCCGGCTCGACGCGCGCCAGGGACCCCTTCTTCACCTCGCCGTTCACCACGGCCATCTCGTTCACCAGTTGCGGGTTGGCGAAAGTGGCGCGCTGCGCGGTCAGGTGGTCGCCACGGTGAGTGGCGTAGGAGTTGAAGTCCTCTTCCGGCAAGCCCATCTTCGCCAGGTACTCGCCGGCGGCGGAGCTGGCCAGGATGGCGTTGGACGGCGACAGGTGGTCAGTGGTGATGTTGTCCGGCAACACCGCCAGCGGGCGCATGCCCTTGAGGGTCCGCTCGCCGGCCAGGGCGCCTTCCCAGTAAGGCGGACGACGGATGTAGGTGGACATCGGACGCCAGTCGTACAGCGGGCTTTCCGCCTCCTTGACCGCCCCCAGGTCGAACATCGGGATGTACACCTGCTTGAACTGCTCCGGCTTCACGGCGGCGGCGACGATGGCGTCGATCTCCTCATCGCTCGGCCACAGGTCCTTCAGGGTGACGGGGTTTCCGGCCGCGTCGTGGCCCAGCACGTCCTGCTCGATATCGAAGCGCACGGTACCGGCGATGGCGTAGGCCACCACCAGCGGCGGCGAAGCCAGAAAGGCCTGCTTGGCATAGGGGTGGATACGGCCATCGAAGTTGCGGTTACCCGACAGGACGGCGGTGGCGTACAGGTCGCGATCGATGATCTCCTGCTGGATCGCCGGGTCCAGCGCGCCGGACATGCCATTGCAGGTGGTGCAGGCGTAGCCGACGATGCCGAAGCCGAGCTTCTCCAGCTCCGGCAGCAGCCCGGACTCCTCCAGGTACAGCTTGGCCACCTTGGAACCGGGGGCGAAGGACGTCTTCACCCAGGGCTTGCGCACCAGGCCCAGGGCATTGGCCTTCTTCGCCACCAGCCCGGCGGCGACCACGTTGCGTGGGTTGGAGGTGTTGGTGCAACTGGTGATGGCGGCGATGATCACCGCGCCATCGGGCATCAGCCCTTCGGCCTCCTCGCCCTTTCCGGCCTCCAGCTTGGCTTCGTCGGCGATGCCGCGCTCGGCCAGGGCCGAGGTGGGCAGGCGGCGGTGCGGGTTGCTCGGGCCGGCCATGTTACGCACCACGGTGGACAGGTCGAACTCCAGCACCCGCTCGTACTCGGCGGTGACCAGCGCGCTGCTCCAGAGGCCGAGGGTCTTGGCGTACTGCTCCACCAGGGCCACCTGCTCCGGCTCGCGACCGGTCAGCTTCAGGTAGTCGAGGGTCTGCTGGTCGATGTAGAACATCGCCGCGGTGGCGCCGTATTCCGGGCACATGTTGGAGATGGTGGCGCGGTCGCCGATGGACAGGCTGTCCGCCCCTTCGCCGAAGAACTCGACGTAGGCGCCCACCACCCGCTCCTTGCGCAGGAACTCGGTCAGGGCCAGGACGATGTCGGTGGCGGTGATGCCGGGCTGGCGCTTGCCGGAGAGGCGGACGCCGACGATATCGGGCAGGCGCATCATGGACGCGCGACCCAGCATCACGGTCTCCGCTTCCAGGCCGCCGACGCCAATGGCGATCACGCCCAGGGCGTCGACATGGGGTGTGTGGCTATCGGTGCCGACGCAGGTGTCGGGGAAGGCCACGCCGCCGCGCGCCTGGATCACCGGGCTCATTTTCTCCAGGTTGATCTGGTGCATGATGCCGTTGCCGGCCGGGATCACGTCGACGTTCTTGAAGGCGGTCTTGGTCCACTCGATGAAGTGGAAGCGATCCTCGTTGCGGCGCTCTTCAACGGCCCGGTTCTTCTCGAAGGCGTCCGGGTCGAAGCCCGCGTATTCCACCGCCAGGGAGTGATCGACGATCAACTGGGTCGGGACCACCGGGTTGACCTTGGACGGGTCCCCGCCCTTCTCCGCGATGGCGTCGCGCAGGCCGGCCAGGTCCACCAGCGCGGTCTGGCCGAGGATGTCGTGGCAGACCACGCGCGCCGGGTACCAGGGAAAGTCCAGGTCGCGCTTACGGTAGATCAGCTGCTCCAGGGAGGCGGTCAGGCTTTCCGGGTCGCAGCGGCGCACCAACTGCTCGGCCAGCACGCGACTGGTGTAGGGCAGCCCGGCCCAGGCGCCGGGCTTGATGGCATCCACCGCCGCCGGCGCGTTGTAGTAGTCCAGGTCGGTGCCTGGCAGGCGTTCACGGTATTGGCTGTTCATCTTATTTACGATCCTTGAGCGGCACGAACTTCAGGTCCTCGGGACCGACGTAGTTGGCGCTCGGGCGAATGATCTTGCCGTCGATGCGCTGCTCGATGACATGGCTGGACCAGCCCGAGGTGCGGGCGATCACGAACAGCGGGGTGAACATGGCGGTGGGTACGCCCATCATGTGGTAGCTGACGGCGCTGAACCAATCGAGGTTGGGGAACATCTTCTTGATTTCCCACATGGTGCTTTCCAGACGCTCGGCGATGTCGAACATCTTGGTGTTGCCCTGCTCGGCGGACAGCTCGCGGGCGACTTCCTTGATCACCTTGTTGCGCGGATCGGACACGGTGTAGACCGGGTGGCCGAAGCCGATGATCACTTCCTTCTTCTCGACCCGGGCGCGGATGTCGGCTTCGGCCTCATCCGGGCTGTCGTAGCGCTTCTGCACCTCGAAGGCCACTTCGTTGGCACCGCCGTGCTTGGGACCGCGCAGGGCGCCGATGGCGCCGGCGATGCAGGAGTGCATGTCCGAACCGGTGCCGGCGATCACCCGGGAGGTGAAGGTCGAGGCGTTGAATTCGTGCTCGGCGTAGAGGATCAGCGAGGTGTGCATGGCGCGCACCCAGGATTCGCGCGGTTTCTCACCGTGCAGCAGGTGCAGGAAGTGACCGCCGATGGAATCGTCGTCGGTCTCCACTTCGATGCGCTTGCCGTTGTGGCTGTAGTGATACCAATAGAGGAGCGCGGAACCCAGGGAGGCCATCAGCTTGTCGGCGATGTCACGGGCGCCCGGGTGGTTGTGGTCATCCTTCTCGGGCGCCAGGCAACCCAGCACCGACACGGCGGTGCGCATCACGTCCATCGGGTGGGCCGAGGGCGGCAGCTGTTCCAGGACCGCCTTGACGCCGGCGGGCAGGCCGCGCAGGGCCTTCAGCTTGGCCTTGTAGCCCGCCAGCTCGGCGACATTGGGCAGCTTGCCGTGCACCAGCAGGTGAGCGATTTCCTCGAACTCGCAGGTGGTGGCGACATCGAGGATGTCATAGCCACGGTAGTGAAGGTCGTTACCGCTGCGGCCTACGGTGCAGAGGGCGGTGTTGCCGGCGGCGGTGCCGGACAGGGCCACGGATTTCTTCGGCTTGAAGCCCTGGGCGGTGGTTTCGGTGGTGCTCATCGCATTGTCCTCATCTGATCCGGTCGGATGAATTTCTTGTTGTGCGCGGGCCATCCAGCCCGCGTCCCGATCACTTCTTGCTGGCGGCGAACAGCGCATCGAGCTTCTGCTCGAAGGCGTGGTAGCCGATACGGTCATAGAGTTCGGCGCGAGTCTGCATCAACTCGATGACATTCTTCTGGTGCCCCTCCTGGCGGATCGCGGTGTAGACCGCCTCAGCCGCCTTGTTCGCGGCGCGGAAGGCCGACAGCGGGTAGAGCTGGATGGCCACGCCGACGGAGGCCAGCTCATCGCGGGTGAACAACGGCGTGGCGCCGAATTCGGTGATGTTGGCCAGGATCGGTACGTTCAGCGCCTCGACGAAGCGCTGGTAGGTGGGCAGGTCATAGGCGGCCTCGGCGAAGATGCCGTCGGCACCGGCCTCCACGTAGCGCTGGCAGCGCTCGATGGCGGCATCCACGCCTTCGGCCTGGATGGCGTCGGTGCGAGCGATCAGGAAGAAGTCCGGATCGGTCTTGGCATCGGCGGCCGCACGCACGCGATCCACCATCTCTTCGCAGGACACGATTTCCTTGCCCGGACGGTGGCCGCAGCGCTTGGCGCCCACCTGATCCTCGATATGGGCGGCGGCGGCGCCGGCCTTGATCAGGCTCTTCACGGTGCGTTCGATATTGAAGGCACTGGGGCCGAAGCCGGTGTCGATGTCCACCAGCAGCGGCAGGTCGCAGACATCGGTGATGCGACGCACATCGGTCAGCACGTCGTCCAGGGTGTTGATGCCGAGATCCGGCAGGCCGAGGGAGCCCGCCGCCACGCCGCCGCCGGACAGGTAGATGGCGCGGAAGCCCGCGCGCTTGGCCAGCAGCGCGTGGTTGGCGTTGATGGCACCGATCACCTGCAGCGGTTTTTCTTCGGCGAGGGCCTGGCGGAAACGCTGGCCGGCGGAAAGCTGGGTCATGAATCACCTCGTGTCTTGGACGGGTTGGCGAGCGCATCCTGGTAGTGGCGCTCGATATTGCGCTTGGAAGCACCGATGTGACGGCGCATCAGCAACTCGGCCAGTTCGCCGTCTCGGTCGGCGATGGCGTCGAGAATCCGGTGGTGCTCGTTGAAGGCCTGGCGAGGCCGGTTCGGCACCGAGGAAAACTGCAGGCGATACATGCGCACCAGCTGGTACAGCTCGCCGCACAGCATCTTGGTCAGGGTCTGGTTGCCGCTGCCCTGGATGATCCGGTAGTGGAAGTCGAAGTCGCCTTCCTGCTGGTAGTAGCCACGGCCGGCCTGGAAGGCCTCGTCGCGCTCATGGGTATCCAGCACCCGGCGCAACTCATCGATGTCCGATTGGGTCATGCGCTCGGCCGCCAGGCGGCAGGCCATGCCTTCGAGGGATTCGCGGATCTCGTACAACTCGATCAGCTCAGTCGCACTCAGCGACACCACCCGCGCGCCGACATGGGGCACCCGCACCAGCAGGCGCTGACCCTCGAGGCGATGGATCGCCTCCCGCAGCGGTCCTCGGCTGATGCCGTAGGTTCGCGCCAGCTCAGGTTCGGAAATCTTGCTGCCCGGCGCGATATCGCCCCGGACGATGGCCGCCTGGATGCGCCGGAAGACGGTTTCGGCGAGGGTCTCCGAGTCCAGCTGATCGACCACGGGGCTTTCGGTGATATCCAACATGATTGTCGACACATTTCAATGCGAGTGACGCAAAACTACCCCTCAAGCCTCAGCAATGTCAAACACGAAGCGATGAATTGTCGACAATCCATCGATTAACCCGGTTAGCCGGCCGTATGCGTCCACCTCCGCCCGACGCCAGGGGTGGCTGTCACGCCGGAAAATCCGCGTGTTAGAATGCGCGCCGCCAGCGCCAGTCTGGGCGCCACTGACTTGCCTGCTAGACTCCCAGACCAGGCGCCGCCGCCACGAAGGCCGTGGGCCGGGCTCCTGGACCGATGACCGCGTTACGCCCAAAGGACTTATGACACTCAAGCCCTTCGCCCCGATTGCCTGCCTGCTCGCCCTTCCCGGCCTGGGCCTTGCCAACGAGAAGACCGTCTACGGCCTCAACGAGTACGCCCGGCTGAAGGACCTCGACCTCGAAGTCGCCGCCAAGCTCGACACCGGCGCCAAGACCGCTTCCCTCAGCGCCCGCGATATCAAACGTTTCAAGAAGGATGGGGAAACCTGGGTACGCTTCTACCTGGCCATCGACGACGCCCACGAACACCCGATCGAACGTCCCCTGGCGCGCATCAGCAAGATCAAGCGGCGCGCCGGCGACTTCAATCCCGAGGAAGGCAAGACCTACACTGCACGCCCGGTAATCGAACTCGAGGTGTGCATGGGCAGGGCCCTGCGACAAATTGAAGTGAACCTCACGGACCGCAGTGCATTCCAATACCCGCTTCTGATCGGCTCCGAGGCGCTCAAGCGCTTCGACGCACAGATCGACCCGAGCCTTAAATACGCAGCCGGTAAACCGGCTTGCACCACCGACGCAAACTCTGACGAGTAACCCACATGCGCTCTCTTACCCTGCATCTGAAAGTCCTGATCACCCTGTTGGTGAGCCTGGGCATTCTGATAACGGCCTACCAGATCTTCATCCAGGGCATCCCGATCACCGAGGATGAAACCGACGACCTCTGGAACATCGACGCCAAGGTCGAGTTCCAGGCCAGCCCGCGTGACCCGATCAAGGTGCAGATGTTCGTGCCGCCGCTGAACCGGGACTACGTCAGCCTCAACGAGAGCTTCATCTCCAACAACTACGGCGTGAGCATCAATCGCGCGGACGGCAACCGCAAGGTGACCTGGTCCGCCCGTCGCGCCAGCGGCAACCAGACCCTCTATTACCGCCTGGTGCTGACCAAGCGCTACAGCGGCGAGAAGCCCAAGGACAAGGGGCCGATCTTCCGCGACAGCATCCCGGTCGAGGGCCCGGAGAAGATCGCCGCCGAAGCCCTGCTGGCCCCCATCCGCCAGCACTCGGCCGACGTCGAGACCTTCATCAGCGAGACCATCAAGCGGGTCAACAACCTCAACGATGACAACGTCAAGCTGCTGCTGTCCGGCGACCCGAGCACGCCCAACAAGGCCCGGGTGATCGAACTGCTGCTGTCCATCGCCCACGTGCCCATGGAGCGCGTGCACACCATCCGCCTGGTGAGCGAGCAGGCCCAGAGCCCCGAACTCTGGCTGCGCAGCTTCAACGGCGAGAACTGGCTGTACTTCAACCCCGAGTCCGGCGAGCAGGGCCTGCCCAGCGACCGCCTGATCTGGTGGACCGGTGACGAACCGCTGATCACCGTCGACGGCGGCAAGAAGGCCCAGGTGACCTTCAGCATGAACAACAGCGAGATGAACGCCATCCGCCTCGCCAAGCTGACCGACGAGAACACCGACGCCGACTTCCTCGAGTACTCGCTCTACGGCCTGCCGCTGCAGACCCAGCAGACCTACCAGATCATGATCATGATCCCCATCGGCGTGCTGGTGATCCTGATCCTGCGCAACCTCGGCGGCCTGCAGACCCTCGGCACCTTCACCCCGGTGCTGATCGCCCTGGCCTTCCGCGAGACCCAGTTGGGCTTCGGCATCGTGCTCTTCACCATCATCACGGCGCTTGGCCTGTCGCTGCGCTCGTACCTCGAGCACCTGAAGCTGCAGATGCTGCCGCGCCTGTCGGTGGTGCTCACCTTCGTCGTGGTGCTGATCGCGGTCATCAGCCTGCTGAGCCACAAGCTCGGCCTGGAGCGCGGCCTGTCCGTGGCCCTGTTCCCCATGGTGATCCTGACCATGACCATCGAGCGCCTGTCCATCACCTGGGAAGAGCGCGGCGGCGGCCATGCCTTCAAGGTGGCGATCGGCACCCTGATCGCGGCTACCCTGGCACACCTGCTGATGACCATTCCGGAGCTGACCTACTTCATCTTCACCTTCCCGGCCGTGCTGCTGATCATGGTGGGCTTCATGCTGGCGATGGGTCGCTACCGCGGCTACCGCCTGACCGAACTGTTCCGCTTCAAAGCCTTCGTGAAGGACTGAGCCCATGTTCGGCCTGATCAAGACCTGGAAAGCCCTTGAAGCCAAAGGCATCATGGGCATCAACCGGCGAAACGCGGACTACGTGCTGAAGTACAACAAGCGGCACCTGTACCCGATCGTCGACGACAAGATCATCACCAAGCAGCGCGCCATCGAGGCGGGGATCCACGTACCCGAGATGTACGGGATCATTTCCACCGAGAAGGAGATCGACAAGCTCGACGAGATCATCGGCGAGCGCAACGACTTCGTGATCAAGCCGGCGCAGGGCGCCGGCGGCGACGGCATCCTGGTGATCGCCGACCGCTTCGAAGGCCGCTACAAGACCGTCTCCGGCAAGATCATCAGCCACGAGGAGATCGAGCATCAGATCTCCTCGATCCTCACCGGCCTCTACTCCCTCGGCGGACACCGCGACCGTGCGCTGATCGAGTACCGCGTCACGCCGGACCCGATCTTCAAGAGCATCAGCTACGAAGGCGTGCCCGACATCCGCATCATCGTGCTGATGGGCTACCCGGTGATGGCCATGCTGCGCCTGCCCACCCGCCAGTCCAGCGGCAAGGCCAACCTGCACCAGGGCGCCATCGGCGTGGGCGTCGACCTCGCCACCGGCATCACCCTGCGCGGCACCTGGCTGAACAACAAGATCGCCAAGCACCCGGACACCACCAACGCGGTGGACGGCGTGCAGCTGCCCAACTGGGACGGCTTCATGAAGCTGGCGGCCGGCTGCTACGAGCTCTGCGGCCTGGGCTACATCGGCGTCGACATGGTGCTGGACGTGGACAAGGGCCCGCTGATCCTGGAACTCAACGCCCGCCCCGGCCTGAATATCCAGATCGCCAACGACTGTGGCCTGACCCATCGCGCCCACGCCGTCGAGGCCCGCCTCGAGGAGCTGAAGGCCAAGGGCATCCAGGAGTCTCCGGAAGAGCGCGTGCGCTTCTCCCAGGAGCTGTTCGGCCATGTGAGGCCGGCGGAGATCTGATCGCGCCCTGCGTTGAAAAAGCCCGGCCAAGTGCCGGGCTTTTTTGTGCTTCGTGGTTTGGGCTTCGGTAGCCCAGTTCATTTCCGCGTGGGCGGCGGGTTTCCGTTTCGCCCTCCCGTGCGAATCCCCCTCTAGCTTTGGGAGAGAGGCGGGGGGAGAGGGAAGCATCAGGCTGCGAGGCCCGGCGTAGCTTCGTCGCTCTACAAAAAAGGGGCCTTGCGGCCCCTTCTTCATGTACCCGCACGACCTCAGTCGTTGCTCGGCTTGTTCACCGCGTGCAGCACGTACTGCGGCAGCGCGAAGGCGCCCTGGTGGATCTCGGGGTTGTAGTAGCGGGTGACGATGCCACTGCCGGCGAAGCGCTGGCGCAGGGTCTCCAGCGGCAGCTTGCGCAGCTCGGGGTCGGTGGCGCCCCAGGCGAAGGTCATGGCGCCGCCGATGTAGGTGGGCACCGCCGCCTGGTAGAAGTGCCAGTCGGCGAACAGGCCGTTCATGCGGCTGGCGGTGGTCTGCACCTCGCCCAGTTGCATGAAGGGCGTGCCGTTCTGGGTCACCAGCACGCCACCATCGTTCAGGCAGCGGCGGCAGGCCTGGTAGAAGTTCTCGGAGAACAGCACCTCGCCAGGACCGATGGGGTCGGTGGAGTCGGAGATGATGACGTCGAACTTCTCCTCGGTGGTGGCGACGAAACGCATGCCGTCGTCGATCACCAGGTTCAGGCGCGGGTCTTCATAGGCGCCCTTGGAATGGTTCGGCAGGTACTCCTTGCACATGTCGACCACGGTGCCGTCGATCTCCACCATGGTGATGCGCTCGATGTCCCGGTGCTTGCGCACTTCCCGCAGCATGCCGCCGTCGCCACCGCCGATGATCAGCACGCTTCTCACCGCGCCATGGGCGAGGATCGGCACGTGGGTCAGCATTTCGTGGTAGATGAACTCGTCCGCCTCGGTGGTCTGGATCACACCATCCAGGGCCATCACGCGGCCCATGCGGGCGTTCTCGAAGATCACCAGATGCTGGTGCTCGGTACGCACTTCGTGAAGCAGCTTGTCCATGCGGAAGCGCTGGCCATAGCCGTCGTAGAGAGTTTCCTGGTAATCGCTCATGGGTAGTCTCCCCTGCTGGCTGTATTAGCGGACGGTGCTTCCGCCCCATGAAAAGGCGCGCATTCTACGATGGCTTGCATGTCAGGTCGAACCGCAGCAGGCGGAATTTGAAAGTCGGTTTCGCAAAGACGGCGCCATAGCAGGAGACTATCGTCACACCCTGACAGCCAACGCTCCCTTTGAATCCCGCGAGCCCAACGAGCCCATGCGCCTTGACTATTTGGAGCCCTGGAGCTGGCAGCAGTTCCAGCAACATTTCGCCTTGCGGCGGCTGCCCGGCGTCGAGTGCCTGGACGACGGCAGCTACTCCCGCAGCTTCCGCCTTGCCGGCCGTTCCGGCTGGTTCCGCCTGCGCCCGGCATCGGGCTTCCTGGAGTTGGAGCTCAGCGCCTCCGCACGGGGGCTGGAATCGCGGCTCGTCCCACGCGTCCGCCGCATGTTCGACCTGGACAGCGACCCTATCGCCATCGCCCGGCACCTGGGCCGGGACCCGCTGCTGAAAGACCTCATCGATCGCTATCCGGGCCTGCGCCTACCCGTGGCCTTCGATCCCTTCGAGCAGGGCGTGCGCACCATCATTGGCCAGCAAGTGACGGTCAAGGCGGCCGTGACCATCGCCGGGCGCCTGGTGGAGCGCCTGGGTACCCCCTTGGAGGATGCCCCCGAAGGCGGGCCCCTGCGCCTGTTCCCGACCGCCCGCGCCATCGCCGACGACCCATTGCCCGGCATCGGCATGCCCGGCAGGCGTGTCGACACCCTGCGTCGCTTCGCCGCCGCAGTGGCCGACCAGGAGCTGGAGCTGAACCTGGAGGCGGGGGTCGACGCCCTGGTGGAGCGGCTCTGCGCCCTCCCCGGCATCGGCCGCTGGACCGCCGAATACATCGCCCTGCGCGCATTCGGCGAACCGGACGCCTTTCCCACCGCCGACCTCGGCCTGCTCAAATCACCGCTCTGGGGGCCGGACGGCATCAGCGCCAGGGCGCTGGCCGGCCACGCCGAACGCTGGCGCCCCTGGCGCGCCTACGCAGCCGTCTACCTCTGGCAGAGCTACGCCCTGGAGAATGGATGATGTATTTCCGCTATCACGAAAGCCCCACCGGCCCCCTGCTGCTGGCCGGCGACGAGTCCGGCCTGCGGATGCTGCACATGGACAACTCCGAACACTGGCAACCCAGGGAAGGCTGGCGACCGGCGGACCGCCAGCTGGATGACGCCTGCCGCCAACTGGACCGCTACTTCGCCGGGCGCCTGAAGCGTTTCGAGCTGCGCCTGGCCCCGCACGGCACCCCCTTCCAGCAAGCGGTCTGGCAGGCCCTGCAGGACATCCCCTACGGCCGGACCATCAGCTACGGCGAGCTGGCCGAGCGCATCGGTCGCCCGAGGTCGATCCGCGCCGTAGGCACCGCCAATGGCGCCAACCCGATCTCGATCATCATCCCCTGCCACCGGGTGATCGGCCGCGACGGCAGCCTTACCGGTTATGCCGGTGGCCTTTCGCGCAAGGCCCTGCTACTCAAACTGGAAGGCCTGCGGCTGCAACCGGAACAGGACCAGCTGCTGCTGATCTGAAAGGCGTCAGGGTTGGGCGATGCGCGCCAGCACCTTCGGCGGGTCGTCCAGGGGCAGCGCGATGATCATCCCCTCCCCGCTCCTGGGCGAGAATCCGGTCAGCGCCTTGATGTTCACCTGGTGGCTGACCATCACCACCGGACGGTCCTTCGGCACCTTCTCGATGGCCTTGCGCAACTCGACGGTCTGGGCCGCCTGGCTGTCCGGATCGCTGAAGAACGAGTCCAGCGCGGACAGGGTTTCCACCGCGCCCAAGCCCATTTCCTGGGCGGTGTCCTGGGCGCGGCACCAGTTGCTGCTGTAGAGCCGGGGCTGCTCCACGTCGCGCCCCTTGAGCAGTCGGCCCCAACGCCGCGCCTCCCGACGGCCCTTCTCGTCAAGGTTGCGCTGGGTGCTGCAATCCCCCAGACGAAAACCTTCGGGATCGCCGACACCCGGAGCGGTGGTATGGCGCAGCAGGAGGAACGCCTTGCCCTCACGCAGGGCCTGCCAGGCGGACCGCTGGTCGGCCACCGCCGGCATGGCCAGCATCGCCGTCAACAGCAGGACGAGGAAACAGGCGCCGTAAACCCTGAACGCCCCCGGTCGGAGCCAGGTAACGACAACACAGCGGCGGGGACCCATGGGGACGCTCCCGGGTGGATGCAGTCACCTCAAGGATAGATCGGCTCCGCCCCGCCTTCCGCCGGGTGACTCAGAAGCGCGCCAGGTCGATCACCGCAAAGCTGGCGACGGTCTCGTGGCCGTCGAGCACCCCGCCCTCCCGGGCCAGGCCAACGGTTTGCAGGCCGGCCTCGCGGGCCGCATCCAGCTCCTGCACCACATCGGAGAGGAAGAGGATCTCCTCCCCGGGTCGGCCGATGGCGCTGGCGATGCGGCGGTAGGAATCCGCCTCGCGCTTGGGCCCGGAAGTGGTGTCGAAGTAGCCGGAGAACAGCGGCGACAGGTCGCCGGCCTCGGAACAGCCGAAGATCAGCTTCTGCGCCTGGATGGAGCCGGAGGAGTAGACGTAGAGGTCGTACCCTTCCTGCTTCCAGCGGCGCAGGGCTTCCACCGCGTCCGGGTAGACGTGCCCCTTGAGTTGTCCGGCCTGGTAGCCCTGCTCCCAGACCATGCCCTGCAACGCCTTGAGCGGCGTGGCCTTGCGGTCTTCAGCGATCCAGCCGAGGAGGATCTCCACCACCCGCTGGACGCTGGCGTCGGGCTCGCCACTGTCCCGCCGCACCGCATCCAGCTGGGTGGCCACCTCCGGTTCGTCGGCACGGGCCAGGACGAACTCGGGCAGATGACGGGCGGCGAAGGGGAAGAGGACGTCGAAGACGAAGCTCACCGCGCTGGTGGTGCCTTCGATGTCGGTGAGGATGGCTTTGATGGGCATGGGGAACTCCAGATAAATCGGGTACTGCCGTCGCAGGAGCCCGCTTGCTGGCGAATTCGCGGGTACGGTTCGCGAGCACGCTCGCTCCTGCAGCAGCCGGGGTCAGTCTTCCAGCTGCGGGAAGCGCTTGGCGATGGCGTCGCCGGTGAACTGGGCGACCCAGCCTTCCGGGTTGTTGAACAGGCGGATCGCCACGAAGTGCGGGTGCTCGCCCATGTCGAACCAGTGGCGGGTGCCGGCGGGCACGGAGATCAGGTCATTCTTCTCGCAGAGCACGGCGTAGACCTGCTCGTCGATATGCAGGGTGAACAGCCCGCGGCCGGCGACGAAGAAACGCACCTCATCTTCGCCGTGGCGATGCTCGTCGAGGAACTTGGCCCGCAGTTCGGCCTTCTGCGGGTGATCGCTGTTCAGGCTGACCACGTCGACGGTGACGTAGCCCTGCTCCTGCATCAGGCGGTCGATCTGGGGACGGTAGGCGGCGATCACCTCATCCTGGCTGGCACCGGGCGCGATGGGCGCCGAGGCCTCCCAGCGCTCGAAGCGCACGCCGACCTCGGCGAGGGTGGAGGCGATGTCCTCCACATGGGTCAGCACCTTGCTCGGCAGGTCGGGGCTGGATTCGTGGTAGACGGTCAGGCTGCTCATGGGTTTGCTCCTTTTGGGGCGTCCGCCCGGCACTTGGGCGGGTCGGACGGCACCGCGTTCAGTCAGGCGCCTTCTCGGGAAGGCAGCGTCAGCGCCGGGTGATGGCCAGGGTCTTCAGCTCGCACTCGAAGAGGAACTCGAAGGCTTCGACCTGGCGCAGGGCGTCGCTCATGCGCGGCCCCCAAGTATAGAGACCGTGGCCGCGGATCAGGTAACCCACGCAATCGGGATGCTCGTCCAGCCAGGGCTGCACCCGGGCTGCCAGGCGGGCGATGTCCTGGTCGTTGTCGAAGATCGGCACCAGCACCTGGGACTCGTGGGTGCTGATGCCGCTGAAGGCTTTCTGCAGCTCGTAATCGGCGAACACCAGGGAGTCGGCCAGCGTCAGTCGCGACAGCACGGTGGCATTCACCGAGTGGGTATGCAGCACCGCGCCAATCTCCGGCTTCCAGCGGTAGAGCTGGGTGTGCAGCAGGGTTTCCGCCGAAGGCTTCTTGCCGGGCTCGAGGCTGTTGCCGTCCAGGTCGGTGGCCAGCACGTCGTCCGGACCCAGTTGGCCCTTGTGCTTGCCGGACACGGTGAGCAGCGCCTGGTCGGCGGCGAGCCGGGTGGAATAGTTGCTGCTGGTGGCCGGGGACCAGCCGCGCCCATAGAGGAAGCGTCCGGCGTCGATGATGTCCTGGGCGAGTTGTTGGCGATTCATGCCCGCTCCTCCTGCAATCGGATGGCAATGATAACGGCTGCGGCGGTGGCCGCGAGACTGGCGATGACGTAGGTCCAGAGCGGCCCCAGGCTGCTCCAGGTGTAGCCTGAGTAGAGCGCGCCAAGGGCGCCGCCGATGCCGGCCAAGGCGGCGTAGAGCGCCTGGCCCTGGCCCTGCTGGCCGGCCCCGAACCGACGTTGCACGAAATGGATGGCGGCTGCGTGAAAGCTGCCGAAGGTGAAGGCATGCAGCACTTGCGCGAACAGCAGCACCGGCAACTGGTCGGCGAAGCTGCCCAGCAGCAGCCAGCGCAGCGCGGCGACCAGGAAGCTGGCCAGCAGCACCGTCCGCACCGGGAAGCGCGCGAGGATACTGGCCATGACGAGGAACAGCAGCACCTCGGCCACCACGCCCAGGGCCCAGAGCTGGCCGATCAGGCTGCGGGAATAGCCGAGGCTCTCCAGGTAGATGGTCTGGAAGCTGTAGTAGGGCCCGTGGGACAGCTGCATCAGTCCGACACAGCCGTAGAAGGCCAGCACGCCGGGCTGGCGCAGCTGGGCGAGGAAACCGCCCTCCCCGCCCTGGCCCGCGCGCGACTGCGGCGCGGCGTTGGGGACCCAGAAGCTGCTGAGGACGATGCCGCCCATGATCAGCACCAGCGCCCAGGGGTAGCTGTCCAGGCTGAACAGCTCGAACAGCTTGCCGAGGCCGATCACCGTGAGGATGAAGCCGATGGAGCCCCAGAGCCTCACCTGGCTGTAGCGCGCCGCCTGGTCACGCAGGTGGGCCAGGGTGATCACCTCGAACTGGGGCAGCACCGCGTGCCAGAAGAAGGCGTGCAGGGCCATGATCAGCGCCAGCCAGGCGTAGCTGTGGCTGACGAAGATCAGGGAAAAGGTCACCAGGGTGCAGAAGGCCCCCAGGCGCACGATCTCCAGCCGCCGTCCGCTGCGATCCCCCAGCCAGCCCCAGAGATTCGGCGCCACGCAGCGCATCAGCATGGGAATGGCCAGCAGCTCGCCGATGCGGGCGCTGGAGAATCCGAGGTGCGCGAAGTAGAGACCCAGAAAGGGCGCCGTGGCGCCCAGCAGGGAAAAGTAGAAGAGGTAGAAGCTGGACAGCCGCCAGTAGGGCAGCGCGTTCGCGCCGCCCGTCACAGCTGCCGGAGCACCGGGGTCGCCACCTGTACGCCGGCGTTCTGGGCACGATGACGCAGCAGGTGGTCCATCAGCACGATGGCCATCATGGCTTCGGCGATGGGGGTGGCGCGGATGCCTACGCAGGGGTCATGACGCCCCTTGGTGATCACCTCCACCGGGTTGCCGTCCACATCGATGGAGCGACCGGGGGTGGTGATGCTGGAGGTGGGCTTGAGGGCCAGGTTGGCGACGATCGGCTGGCCGGAGGAGATACCGCCGAGGATGCCGCCGGCATTGTTGCTGAGGAAGCCTTCCGGGGTCATCTCGTCACGGTGCTCGGTACCGCGCTGGGCGACACTGTCGAAGCCCGCGCCGATCTCCACCCCCTTCACCGCGTTAATGCTCATCAGCGCGTGGGCCAGCTCGGCGTCCAGGCGATCGAAGATGGGCTCGCCCAGGCCCGGCGGCACGCCTTCGGCGACCACGGTGATCTTCGCGCCCACCGAGTCCTGGTCACGACGCAGCTGGTCCATGTAGGCCTCCAGCTCCGGCACCTTGTCCGGGTCCGGGCTGAAGAAGGCGTTCTGCTCCACCGAGTCCCAGGTCTTGAAGGGGATCTCGATGGGACCGAGCTGACTCATGTAGCCGCGTACGCTGATGCCCTGGGTCGCCAGGAACTTCTTGGCGATGGCCCCGGCGGCCACGCGCATGGCGGTTTCCCGGGCGGACGAACGGCCACCGCCACGGTAGTCGCGGATTCCGTACTTGTGGTGGTAGCTGTAGTCGGCATGGGCCGGGCGGAACAGGTCCTTGATGGCCGAGTAGTCCTTGGACTTCTGGTCGGTGTTGCGGATCAGCAGGCCGATGGAGCAACCGGTGGTGCGCCCCTCGAAGACGCCGGAGAGGATCTCGACCTCATCCGCTTCCTGGCGCTGGGTGGTGTGGCGGCTGGTACCCGGTTTGCGGCGATCGAGGTCTCGCTGCAGGTCCTCCAGGGAAATCTCCAGCCCCGGCGGGCAGCCGTCGACGATGGCGACCAGCGCCGGACCATGGCTTTCGCCAGCGGTGGTGACGGTGAACAGCTTGCCGTAGGTATTGCCGGACATGCACAGTGCTCCGCAGAAATGGACCTCGATTCGAAGGCCGAGGAGTATACCCGTGGCCCTGCCCCAGTTCACCCCTCAGAACCACGGGGCGGATGGCCTGTCCAACCTCCTCCCCAAGGAATGGTTCCCCTGCATGCTCCGCGCACTCCTGCTCGTCTTTCTCGCACTGGCCGGCCAGGCCATGGCCGCCCCCCAGGCGGTTCTGCAACGCCCGATAGAACTGGACACCGGTACCGGCCTGCTCCAGGGCACCCTGCTGCGTCCCAAGACCGGGGAAGCGGTACCGGTGGCACTGATCATCGCCGGTTCCGGCCCCACCGACCGCGACGGCAACAACCCCATGGCCGGGCGCAACGACAGCCTCAGGAAGCTCGCCGAGCTGCTGGCACGCAATGGCATCGCCAGCGTGCGCTACGACAAGCGCGGCATCGCCGCCAGCCATGCGGCCGGCCCTGACGAGCGCCACCTGAGCCTCGAGGGCTACGCTGCGGATGCCGCGGCCTGGGGTCGCCGCCTGAAACAGGACCCGCGCTTCTCCCAGCTGATCCTGATTGGCCATAGCGAGGGCTCCCTCATCGCCGGCCTGGCCGCGCAACCCGCAGGCGCCGACGCCCTGGTGAGCATCGCGGGCAGCGCGAGACCCATCGACGAACTGCTCCGCGAGCAACTGCAGGACCGCCTGCCGCCTCCCTTGCTGGCCGAAAGCGAACGCATCCTCGCCAGCCTCAAGGCGGGCCGGCCGGTGGACGACGTGCCCAAGGCGCTGGAGCTGCTGTTCCGCCCGAGCGTCCAGCCCTACCTGATCTCACTGTTCCGCCAGGACCCGGCCCAGGTCTATGGCCGGTTGAGCCTCCCCATCCTGGTGCTCCAGGGCAGCCACGACATCCAGGTCGCGGTAGCCGATGCCGAGCGACTCAAGGCCGCGAGCCCCCATGCCGAGCTGGCGATCATCCCGGGCATGAACCATGTACTGCGCATCGTGCCCCAGGACAGGCGGCAGCAACTGGCGTCCTACGCCAATCCGCATCTACCCCTGGCTCGTGAACTGGGCGAGCGCATCCTGGCCTTCATCCGCAACCTGACGGACTCCAGAAATGCGGAAATCGACCGATAAGGGCTTAGACAGGCCCCACAAGGTACTCATCGATGTCTGAAAGCCCAGCCGAACGGCCGAGCGTCGAGCAGGACGCCGCGCCCCAGCCCCATCCCTGGACCGAGCTGGCGCCCGAGCATTTCGAGCTGCTGCGCCTCGCGCCCCTGCCCATCGACCGCCACACCGGCGCGCGCCCGCTGCGCTTCGTCGAGCTGGGACGGGTGGAGCGCCACAGCAAGGAGCAGAGCCTGCTGCGCCTTTCCATCGGCCTGCCGGGCCAAAAGGTACGCAGGGAACAGAATCTGCTGGAGGTCTGGGCCGACCACCGTAGCAAGGAAGTGCGCTTCGGACCGGATGGCGGGCTGCAGCTGGAGCCGGCGAACCGCGGGCTGGGGCGCTTCCTGCTGGGCCAGGGCATCGCCTGGGCCAGGCAGCGCTGGGCCCACTACCAGGTCGAAGGGGGCGCCCTGCCCACCAGGGACGCCATGGACAACGAGGCGCGCCTGCGTCGCGACCATGCGCTCAAGGCCCAGGGCTTCGAGATCACCTACCTGGACAACCTGCAGCTCAAGGGCCGTTACGGCGCCGGCCGGGTCAGCGAACTCCATGGGGACTGGCACCGGGAAAAGGTGCAGTTGGTGAGCCTCAAGGACGCCGCGGCCATGCTGGAACAGGCCGACCAGAACCTGGCGCGGCAGGAGGTGGAGATCCGCAAGCTGGAAGAGCGGATCGCCGCCTACAAGCGGGATGACAGCAGCCTGCGCTTCACCATCGCCTGCCTGGTGGTCTTCGCCGTATTCCAGGCGGGCTTGCTGATCTGGATCACCACCCACTGAGCCCGAAGGGTCAGGCAGGAACCCGCGAGCGGAACAACGCCTGATGCTCCCTGCACTGCTTGGCGCTGAGCATGAACACGCCGTGGCCGCCGTGCTCGAAGTCCAGCCAGAGGAAGTCCACCTCCGGATAGAGCGCCTCCACATGGACCTGGCTGTTGCCCACCTCGACAATCAGCAGCCCCTTCTCGGTCAGGTGATCGGCCGCTTCGGCCAGCATCCGCCGGACCAGGTCCAGGCCATCGTCGCCACAGGCCAGCCCGAGTTCAGGTTCATGCTGGTACTCCGCCGGCATGTCGGCGAAGTCCTCGGCATCCACATAGGGTGGATTGGACACTATCAGGTCGAAACGCTGCCCCGACAGGCCATCGAAGCCATCGCCCTGGACGGTGTAGACACGCTCTTCCAGGCCGTGGCGCTCGATGTTCAGATTCGCCACCTCCAGCGCCTCGAAGGACAGATCGCCCAGCACCACCTCGGCCGTGGGGAACGCATGGGCGCAGGCGATGCCGATGCAACCCGAGCCGGTACACAGGTCGAGGATGCGCGCCGGGTCCTGGGGCAGCCAGGGCGAGAACTGTTGCTGGATCAGTTCGGCGATGGGCGAGCGCGGCACCAGCACGCGCTCGTCCACCACGAAGGGCAGGCCGCAGAACCAGGCCTCGCCCAGCAGGTAGGCCACCGGCACACGCTCCTCGATGCGTCGACGCAGCAGCTCACGCAGATGCGCCGCTTCGTCGTCCTCCAGCCGGCAATCCAGGTAGCTGTCGGCAATCTCGTAGGGCAGGTGGAGGGCACCCAGCACCAGCTGGCGGGCCTCATCCCAGGCGTTGTCGGTGCCGTGGCCGAAGAACAGGTTCTCGGCATGGAAACGGCTGACGGCCCAACGGATATGGTCGCGCAGGGTGCGGAGGCGGGATTCGGACACGGCGGTTACCTCGGAAAGCGGGCCGGAGATTCTAGCACCGACACACAACGGGGGCAGCCCGCTCCCAGACTCGCGGAACCCGCCGTGACGGGGACGCAAGATCGCCCCGGCGCGGTGGGTTGCGGGCGAATAGCGGCAACTCGGCAGCCGTCCATGGTTCACTTATTCCTTCGCAGGGCGGACAATAGTGGCCAAGTCGTACCTGGAGATTCGCATGTCCTCCCCGAAATCCATGTTCCAGCTCAGCGGTCGCGGCTATCCACCGGCCAGCCTGAACAATGCCACCCTGGTGATCATCGACGCCCAGGAAGAGTACCGCAGCGGCGTCCTCGCCCTGCCCGGCCTGGACGAAGCCCTGGCGGAAATCGCCAGCCTGCTCGCCGCAGCCCGCACCATGGGTCGCCCCATCGTCCACGTGAAGCACCTGGGCGTTCCCGGCGGCATCTTCGACCCCCGTGGCGACCGCGGCCAGCACCTGCCCGAAGCCGCCCCGCTGCCCGGCGAGATCCTGGTGGAGAAACGCCTGCCCAACGCCTTCGCCGGCACCGACCTGCACGACCGCCTGCAGGCTATCGGCCACCTGGACCTGATCGTCTGCGGCTTCATGACCCACTCCAGCATCAGCACCACCGTACGCGCCGCCAAAGACTATGGTTATCGCTGCACGCTGGTGAGCGCGGCTTGCGCGACCCGCGACCTGCCCACCCTGGATGGCGGCGTCATCAGCGCCGATGAAATGCACCGCGTCGAAGTGATCGCCCTGGCCGACAACTTCGCCAGCGTGGTCCCCCAGGCCAAGGCGCTCTTCTAGTCGCGCCGACGAAAGCCGCGACATCCGATGGGGATGGCCGGAACCACCGCCAGCAGGCGCCGGTCATACCCCGATCAAGCAAGAGGACGTCCGGATGAAGTTATCCAATGATTTCGATCCCCGCCGATTGCGCCCCAGGCGCCGAGGCAGTTGGCGCTGGCGATTCGCGGCGGCCCTGGCCGCGCTGATCGCGGGCTTCGGCGTACTGCTGGCCATGGCGGGCGCCGCCACCCTGCTCGGCCGCCCCCCGGCCCTCGGCGCCCTCAATGACAGCACCGGTGCCGCCATCGTCCTGCTGCTCTTCGGCTTGCTGTTTCTCTGGGTCGGCATCCTCGCCTGGCGATTCAGCCGTCGGCGCGCCCTGCGTCGCAACGATCTGAGCATGTCCCCTCACCTGATGAAGAAACGCAACTGACCCCGGTATCTGGCTTCGGGTAGAATCGTCGCCCCTCGCGGAGGCCCCATGCACGACAACGACGACGACTTTTCCCTGTTCGCCGAGCAGATGCGCGGCGTGAAGCGGATCCGCCACGACCGCGCGGATACCGGCAAGCCGAAGACCGACCTGAAACAGCTCAGCAGCCTCCGGCAGAACGCCACGGTGGCCCAGACCGAAACGAAGGTGGACGGACTGTCCGACCAGTTCGTCATCGACGTGGGCGCCGAGGACGAACTTCACTGGGCCCGGGACGGTGTCCAGGAAAGCCAGATGCGCAAGCTCAAGCAGGGCCAGATCGGCTTCGACGGCAGCCTCGACCTGCATGGCATGACCGTCGAAAAAGCCCGGGAGACCCTCTGGGACTTCATTGCCGAGGCCACCCGTTTCGAGGTGCGCTGCGTGCGTGTCACCCACGGCAAGGCCGCCCGCCTGGACGGCAAGCGCCCCCTGATCAAGAGCCACGTGAACACCTGGCTGCGTCAGCACCCGCAAGTACTGGGCTTCACCTCCTGCCAGCCCAGGCACGGCGGCACCGGCGCGGTCTACGTGATGCTGCGCCGCACCATGCTCGAGGGTCGGGACGAGTAGGCGGCGAAGGTCGCCGAGGGCCTGACAAATGAACCGCGCTGGCGCACGGTGCCCTTGCCAGCCGCCCACCGGCGCCCTACCCTGCGCCTTTGCGTAAATCCCCCACAGGAATTTCCATGTCCCTGGAACAGCATTACACCGCGATCCTCGGCCAGCTCGGCGAGGATGTCTCCCGTGAAGGCCTGCTCGACACCCCGAAGCGCGCCGCCAAGGCGATGCAGTATCTCTGCCGCGGCTATCAGCAGACGCTGGAGGAAGTCACCAACGGCGCCCTGTTCAGCTCCGACAACAGCGAAATGGTGCTGGTGAAGAACATCGAGCTGTACTCCCTCTGCGAGCACCACCTGCTGCCGTTCATCGGCAAGGCCCACGTCGCCTACATCCCCAACGGCAAGGTGCTCGGCCTGTCGAAGGTGGCGCGCATCGTCGACATGTTCGCCCGTCGCCTGCAGATCCAGGAGAACCTCAGCCGGCAGATCGCCGAAGCCGTCCAGCAGGTCACCGGCGCCCTGGGCGTGGCGGTCGTGATCGAGGCCCAGCACATGTGCATGATGATGCGTGGCGTGGAGAAGCAGAACTCCTCCATGGTCACCTCGGTGATGCTCGGCGAGTTCCGCGAAAACGCCGCCACCCGTAGCGAGTTCCTCAGCCTGATCAACAACTGATCGCCGCTGATAACGCAAGAAGCCGGCAGATGCCGGCTTTTTTGTGCCCGGACGCCGCCCCCCGTCAGCCGAAGAAACGCCGCATCGAACGCGACAGCCAGCCGTCGCCGCTCTCGTCCCGGGTCAGGCGCTGCATGTTCGCCTTGACCGCGCCGACATAGGCGGCGTCGTCATTGCGGATATGATTGAACAGCCAGCGTCCGAGCAGATCCTTGAGCTCGTCGGCCACGTCGTCGCCAGCCTGGTGACGCCTGCGCAGCAGGTCGACGCGCCGGATGAACAGCTCGTGGACCTTCTTGTGCGCCCGACTGAACAGGTAGCCGGCATCCTCCAGCAGGGTCTCCTCGAATGCGAAGTGCGACACGGTGTAGTCCACCACCTCTTCGATCACCCGCGCCACCGCGCCGGTATCCCCCTGCTCCTGTGCGACGTGCAACCCGTTGATCATCTCGACGATGCGTCGATGCTGGCCGTCGATGACTTCGATGCCGGTATCCAGATCACTTTCCCACTCGAGAAACGCCACGTGTACTCCCCACCCCGATACGTCGGTCTTGTCTGGCAGAACGAAAAGATCGCTAGGCTAGGGGCAAGCGAGATTCGAAATCTTGATTCCCATCAACGGAAAAGCCGGCTGGCGCCGGCTTTTCCCGGGGGACCGAGAGGGGCTCAGTCGAACATGCCCACATGGCGCGGATGGCTGGCCACCCGCTCCATCCAGGCGAGGATCGCGGGGTAGGCGGAGAGATCGAAGCCGCCCTCGTGGGCCACGTGGGTGTAGGCATAGAGGGCGACGTCGGCGATGGAGTACTGGTCGCCCACCAGGTACGGGGTGCGCTCCAGTTGCTTCTCCATCACCCTCAGCGCCTTGTGGCCACGCACCTGGCAGACCTTGTATTCCTCCAGCCGCTCCTCGGGCATGCCCTGGTAGAGCTGGATGAAACGCGCCACCGCCACGTAGGGCTCATGGCTGTACTGCTCGAAGAACTGCCACTGCAGCACCTGGGTGCGCAGCCGCGGCTCGCTCGGCAGCAGGTCGCTGCCCTCGGCGAGGAAGTTGAGGATGGCGTTGGACTCCCAGAGGGTGGTGCCGTCTTCCAGCTCCAGCACCGGGATCTTGCCGTTGGGGTTCTTCTCGAGGAACTCGGGGCTCTGGGTCTCGCCCTTGAGGATGTCCACCGGCACCCACTGGTAAGGCAGCCCCAACAGGTTGAGGATCAGCTTGACCTTGTAGCAGTTGCCGGACTTGTAGTCGCCATGGACGGTGTACATGGATGCGTCTCCTCTTGATCAGGCGGCCTGGGCCGATTGGGCCTGGCGGACGACACCCGCCAGGCGCCTGAGTCCCTCGCCCAGGCGCTCGGGCGCCACATGGCTGAAGTTCAGGCGCAGGTGCCCCGGGTGCTGGTCCGGGTCGATGAAGAAAGGCTCGCCCGGCATGAAGGCGACGTTCTGCTCCAACGCCGGCTTGAGCAGGCTGCGGGTATCCAGGGGCTGCTTCAGGGTGAGCCAGAAGAACAGCCCGCCCTGAGGGATCTCCCAGGTGGCCAGCTCGCCGAAGTGCTCTTCCAGGGCCGCCTGCATCGCGTCGCGGCGCACCCGGTAGAAGTCCCGCAGCTCCGCGAGGTGCTGGCGATACTGCTCGGTGCCGAACCATTGCAGCGCCTGCCACTGGCCGATGCGATTGGTGTGCAGGTCGGCGGACTGCTTCAGGCGCAGCAGATGCGGGAACAGGTCAGGGGTAGCGATCAGGAAGCCCACCCGCAGCCCCGGCAGCAGGGTCTTGGAAACGGTGCCGGTGTAGATCCAGCTGGTCTTCTGCAGGCGGCTGACGATGGGGGTGGCACTGCCGCCGTCGAACACCAGCTCGCGGTAGGGCTCGTCCTCGATCAGGGTCACGCCGAACTCGTCCAGCAGTGCCGCCACGGCATCGCGCTTGGCCTCGCTGTAGCGCGTGCCGGACGGATTCTGGAAGGTCGGGATCAGGTAGGCGAAGGCCGGCTTGTGCCGCTCCAGGCGCTGGCGCAGGGCGGCGATCTCGGGGCCGTCGGCCTCCTGGGGGACGGCGATGCAGTCGGCGCCGAACAATTGGAAAGCCTGCAGGGCCGCCAGGTAGGTCGGCGCCTCCAGCAACACCTCGGTGCCCGGATCGATGAACAGCTTGGACGCCAGGTCCAGGGTCTGCTGGGAGCCGCTGACGATCAGCACCTGGCTGGCCTCACAGGGCACGCCCAGGGCACGCGCTTCGGCGGCGATGGCCTCGCGCAGCGCCGGCTCGCCTTCGCTCATTCCGTACTGGCCCATGCTCGCGGGCATCTCGCTCCAGTCCACCTTCGGCAGCATCGGTTCCGCCGGCAGGCCTCCAGCGAAGGACATCACTTCCGGGCGCTGGGCGGCGGCCAGGATTTCGCGGATCAGGGAGCTTTTCAGGCGGGCGATGCGTTCAGAGAAGGCCATGGGATGTCACCGGGTGCGGAAGCGGGAAAATTAAGTCAAACTGCTTGACCGAAACTACGATGACCGCGACAGATACGTCAATATGCTTGACCTGAAAAATCCCGCCATCCAGCAGGACGCCATGGAAGCCTTCTTCTTCGGCTACCAGGCCTTCACCAGCAAGCCGGACGAGATCCTGGCACGGCGCGGCCTGTCCCGGGTCCACCACCGCATCCTGTTCTTCATCGCCAAGTACCCCGGCCTCAGCGTCAAGGAGCTGCTGGGCTACCTGGGCGTGACCAAGCAGGCCCTGAACACGCCCCTACGGCAACTGATCGAGATGCAACTGGTGGAGAGCGTCGCGGCGGACGACGACAAGCGCAAGCGACTGCTGGGCTTCACCGCCGAAGGCGCCAGGCTGGAGCAGGCTTTGCGCCGCGAGCAGGTCCGGCTGCTGCAACGGGCCTTTGGCGAGTCAGGCGCGGACGCGGTGCACGGCTGGCTGGCCGTGAACCGGGCCCTGAGCCTGGCTCACCGCAGCGAAACCGACTCCTGACGGGCATCCAGCTCCCGCGCGGCGCGGAAGAACACCAGCATCATCGCCAGGTTGGCGCCGACCAGGGGCAGCAGCCCCACCAGCATCAGCACGATGCTGGCCATCATGATGCCGCCCACGAGGTCCAGCCAGGCCATGACCCGGAATGCGGGGTAGGCGTTCTGAACCTTCAGCAGGCGCACCGCCAGCCAGGCGGTCAGGGCCCCGAGCAGGGCCACCACGGCGAAGTACAGCACCATGGGCCATCCCGGCTGGGTGCTGGCTTCCCCCATGAAGAAGTCCATCAGCTCCAGGCCCAGACTCATCCCCACCACGGCCCAGACAGGTGGCGCCAGTCCCCGGGCGGCGAAGCGGCCTTCCGCGAACAGCTTGAGGCGAATCAGCAGGTAGCAGCCGAGGAAGGTCAGGGCCACGCCCAGCCAGTCGGAGAAATCCGCCATCAGCGGTTCCGCGGTGGCGCCCGCGGCCACGACCAGCCCGGTCAGGCACAGGGTTCCCACCACGCTGACCAGGCTCAGCCAGCCCAGCAGCCGGAGCTGTCCCGGGGTCCAGCCGTCCATCGGACCGGGACCGGCGTCGCCCACCAGGTCGACTTGCGGGGCGGCGTAGGGGTTCTCGTCCATCCGGCGTACTCCAGGCAGGGAAAAGCATGACAGTAGCGGCTCATACCCCAGGTGCCAACCGACTGTACGGCTCAAGCCGCAAGCCGCTGTATCGGGACGCCGGAAGTGACTGGCCTTAGTCTGCGAACACAACGACAAGGTGCCCGCCATGAGCCTGGAACTGATCTTCGCCTTCATCCTCTTCGCCTTCGTCACCTCGGTGACGCCGGGCCCCAACAACATGATGCTGCTGGCCTCCGGCGTGAACTTCGGCGTACGCCGCAGCCTGCCCCATATGCTCGGCATCAGCATCGGCTTCATGGTGCTGGTGGTGGCCGTGGGCCTGGGGCTGTCCCAGGTGTTCCAGCAGGTCCCCGTCCTCTACACCACGCTGCGCTACATCGGCGCCGCCTACCTCCTCTACCTGGCGTGGAAGATCGCCGGCTCGGGGGCACCGGACGACAGCCGCGCGGAAAAGCGGCCGAAACCCTTCACCTTCCTCCAGGCGGCGGCCTTCCAGTGGGTGAACCCCAAGGCCTGGGTGATGGCCATCGGCGCCATCACCACCTACACGCCCCAGGAGAACTTCGCGGTCAACGTGGTGCTGATCGCTGCGCTGTTCGCCCTGGTGAACTGCCCGAGCGTCGGCCTCTGGACCATTGCCGGCAGCCTGCTGCGGCGCTGGCTGGCGGAGCCGCGCATACTGCGCCTGTTCAATATCGGCATGGCCCTGCTGCTGGTGGCCTCGCTCTACCCCATCCTCATGGACGTGCACGGAACGCTCTGATGACCGCACACTCGGAAAGCCCGGCGAGCGCGCCACGCCTGCGCCCCCTCGCCGACTCCTCCCCCGCCGCCGTGGTGGCGGGCTTCATCGCCATGCTCACCGGCTACACCAGCTCCCTGGTGCTGATGTTCCAGGCCGGACAGGCCGCCGGGCTCAGCAACGGGCAGATATCCTCCTGGATCTGGGCGCTGTCCATCGGCATGGCCGTAACCACCATCGGCCTGTCCCTGCGTTACCGCACCCCCATAGTCGTCGCCTGGTCCACGCCCGGCGCGGCCCTGCTGATCACCAGCCTGCCGGGGGTCAGCTACGGAGAGGCCATCGGCGCCTTCATCGTCTGCGCCGCCCTGCTGGCCCTGGTGGGCCTGACCGGCGGCTTCGAGCGCCTCATGCGCCGCCTGCCGGGCTCCCTGGCCGCGGCGCTGCTGGCGGGCATCCTGTTCAAGATCGGCAGCGAAATCTTCATCGCCGCCCAGCACCGCACGGCCCTGGTGCTGGCGATGTTCCTCAGTTACCTGGTGTTCAAGCGCCTGCAGCCCCGCTACGCGGTACTGGTGGCCCTGGTGGTGGGATGCGTCATGGCGGCCCTGCTGGGCCTGCTGGACTTCAGCGGATTCGAGTTCGCCCTGGCGGAGCCGGTGTGGACGACACCGGATTTCTCCCTGACCGCCGTCATCAGCATCGGCATCCCGCTGTTCGTGGTGGCCATGGCCTCACAGAACATTCCCGGCATCGCCGTGCTGCGCGCCGACGGCTACCAGGTGCCGGCCTCGCCCCTGATCTCGGTCACCGGCATCGCCTCCCTGCTGCTGGCCCCCTTCGGTTCCCACGGCATCAACCTCGCCGCCATCAGCGCCGCCATCTGTACCGGCCCCCACGCCCATGAGGACCGCAACAAACGCTATACGGCGGCGGTCTGGTGCGGGCTCTTCTATGGCATCGCCGGCACCTTCGGCGCCACCCTGGCCGCGCTGTTCGCGGCCCTGCCCAAGGAACTGGTGCTGTCGATCGCGGCCCTGGCACTGTTCGGCTCCATCAGCAACGGACTGACCGCCGCCATGCACGAGCCCAGGGAGCGAGAAGCCGCGCTGATCACCTTCATGGTCACCGCCTCGGGTATGACCCTGCTCTCCATCGGCTCGGCCTTCTGGGGCCTGGTGGCGGGGGTGCTGACCCTGGTCATCCTCAACTGGAATACCGACAAGCGCTGAGCCACGGACCCGGCGGACTCAGGCCCCGGCGGCGAGTTCGCGTCCGTGGGCGCGGTTGACCCACCAGCCGAAGCCCGCCGCGGTGAAGAACATGATGATGCTGTAGATGGCCGCCGGAATGGCCATGGTCGGGTTGTTCAGCAACATGGGGCTGAGGGCCAGGGCGATGGCCAGGGTGCCGTTGTGGATACCGATTTCCATGCCGATGGCCACGGCCTGACGCTGGCTGAGCCGGAACAGGCGGGGAACGAAATAGCCGACGGCCAGGCTGATGAGGTTGAAGGCCAGGGCTGCCAGGCCCACCACCGGCGCGTAGTCGACGAAGGTGCGCCAGTCCTTCGCCACCGCCAGCACGATGATCAGCAGCAGGAAGAGCGCGGAGATGATCTTCACCGGTTTTTCCATGCGCGCGGCGAACCCGGGGAACCGGCTGCGCAGGAACATGCCGATGGCCACCGGCCCCAGGACGATGGCGAACACCTGCAGGACCTTGGCGAACTGGAGGGGTATGGCCTGGTCGCCCGACATGAAGTGGGCCAGGGAGAGATTCACGATCAGCGGCATGGTGAGAACGGCGATCACCGAGTTCACCGCCGTCAGGGTGATGTTCAGGGCGACGTCGCCATGGGCCAGGTGGCTGTAGAGGTTGGCCGAGGTCCCCCCGGGGGAAGCCGCCAGCAGCATCATGCCCACCGCCAGGGCCGCCTCCAGCTGGAACCCCTTGGCCAGCAGGAAGCACACCAATGGCAGCAGCAGGATCTGGCACCCCAATCCGACCAGCACCGGCTTGGGAAACTTCACCACCCGGGCGAAATCCGCCAGGGTCAGGGAGAGCCCCAGGCCGAGCATGATGATGCCGAGGGCCAGGGGCAGGAACAGGGTCACCAGAGGGCTTGCGGTCATTGTTGTACTCCTTGTCGCGACCGCCCGATTCTGCTCAGGAGGACGACCGCCCTCCTAGTGGCCGAGCGCGCCAACGCCCGGCCAGTTGTAACAGGATGCGAATACCGAGCGGATCAGATGGCCGTGGCGCCGCCATCCACCGCCAGGGCCTGGCCGGTGGTGAAGCCGGCGGCATCGCAGCAAAGGTAGAGCACCGCAGCAGCGATTTCCTCCACCCGGCCGATACGTCCCACCGGATGCATGGCTGCGGCGAACTCCGCCTTCTTCGGGTCCGCCTCGTAGGCGCGACGGAACATGTCGGTATCGATCACTGCCGGGCAGACGGCGTTCACCCGGATCTTCTTCTTCGCATACTCGATGGCCGCCGACTTGGTCAGGCCGATCACGGCGTGCTTGGAGGCGGCGTAGATGCTCATCTTCGGTGCCGCTCCCAGGCCCGCCACCGAAGCGGTGTTGACGATGACGCCGCCGCCCTGGGCCAGCAGCAGCGGAATCTGGTGCTTCATGCACAGCCAGACGCCCTTCACGTTGACCCCCATGATGGCGTCGAACTCGGCCTCGCTGCCTTCGGCCAGCTTGCCCTTCTCGATCTCGATGCCGGCATTGTTGAAGGCGTAGTCCAGGCGACCGTAGGTGGCGACCACATCCGCCATCAACGCCTGCACCTCGGCCTCGCGGGTCACGTCGCAACGGATGAAACGCGCGTCGCCGCCTGCGGCACGGATCAGTTCGACGGTACCCTCACCGCCGGCCACGTCCACATCGGACACCACGACCTTCAGGCCCTCGGCGGCGAATGCCTGGGCGGTGGCTCGACCTATACCATTGGCGGCACCGGTGACCAGGGCCACCTGACCGGAAAACGACATGCTCATCTGCGAAACCTCGAAGTCAATGGGAAACCGAGGCTGCAGTCTGTCAGCGATGCCGGCTGGGGGGCAGCATCATCAGGTGGCTGTTGCCCCACCCATCCAGATCGATGATGGGCAGGGCGGCGACGGCCGGCGTCAGGCCAGCTCGGCGGCCACGGCGGCCAGGGCCTGGGCCGGGTCGGCGGCCTGGCTGATCGGGCGACCGATCACCAGGTAGTCGGAGCCGGCATCCAGCGCCTGGCGCGGGGTGAGGATGCGGCGCTGGTCGTCCTGGGCGCTGCCGGCCGGACGGATGCCCGGGGTCACCAGTTGCAGGCGCGGATAGGCGGCCTTGAGGTCGGCGGCTTCCTGGGCCGAACACACCAGGCCGTCCAGTCCGGCCTTGTCGGCCAGGCCGGCGAGGCGCAGCACCTGCTCCTTGGGCTCGATATCCAGGCCGATGCCGGCCAGGTCCTCGCGTTCCATGCTGGTGAGCACGGTCACGCCGATCAGCAGGGGCTTGGGCCCGGCCAGCTTGTCCAGGGTCTCGCGGCAGGCCGCCATCATGCGCAGGCCGCCGGAGCAGTGGACATTGACCATCCACACGCCCAGTTCGGCGGCAGCCTTCACCGCCATGGCGGTGGTGTTGGGAATGTCGTGGAACTTGAGGTCGAGGAACACTTCGAAGCCGCGATCATGCAGGGCCGACACCACATCGGCGCCACAACGGGTGAACAGTTCCTTGCCCACCTTCACCCGGCACAGCCCGGGGTCGAGCCGGTCGGCCAGCGCCAGGGCGGCATCGCGGGAAGGGAAATCGAGGGCGACAATGATCGGCGTCTGGCTGGCGGACATGGGCAAATCTCGTGGGAAGCGGAAACGGCGCGCATTGTAGCGGAAGCCGATGCGCGCCGCTGCCTCGCCTCAGACGAGATGATTGAGGGTGAAAGCTGTCATGAACCCCGCCAGGGTGATCAGGCCAGTCCAGGCATGGGTGGTCTCGAAGGCCTCGGGGATCAGGGTGTCCACCAGCATGCAGAGCACCGCGCCTGACGAGAATCCCAGGGCGAAGGCCAGCCAGGGCGGCGGAAGGTCGGCAAAGAGTCCGGGACCGGCCATGGCCGCCAATCCGGAAAGGAAGGCGATGGCGCCCCAAAGCCCGAACACCACCCAGGCACTGCGTTTTTCCTCGCGCAAGCCGGCCGCGCTGGCCAGTCCTTCCGGCAGGTTGGCCAGGATGATGGCCACCAGCATCAGCAGGCTGACGCTGCCGCCATCCAGCAGTCCGAGCCCCAGGCCGAAGGACTCGGGGATGCCGTCGAGAAAAGCGCCGACGGCGATCAACAGGGCCACCATCCCATTGCCGCCGTTACCGCTGCGAACGCGATGCCGCTGCTCGAGGCGGTCGATGTACTGGCTCGCCAGCACGAAGGCGAGCCCCCCGACCAGCAGGCCGGCAAGCGTGGGCCAGAGGCCGCCGATGCGCTCCGCCTCGGGGATCTGGCCGAAACAGAGCGCGGCCACCAGGACCCCGCTGCCGTAGGCCATGATCGAGGCGACCACCTTCTGCGGCAGCTTCACCAGGTAACCGACTGTGGCACCGATCAGCAGGCTGCTGGCCGCCAGCCAGCCCCACAGGCCGGCCTGGATGACGACGGGTATTTGCATGGTTTCCTCCTTGATGAGCGACCGAGGCTATCAGAACCCACCCTGGAAAGCGGCCTGGCGCCCCAGCAGGCGCTCCAGCAACCAGCTGGCGACGGGACCAAGGGGACGCCGCCGCGACCAGAGCGCGTCCACCGCCTGGCTGCGCGGCCAGCCCGGTACATCCAGCTCCGCCAGCCGACCGGGCGCGTAGCCGGCCACCAGCCAGCGCGGCAGTTCCGCCCAGCCGAAGCCGTTGCAGGCCATCTCCAGCAGCATCAGGTAGCTGGGCGCGGACCAGCAGCGGCCGCCGCTGGACGGCAGCCCGTCGTCGATGGCCAGCGTATCGCCGACGGTATTGAGCCGCAGGAGGCGCCAGCCGGCCAGATCGCCGAGCGCCAGGTCGGTCTTCTGCGCCAGGGGATGCCCCTGGGCCACGAAGAGGCCGAACTCGGCACGCTCGGCGACCGCCGCCGAGCCCAGCTGCGGCGGGTAGCGCCCCTGGGCCGCCAGCAACCCCAGGTCGGCACGCCCCTGCTCCACCAGCTCGATGACGTCACTGTGCTCGGCGATCAGGCATTCGAACTCCAGATCCGGGTAGCGCGCCTCCAGCTCGGCCAGGCAGGTCTCGTAACGGCTCGACTGGTAGGCATCGGACATCGCCAGGCTGACCCGCGATTCCACCCCTTCGGACCAGCGGGCGGCGGCATGCTGGAGGCGGTCGGAGGCCGCGAGGATCTCCTCGACCCGCACCAGCAGGGACCGTCCGGCGTCGGTGAGTTGCGGCTGCCGCCCGCCGCGCTCGAACAGCTCGAGGCCCAGGTCCGCCTCCAGGCGAGCGATGGCCTCGCTCACCGTGGACTGGCTCTTGCCCAGCTTGCGCGCCGCCGCGCTGAAGGAGCCCAGGGCGACAGCCTGGGCAAAGGCCTGAAGTGATTCCGGCGAGTAGTTCATATCGGTTTTCCCGATGGCATCCAACTTAACTCCATCCTCTTGACCGATGAAAATACAGGCCATCGCTTCTCACCGGCAACGGAGTTTTCACCATGTCCACGCCAATCCCGAACAAGAGCGCCCTCGAGCGTATCCTCCATGCCATCAGCTTCGAAGGCCTGGCCGTGCTGCTCACGGCACCGGTACTTTCACTGCTGATGGACCGCTCCCTGGCCCACATGGGCGCACTCACCCTGGCCTTCTCCACGGTGGCCATGCTCTGGAACATGGCCTTCAACAGCCTCTTCGACCGGGCCGAAGGCCGCTACGGCTTCCACCGTACCCTGTCGGTGCGGGTCGTCCACGCCTTGCTGTTCGAAGCGGGGCTGGTGCTGATGCTGGTGCCCCTGGCCGCCTGGTGGTTGTCCATCAGCCTGCTGGAAGCCCTGCTGCTGGATATCGGCCTGCTGCTGTTCTTCCTGCCCTACACCCTGGCGTTCAACTGGTGCTACGACCTGCTGCGCCCGCGCTGGGCCTTCGGCAACACCCAGCCCTGACGGGGCCGCGATGGCCGGAAGACGTTCCGGGAACGAGGAAGGAGGCGCACAATCGAATACAGTGATGCCTCCCTTGAACTGGAGATCGACATGCCCTGGTACGCCTGGCTCATCCTGATCCTCGCCATCGGCTCCATCGTCGGCAGCCTGATGCTGCTGCGCGATACGGCGAAGAAATTGCCCCTCACCGAAGAACAGCTCAAGCGCATCCGCGAGCGCAATGCGGAAATGGATGCCAAGGACGCCAAGGACCGCTGACGCCGTGCCGCCTCACTCGCCCTACCCCGCGGCATCGCGCCAGGGAAACGCCATGCCGTTGCACCTGCAACTGCTCTTTCCGCTCATCGTCCTCGCCCTCGGCCAGGGCCTGGGCGGCGTCCAGGTCAGCGCGTTGCTGGCGGGCGTCGCCTACGCCGGCTGGGTGTTCGCCGAGCGCCAGTTGCCCAAACGTCTCTGGTGGCCGGTCACCCTGCTCGCATCCATCGCGTTCGCCGCCCATCTGGTTCCCGGCTTCAGCCCCCTGCCCCTGGGCGAGCCACAGCGTCTCAGTCCGGACGCAGCGCCGTATGCACTGCGGATCGCCTGGGACAAGCTGCTGGTCGGCATGACCCTGCTGGCCTGGTGGCTCGGGACACCGCGCCGGCCTGCGGCGGCATCGGCACCCGCCTGGCTGATAGCCCTGGCGACGCTGTTGCTGGTGCCGCTGCTGGGCCTGGCGATCGGGCTGGTGGACTGGCAGCCGAAATGGCCGGCGATTCTCTGGGAATGGCTGGTGGTCAATCTGCTGGTCACGGTTCTGGCGGAGGAACTGGTGTTTCGCGGGATGCTGCAAGCGCAACTGGTGTCATGGCTGGGCGCGCGCCGTGGCGTGCCGCTGACGGCGCTCCTGTTCGGCGCCGTCCACCTGCCGTTCAGCCCCCTCTTCGCCCTGGTGGCCGGTATCGCGGGCCTGGGTTACGGACTGGTCTTCCAAATGAGCGGGCGACTGGCCGCCGCGGTGCTGCTGCACCTGGCGGTCAATCTTGGGCACCTGTTGCTGCTGAGCTACCCCTTCCGGTTGGCCTGACCACCACGCCGTAGCGGCTGAATATCCGCTCCAGGCGACCGTCGCCCCGCAGAGACTCCAGCAGGGTCCGGAAACGTTCGGCGCTGATGGGCGCATCGGGCCGCAGCAAGGCGTAATGGTGGTAATGCTGGTCGACCCGATCGCTGGCAAGGAAACTGCCCGCCTGATCCGGGTTCTGTTCCAGGTAGCGATTGAAGTAGGACCTTGTCACAAGGGCAATGTCGGCCCTCCCCCGCAGCACCATGCGCAGGTTGCTGTCATGGGAATAGGTGAGCCTGGCGTTGAAGGCACGCTGGAGGTAGTCCGGATCGGGATTGAATCCGGCGAATCCGTAGTGATAGCCGTTGTACAGGGCGAGCCGCTTGCCCCCAAGGGCCTTGAAGTATTCCTGGCCCCGGCCCGGCTCCGCCCTGGCGACGAAGATTTCGACGTCCTCCAGTCCCAGGTCGATGCGGGCGCCGGGAACCCCCTGCCAACCCCAGTCGGGGTTCTCGAAGATGGCCAGATCGAATCGGCCGTCCTGGAAATCCCGGAAGCGACGAGGTATCGCCGTGGGACGAATCACGAAACGATAGTCCTGCTGGACTTCGTTCAGGGCGGTGAGCAATTGCGGAAGTATCCCGCCGACCTCCCCGGACTCGGGCTTCAGCACATAGGGCGGGAAATCGGCGGCAGCGACCTTGATCGTCTGCGCTGCCTCCACGGGTAAGACTGCGGCGGCCAGCATCGCGGCGAGCCACCATGCTTTAAACGAAACGCCCCTGCAAACATCCATTCGTACTACTGCTCCCTGGGGTCCTACAGGCATTGGGCGGAGACTACGCCAAATTCATGACCGTTAACGCCGACCCGAAACGGAATGTGACCGAAATCACACTCCGTCCCGAGTCTCCTTCAGCACCAGAGACAGGGCCTGCTCCGCCAGTTGGTCGATGCTCATCGGCCCCTCGGGGCGGAACCAGGTGGTGGTCCAGCTCAGGGCGCCGGTGAGGAAGCGCCGCAGGATGAAGGGGTCGGCGGCGAAGTAGCCCTCCGCCCGCGCCTCCTCCAGGACCTGGAGCCAGATCTGCTCGTAGCTGTCGCGCAATTGCAGGATGTACTGCTGGCTCTCCTCCGAGAGCGAGCGCCACTCATAGACCAGCACGCCCATGGCCTCGCCGGTCCCGCCCATGATGGACTGCAACTCGCAGCGGATCAGCGCCAGCACCCGCTCGCGCAGGCTGCCGGCCTCGGCCAGGGACGCCTTCATCAGCGCCGTGTTGTAGAGGACGGTCTCCTCCATCACCGAGCGCAGGATCTCATCCTTGCTCTTGAAGTGATGGAAGATGCTGCCGGACTGGATGCCCACCGCCCCCGCCAGGTCACGCACCGTGGTGCGCTCGTAACCCTTGCTGCGGAAGAGGTGGGCGGCGGTCTGCAGCAGCTTGCCGCGGGCACTCTCCGGGTCGGTGATCTGCCCGCTGGCCACCAGCTCGCGCATCACCGCCTGGGCTTTTTCGTCGTCAAGGCTCATTGGTATCCCCGCTGCAGTTGGCCAGTCCGACTCAAGAGTGGCCTGCAAGTCTCTGTCTTGATTGGCGAAATTTATGCTGCGTCCGTCGCCCAAGCAAGCGCTCGGGTAAAAAAGAGGCATTGTGACACTTTTCAACCAAGCGCTTGCTTGGTAGTGTTGATTTCACCTTCCCTCAATGCTGCGGAACATTCCAATGACAAAGACCGTACGCATCGGCTGCGCCTCCGCGTTCTGGGGCGACACCTCCACCGCCGCCGCCCAACTGGTGAACGGCGCTCAGCTCGACTACCTGGTGTTCGACTACCTGGCGGAGATCACCCTCTCGATCATGGCCGGCGCGCGCCTCAAGGATCCGAGGTCCGGCTATGCCACCGACTTCATCGAGGTGCTGACGCCGCTGCTGCCGCAGATCGCCGACAAGCGCATCCGCGTCATCAGCAACGCCGGCGGGGTCAACCCGGCGGCCTGCGCCAGCGTCCTGGCCGCCGCCTGCGAGAAGGCCGGCGTGACGCTGAAGATCGCCGTGCTGCATGGCGACAACCTGCAACCTCGCCTGGGCGAACTCGCCCAGGCCGGCATCCGCGAGATGTTCACCGATGCCCCGCTGCCGCCTATGTGCGTCTCCGTCAACGCCTACCTGGGCGCCCCCGGCATAGTCGCAGCGCTGGAAGCCGGCGCCGACATCGTCATCACCGGCCGCGTGGTGGACAGCGCAGTGGTCAGCGCCGCCCTGGTCCACGAATTCAAATGGCGCTGGGACGACCACGACCGCCTGGCCCAGGCCGCCCTCGCCGGCCACATCATCGAATGCGGCGCCCAGTGCACCGGCGGCAACTTCACCGACTGGGAGCAGGTGCCGGACTACGAGCACATCGGTTTCCCCATCGTCGAGGTGGAGGCCGACGGCCAGTTCTGCGTGACCAAGCCGGAAGGTTCCGGCGGCCTGGTCACGCCTTTCTCCGTGGGCGAGCAGCTGCTCTACGAGATCGGCGACCCGCGCGCGTACCTGCTGCCCGACGTGATCTGCGACTTCACCCAGGTGCGCCTGGAAGCCGCCGGCACCAACCGCGTGCGCGTTTCCGGCGCACGGGGCCTGGCGCCCACCGACCGCTACAAGGTCAGCGCCACCTACCCCGATGGTTTTCGCTGCACCGCCAGTTGCCTGATCGCCGGCATCGACGCGGTGAAAAAGGCCGAACGGGTGAGCCGCGCCATCATCGCCAGGACCGAGGAGCTGTTCGTCCAGCGCGGCTGGGGGCCTTACCGCGAGGTGAACATCGAGTTGCTGGGCAGCGAGGCCACCTACGGTCCCCACGGCCAGCGTCGCGACAGTCGCGAAGTGGTGATCAAACTCGCCGTGAGCCACGGCAGGAAGGAGGCGCTGATCCTCTTCTCCCGCGAGATCGCCCAGGCCGCCACCGGCATGGCCCCCGGCCTGACCGGCATCGTCGGCGGCCGTCCCACGGTGTACCCGGTGATCCGCCTGTTCTCCTTCCTGGTGGACAAAGACGCCTGCAGCCTTGAAGTGGAAGTGGACGGCGAGCGCCACCCGGTGGCCCTGCCCGAGGCCGGCAGCGTCGACCCGGCAGCCCTGGCCGACGACCTCCACCCGCCGCGCCCGGCTGGCGAAGCCGACGCCCGCGTGCCGCTGGTCAGGCTCGCAGTGGCCCGTTCCGGCGACAAGGGCAACCACAGCAATATCGGCGTCATGGCCCGCCGGCCCGAGTACCTGCCGTGGATCGCCGAAGCGCTGAGCCCGGAGGCGGTGGCCCGGTGGATGGCCCACGTGCTGGACCCGCAGGACGGCCGCGTGCAGCGCTGGTACCTGCCCGGCACCCACAGCCTCAATTTCCTGCTGGAGAACGCCCTGGGCGGCGGCGGCGTCGCCAGCCTGCGCATCGACCCGCAAGGCAAGGCCTTCGCCCAGCAACTGCTGGAATTCCCGGTGCCGGTGCCGCGCGCACTGGCGGAAACCCTGTAGGAGCGAGCTCTGCTCGCGATGCTTCGGAACTGGACAAGCTCGCTCCCGCACCCGAGCCAAGCGAGTCAAGAAGACCCAAAGGACAACAACAATGAGCTACGACTCCGTATTCCGGCCCGGCCTCTTCGCCGGCCAGACCATCCTGGTCACCGGCGGTGGCAGCGGCATCGGCCGCTGCGTGGCCCACGAACTCGCCCACCTCGGCGCCCATGTGGTGCTGGTGGGGCGCAAGGCGGAAAAGCTCGAAGCCACCGCCGGCGAGATCATCGAGGACGGCGGCAGCGCCAGCTGGCAGGCCTGCGACATTCGCGACGAAGAAGCGGTGAAGGCCATGGTCAAGGCCGTGGTGGCCGAGCGCGGCCCCATCCACCACCTGGTCAACAACGCCGGCGGCCAGTTCCCCGCGCCGCTCATCGGCATCAACCAGAAGGGCTTCGAGACCGTGGTGCGCACCAACCTGGTGGGCGGCTTCCTGGTGGCCAGGGAAGTCTTCCTGCAGAGCATGAGCAAGACCGGCGGCGGCATCGTCAACATGCTCGCCGACATGTGGGGCGGTATGCCCGGCATGGGCCACTCCGGCGCCGCCCGCGCCGGCATGGAGAACTTCACCAAGACCGCCGCCTACGAATGGGGCCACGCCGGGGTGCGGGTCAACGCCGTGGCACCGGGCTGGATCGCCTCGAGCGGCATGGACACCTACCCCGAGTCGATGAAGGCGATGATCCGCTCCCTCAAGGACCACGTCCCGCTGCAGCGCATCGGCACCGAATCCGAGGTGGCGGCCGCCATCGTCTTCCTGCTTTCTCCCGGCGCCAACTTCATCAGCGGCAACACCATCCGCATCGACGGCGCCGCCAGCCAGGGCACCCGCGCCTGGACCCTGGGCAAGGCCCGCAACAGCGAGTCCTACAACGGCTTCCACCGGGCCCACGTGCCCGCCGTGCTCAAGGACGGGGAGTAAGTCATGGCCGTGATCCAATCCGAGCTCGACGTCCAGGGCGAAGACTTCGCCCGCAACCGCGAGGCCATGCTGGCGGCGGTGGCGAGTTTCCGCGAGGTGGAGCAGAAGGTGCTGGACAAGGCGCAGGACGCCAAGCCCAGGTTCGAGAAACGCGGCCAGTTGCTGCCCCGCGAGCGCCTCAACCTGCTGCTGGACCCGGGCAGCCCCTTCCTGGAGCTCTGCTCCCTGGCCGGCTACAAGCTGCACGACGACAAGGACGGCACCCAGGCCGGCGGCGGCATCATCGCCGGCATCGGCTACATCGCCGGGGTACGCTGCCTGATCAGCGCCAGCAACAGCGCCATCAAGGGCGGCACCATTTCCCCCACCGGACTGAAGAAGACCCTGCGCCTGCAGCAGATCGCCATGGAGAACAAGCTGCCCCTGGTGGCCCTCACCGAGAGCGGCGGCGCCAACCTCAACTACGCGGCGGAGATCTTCGTAGAAGGTGCGCGGGGCTTCGCCAACCAGGCGCGCATCTCCGCCATGGGCATTCCCCAGGTCACCGTGGTGCACGGCTCCAGCACCGCCGGCGGGGCCTACCAGCCGGGCCTTTCGGACTACGTCATCGTGGTGCGCGGCAAGGCCAAGATGTTCCTCGCCGGCCCGCCCCTGCTGAAGGCCGCCACCGGCGAAGTGGCCACGGACGAGGAACTGGGTGGCGCCGAGATGCACGCCCAGGTGGCCGGCACCGCCGAGTACCTGGCCGAGAACGACGCCGACGCCCTGCGCATCGCCCGTGACGTGCTCGCCATGCTGCCCTGGAACGCCCAGTTGCCGGCCCCGGTGAAACCCAGCTGGCGCGAGCCGCTGTACAGCGCCGAGGAGCTGCTGGGGGTGGTGCCGGCGGACCCGAAGAAACCCTACGACGTGCGCGAGATCATCGCCCGCATCGCCGATGGCTCGGAGTTCCTCGACTTCAAGCACTCGTTCGACAGCCAGACCGTCTGCGGCCACCTGCGCATCGAGGGCCGCCCCTGCGGGCTGATCGGCAACAACGGCCCGATCACCCCCCGCGGCGCCGCCAAGGCCGCGCAGTTCATCCAGCTCTGCGAGCAGAGCAACACCCCGCTGCTGTTCCTGCACAACACCACCGGCTTCATGGTGGGCACCGAGTCGGAGCAGCTGGGGGTGATCAAGCACGGCTCGAAGATGATCCAGGCCGTGGCCAACGCCACCGTGCCCAAGCTCACCCTGGTGGTCGGCGGCTCCTACGGCGCCGGCAACTACGCCATGTGCGGCCGCGGGCTGGACCCGCGCTTCATCTTCGCCTGGCCCAACAGTCGCACCGCCGTGATGGGCGGCGCCCAGGCCGGCAAGGTGCTGCGCATCGTCACCGAGGAAAAGCACGCCAAGGAGGGCAAGGAAGCCGATCCGAAGATGCTCGATATGCTGGAACAGATGACGGCGCAGAAGCTCGACAGCCAGTCCACCGCGCTCTACGGCACCGCCAGCCTGTGGGACGACGGCCTGATCGATCCCCGTGACAGCCGCAAGTTGCTGGGCTACCTGCTGGATATCTGCGCGGAGGCCGAAGCCCGGCCGCTCAAGACCAACCGCTTCGGCGTGGCCCGCTTCTAAGAGCGATCATGGTGCACACAGTGCACCCTACGAGGAGAACAACAAAAATGATCTTCACCCAGGAACACGAAGAACTCCGCCGCACCGTCCGCAATTTCGTCGACAAGGAGATCAACCCCCATGTCGACCAGTGGGAGAAGGAAGGCCGCTTCCCCATCCACGACATCTTCAGGAAAGCCGGCGAGCTGGGCCTGCTGGGTATCTCCAAGCCGGAGAAGTTCGGCGGCATGGGCCTGGACTACAGCTACTCCATCGTCGCCGCCGAAGAGTTCGGCACCATCCACTGCGGCGGCATCCCCATGTCCATCGGCGTGCAGACCGACATGTGCACCCCGGCCCTGGCGCGCTTCGGCTCCGACGAGCTGCGCGAGGAGTTCCTGCGCCCGGCCATCTCCGGCGAGAGGGTCGGCTGCATCGGCGTCTCCGAGGTGGGCGCCGGCTCCGATGTGGCGGGCATGAAGACCAGCGCCCGCAAGGACGGCGACGACTACATCATCAATGGCAGCAAGATGTGGATCACCAACTCCCCGTCCGCCGACTTCATCTGCCTGCTGGCCAACACCTCCGACGACAAGCCCCACGTCAACAAGTCGCTGATCATGGTGCCGATGAACACCCCCGGCATCACCCTCAGCCCGCACCTGGACAAGCTCGGCATGCGCAGTTCGGAGACCGCCCAGGTGTTCTTCGACAACGTCCGCGTGCCCCAACGCAACCGTATCGGCGCCGAAGGCACGGGCTTCATGATGCAGATGCTGCAGTTCCAGGAAGAACGCCTGTTCGGCGCGGCCAACATGATCAAGGGCCTGGAACACTGCGTGAACGTCACCATCGACTACTGCAAGGAACGCAGGACCTTCGGTGCCCCCCTGATCGACAACCAGGTCATCCACTTCCGCCTGGCCGAGCTGATGACCGAGATCGAATGCCTGCGGGCCCTGGTCTACCAGGCCACCGAGCTCTATGTCGCCGGCAAGGACGTCACCCGCCTCGCCTCCATGGCCAAGCTCAAGGCCGGTCGCCTGGGGCGCGAAGCCACCGACGCCTGCCTGCAGTACTGGGGCGGCATGGGCTTCATGTGGGACAACCCCGTCTCCCGCGCCTACCGCGACACTCGCCTGGTGTCCATCGGCGGCGGCGCCGACGAAATCATGCTCGGCATCATCTGCAAGCTGATGGGCATCCTGCCGGGCAAGAAGAAAGGCTGAGACGGGGACGACCATGGAACTTCCGAAGACCGAGACCCTGCTGCTGGAACACGCCGACGGCCTGCTGCGCATCACCCTCAACCGTCCGGAAAGCCGCAACGCCATGAGCCTGGCCATGGTGGAAGAACTGCGTGCCGTACTCGCCGCCGCGCGCCGGGCGCCGGAGGTGCGCGTCCTGGCGCTGCGAGGTGCGGGCGGGCACTTCTGCGCCGGCGGCGACATCAAGGACATGGCCAGCGCCCGCGCCACCGGCGGCGAGGCCTACCAGCGCCTGAACCGCGCCTTCGGCCGCCTGCTGGAGGAAGCCCAGGCGCAACCCCAGGTGGTGATCGCCGTGCTGGAAGGCGCGGTGCTCGGCGGCGGCTTCGGCCTGGCCTGCGTCTCCGACATCGCCCTTGCCGCCGAGAGCGCCCAGTTCGGCCTGCCGGAAACCAGCCTCGGCATCCTCCCGGCGCAGATCGCGCCCTTCGTGGTCAAGCGCGTTGGCCTGACCCAGGCGCGCCGCCTGGCCCTCACCGCCGCCCGCTTCGACGGCACCGAGGCCCTGCGCCTGGGCCTGGTGCACTTCACCGAGGCCGATGACGCCGCACTGGACGCGCGCCTCGCCGCCACCCTGGACCAGGTGCGCCGCTGCGCCCCCGGCGCCAATGCCCGCACCAAGGCCCTGCTGCTGGCCACCGAGGAACGCGAGCTGGGCCCGCTGCTGGACGACGCCGCCGCCTGGTTCGCCGAGGCCGTGACCAGCGCCGAGGGCACCGAAGGGACCCTGGCCTTCGTGCAGAAACGCAAACCGACCTGGGCCCAGTGAACACCAGCGGTGGATCGATAACGCGCGATCCACCCTACGCCCCCCGTAGGGTGGATATCGCACTCACATCCACCGCAAGACCGAACAAAACGGCGGATCGACCGACCCCGATCCCCCGCAACACCGAGGCACCCGTAGGGTGGATGTCGCTTTCCACATCCACCGCAACACCAAACACCACCGGCGGATCGACCAACCCCGATCCCCCGCAACACCGAGGCACCCGTAGGGTGGATGTCGCTCTTCACATCCACCACAACACCGAACACAACAGGCGGATCGACACACCCGATCCCCCGCAACACCGAGACAACCGTAGGGTGGATGTCGCTCTTCACATCCACCGGCAACACCGAACGCAAACAGCCCGGGCCCCGGATGCCCTCCGGTCCCCCAGCAGGAGCACGAAGATGCCCGCATTCAACAAGATCCTCATCGCCAACCGTGGCGAGATCGCCTGCCGCGTGATGCGCACCGCCCATGACCTGGGCTACCGCACCGTCGCCGTGCACAGCGAGGCCGACCGCGACGCCCGCCACGTGCAACTGGCCGACGAGGCGGTGTGCATCGGCCCGGCGCCTGTGGGCCAGTCCTACCTGTGCGTCGAGGCCATCCTCGACGCCGCGCGGCGCACCGGCGCGGACGCGGTGCACCCGGGCTACGGCTTCCTCTCCGAGAACGCCGCCTTTGCGCGCGCCTGCGAGGCCGCCGGCATCACCTTCATCGGTCCGACCGTGGAGGCCATCCACCTGATGGGCAGCAAGCGCCTGTCGAAGATCGCCATGCTGGAAGCCGGCGTGCCCTGCATCCCCGGCTTTGAGGGCACCGAGCAGGACGACGCCACCCTCGCCCACGAGGCCGAGCGCATCGGCTACCCGCTGATGATCAAGGCCAGCGCCGGCGGCGGCGGGCGCGGCATGCGCCTGGTGCACGAGGCGAGCGAGCTGGCGGCGCAGATCCGCACCGCGCGCTCAGAAGCGCAGAACGCCTTCGGCAGCGGCGAACTGATCCTCGAACGCGCGGTGATCCAGCCCCGCCACGTGGAGATCCAGGTATTCGGCGACCGCCACGGCCACATCCTCTACCTCGGCGAGCGCGACTGCTCGGTGCAGCGCCGCCACCAGAAAGTGGTGGAAGAAGCCCCCTGCCCGGTGATGACCCCGGAACTGCGCCAGGCCATGGGCGAGGCCGCGGTGAAGGCCGCCGCTTCGGTCAACTACCTGGGCGCGGGCACCGTGGAATTCCTGCTGGATGCCGAGGGCCGCTTCTACTTCCTGGAGATGAATACCCGCCTGCAGGTGGAGCACCCCGTCACCGAGCTGGTCACCGGGCTCGACCTGGTGGCCTGGCAGATCCGCGTCGCCGCCGGCGAGGCGCTGCCGCTGGCACAGGATGACATCCGCCTCGACGGCCACGCCATGGAGGTGCGCCTCTACGCCGAAGACCCGGCCGCCGGCTTCCTGCCGCAGACCGGTGAGGTGCTGCGCTGGGAGCCGGCCAGTGGCACCGGCATCCGTATCGATCACGGCCTGGTGGAAGGCCAGCCGGTAACGCCTTTCTACGATCCCATGCTGGCCAAGGTGATCGCCTGGGGTGCCACCCGCGACGAGGCCCGGCGCAAGTTGATCCGCGCCGTGGAGGACAGCGTGCTGCTGGGCGTCAAGGGCAACCAGCGGTTCCTCGCCAACCTGCTGGCGCACCCGGAGTTCGCCGCCGGTCGCGCCACCACCGCCTTCATCGGCGAGCACTTCGCCGACGATCCAAGCCTGGCTCCGCAGCCGCTGCCGGCCGTCGAACTGGCCGCCGCCGCCACCCTGCTCTTCCAGTCCTCCGCCGAATCCCGCGCCCACCAGATTGGCCTCGCCGGCTGGCGCAGCGCCGGTAGCGCGCCCTGGCGCCTGGTGCTGCGCCAGGGCGAGGAAAAGCACGAGGTGCTGCTGGACGTCCGCGCCAGCGGCCCGCAACCGCAGCTGCAAGCGCGGGTCGCCGGCCAGTCCATCGCCGTGCGCCTGCTGGCCTGCGACGGCCGCTGGGCCACCCTCGAGCTGGACGGCATCCGCCGCCGCCTCGCCTACCATCAGGACGGCGAACGCCTGTGGCTCAAGGGCCACCAGGGTAGCGTCGAACTGCAGGACGTCACCCACGAACCCGCCGGCGGCCAGGCCGGCGCCGCCTCCGGCACGGTCAGGGCGCCCATGGACGGCGCCATAGTCGAAGTACTGGTGGAAGAAGGCGCCCGGGTCGGCAAGGGCCAGCTGCTGGTGGTGCTGGAAGCCATGAAGATGGAACACCCGCTGAAAGCCGCAATGGATGGCACCGTCCGCCGCGTGCAGGTCAATGCCGGCGACCAGGTGAAGAGCCGCCAGGTGCTGGTGGAAGTCGAAGCCGCCGATTGAACAACCGCTCGAACCGCACGGCTCGACTGCATTGAGTAGCCAGGGCCCAGACAACAACAGGAGCAACCCCATGTCCCTTTCCGGCAAGACCCTGTTCATCACCGGTGCCAGCCGTGGCATCGGCCGCGAGATCGCCCTGCGCGCCGCTGCCGATGGCGCCAACATCGTGATCGCCGCCAAGAGCGCCGAACCCCATCCCAAGCTGGAAGGCACCATCCACAGCGTCGCCGAGGAAGTGGAAGCCGCTGGCGGCCGCGCCCTGCCCTTGCAGCTGGACGTGCGTGACGAGTCCGCCGTGCGCGAGGCCATGGCCAGGGCCGCCGGGCACTTCGGCGGTGTCGACGCGCTGGTCAACAACGCCGGCGCCATCAAGCTGGTGGGGGTGGAACGATTGGAGCCCAAGCGCTTCGACCTGATGTACCAGATCAACACCCGCGCGGTGATGGTCTGCAGCCAGGCCGCCCTGCCCTACCTGAAGAAAAGCGCGGGCGGGCACATCCTCAATCTCTCCCCACCGCTCAACCTGGATCCGAAATGGTTCGCCCAGCACGGCCCCTACACCGTGACCAAGTACGGCATGAGCATGCTCACGCTGGGCATGAGCGAGGAGTTCAAGAAGTACGGCATCAGCGTCAACTCGCTGTGGCCAAGGACCATGATCGCCACCGCCGCCATCGAGTTCGAACTGGGCAGCCGCGACGCCTTCAAGCGCGCCCGCACCCCGGTCATCATGGCCGACGCCGCCCACGCCATCCTGTCCAGTGAAGGCCGCCGCATCACCGGGCGCCTGATGGTGGACGAGGACATCCTCCGCGAGCTGGGCCAGACCGAATTCGAGCACTACCGCTTCGACCCGGAGGGCGGCAGCCTGGTGCCCGACCTGTTCCTCGATTGAGCCCGGCGCCTGGGGAAGGCGGACATGCCGAACCGTCCTCCGCACCAGCGGCGGCGGTGCGGGGTCAAGGCACGCCCTGGGTTTAGCTGAACTCCACGCCATCCTGCCGACTGCACCCGAGGGGCGACGCCAGCACTCAGGCGCCGATCGCTACCGCTTGAACTCGAATTGCAGCTCGGCCCCCTCCACGGAGCGCCAGTAGTCGTCCTCGCGCTCATTGGTGATCAGCTTGCCATTGAGCTGGAACGGGCTTTCCGGCAGCGGCTTCTCCACGAACATCTGCGGCAGCAAGGGCTGCTCCGGGAGGGCGTCGGTGGCGTCACCCGGCTGGACCTGCTCCACCAGCTCGCTGGGCAGGCTGAGGTCGAGCTTGACCTTGGGCAGGGGCGCCTTGGCACTGGGCGGCTCCGGCGGCGTGGCGTTGGCCGGCGCCGGTGGTGGCGAAACCGGCTTGGGGGCCGGTTCGGGCGTCGCTGGCACCGGCTCAGGAGGCGGTGCGACTTGCGCGGGTTCGCCGGCCCCCGGGGCGACGGGCTCGGGAGCACGGGTGATGGGCGGTGGGGCCGGTGGGGCCTTGGGCGGCGCCGGCGGCTCCTTGTCGCAGCCGGCCAGCAGGAGCAAGGCCAGCGCAGCACACAGGGAACTGATCGATCGCATGATGACGGGGGCGGCTATCGGGGATGGCGCCATGCTCCCTCTTCCCTGCACCCCAGGCAAGCCCGACATCAAGGCCGGGATTCCAGCCTGCGCAACTCGGCCGCCATATCACGCTGTGGAAAGCGCGCCTGGAGCTCGTCGAGCAACCGCTGGGCATCCGCAGGCTTGCCCTCGGCCTTCAATTGCAGCACGAGGCGCAGGCTGGCCTCCGGCTCGGGTTGCACCTCCGGTGCGGCCGACTCCATCAACGGAGCCACCGCCGGCTCCGGCATCCGTACCCCCTCTCCACGCTCGAGTTGATGGGAGAGTGCCTCGGCCTTTTTCTTCTCCGCCGTGGCGGGCTCGGCCAGCCGCGCAGACGGAGCCTGAGCCGACCGGGCCGGAGCCGGGGCGACTTGGGGGGCGACGCTGGCCGGCGGCGCATCGAAGCGCTCCTCGGCCTGTTGCTGGGTCCTCAGGGTCAGGCTGAGGCCAATGCCCAGGGTGGCGAAGCCCGCCATCGCCACCGCCCAGCGCTGGCGGCCGCCAGGGCCGAAGAGCCAGGCGTGCAGGCGTTCGCCCAGGCCCGGCCGGGACGGCGCAGGACGCTGGGCGGCCTGCGCCGCGGCGGCGAGGATGCGCTGGTCCAGGGCGGTACCGGGTTCGTCATGGCTGTGTCGGCGGTAGTGTTCGAGCAGCTCCCGTTCCAGGGCATCGGGTTCGTGCGGGTCTCGGTTCATGGGGATACCTCCTCGGCCTCGGCCGGGTCGGCCAGCAGCCGACGCAACTTCTGCAATGCATAGCGGAGACGGCTCTTCACCGTCTCGGCGGGGGTGCGGGTGAGTTCGGCGATCTCGACCAACTCCAGATCACCGTGGGCCCGCAGCAGGAAAACCTCCCGCTGTTCGCCTGGCAGCTCGTCCAGGGCCGCATGCAGCCGCTGCCGGTCCCGGCTCAGCACCAGCTCATGGTCGGGCTCCGGGCTGCGGCCTGGGAGGGCATCGGCGTGCAGCGACTCGTCGAAGGCCTCCAGCCTGGCCTGCAGGCGACCCTGCTTGCGCCAATGGTCGATCAGGCGGTTGCGGGCGATCTGGTAGAGCCAGGTGCGGAAGCTGGCCTGCCCGAGGGGCTCGGAGCCGCTCCGGATCAGGTTCAGCCAGGTTTCCTGGAAAATTTCCTCGGCCAGGGCGGCGTCGCCGCAGAGGCCGCGGAGGAAACGAAACAGGCCGAGGCGGTGGCGCGCATAGAGCACGCCAAAGGCCTCGGCATCGCCGCTGCGGTAGCGTCGCAGCAAGGCGGCATCATCGTCCGTGGGGGTCGCGTTCACTTCATTCGTTCCGTGCGTGGGACGGTGCCGAAGTGTGCAGGCTTTGGGCGAGCTCCACCAGTTGCACGAACTCCCCACGCAGGCCGAAAGGATCGTCGCCCCGGGCCGCGCGGGCCAGGCGCAGGCTGTCGTCCAGGCTGAAGTCTCCGGTGTAGCGGCCCCCCTTGAGCTGCTGGGCGAAGGCGGCGACCGCAGCGGCGAACCGCAGGTCCTCGCTGGGCGGGTTCGCGACGTCGCCGGCAGCGATGGGACGCTCCAGCAGGCGACTCCGCGCTTCCCCCGGGGTCTTGTAGCGCACCCGCAGCCAGGCGAGCTCATCTGCCTTGCCTGCGGCCCTGGGCGTCGACGGGTAGCGCAAGGGCTCCAACCATCCCTTGCCCCCTGCGGGAACGATTTCGTAAAGGGCGGTCAGGGCATGGCCGGCACCGATTTCTCCGGCATCCACCTTGTCGTCGCTGAAGTCCTCCCGGGCCAGGGCGCGGTTCTCGTAGCCCAGCAGGCGGTACTCGCTGACCCGGGCAGGGTTGAATTCCAGCTGCAGCTTCACGTCCCGGGCGACCACCGAGAGGGTCGAGGCGAGCTGGTCCACCAGGACCTTGCGCGCCTCCCGCAGAGTGTCGATGTAGGCGTAGTTGCCGTCGCCGGCATCGGCCAGTTGCTCCATCAGCCGCTCGTTGTAGTTGTCGACGCCGAATCCCAGGGTGGTGAGGGACACGCCGCCCTGGCGCTTCTCCGCCGCCAGTCGCCTGAGGCTGTCGAAATCGCTGATGCCGACGTTGAAGTCACCGTCGGTGGCCAGCAGGATGCGGTTGATCCCGCCCGGGATCAGGCCCCGCTGCGCTTCCGCGTAGGCCAGCTGGATACCGGACTCGCCCGCCGTGGAACCACCGGCGCTGAGCCGGTCGATGGCAGAGCGGATCTTCGCCTTGTCGCGGCCCGAGGTGGATTCAAGTACGACCCGCGCGTCACCGGCGTAGGTGACCAGGGACACGCGATCCTCCGGTCGCAGCTGGTCCACCAGCAGTTTGAGGGTGCCCTGCACCATGGGCAGGCCTTCGCGGCGATCCATGGAGCCGGAGACGTCCACGAGGAAGACGAGGTTGGCCGGGGGCAGTTGCTCGACCCGGCTGTCGGAGGCCCTGATCGCCACACGCAACAGGCGGGTTTCGGGATTCCAGGGAGTCTGCGCCAGCTCGATGCCGATCCCGAACGGCGCGTCGCCCTCCGGCAACGGATACTGGTAAGGGAAGTAGTTGACCATTTCTTCGAGGCGCACCGCATCGGCCGGCGGCAACTGGCCGCCGTTGAGGAAGCGCCGCACGTTGGCGTAGCTGCCGGTGTCGACATCGATGCTGAAGGTGGAAACGGGGTCCCGCGCCACCTCGCGGACCGGGTTGTCCGCCAGGTGCTGGTACTGCTCCCGGGGCAGGTCGCGATAGCCGGGCGGCAACAGGTCGGGCGCGGGCGCCATGAGCTTCTTCGACTCGACGGCATAGCCGGCGGCCCGAGATGACGGCGCGGGAGCGGCAAGCGACTCCTGCATCCGCGCCAGGGATTCGGGCTGTGCGACCGGTGAGGCCGGAGGCACTTCGGACTTGCCGCCGGGCGACCCGGCATCCTGGGCACTGCAGGCGACCAGAAGCAGCAGCGCACCCAGGCCACAGCCGGTGGCCAGGGAGCATCGCGATGACAGGGATTGACTGGGCATGGGCGCCTCCAGGGGGAATGAATGAGCTGTTCATTCCCTTGGACGGACGCCCGCGTTGGACAGGGTTAAGCCGGCCCGTTTTTTCTAGAGGCCCGCTTCCTGGCACAGCTGCCGGGCCAGCATGCCGAGGGTCATGATGGCGCGCTCGGCCTCGCGGTTCCACGGAATGCCGCAGTTCAACCGTACACAGTGGTTGAACTGCTCGGTGTTACTGAAGATCAGCCCCGGTGCGATGCTGATGCCCTGCTGCAGCGCCCGCACATGCAGGTCCTTGGTGTTGACCTTGGCCGGCAGGCTGATCCAGAGGATGAAACCGCCGTTGGGCCGGGTGATCTGGGTGCCTTCCGGGAAGTACTGCTGCACCCCCAGCTGGAAGGCGGTGAGGTTCTTCCGGTACTCCTGGCGGATGTAACGCAGGTGCCGGTCATAGCCGCCGTTCTCCAGGTAGGCAGCCACGCCCATCTGGGTGACGCTGCAGGCCGAGTGCGTGCTGAAGGTCTGCAATCGCTGGATTTCCGCCTGGTACTTGCCGGCGATCATCCAGCCGATGCGCACCCCGGGCGAGAGGGTCTTGGAGAAGCTGGAGCAGTAGATCACCCGGTCGTCCAGGTCATAGGCCTTGATGGCCTTGGACGGTCCCTGGTCGAACATCAGCTCGCCGTAGATATCGTCCTCGACGATCTGGATGTCGAAATCCGAAGCCAGGCGCAAGAGCTGTTTCTGGCGATCCTCGGGGATGGTGCCTCCCAGGGGATTGCTGAGCCGCGCGGTAAGCACCAGGGCCTTGATGGGCCATTGGTTGGCCGCCAGTTGCAGGGCCTCGAGGCTGATGCCGGTGGTGGGGTCGCTGGGAATCTCGATCACCTTGAGGCCCAGCAGGTCCGCCAGCTGCAGCAGGCCGTAATAGGTGGGTGACTCGGTGGCGATCAGGTCGCCAGGACGGGTCAGCACCCGCAGGCTCATCTGCAGGGCGTCCACGCAACCGTGGGTGATGACCACCTCGCTCGGGTCCACCACCACACCGGCGTCGCGCATGCGGATCGCCACCTGGCGACGCAGGGGCTCGAAGCCCGGGCTGAACATGTAGCTGAACGCGCGCGGGCTGTGGAAACGGGTCACCTTGGCCAGTTGCTGGTGAAGGGTGCGAACCGGCAGGTAGTCCACGTGGGGCACCGCCGCGCCCAGCGGGAAGACGCCTTCACGGCGGGACTCGGCCAGCACCTGCTGGATGATGCTCGCCCGGGTGACCAGGCCGGGACGCTCGACCCGGGCGATATCCGGGGTGGAGGCGGTCAGGGCGGGCGTCTGGTGCACGTAGAAGCCGGATTGCGGACGGGCGCGGATCAGGCCCTGGTCCTCCAGGCTGGCATAAGCCTGCAACACGGTGGCGTGGCTGACGCTGAGCTGGGCGCTGAGCTTGCGCACCGAGGGGACACGCTCTCCGGGCTGGTAGACACCACGACGGATGTCATCGGCCAGTTGCTGGGCGATGCGTTGATAGAGCAACAGATTGGTCATGAGGGCGGCACCTGTATCACTGAACCGAAACACTATCTGATCCAGGCAAAACTGCACCGGTACAGATCAAAAAAGTGTGGGCGATACAGTGAATTTGTCCAGGCATGAAAAAGCCCCGGCGCCCAACGGCAACCGGGGCTGTCCGGATCGGGCTCAGCGAGCGTGGCCCAGTTCGCCCTTCTCGTTGGAGAAGACGATTTCCACCCGACGGTTCTGGGCCCGGCCTCGATTGGAGGCGTTCTCCGCCACCGGGAAGGCTTCTCCGTAGCCCTGGACCTGGATGCGCTTGGCGTCGATGCCAAGGTCGATCAGGGCGTCAGCCACGGCCTGGGCGCGATCCGTGGAGAGGCGAAGGTTGTCAGCCTTGGCGCCGCTGCTGTCGGTGTATCCCTCGATGCGCACGACACGTCGCGGATTGAGCTGGAGAAACTGCACCAGCTTGAGGATGGTGCGATTGGCGGATCCCTTGAGGTCGGCGCGGCCGGTGTCGAACAGCACGTCGCCCAATGTCATCACCAGGCCGCGATCGGTTTCCGTGGCCGCCAGGGCGATCATCTGTTCCTCCAGCCACTTGCCCTGCTGCTGGACGCTGAGCAGCTTGGCTTCGCGCAGGGCCAGTTGCAGGCGCTCGCGTTCGAGCTGGAGCTTGGCGGCGCGGGTCTGGTTCTGGCTCTGCTCGCTGTGCTGCAGTGCAATCTCGCTGTAGCGCTGGCTGAGGTAGGCGTAGTGGATCACGTCCTTGTCGTTGCCCCAGTAGCTGGACAGGCGCTCGGCGCGCCCAAGGGACTCACCGGCGCGGATCACGTCCTTGGGCGCACTGGCCAGGACGCTCTGGTCTTCCTTCACCTGCTGAAACAGCTTCCGAGCCTGCTCCAGGCTCTGCTCGGTCTGCTGCGGACTGGCGCAACCGCTTAGCAGGCCCAGGCCGAGGATCAGGCCGAGACCCAGTATGGCGTTCGACTTCACTGGACTTCCCCCAACTGCTTGCGCAGGCGATCAATACGAGCGACCAGGTCCTTCAACTGGTCCTGGCTCTTCTTCGTCAGCACCCTGGCTTCGGCCAGGCGGGCATCCAGTTCAGCCTGCTCGGCCAGGATCCGGGCGCGCTTGAAGTCTTCTTCGCCCATGTTCTTCTCGGCGAGGGCCAGCTTTTCCTCGGCCAGTTTCATTTCCTCGATCTGCTCGGTCGCGCCCACGGCCTTGGCCTGCTCCACCGCCTTCTGGGTCAGGCGCATCTGCTCGATGGGAGCGGGGTCGTTGGCGCAGCCGGACAGGGCCAGCAGGGCCAGTCCGGCAGCAAACAGGGGTGTCTTGCTCACTGGAAGTTTCCTAATCATTCGGGTGTCGCGGGGGCAGCGGGGATTGCGGAAGCCTCCGGTTGCAGCTGGAGCGCCTTCCAGCGTTCCAGGTTGTTCTGCAGCAGGGCTCCCGGTACACCAGCGGCGACCAATTCTGTCATTTTCTTCGCCAGCTGTCCGCGCAGCCAGGGATCGTTGCAGGCCGAGTTATGGGACAGGGTCAGGTACAGACCCTCACTGGAAATGGGTGGTTCCAAGGCGACAAGGTCATCAGCCATGCCCAAGGTGTCGGCCAGCACCAGCCCGGGATAACGCTCATAAAGCACGTAGTCGGTGCGTTCCAGCAGAAGCTTCTGGTAAGCCTGGGTCAGGCTCGGCACTTCCTCCAGGCTGAGGTTTTCCTTGGCGTAGCGATCGAAGGCTTCACCGAAGCTGTTCTTCACCAGGGTGCCGCCGGTGTGTTCCCGCAGGTCGTCCCAACCACTGTAGGGGAAGGCCTTGTCGCGCTTCACCCAGACCACGCTCTGGGTTTCGAGGAAAGGCGGGTGGACGTAGTCCATGGTTTCCAGACGCGGCATGGTGAGGAAGGCGCCCGCGATCAGGTCGACCCGACCGGTACGCACCTCGTCCTGGGCACGGGACCAGGGGCCGGTGTAGAGGATGTCCACCTTGACACCGATCTCCTGGGCGATTCTCTTGAGCAGGTCCGCATTGGCCCCGATGAGCCGCTTCGGGTTCTCGGGGTCGCGCCAGAGGTAAGGCGGATATTCGGGATTGCCGGTGGCCACCATACGCTCGCACTTACCAGCGGCGACCCCCAGCCCAGGCAGGAGGCAGAGCGCCAGGAACAGGGAGGCGAGGTGAGGTCGTCTTGTCATCTGTGGTATCCCGGACTGGACATTCGATTGGCCGCAGCGCGCGCGTCGGCACCCGAGGCGAGCGCCATGCTAGCGTACAGAGGGCTTGAAGAACTATTGGCACAAGGATGAAGCATGAAGAAACTCGTCATTACCCTCTTCGCGATTCTGGTGGCACTGGCGGCCACGCTCTACCTCTCACCCGCATCGCTGACCACCGGCGCGCGCCTGGTGGAGCAGCATCTGGCCGGCCTGTCAGGACGGCGAACGGTGGTAGGCGATCTTAGCATCCATTATTACGAGGGCGGCCCGGCGAAAGGCGAAACCGTCCTGATGATTCACGGGTTCGCCGCGAACAAGGACAACTGGCTGCGCTTCGCTCGCCACCTGACGCCCCGCTATCACGTCATCGCCCTGGACCTTCCCGGCTTCGGCGACAGCGATCGCCCCGCCGGCAGCTACGACGTCGGCACACAGGCCGAGCGAGTGGCGTCCTTCATCGACGCGCTGGAACTGGGCCGCGTCCATCTGGTGGGCAACTCCATGGGAGGCCATATCGCCGCGCTGCTCGCCGCCCGCCATCCCCAATATGTGCGCAGCCTGGCCCTGTTCAATAACAGTGGCATCAATGCCCCAAGGGAAAGCGAACTGTTTCGCCTGCTGGAACAGGGTCAGGCCAACCCGCTGGTGGTGCGCCGCGCGGAAGACTTCCAGCGCATGCTGGAATTCGTCTTCGTCGAGCCGCCGTCACTGCCAGCGCAGGTCAAGACCTACCTGGCCCAGCAGTCCATGGCCAACGAGGCGCACTACGATGAGGTCTTCCGCCAGCTGCGGGAGCGCTACATCCCCCTGGAACCGGAGCTGCCCCGCATCGAAGCCCCTGCCCTGCTCCTCTGGTGCGACCGTGACCGGGTGCTGGACGTTTCCAGCATCGAGGTGATGAAACCGCTGTTGAGGAAGCCCAGCGTGGTCATCATGGAGCACTGCGGCCACGCACCGATGATCGAACGCCCGGAAGAGACTGCCCGGCAGTACCAGGCCTTTCTCGAACACAGCGCGGACTGAGACGCATAAAAAAACCCGCTCCGAAGAGCGGGTTTTCCTGTACGGCAGGCCGGAAAGCGTGATTACACCAGCTTTTCCAGCTCCGGTACGGCTTCGAACAGGTCAGCCACCAGGCCGTAGTCAGCCACCTGGAAGATCGGTGCTTCTTCGTCCTTGTTGATGGCCACGATGACCTTGGAGTCCTTCATGCCCGCCAGGTGCTGGATGGCACCGGAGATGCCCACGGCGATGTAGAGCTGCGGGGCGACGATCTTGCCGGTCTGGCCAACCTGCATGTCGTTCGGCACGAAGCCGGCGTCCACGGCGGCGCGGGAAGCACCCACAGCGGCGCCCAGCTTGTCGGCCAGGGCGTACAGGTGCTTGAAGTTGTCGCCATTGCCCATGCCACGGCCGCCGGAAACGACGATCTTGGCAGCGGTCAGTTCCGGACGGTCGGACTTGGCCAGTTCTTCACCGACGAAGGCGGACTTGCCGGCGTCGGAAACAGTGGCCACGGCCTCGATGGCAGCGGAGCCGCCTTCTGCGGCAACCGCGTCGAAACCGGTGGAGCGCACGGTGATCACCTTCACGGCAGCCGAGGACTGCACGGTGGCGATGGCGTTACCGGCGTAGATCGGACGCTTGAAGGTGTCGGCGCTCTCGACGGCGATGATCTCGGAGATCTGGTCGACGTCCAGCAGCGCGGCTACGCGCGGCAGGTAGTTCTTGCCGTTGGTGGTGGCAGGCGCCAGCACGTGGCTGTAACCCTTGCCCAGCTCGGCGATCAGCGGCGCGACGTTTTCCGGCAGCAGATTGGCGTAGGCGGCGTTGTCAGCGACCAGGACCTTGGAAACACCGGCGATCTTGGCGGCGGCTTCGGCTACGGCACCTACACCCTGGCCTGCGACCAGCACGTGGACGTCGCCACCGATTTTCTGGGCAGCGGCGACGGTGTTGAGGGTGGCGGCTGCCAGAGCGGCGTTAGTGTGTTCAGCAACAACCAGGATAGCCATCAGATTACCTTCGCCTCGTTCTTCAGTTTTTCGACCAGTTCAGCCACGGACTTGACCTTGATACCGGCTTGGCGGGCAGCCGGTGCTTCGACTTTCAGGGTCTTCACGGTGGACGCGGTGGAAACACCCAGGGCGTCCGGGGTGACTACGTCCAGAGGCTTCTTCTTGGCCTTCATGATGTTCGGCAGCGACGCGTAGCGCGGCTCGTTCAGGCGCAGGTCGGTGGTGACGATCGCCGGCAGGTTCAGCGCAACGGTCTGCAGGCCGCCATCGATTTCGCGGGTCACGTTGACCTTGTCGCCCGCCACTTCCACCTTGGAGGCGAAGGTGCCCTGGGCGAAGCCGGTGAGGGCGCCCAGCATCTGGCCGGTCTGGTTGTTGTCGCTGTCGATGGCCTGCTTGCCGAGGATGACCAGTTGCGGCTGCTCCTTGTCCACCACGGCCTTGAGCAGTTTGGCCACGGCCAGGGAGTTCAGCTCGTCGGCGGACTCCACCAGGATGGCGCGGTCGGCGCCCAGGGCCAGGGCAGTGCGCAGCTGCTCTTGAGCGGTGTTCGGGCCGATGGTGACGACGACGATTTCACTCGCTACGCCTTTTTCTTTCAGACGGACGGCTTCTTCCACGGCGATTTCGCAGAAGGGGTTCATCGACATCTTCACGTTGGCGAGGTCGACGCCGGAGTTGTCCGCCTTGACGCGGACCTTGACGTTGTAGTCGACCACTCGTTTGACAGCTACAAGAACCTTCATGGATTCCTCGTTACTCTCCGGTTAATAAGAATGTCGCCAAGACGAGCCTGGCCAGTGATGCAGGTCGGCCGGAACCGACTTTCAGCCCAGACAGCGAGCGCAAAACCGCCCGTATCTTGACCGTAACGCCCAATCCGGTCAATACAGCAAAATGACCCTTCATAAGCCGCAGAGCCTTATCCTATCAGGGTTTCACAAAATTCAAACAAACGTTTGTATTGGACCCGGCAGAGCGTGTGGATATAATGCGCCCGCTCAGGTCAGGGATCGAGCTAGCCCTCCAACACAAAATATCGAAGAGCCTTGAGGAGATTGACCTTGGAACGCGAATACATGGAATTCGACGTCGTCATCGTCGGTGCCGGCCCCGCTGGCCTGTCCGCCGCGTGCCGACTGAAGCAGAAGGCCGCGGAGGCTGGTCAGGAGATCAGCGTATGCGTGGTCGAGAAGGGTTCCGAAGTGGGCGCCCACATCCTCTCTGGCGCCGTCTTCGAGCCGCGCGCACTGAACGAACTCTTCCCTGACTGGAAGGACCTGGGCGCCCCGCTGAACACTCCGGTTACCCGCGACGACATCTATATGCTCAAGGATGCCGAGTCCGCCATCAAGGTTCCGGACCTCTTCGTGCCCAAGACCATGCACAACGAGGGCAACTATATCATTTCCCTGGGCAATCTCTGCCGCTGGCTGGCCCAGCAGGCGGAAGGCCTCGGCGTGGAGATCTACCCGGGCTTCGCCGCCCAGGAAGCGCTGATCGACGACAACGGTGTAGTGCGCGGCATCATCACCGGAGATCTCGGCGTGGACCGCGAAGGCAACCCGAAAGAGGGTTACTACACCCCTGGCATGGAACTGCGCGCCAAGTACACCCTGTTCGCCGAAGGCTGCCGTGGCCACATCGGCAAGCAACTGATCAAGAAGTACAAGCTCGACAGCGACGCCGACGCCCAGCACTACGGCATCGGCATCAAGGAAATCTGGGACATCGACCCGGCCAAGCACCAGCAGGGCCTGGTGGTGCACACTGCTGGTTGGCCGATGGACATCATGGGCACCGAGAACACCGGCGGCTCCTTCCTCTATCACCTGGAGAACAACCAGGTGGTCGTCGGCCTGATCATCGACCTGTCCTACGCCAACCCCTTCCTGTCGCCTTTCGACGAATTCCAGCGCTACAAGCACCACCCGGTGATCAAGCAGTACCTGGAAGGCGGCAAGCGCGTCGCCTACGGTGCCCGCGCCATCTGCAAGGGCGGCCTGAACTCCCTGCCGAAGATGGTATTCCCGGGCGGCGCACTCATCGGCTGCGACCTCGGCACCCTGAACTTCGCCAAGATCAAGGGCAGCCACACCGCGATGAAGTCCGGCATGCTGGCCGCCGAAGCCGTCGCCGCCGCACTGGCCGCCGGCCGCGAAGGCGGCGACGAGCTGAACAACTACGTCGACGCCTTCAAGTCCAGCTGGCTGTACGACGAACTGTTCCGCAGCCGCAACTTCGGTGCCGCCATCCACAAGTACGGCGCGCTGGTGGGCGGGGCCTTCAACTACATCGACCAGAACTGGTTCGGCGGCAAGATCCCCTTCACCCTGCACGACAACAAGCCGGACTATGCCTGCCTGAAGCCGGCCGCCCAGTCCCAGCGCATCGAGTATCCGAAGCCGGACGGCAAGATCAGCTTCGACAAGCTGAGCTCCGTGTTCCTCTCCAACACCAACCATGAAGAGGAACAACCCTGCCACCTGAAACTGGCCGACGCAGGCATCCCGATCGGAAAGAACCTGCCGCTGTACGACGAACCGGCCCAGCGCTACTGCCCGGCCGGCGTGTACGAAGTCGTCGCCAACGAGGACGGCAGCAAGCGCTTCCAGATCAATGCGCAGAACTGCGTGCACTGCAAGACCTGCGACATCAAGGACCCGGCCCAGAACATCACCTGGGTAGCCCCGGAAGGTACTGGCGGCCCGAACTACCCCAATATGTAATCAGCGTCGCGAAAACGGAAAAGGCTCCCTCGGGAGCCTTTTTCATTGGCTGCAGAAAATGCTCACGACAAGGGACCGATGGGAAAGAACTGACCACCGCTCCATACACCGAGCCAAGGCGCACCATCGATCTCACGGGACTCGGCCAGCTCCACGAGTTGATAGAAGACATTCCGGTGGATCAGCGCCTCAAGGTTACGGCGCACCAGGACATAGGGCGACGGTTCCTGGGTGACAGGGTCCAGCTCGAACCGCAACGGATGAGCCGCCCCCGCCAGAACCTCGTCGCCGACATGGGTGATGAAGCGCAGCTGCTGATGCCGCCCCGAACCCTCCACTTGCAACTCGACCGCCACGAAGGGTGCATCATCCACCTGGATGCCTACCTTCTCTACCGGCGTCACCAGAAAGTAGTCATCCCCATCCTTGCGAATCACGCTGGAGAACAGCTTGACCATGGGTTTGCGGCCAATGGGCGTTCCCAGGTAGAACCAGGTGCCATCGCGCGCGATGCGCATATCGAGATCACCACAGAACGGCGGATCCCAGAGATGCACAGGCGCACCTCCGGGCTTGTCGCCCTTGGGGATCTGCGCCAGCAGGTCGCCGGCCTTGCCAGGATCGCTCATGTCCAACTCCTTAACGACTGAGCCCAATCAGGCTGCGAGCATACTCCTCCAGAGGCGGACCGATCAGGTCCTCGGGCTTCTGGTCGTAGAACGTCAGGAAACCGCCACGATTGCGGATTCGGGCTGAGTCCACCAGATGACGGGTATTGGTCTCGATCAGCATCAGCTGGATCACGCCGCGATCCCGCCCCAGGCGGTCCAGAGCCTCCTGGTCTTCCCACTCTTCAACAGTACCGATACGGTCATCGGCACTGGCGAAGCGGGCGTACAGCAGGTAATGGGCCCCCACCGAACGGGCCTGCCCCATGGCGTCTTCCAGACCCGCGGGGCCCTTGGCGCGACGGACCATGGGGAAGTACTCCACAAAGCCGTTGAAGGCCTCCTCCGCCACGACGTTCGGGCGCGGATAGGCCGAGCCGGGGGGCACGAAGTATCCCTGGGCGATGTAGATGAAGGAGTCCGACTGCAACCGCCAGTTGCTGGTACGCCGGGTCTCGCTGTGGTCGAGGAAGCCCGCGTCGCTCAATTGCTCACGGGTACCTTCGGCCATGTCGCTGACCTTCATGCAGCCCAACAGGCCAAGCATCATCAGCAACGGAATCAAGCTACGCATCCTGTGTCCTCCAGGCGCCGGCGACGAAAATCCGGCGGATAGAGCACCAATGCAGCTTTCGCGCCATCAGCCGCCGATGATCTTCATCACGGTGACGCCACCAGAGAATGCAAGGTCCTGCTTGTCCGCCAGCGCCTTGACCAGCAGGCGCTGGAGGGCCGGCAAGGCCTCGTGACGCGGCTTTTCCAGGAGATCGCCAACATAGTGGCGGTTGCTGGACGACAGGCAACCATGGAGCCAGCCTGTGGATGACAGGCGCAGCCGCGAGCAGGTGCGGCAGAAGGGTACGGACTCGTTGGCGATCACACCGAAATAACCCTGTCCCGGCACCTTGTAGCGCAAGGCCGTAGCGTCCAGAGGCGCATCCGCCTGGACGAACTCGTGGGCGGAACCGATCAAGGCCAACAACTCATCAAGACCCACGAACTGTTGGTTGAATCCATTCGGGTCACGAGCCAGGTGCCCCATGCGCATCAGCTCGATGAAACGCAACTCGAAACCGCGTTCGAGGCAGTACTCCAGCAGCGGCAGCACCTGGTCGAGATTCTTGCCCCGCAGTGGAACCATGTTGAGTTTGATACGCATACCCGCAGCCCGCGCCTCGTCCAGCCCCTTGAGCACGGAGGCCAGGTCACCGCCACGGGCAATCTGGCGGAAGGCGTCCGCATCCAGCGTGTCGAGGGATATGTTCAGGCGGCGAATACCGCACTCGAGCAGCAGGGGCAGCTTGCGGGCAAGGAGCTGGCCATTGCTGGTGAGGCTGATGTCCTCCAGGCCGAGCTGGCTGACGCCCCGCAGGAAGGGCTCGAGCCTGGGGCTGACCAGCGGCTCGCCGCCAGTCACCCGCAGCCGCTCGATGCCGGCCGCGTCCATCAGGTACGCCACGCCGCGCACCATGGCCTCGGCGGACAGCTCGTCCTGAGCCGCCACCAGGCGCTTGCCATCGGGGACGCAGTAGGTGCAGGCGTAATTGCAGGCGGCGGTCAGACTGATGCGCAGGTTGCGGAAGCGCCTGCCTTGGCGGTCGACGATCATGGGACGCTCCGGCGTGGTATTAGCGGGAGTATATCCCCGCGGCCGGGACGCGACATGTCCGCGACCGCGACATAGGCGTACTGAATACGTCAGCCTGCAGGCGACTCACTCTCGCGCTTGCGCTTGTTGCCCATGCGCACGCCGATGTCCATCAGGAACTGGAAGAAGCCCTCCTGGTCCTCCAGGACGTTGCTCCAGAAGGGCGAATGGTAGAGCGCGACGGCGCCATGCACCAAGGCCCAGGCCGCGCAGTAGTGGAAGTACGGCGGGACGTCCTCCAGCTTGCCTTCAGCGATACGCCCCTTGATGAGCAGGGTCAGGCGTTCGAAGTTGGAAGCACGGATCTTGTGCAGTTGCTCCACCATCTCCGGGACCTGGCTGTTCTTCACCACTTTTTCTTCGAGACGATCGAACAGGCGATAGCGTTGAGGATCTCGCATGCGGAACTCGAAGTAGGCGCGCGACAGCGCCTCCTTGTCCCGATCCACATCCGCAGAGTGGAAAAGCGCGTTGAGGTCGCGCTCGTAATCAAGCATCAGGCGCAGGTAAATCTCCGCCTTCGACTTGAAATGCTTGTAGATGGTGCCTTTGCCGATACCCACTGCGTCAGCGATCATCTCGACGGTAACGCTGTCTTCGCCCTCTTCCAGGAAGAGCTTGAGGGCGGTGTCGAGAATTTCCTGCTCACGACGGCGGAACTCACGGACTTTACGGGGTTCTTTCTGCATAAAGGGACTGTGGGGTCAAAAATCAAGCCGCGTATTATGCCTATCTGGCGTAAAAATGCACGGAACATCCGACTATGAGCTTATTGCAAGATGAGTTTGCCCACGCCGACGGGCTCCGCTATCTCAACCACGCTGCCGTTGCGCCCTGGCCAAAACGCGCGACCCTGGCGGTACAAGGCTTCGCCGAAGAGAACTGGCGCCTTGGCGCAAGGGACTATCCGGACTGGCTCATCGTCGAGCGTCGCCTGCGCGAACGCCTTTCCAGACTCCTGAATGCGCCAACCACGGCTGACCTGGCGCTGGTCAAGAATACATCGGAAGCCCTGTCTTTCGTCGCCTTCGGTCTGGATTGGGCGACGGGCGATCAGGTGGTTATCAGTGATCAGGAGTTTCCCTCCAATCGGGTCGTCTGGCAGGCTCTGGAGCGCTTCGGCGTACAAACCCTGCAGGTTCCGCTGGACTCCGGCGACCCGGAATCGGCCCTGCTTGCCGCCTGCGGACCGCGGACACGTTTGCTCGCCATCAGCGCAGTGCAGTACGCCAGCGGCCTGCGCCTGGACCTTCAGCGGCTCGGGCACGAATGCCGCCGACGCGGTGTGCTCCTCTGCGTCGACGCCATCCAGCAGTTGGGTGCCCTGCCCTTCGATGTACAGGCGATCGACTGCGCATTCGCCATGGCCGACGGTCACAAGTGGATGCTCGGTCCGGAAGGGCTGGGCGTGTTCTACTGCCGCGCCGACCTGCGCCAGCAATTGAAACTCCATGAGTACGGCTGGCACATGCTGGAACACCCTGGCGACTATGAGCGCCCCGATTGGGAACCCGCCCGCAGTGCCCGGCGCTTCGAATGCGGCAGCCCCAACATGTTGGGGGCCATGGCCCTGGAGGCCAGCCTGTCGGTGCTGGAAGACGTCGGCATGGAGCAGGTCGCCGCCGAGCTGACGGAGCGGGTGCAGTGGCTGCAGGACGGGCTGATGCGAATCCCGGGGGCGAGGATCCTCAGTCCACTGTCCCCCCAGCGGCGCGCCGGCATCATCAGCTTTCGCCTGGATGGCTGGGATAATCGAACCCTCTTCGAGCGGCTGCGAGCTGAACAGGTGGTCTGCGCCCAACGGGGAGGCGGCATTCGCTTTTCACCTCATTTCTATACCAGCTCGCAGGTGATCGAGGACACCCTCGCCCTTTTGCGCCAGATGGCAGACGCATGAGGACTCAGCCGGCGACGGTGTATTCCAAATAGGTTTAAGAAACGCCGTCGCCCGATGTGGACGCGTTCGAATATTGGCCAATACTTCTTCTTACTGGCGTGCGGCATCTCCCCCCAAGTGCCCAGCCAGTCGAGGAACCGTGGATCGCGTTCCTTTGTTTTACTCCTAATGGTCTTGACCCGGATTCATCCCCCAGAAGCCGGGTTTTTTTTGCGCGCGAATCTTGCCCGTGCCGACGGAATCAGCCCATGCGGGCCAGCGGGAAGAGACGCAGGAAATTATCGGTGGTCTGGCGGGCAAAATCCTCGAACGCGACGCCCCTGAGTTCTGCAAGGAACTCGGCCACTTCGCGGACATACTGCGGCAGGTTAGGTTTTCCCCTGTGGGGCACCGGTGCGAGATAAGGCGAATCCGTCTCCACCAACAGGCGGTCGGCCGGCACCTGGCGCGCCACTTCGCGAAGGGCGTCGGCATTGCGGAAGGTGACGATGCCGGACAGCGAAATATAGTAGCCCAGGTCCAGCGCCGCCCGCGCCATCTCCCAATCCTCGGTGAAGCAGTGCAGGACGCCCGCCTGGGGCAATGCGGCCTCCCTCAGCAGCGCCAGGGTATCGGCGCGCGCCTCGCGGGTATGCACGATCACCGGCTTGCCAGTCAGCCGGGCGGCTTCAAGGTGCAACCGGAAAGCCTGCTGCTGAAGCGCTGCGGCCTCGGGCTCGTAGTGGTAGTCCAGGCCGGTCTCACCGATGGCCACCACACGCGGATGGGCCAGTTCGCCCAGGAGCCAGTCAAGCGCCAGGGACTCCCCCGGCTGCAAGTCCAGCGGATGGACGCCAACGGAGCAATGCACGTCGTCATAACGCTCGGCCAGCCCCTTCACCGCTGCGGCATTGTCGGCACTGACGCCGATGCAGAGGAACTGGCTCACCCCTCGGGCGCGGGCCGCTTCCAGGGCGGCGTCAAGAGAACCATCGTGGGCGGCCAGATCAAGGCGGTCCAGATGGCAGTGGGAATCGATCAGCATGGCAAACCTCGAACGGCAAGAGCGACACCGCCAGCGGCACATCAGCCGCCCGCAGCCTCGGGCTTGCAACGGGAGTCGGTTACATCGTGTGGGTGGGGCGGTCGGACTTCAGCGCGCCGGCGAGGTAGGTCTCGATCTTGTTCCGCGCACCGCTGTCGCCATCGTTGAACTGGACGCCGATGCCCGCAGCCCGGTTGCCCTGGGCGCCCTTGGGCGTGATCCAGACGACCTTGCCGGCAACGGGGATCTTTTCCTGCTCATCCATCAGGTTGAGCAGCATGAATACCTCGTCGCCCAGCTTGTAGGTCTTGTTGGTGGGAATGAACAGGCCACCGTTCTTGATGAACGGCATGTAGGCGGCATACAGGACGGACTTGTCCTTGATGGTCAAGGACAGTATCCCGTTACGCGGGCCCAGATTCGGTGGCAGGCTCATGGACTCTTCCTGGCAAGCTGGCTCAGCCTGGGATTCTAGCCCGGCCCGGGCAGGCTTGCCCACCGCACCAGAAGGGCTTCGAGAAGCAGGACACGGTTGAGGTTGGCCTTGCTCAGCACTTTCTGCCGCTGTTGCAGCAACCACTCCTGAATGGCCAGCACCTTGTGCTGCGGAGCCTTGTCCGCGAGGTACTGCACCACCTTGCGCATATCGCCCAGGCCGAGGCCCGATTCGTCACGGGTGAGCTGGTAGCGCAGCATCAGTTGTGCCCAGTCGCAGAACCAGTCGAACAACAGGTTCAGGGGCACGCCGTTCCAGCCCTCGGCCAGTTGGCTGGCGCCTGCCTGCTGCTTCAGCAGCTTCTTGACGCCTTCCACGACTTCGGCGCGCTGGGCACGTACGCCCTGCCCTTCCAGACGCACCGCCAAGAGCGGCGAACCGCCGGCAAGGGCCAGCAATTCGCTCAGCTCGCCGGGGTTCGCCTGCGGCAAGGCGGCACTCAGCCACGCCAGGCTCTGCGCCTGGCTGGGAAGCGGGCAGGCCTGCTGCACGCAGCGACTCTTGATGGTGGGCAGGAGCCGGCTGGGTTGATGGCTGATAAGCAGGAGCACAGTATCGCCGGACGGTTCTTCAAGGCTTTTCAGCAAGGCATTGGAGGCGTTCAGGTTCATCGCCTCCGCAGGCTCCAGCAAGATCACCTTGCGACCGCCCAACTGGGCGGTCTGCACCACGAACTCCACCAGTTCACGCACCTGATCGACACGAATCGCCTTGTCCGCCTCCTCGGGCTCCAGCACGAAGGCGTCCGGGTGGGTGCCGGCCGCCAACAGCTGGCAGGCCTTGCATTGGCCGCACGCCTCACTGCCCTGCGGCCCCTGGCACAACAGTCGCGCCATCAGACGATCGGCCAAGGCTCGCTTGCCGATCCCCACGGGACCGTGCAGCAGATACGCATGGGCGTGGCGAGGGCGCCCCGCCAGTTGCTGCCAGAGTGCATCCTGCCAAGGATAGGCATCAGCCATGGCACCGCTCCAGGAGTTCGGGCAACAGTCGATCCAGGCGCGCCTGGACCTCGGCCAGCGGCACAGCGGCGTCGATCACCCGGTAGCGCTCAGGCGCAGCGGCGGCCCGATCCAGATAGGCCTGACGCACGGCCTCGAAGAAGCCACGCTGTTCCTGTTCGAAACGATCCAGTCGCCCTCGCGCTGCGGCACGGGCAAGCCCGATCTCCACGGGCAGGTCGAAGACCAGGGTCAGGTCGGGCCGAAGCTCCCCCTGGACGAAGTTCTCCAGTAGCGCGATTCGCGCCTCGGGCAGGCCACGGCCACCCCCCTGGTAGGCATAGGTGGCATCGGTGAAGCGATCGCAGAGAACCACCGCGCCCCGGGCCAGGGCCGGCTTGATGACACCCTCCAGATGCTGGGCGCGGGCGGCGAAGACCAGCAGCAACTCGGTATTGGCGCCCATGACCTCGTCACTGGGTGCCAGCAGGAGCTCGCGGATGCGCTCGGCCAGCGGCGTTCCGCCCGGCTCTCGGGTCAGCACGACTTCGATGCCCTGACGTTTCATTCGCTCGGCGAGGTACTCGCGATTGGTACTCTTGCCGGCGCCCTCAGGGCCTTCCAGGGTGATGAACAGACCGCTCACTGGGTGTCCTTATTCGTTACGGGAGGTGGGCTCGAGCGGTAGCCGGCGCGGCGCTTCAACTGATAGTCGCGGACTGCCTGGTTGTGCTCGCCCAAGGTCTCGGAGAATACATGGCTGCCGTCGCCGCGGGCGACGAAATACAGGGTTCTGCCATCGGCCGGGTGCAGCGCGGCATGGATCGCTTCGCGGCCCGCCAGGGCGATGGGAGTGGGGGGCAGGCCGCTGATCACGTAGGTGTTGTAGGGGGTCGGCTCCCGCAGGTGATTGCGCGTCAGATTGCCGTTGTAACGCTGGCCCAGGCCATAGATCACCGTGGGATCGGTCTGGAGCAGCATGCCCGTGCGCAGGCGCCTCACGAACACGCCCGCGATCTGCTGACGCTCCTCGGGCACGCCGGTCTCCTTTTCCACCAGGGAGGCCATGATCAACGCCTGGTAAGGATCGGTGTAGGGCAGCTTGTCGGCGCGTTTCTCCCACTCCTCCGCCAGCACCTGGTCCAGGCGATCCCGCGCCTGCTTCAACAGGTCGAGGTCGCTCATGCCCCGCACGTAGCGATAGGTGTCAGGGAAGAAGCGCCCTTCGGGATTCTCTCCGGGCCGCCCAAGGCGCGCCATGAGATCGTCATCGCTGAGATCGGCGAGGGTCTGCTCCAGCTTGACCTGCTTCGCCAGGGCTGCGCGCACCTGACGGAAATTCCAGCCTTCCACCAGGGTCAGGCTGTATTGCACCACCTCACCACGCTGCCAGAGCTGCAGCAGGTCGGCTGCCGTCATGCCAGGCGTCAGCCGGTACTCACCACTGTGCAGCGCGGCGCCGGCCAGGTTGAATCGCCAGTACTGGCGAAGCCAGAAGGCATTATTCAGGACACCTTCGGCTTCGAGGCGATTGAGCAGCCCGCCGGGAGTGGCACCTGCCGGAACATCCAGCATGCGCTCGGAGGAGATATCGAGGGGCTGCTCGAGGGTGATGCGCTGCTGCCAGCCGGCAAAAGCGATCAGCAGGCCGGCCAGAAGCAGGCCTGCCTCCAGCATCAGCAGGAATTTGCGTATCACGAATCAGATGTCCAGTAGATCGCGGGCGATAGCCTGAAGTTTACGGGTCAGCGGCCCGACCGACCAGTGATGCCCTGTTACAGAACGCACGGGCCAGATGCCGAAAAGGCTGTTGCAGAGGAAAACCTCATCCGCCGCAAGGAAGGTATCGTACGGCAGGTCACGCACATCGGCCTTGATGCCCTCGGCCCGCGCCACGTCCAGCAGGGCGGCTCGCATGACGCCGGCCACGCCGCAACGGGACAGATCAGCCGTGACCAACACGCCATCGATCACCACGAACAGGTTGCTGAACACCCCTTCGATGACGCGCCCGGCCTGGTCGCGCATCAGGCCCTCGGCGAACTCGCTGCCTTGCCACTCGGCGCGGGCGATGACCTGCTCCAGGCGGTTCAGGTGCTTGAGTCCGGCCAGCAACGGCTGTTCGGCCAGACGGGTGGTACAGGGGAACAGCTGCACGCCCTGCTCGGCATTGGCCTGGGCATAAGTCGGGAAGGGAGCCCCCTGGAGGATCCTCCGGGGTAGAGCGACAGGGGGCGGTGCATAGCCCCGCAAGCCCTCGCCGCGGGTCACCATCAACTTGGTTACGCCCTCCCCCAGGCCAGCCGAAAAGGCCAGCAACTCGGTACGCATCAAGGGCAGGTCGAGGGGAATCGCCAGGCGACGACAGCCCTCGGCCAACCTCGCCAGGTGATACTCCAGGAGCGGGGGCCGACCGCCACGAACCGCGATGGTCTCGAACAGACCGTCGCCGTAGGCCAGGCCGCGATCCCGAATGGACAGCGCCTCGGCCGGATGACCGTCGACCCAGCTCTGCATCAGCCCTGGAACCGACGGAACACCAGTGAACCGTTGGTGCCACCGAAACCGAAGGAGTTGGACAGGACCACATCAATGGGCATGGCGCGCGCCTCGTGAGGAACGAAGTCCAGGTCGCAGCCTTCGTCCGGCTCGTCCAGGTTGATGGTGGGTGGAGCCACCTGGTCGCGCAGGGCGAGTACGCTGAAGATGGCCTCCACGGCGCCGGCAGCTCCCAGGAGGTGGCCGGTCATGGACTTGGTCGAGCTCACGGCGAACTGGTAGGCATGGTCGCCGAACACCGACTTGAGGGCCATGGCTTCCGCCAGGTCACCCGCCGGGGTGGACGTGCCGTGGGCGTTGACGTACTGAACCTGGTCGGGGTTCAGACCAGCGTCCCGCAGGGCGTTGCGCATGCAGCGCGCGGCACCGGCGCCATCGTCCGGCGGTGACGTCATGTGATACGCATCGCCGCTCATGCCGAACCCTATGATCTCGGCGTAGATGGTGGCGCCACGAGCCTTGGCGTGCTCGAGCTCCTCGAGGACCAGGGCACCGGCACCGTCGGAGAGCACGAAGCCGTCGCGCCCCTTGTCCCAGGGACGACTGGCGCGGGTCGGATCGTCGTTGCGGGTGGACAGCGCGCGCGCGGCACCGAAGCCGCCCAGGCCAAGTCCACAGGCAGCCATTTCAGAGCCGCCGGCCACCATCACGTCCGCTTCGCCATAGGCGATGTTGCGCGCCGCCATGCCGATGCAGTGCGTGCCGGTGGTGCAGGCGGTGGCGATGGCGTAGTTCGGCCCCTGGATTCCCAGGTGGATCGACAGGAAGCCGGAAACCATGTTGATGATCGAGCCGGGCACGAAGAACGGCGAAATCCGGCGGGGCCCCTGCTCATGCAGGGACTTGCAGTTGTTCTCGATATTGGTCAGGCCGCCTATGCCGGAGCCCATGGCGACACCGATGCGCTCGCGATTGGCATCGGTGACCTCAAGACCCGAATCACGTACCGCCTGGAAGCTGGCGGCAAGGCCGTACTGAATGAAGAGGTCGAGCTTCCGCGCCTCCTTGGCCGACAGGTACTCCTCGACATTGAACCCCCTGACCGAACCCCCGAAGCGGGTGGAATAGGCGGACAAGTCCATATGTTCGATCAGGCCAATGCCACTGCGGCCAGCCAGAACTCCCTGCCAGGTGCTCGATACATCGGTACCCAGCGGCGACAGCATGCCAAGGCCAGTGACCACGACGCGTCTACGCGACACAGCGATCTCCTTCTTTCAATCTCTACACGGCGGTTGGTTCGGGGTGGCGCCCTGCCGAACATCGACAGAATGCCTAAAGAAAAGCCGCACGCCCATCTGGGTCGTGCGGCTTTTCCACGTCGGGTAACCGACGATTACATCACTGCGCGTTGGCGTTGATGTAATCGATGGCTTCCTGAACGGTGGTGATCTTCTCGGCTTGCTCGTCCGGGATTTCGGTCTCGAATTCCTCTTCCAGAGCCATCACCAGCTCAACGGTGTCAAGGGAGTCGGCGCCCAGGTCTTCAACGAAGGAAGCGCTGTTGGTGACTTCCTCTTCTTTGACGCCCAGTTGCTCGGCGACGATTTTCTTGACGCGTTCTTCGATGGTGCTCATACCTTGTTTTCACTCCTATGGAAAAATCCGTGCAGCTGGGGCTGCAGTGTATAGAAAGGGTTTTCCGCATTTCAAGCAGAACGCCTGAACCCCTTCCGAATCGCCGCAACGAAATGTCTATAACCCGGCTGCACTGCTATAGCGAATTCTAGACAGCCCATATGACAGCTTCCTGAAGGGATTCGTCACATTCAGCTCATGTACATGCCACCGTTGACCGGCACGGTGGCGCCGGTGACGTAGGCAGCGCCGTCGGAGGCGAGGAAACCCACCACCTTGGCGATCTCTTCGGCCTGGCCCAGGCGGCCCAACGGGATCTGGGTCAGCAATGCGTCGCGCTGGGATTCCGGCAGTTCGCGGGTCATGTCGGTGTCGATGAAACCAGGGGCCACGGCATTGACGGTGATGGCACGGGAGCCCACTTCGCGAGCCAGCGCGCGGGTGAAGCCTTCCAGGCCAGCCTTCGCAGCGGCGTAATTGGTCTGCCCGGCGTTACCCATGGCACCCACCACGGAACCGATATTGATGATGCGACCCCAGCGCGCCTTGGTCATGCCACGCAGCACGGCCTTGGACAAACGGTACAGGCTGTTGAGGTTGGTATTGATGACGTCGAACCACTCATCGTCCTTCATGCGCAGCATGAGGTTGTCGCGGGTGATGCCGGCGTTGTTTACCACGATCAGCGGCTGGCCCAGGTGCTGCTGGATGTGCTCCAGAGTGCTGGCCACGGACTCGTCGCTGCTCACATCGAGCACCAGGCCGGCACCTTCGATGCCGTTCTCCTTGAGGTACTCGGCGATGCGCTCGGCACCGGAGCCGGAGGTCGCAGTGCCGATCACGACGGCACCCTGACGACCCAGTTCGAGGGCGATTGCCTGGCCGATGCCGCGGCTCGCGCCGGTGACCAGTGCCACCTTACCTTGCAGACTCATAGGTCTTCTCCTTGTTCAGGCCAGCGCAGCACGGGCGGCTGCGAAAGCATCAGGGGTATCCAGGTTGTGGGTGTTCACACCCTTCACACAACGCTTGTTGAGACCGGACAGAACCTTGCCCGGACCGCACTCCACCAGGTCGGTAACACCGCGCTCGGACAGATTGACCATGGACTCGACCCAGCGAACCGGGCTGTACAGCTGCGCCAGCAGGTCACGCTTCAGCTCTGCCAGGTCAGCCACGATGGCGGCGCTGACATTCTGCACCAGGGGAATCGCAGGCGCCTGCCAGGCCAGGGCCTCGACGGATTCGGCGAAACGCTCGGCAGCCGGCTTCATCAGCGCGCAGTGGGATGGCACGCTTACAGGCAGCGGCATCGCGCGCTTGGCACCACGGGCCTTGCAGGCCTCGATGGCGCGCTCGACAGCGGCAGCCGCGCCCGCGATCACCACCTGGCCGGGCGCGTTGAAGTTCACGGCACTGACCACGTCTCCCTGTGCAGCTTCGGCGCAAGCGGCCAGCACATCGGCGTCATCCAGCCCCAGGATGGCGGCCATGCCGCCCTGCCCGGCCGGTACGGCCTGCTGCATCAGTTGACCACGACGCTCCACCAGTTTCACCGCATCGGAAAACCCCAGGCAGCCTGCCGCCACCAGGGCGGAGTATTCACCCAGGCTATGGCCGGCGACATAGGCGGGACGCGCACCACCCTCGGAGAGCCAAAGGCGCCACAGCGCAATGGACGCGGCGAGAATGGCGGGCTGGGTCTTGTCGGTCTGGTTGAGCTGCTCTTCCGGACCTTGCTGGGTCAGCGCCCAGAGGTCGTAGCCGAGAGCCTCGGAGGCTTCGGCGAAGGTATCCAGGACCAGCTTATGCTGGCCCCCCTGCTCGGCCAGCATGCCCAGAGACTGGGAACCCTGACCGGGGAATACGAAAGCGAGGGATTCGGACATTGAGTGAGGTCCCTTATCTGGCGGTATAGGGAGATTGACGCCCGGCATAGCCAAGCGCACGAAACTGACAGTTGGATGACAGGCTGAGGATAACGGTCACATCCTAAAGCAACAGATGTTCCAGGCGGCCATGGAGACGTTGCGGCAGATTCTCGCGAACCTCTATCACGGCTCGACGAATGGCACTCTGGAAGCCCTCGGAGCCGGCAGAACCATGGCTCTTGATGACAATCCCCTGCAAGCCGAGAAAACTCGCTCCGTTATGGCGCGCCGGCGCCAGCTCGGTGCGCAGACGGCGAAGCAGCGGCAGCGCAAGCGCCCCCACCACCCGAGAGCCCAGGCTTTCGGAGAACAGCGCCTCCATGCGGGAAGAGATCATCGACGCCAGACCCTCGCTGGATTTCAGCAGGATATTGCCGACGAACCCGTCGCAAACAACCACGTCCGCTTCGCCCCGGTAGAGGCCGTCACCTTCTATGTAACCGATGTAGTTCAGGCCTTCGGCCCGCTGCAGAAGACTCGAGGCGAGCTTGACCTGCTGATTACCCTTGATGTCCTCGGTGCCCACGTTGAGCAGCGCCACACGAGGCTGATCGACACCCAGAGCCTCCGCAGCCACCGCCCCCATGACCGCGAACTGATAGAGATGCTCGGCACTACAATCGACATTGGCCCCCAGATCGAGCAGATGGCAATGCCCACGCTCGGTAGGGATGGCACTCACCATCGCCGGACGATCGATGCCGGGCAAGGTCTTGAGCACATAGCGGGACAAGGCCATCAGCGCCCCCGTATTGCCGGCGCTGACGCAAGCCTGCGCACGACCATTGCGAACAAGATCGAGGGCGACACGCATGGAAGCGTCCGGCTTTCCGCGCAAGGCCTGGGCGGGGCGCTCATCCATTGCGATGACTTCGCTGGCATGCTCGATCTGCAGGCGTCGGCGATCCGCCGCAGGCACAGGGGCAATCAATTCTTCGAGAAGGGGGGCTTGGCCGACGAGGACCAGGTGAAGCGAAGGAAATTCTGACAGACAGGCGATGCTGGCTGGAACAATGCAGCGGGGACCGAAGTCCCCGCCCATTGCATCAATCGCGATGATCGAGGCGGCCAAGGATTACTCGGCAGCGCCCTTGTCGATCACTTTGCGACCACGGTAGAAACCGTCCGGGGAAACGTGGTGGCGCAGGTGAACTTCACCGGTGCTCTTCTCTACGGACAGCGCATTGGCATCGAGGGCGTCGTGGGAACGGCGCATGTCGCGTGCCGAGCGGGATTTTTTGTTCTGCTGAACAGCCATAATCAATTAACTCCTAAACGTTTGGGTCACGCTTTAACTGCGCCAGTACGCTGAACGGGTTGGACCGCGAAACCTCGTTCTCGCTCGGCTCGGGCTCTTCAAGACCCGCCGGCTGCTGGCAATCTTCAGGGTCATGGGCCGGAACTATGGGGAGGGCGAGCAGCAACTCATCCTCGACCAGAGTCATCAGATCCAGAGGATCTTCTCCCACTTCCAGCACGTCATAGCCCTTCGGCAGCGACTGACTGTCAGCCCCTTCCTTCACCACTGCGTAATCACATTCGCTGTGGATGTTCAGGGCGACCAGCTCTAGACAACGCTGGCAAACCATCTTGACCTCGACGTCGATCCGACTATGGATGACGACAGCTCGACGCTCGTCACGGCCAAACGCCAGGCTCGCATGAATCGTGCCCGCATTGTCCGCAAGGGGGTCGCAAAGCCGCTCCAGACTGGCGAGCGCGATATCACCCTCTAGAGTGACTTCGCGGTCCGCCAACTTGCGCGGATCAACATGAGGTGGAATCGGCCCATTCAACATAGGCGCAGCATTCTAGGGACGAGCCCCCTCGCTGTCAAAGGAATTTCCACCCTGTCCACTGCGGAAAAGCCTCTATAGAATTTTGCCCCCGACACCGCTTACCGGAGACCACCATGCGCCCCCTGGTGCTCGCTTCCAGCTCACCCTATCGCCGCGAACTGCTCGAGCGCCTGCGCCTGCCTTTCTGCTGGGCGGCGCCATCCATCGACGAAAGCCGATTGCCCGGAGAGCCCGCGGAGCAGCTTGTCCGCCGACTGGCTCTGGAGAAGGCCCGCGCACTGGCGGAGCACTACCCCAACAACCTGATCATCGGCTCGGACCAGGTCGCCGTACTGGGCGAGCGAATTCTCGGAAAGCCGCACGACTTCGAGCGCGCCAAGGAGCAACTGCTGGCAGCCAGCGGCGCCAGCGTCAGCTTCCTCACCGGACTCGCACTACTGGACAGCGCCAGCGACCAGTATCAGGTGGATTGCATCCCCTTCACCGTGCACTTCCGCGACCTCGACGAGCCCCAGATCGCCCGCTACCTGAAAGCCGAACAACCCTACGACTGCGCCGGCAGCTTCAAGGCCGAAGGCCTGGGTGTCAGCCTGTTTCGCGCCACGGAGGGCAGCGACGCCACCAGCCTGATCGGCCTGCCCCTGATTCGCCTTGTGGACATGCTGCTGAATCAGGGCATCCAGATTCCCTGACCCCATATAGAAGAAGGCCCGACAGTTCGCCGGGCCTTTCAACACCGCAGGACCGCTCAGCGCAGAGACGGTCCCTGGAAGCCCATCCACAGCGCCAGACGCTCGGCGACCGCGGTGCCGAACTTCTTGGAGAAGCGATCGAAGGGGGACTCCTGCACGGTATAGTCGACTATATCCTTGGCCCCGATCACCTCACGCGCAACGAAGCTGGCACTGCCGAGCTTATCCACCAACCCCAGTTCCAGCGCCTGCTCGCCAGACCAGACCAGCCCACTGAAAAGCTCCGGGTGCTCGCCCACCTTGAGGCGATCGCCGCGCCCCTTCTTCACGCTTTCGATGAACTGCTGATGGGTCGTCTTCAACACCCCCCGCCAGAATTCGGTCTCCTCCGGCTTCTGCGGTTGGAATGGATCAAGGAAGGCCTTGTGCTCCCCAGAGGTGTAGACGCGACGCTCCACGCCCAGCTTGCCCATGGCATCGACGAAACCGAAGCTGGCAGCCGTGACACCAATGGACCCCACCAGACTCGCCTTGTCGGCGTAGATCTCGTCAGCGGCGCTGGCGATGTAGTAGGCACCGGACGCCCCGAGGTCCGCGATGACCGCATAGACCTTGATGTCCTTGTGCTCATCCCGCAAACGACGGATCTCGTCATAGATGTAGCCCGACTGCACAGGGCTGCCGCCAGGGCTATTGATACGGAGCACCACCCCCTTGGTCTTGGAGTCCTCGAATGCAGCCCGCAACGCCGTGACGATATTGTCAGCACTCGCCGCCTCCTCGTCGGCGATCATGCCGCGCACCTCCACCAGGGCGGTATGAACTTCGCCTCGCGCCGCGGTCTTCTGCAGATCCAGCGCCGGCGATAGCAGCAACAACGCGATGAACAGATAAAGGAAAGTCAGCAACTTGAAGAAGATGCCCCAGCGACGGGCTCGACGCTGCTCCTGAACTCCCGCCAGCACCGCCCGCTCCAGCAACTTCCAGCTTTTCTGCTCGGATTTGTCGACAACCGGCTCTTTCCACTCGTCAGACATAGCGCTCCACCTCCAATACCTGCCGGCTCCGATCACCATCCAACCAGTGACGCAGCTCCTCGAAACGTTCGATCGCCAGCGACGGCGACTCCTTGAGCAACTCGGACAACGGCAGCGCACCATAACCCACCGCCACGGATGTCATCCGGGCACGATGCGCCATACGCAAATCGAAGGCGGAGTCCCCCACCATCAAGGCCTGGTCCGGCGCGACGCGACAGTGCACAAGGATCTCGTGCAGCATGCGCGGGTCCGGCTTGCTCGCCGTCTCGTCGGCGCAGCGGGTGGCCTCGAAATAATCCAGCCAACCCCGCCCGGCCAACACATGATCGAGACCGCGCCGACTCTTGCCGGTGGCCACCGCCAACTGGTAACCCTGCGATCGAAATGCCTCGAGGCTTTCGGCAACACCCTCGAACAAAGGCGAAGGGCGCGACTCCAGCGCACTGTAATGCTCACCATAGCGACGTCGGAAGATCTCGATACCACGCACATCCTCGATCTCCGGATATAGCGTGGCGATAGCCTCGGGAAGCCCCAATCCGATGATGCCCTTGATGGCCGCATCATCCCTCCAGGGCAGCCCACCCGCCTCCGCCGCCACACGCATGGACTCGACGATGCGCCCGATGGAATCCACCAAGGTGCCATCCCAATCGAAGATCAGCAGTCGATAGTCACGCACCGAGACGCTCCAGGGTGGCCTGCCACATCTCATCCACCGGCGCCTCCACCTTCAGCTCACCGCCCTCCGGCAAACTGATGACCAGCGAGTGGGCATGCAGAAACAGGCGCTTGCCGCCCAGTTCGCGTATCTCGCGAGTGAAATCCTCATCGCCGTACTTGGGGTCACCCGCGATGGAATGCCCCGCATGCTTGGCATGGACCCTGATCTGATGGGTACGCCCGGTGATGGGGCTGGCCTCCACCAGCGTGGCGAACTCACCGAAGCGACGCACGACGCGAAACTCGGTCAGCGCTTCCTTGCCTTCCGGATTCACCTCCACCATCCGCTCACCGGAACGCAGGTTGTTCTTCAGCAAGGGCGCACTGACCTTCTTCTTCGAGGTCGGCCAGCTACCACGCACCAGCGCCAGGTAACGCTTGTCGACACCATCACCCCGAAGCGCTGCATGAAGGTGGCGCAGCATGCTGCGCTTCTTGGCGATCATCAGCAGCCCGGACGTATCACGATCAAGACGATGCACCAGTTCGAGATCCTTCGCGTCCGGGCGCAACTGACGAAAGGCCTCTATCACCCCGAAGCTCAGGCCACTGCCACCATGCACAGCGATACCCGCCGGCTTGTTCAGCACGATAAGAGCCTTGTCTTCGTAGACGATGGCCGCCTCCAGCCGCTCGAGCAGCCCCTGGGCGACAGGTGCCGGCTCATTGGGCTCAGCCAGCCGCAACGGAGGGACACGGACGATATCGCCGGCCTGAAGCTTGTACTCCGGCTTGATACGCCCCTTGTTCACACGCACCTCCCCCTTACGAAGGATGCGATAAATCAAGGTCTTGGGCGCACCTTTCAACTGGGTACGTAGGAAATTATCAATGCGCTGGCCGGCATATTCCGGCGCAACCTCGAGCAGCTGGACGCCGGAGGCTGGGGAGGAAGGAGTAGTCATGGCGCGCATCATAACAATTTTTTATGGATTTGAAGCACTTAATGATTACTGCTATAGTCGCGAACGCCGCCAAAAGCGGCCTGGTTTCGGGGTGTTCGCCAACACTGCCACCCCCCAACCGCTGCAACCCTTTCAGGACGTCAGGCCGTCCGACAGAAAATTCGCCGCAATGACCGCGAATTTTCTGTGATCAAGCCTTGAGACATGACGCGCGATCGCCCTTCCAACGGGAGAACGCGGTAAATGCAACCCGCTACGGATTCAGCGAGCGGCACCCGATTTTCAAGGGACAAGTGTAGGGTGGAGATGCACAACCGTCGGACTGCGTAGTGTCAAGACGCTTCATTTCGTCCGCTGCCGACCGTTGATTCCTCCTCCTGACCAAGTGCTTCTGTCACGACACAGCAAGCAGGAGATGTAGTCGCGATTCCGACCCCATTGGTCGGTATTCGCTGGACACAGGGTCGGTTCGCCAACCCTGCACGCACCTGACACCGACCGTGAGAGTCGTGTGCGCCAATCGCCGTTTCCGGCAGCCCGGAAACCCATTGGTACCACATGAAAAGAATGCTGATTAACGCAACTCAGCCCGAAGAGTTGCGTGTTGCCCTGGTGGACGGCCAACGCCTGTACGACCTGGACATCGAATCGGGTGCCCGCGAGCAGAAGAAGGCCAACATCTACAAAGGCCGCATTACCCGCATCGAGCCCAGCCTCGAAGCCGCCTTCGTAGATTTCGGCGCAGAGCGCCATGGTTTCCTCCCCCTCAAGGAAATCTCCCGCGAGTACTTCAAGAAGAACCCGGAAGGCCGGGTCAACATCAAGGAAGTGCTCAGCGAAGGCCAGGAAGTCATCGTCCAGGTCGAGAAAGAAGAACGTGGCAACAAGGGCGCAGCCCTGACCACTTTCATCAGCCTCGCCGGCCGCTACCTGGTGCTGATGCCCAACAACCCTCGCGCCGGTGGCATCTCCCGCCGCATCGAAGGTGAAGAGCGCAACGAGCTCCGCGAAGCGCTGAACGGCCTGAACGCGCCGGCCGACATGGGCCTGATCGTGCGCACCGCCGGCCTTGGCCGCTCCAGCGAAGAGCTGCAGTGGGACCTGGATTACCTGCTGCAACTCTGGAGCGCCATCAAGGAAGCCTCCGGCGAGCGCGGTGCCCCCTTCCTGATCTATCAGGAAAGCAACGTCATCATCCGCGCCATCCGCGACTACCTGCGCCAGGACATCGGCGAAGTACTGGTGGACAGCGTCGAGGCCCACGAAGAGGCCCTGAGCTTCATTCGCCAGGTGATGCCGCAGTACCAGAGCAAGATCAAGCTCTATCAGGACAGCGTTCCGCTGTTCAACCGCTTCCAGATCGAGAGCCAGATCGAAACCGCCTTCCAGCGCGAAGTGAAGCTGCCTTCCGGCGGTTCCATCGTCATCGACCCGACCGAAGCGCTGGTGTCCATCGACATCAACTCGGCCCGTGCGACCAAAGGCGGCGACATCGAGGAAACCGCCCTGCAGACCAACCTGGAAGCGGCCGAGGAAATCGCCCGCCAGCTGCGCCTGCGTGACATCGGCGGCCTGATCGTCATCGACTTCATCGACATGACGCCGGCCAAGAACCAGCGCGCCGTGGAGGAGAAGGTCCGCGAGGCCCTGGAAGCCGACCGCGCCCGTGTACAGATCGGCCGCATCTCCCGCTTCGGCCTGCTGGAAATGTCGCGCCAGCGCCTGCGCCCATCCCTGGGCGAGACCAGCGGCATCGTCTGCCCCCGTTGCGACGGCCAGGGCATCATCCGTGACGTGGAATCCCTCTCGCTGGCCATCCTGCGCCTGATCGAGGAAGAAGCCCTGAAGGACCGCACCGCCGAGGTTCGTGCCCAGGTGCCGATCCCCGTTGCCGCGTTCCTGCTCAACGAGAAGCGCAACAGCATCACCAAGATCGAGCTGCGCACCCGCAGCCGTATCGTCATCCTGCCGAACGACCATCTGGAAACCCCGCACTTCGAAGTCCAGCGCCTGCGCGACGACAGCCCGGAAGTGCAGAACAGCCAGTCCAGCTACGAGATGACGCCGGCGGAAGTCGAGGAGCATCAGCCTGTCGCCTCCACCCGCACCCTGGTTCGCCAGGAAGCGGCGGTGAAGACCGTCTCGCCCGAGCGCCCCGCGCCGGCGCCGACCCCGGTTGCGCCGCCGCCCGCCCCCGCCGCCCCGGCTCCGGAACCCAGCCTGTTCAAGGGCCTGGTGAAGTCGCTGGTAGGCCTGTTCGCCGGCAAGGAAGAACCCAAGGTCGAAGCCGAGAAGCCGGTCGCTGAACGCCAGCCGCGAGGCGAAGAGCGTCGCAATGGCCGCCAGCAGAACCGTCGCCGTGATGGCCGTGAAGGTCGTGAAAGCCGCCGTGATGACGATCGCAAGCCGCGTGAAGAGCGCCAACCCCGCGAAGCTCGCGAAGGCCAGGAAAACCGTCGCGAGCGTGGCGAGCGTCCGGCTCGCGAAGAGCGTCAGCCGCGCGAGGAACGTCAGCCCCGTGAGGAGCGCCAACCGCGCGATGAACGTCAGCCCCGCGAAGAGCGTCAACCGCGCGAGGAACGTCAGCCCCGCGAAGAGCGCCAGCCCCGTGAGGAGCGTCAGCCCCGCGAAGAGCGCCAACCCCGTGAGGAGCGTCAGCCCCGCGAAGCGCGCGAAGGCCAGGAAAACCGCCGTGAGCGTGGTGAACGCCCCGCCCGCGAAGAGCGCCAGCCGCGAGAAGAGCGTCAACAGCGCACCGAGCAGGCCACCCAGGCGCAGGCCGAGGCCACTGATGAAGAACTGCTGAGCAACGAAGAACTGCTGCAGGACGACGACCAGGAGGGCGCCGACGGCGAACGCCCCCGCCGTCGTTCCCGTGGCCAGCGTCGCCGCAGTAACCGTCGCGAGCGCCAGCGTGAAGCCAACGGCGACGAAGTGACCGAAGACCAGGACGGCGAAGCCGTACCGGCCGAGGCTGCCCAGGCCGCTGCCGTGGCCGCCGTAGCGGTTGCCGCCAGCGAAGTGGTCGCCGAAGCCACGACCCGCGAGGAGCCCGTCCAGGTCGAAGGCTTCGCCGAAGCGGAGGCAGCCTCTGCGGAAGCGGTCGTTGAAACCGTCATGGTCGCCCAGGCGGAAGAGGCCGTTCCGGCCGCCCAGGAAGCACCGACCGTCATCGAGGCCCCGGCCAGCGAAAGTTCGGCCGTTGAGTCGCCGACTGTCGAGACTCCGGCAGCCGAGGCTGCTCCGGTGGAGCAGGAAGTCGTTGCCGAAACCAGTGCCCCGGCACAGGAGGAGATCGCTGCAGAGACTTCCGTGGAAGTGAAAGCCGCCTCCGTCGAGGACGCAACTCAAGGTCGTACCGCGACCGGCCGTGCCCCTAACGACCCCCGCGAAGTGCGTCGCCGTCAGCTCGAAGCCAAGCGACTGGCCAAGGAAGCCGAGGAAGCCGCCGCCAAGGCCGTTGACGCCGTAGCCGCCGCCGAGCCTGTCTCCGTTGCCGCCCATGCCCTCGCCGGCGTGGAAGAGGAAGCGGTTGCCACCGAGCCGAAGGCGGAAGACGCCGTCGAGCAGAGCGTGGAAGCCCCGGCCGAACTCGTAGCGGAACCCGCCCGCGAGGAAGCCCCGGCTGAGCAGGCGACCCCGGAAGAGACCACCAGCGCAACCGAAACCCCGGCGGATACCGAGGCCGAGGAAGCGGAAAAGGACGAAGCCAAGGACGCGACCAAGCCGGTCGTCTGAAGCCCAGCCTGAACTGAAAAAGGGGATGCCAATCGGCATCCCCTTTTTTCATTCCCGCGCATCAGCCCCCAGTCCTTCCGGCCCCCACGATTCACTCCGGGCTGGACTCCAGCTCTCCTTCCGGGCGACGGCCGAACTGCAATTCCGCCAACCGCGCATAGAGCGGGCTGCTGACCACCAGCTCCGCATGGCGGCCGACTGCAACCACCCTGCCCCGCTCCATCACGGCGATACGGTCGGCATTCTGCACCGTTGCCAGCCGGTGAGCGATCACCAGAGTCGTACGTCCGCTCATCAAGGCCGGCAAGGCTTGCTGGATCAGGTGCTCGCTTTCCGCATCGAGCGCACTGGTCGCTTCATCGAGCAGCAGGACAGGCGCATCCACCAGCAGCGCCCGTGCAATGGCCAATCGCTGCCGCTGTCCGCCCGACAGCCCCAGGCCGCCTTCCCCCAGATGGGTACGGTAGCCCTCGGGCAAGCGGCTGATGAACTCATGGGCGTGGGCCGCGCGGGCTGCAGCCTCCACCTCGGCATCCGTCGCGCCCGGGCGGCCATAGCGGATGTTGTCCTCGATACGCCCATAGAACAGCCCTGGATTCTGCGACACCAGGGCGAAGGAGCGGCGCAGGTCAGCCGGCTCGAGCTGCCGGATATCCGTACCCTCTACCCGGATCACGCCTTCCTGGGGGTCGAAGAAGCGCAGCAGCAACTCGAACACAGTGGACTTCCCAGCCCCCGAGGGCCCCACCAGGGCCAGGGTCTCGCCGGGACGCACCGCCAGACTGACTCCGTCCAGGGCCGGAAGATCGGGCCTTGCGGGGTAGGCGAAACGTACCGCTTCCAGTTCGAGGCGACCGCTGACCCGCGCAGGAAGCGCTACTCGCCCCTCCAAAGGGCCAAAAATCTCGTTGCGTGCCTGCAGCAACTCGGCGATTCGCTCCGCCGCTCCCGCCGCACTCTGCAGCTCGCCGATCACCTCACTGATGGCACCGAAGGCGGCGCCGACGATCAGGCTGTAGAAGACGAACGCCGCCAGGTCACCGGGAGAGATGCGCCCGGCGATCACATCCGAGCCCCCGACCCAGAGCATGGCCCCGACAGCTCCCAGCACCAGCACGATCACCAGCGTGATCAGCCAGGCGCGCTGGGTGATGCGCCGACGCGCGGCCTCGAATGCGCCCTCCACCCTATGGGCGAAGCGCAGCCGATCCTGGGCCTGGTGGTTGTAGGCCTGCACCGTCTTGATCTGGCCCAGTGTTTCCCCCACGTAGCTGCCCACATCGGCGATGCGGTCCTGGCTCTGCCGTGACAGACGCCGCACCCGCCGCCCGAACACCAGGATGGGCGCCAGCACCAGCGGCAGCGCCAGCAACACGATTCCAGTGAGTTTGGGGTTGGTGACGAACAACAGCAGGATGCCGCCCACCAGCATGATCCCGTTCCGCAGCGCCATGGAAAGGGACGAGCCGATCACCGTCTGCAGCAACGTGGTATCGGCGGTCAGACGCGACTGGATCTCCGAGGCGCGGTTGTGTTCATAGAAGCCCGGATGAAGTTCGATCAGGTGATCGAAGACCCGCTTGCGGATATCCGCGACAAAGCGCTCCCCAATCCACGACACCAGGTAGAAGCGGGTGAACGTCCCAATGGCCAGTGCCAGCACCAACAGAAAGAACAGCAGGATGGAATGGCGCAGGGCGGCCTCGGACTGGGTCGCCAGCCCCTGGTCCACCAGCAGGCGAATCCCCTGGCCCATGGACAGCGTGATACCAGCGGTGAAAAGCAATGCCAGCAGCGCGCCGACAACCCGCCAACGGTAGGGGGCGACGAAACGCGCCGCCATGCGCAGCGCATTGCGCTGGCGTGACGAGAGGAAGGATGCCATGCAGGGATTCAACCCTTACGTTGAAAGGAACGTTCGGCATGCAGGAATCGCCCCTCATGGTCGGGGGAAGGCAACAAGCAAGCCTCATGCCGGCCGAACAGGCGATAACGGTTCAGGGCGACGCGGTCATAGCACCCATCACGCATCGCCCGGGGCAGGAAACGAAAACTCGCCAGCAACGGCCAGGGCGCGGGCAACTGGCGCAGGATCCGAGCGATGGCGTCGGAGCGGACATGCAGCTCGCACCCTTCGACGTAAAGCAGGGTTTCAAAACGGTCGGTGGGCAAGTCGAACCAGCGCAGGATCGCCTGCCCTTCGGCGGACTGGACCGAGGCGAGCTTGAAGACCCGGGACCGGTCGTGACGGATCAGGAACTTCGCCCAGCCATTGCAGAGCTTGCACACACCATCGAAGAGCACGACGCGCTCGCCGGGACGTACATGAGGCGGGTACCGATCGGCATCCATCTCGATGCTCCTGCATTCAGGGGAAAGTGCCTCGATGGTAGCTGATCTCCCAGGGGGCCGGTGAACGCGCTCAGGCCCCGTCGCCCCATCCCAGCGGATAGAGCAGCTCCTCCTTGTAACCGGCCCACACCCGAACCGCATCCGGAAACGCCGCATCCAGATCCGGATCGCCACTGTCCACCAGGAGCGGCCGGCCCTCCAGTGTTCCAAGCTTGCGCTTGGTCGCCACGACCCTCAGATGATCCAGACCGATGGCGCGCAATACACGAGGACTGATCTGCTGGTTGCCGCGACCGATGATGTGGCCCTGGCCGCCGATGGCAGTCACCAGCAGGCGCGCCGGGTGTTCGGCCACCAGTTCGAACAACTGCGCCTCGGTCACATCGCGGGCCAGCACCGCGCCGTTCTCGATCACATCCACGCCGAGCAGGGTGGTCTCCAGCCCCAGGTTGGCGGCCAGGCCGTGAAGCGTCGATCCCGGCCCGAACACATAGCGCACGCCCTCCTCCCAGGTATCGGCCAGCCAGTCGGCGAGGTCCACCAGCACCAACTCCTCCGACTCCACGCCACCCTGCTTCACGTGCTGCATGAAGTGCCCTTCCTCGGGAACGGTCAGCTCGCCGTACCAGCGTGCCGCCACGCGCCCCTCACGCAGCGCCGCCTCATCCAGGTCGCGCACCTCGCCGCTGGCCAGGCGCACCAGGCCCCCTTCCACCAGTCGTCGAGCCAGTTCACCGGCAGCCCGCGGGCTGATGGCATAGACGCCGGAATGAATCTTCACGCCGGCTGGAATTCCCAACACCGGCTGCCCTTCGCGGATCACGCTGCTGACGTCCCGAGCGGTGCCATCGCCCCCCGCGAACAGAATCAGGGCGACCCCCGCGTCCTGCAACGCCCTTACGGCCTCGCGGGTGTCTTCGGCACAGGTGGCGGCCCCCTGCAGTTGCCCCGATACCCGGTGTGCGAAGCCCATTTCCGCCAGCAGGTCGGCCCCCATGGGGCCGGGAAAGGTCAGGAACTCGATACGCCCCGCCAGCGGCAGGAGGCATTCCAGGGCCAGCCGTGTACGCGCTGCCGCGCGTGGTTCGGCCCCCCTGGCCAGGGCTTCGCCGGCGACCCCGTCGCTGCCCTTGAGCGCTGCGGGGCCACCCAGGCCGGCCAGGGGATTGATGATCAGGCCCATATGAAAGGTGGACATGCTTACCTCGAATTGAGCGCCAGCCCCATCGACGGGGCCATTCAACAGAACCCGGCCATCGCGATTGGCACCCCTACTGCCGCGATGGTTCGGTCTTTCATTTTGTCGGCGCCATCATCGACGCCGAAGGCCGCGAGATTCCCATCATCGAAGCCATGATCCAGCGGGCCTGCCGGGTTCTGGACAAGCCGCAGCCCGGAAAGCGCAGGCCAGCCTGACGAGCGTCGTCATCACACCAGCCCAGCGCCCAATGCGCGGACGATTCCGGCCAGCGTCGGAGCATCGCCCTGCAGCCGTACCTTCAGGCCGTCGATCTCCCGGCGCACGGGGTAGTGCTTGCGCAGGGCATCGAAGGCCGCGCGGCGCTGAGCCGCATCACCCACCAGGCTGCGGCGGAAATCCGCGTCGTCGCGGCGCGGGTCGTAGACCGCCCGACACAGGGTGGCCAGGGCCCAATGTGGATCGGCGCTGGCGTCCAGGCAGAGCTCCCCCAGCCAGGGCGGAGGCAGCAACTCGTCCAGGCTGACGCGCGCTTCCTGCCCACTGTGGCGGCACCAGGCCTGGTAGACCTGGGCCGTTCCGCGCAGCTTTCCATCGAGGCTGTAGCCGGCGATGTGGGGCGTGGCGATGCGGCACAGACGCGCCAGCTCAGGGTCGGCCAGCGGTTCAGCTTCCCAGACGTCCAGTACCGCGCTCAGGTCCCTTCTGCGCCCCAATAGCTCACGAAGCGCAAGGTTATCCACCACCGGGCCACGGCTGGCGTTCACCAGCCAGGCGCCCGGCCGCAGCCGCTCCAGGCGGCGGGCGTCGAGCAGGTGGCGAGTGGCGTGCTCGCCACTGGTGGTCAGCGGCGTATGCAGACTGATGACGTCGCATTCCCGGAGGATGGTCTCCAGATCGACGTAATCCCCGCCTTCGGCGGCCTGGCGCGGCGGATCGCAGACCCGCACCGTCCACCCCAACCCCCGCAACACCTCAACCAGGCGCCCGCCCACCTGGCCAGCCCCCACCACGCCGAACGTGCGGGATGCCAGGTCGACGCCCTCGTCTTCCGCCAGCACCAGCAGGCTCCCCAGTACATAGTCCACCACGCCCCGGGCATTGCAGCCGGGCGCACTGGACCAGGCGATGCCGGCTTCGGAGAAGTAGTCGAGGTCCAGGTGATCGGTGCCGATGGTGCAGGTGCCCACGAATCGCACCGGGCTACCCTGCAGCGCGACCCGGTCGACGCGAGTGACCGAGCGCACCAGCAGCAGGTCGGCGTCGCCGAGGGCGGCCGCGTCGATGGCCCGTCCGGGAAGACGGCGTATGTCGCCCAGGGCGCCGAAGAAGGCGTCCACCAGGGGGATGTTTTCGTCGGCAACTATTCGCATGGCAGGCTCCGGCTGAGAGGCGGATATTCTACGCAATCCCCCGCCCTCCGGCTCATCGATCCTCTTTCCTGACCACTTCGTCAGCGCGTAAGATGGACGCCTTCTCCGCCTCCACGTCCCGTTCCGCCGGCAGCTTCTCTTGCAAAGGCTGGGACAGTGCACCGTCGCGAGCCCGTCGCGACCAGGCAGCGCCCCGAATCTGAACATTGACCTCATGCATGGACGCCACCGGAGTGCCCGGTGGACGACGTATCGCTATGGAACTATCCGTCAAATCCGCGGAGACCCGCGTCAGCCGCGCCACCACCGAGTTGCGCGCACTGCTCCGGCTGGCTACCCCCATCATGGTGGCCCAGCTCTCCAACACCGCCATGGGCTTCGTCGACGCCGTCATGGCCGGTCGCGTCAGCCCCCGCGACCTGGCCGCTGTGGCCCTCGGAAATTCCATCTGGATTCCGGTTTTCCTGCTGATGACCGGCACCTTGCTGGCGACCACCGCCAAGGTCGCCCAGCGCTTCGGCGCCAACCGTGAAGCGGAAATCGGTCCACTGGTTCGCCAGGCCCTCTGGCTGGCGCTGGCGGTGGGACTGGCCGGCGCCCTGGTGCTGCTCAGCGCCCGGCCGATCCTGGAGCTGATGGGCGTCGCCCCTGAGCTGGTCGCGCCCGCCATGGGCTATCTCCAGGGCATCGCCTTCGGTTTTCCCGCTGTGGCGCTGTACTACGTGCTGCGCTGCTTCAGCGACGGCCTGGGCCGGACGCGCCCCAGCATGGTGCTGGGCCTCTCGGGGCTGATGCTGAACATTCCCCTGAACTATGTGCTGATCCACGGCCACCTCGGCATGCCCGCGCTGGGCGGCGTGGGATGTGGCTGGGCCAGCGGTATCGTGATGTGGTTCATGATGCTGGGCATGTTGGGGTGGGTGATCCGCACCCCGGTCTACCAGCCGAGCGGCCTGTTCGAACGCTTCGACAGACCGCAACTGGCGGCGATCGGCCGTTTTCTCGCCATCGGGCTCCCGATTGGCATCGCCATCTTCGCCGAATCCAGCATCTTCGCCGTGATCGCGCTGCTGATCGGTGGACTGGGTGCGACAGTCGTGGCCGGGCACCAGGTCGCGCTGAACTTCAGCGCCCTGGTCTTCATGATCCCCTATGCACTGTCCATGGCCATCACCGTCCGCGTGGGCCAGGCGCTGGGACGCGGCGAACCCCGGGCCGCGCGATTCGCCGCCGGCGTGGGCATCGGCGTGGCGCTGGCCTATGCCTGCCTGTCCGCCAGCCTGATGCTGCTGGGCCGGGAGCTGATCGCGAAGATGTACTCGCCGGACCCGGCCGTGATCGCCGTGGCGGCGGGGCTCATCGTCTACTCGGCGCTCTTCCAGTTCTCCGACGCCATCCAGGTGGCCGCCGCCGGCGCACTGAGGGGCTACCAGGACACCCGCGCCACCATGGTCTTCACCCTCTTCGCCTACTGGGGCATCGGCCTGCCGGTGGGCTACGCACTGGGCCTGACCGACTGGCTGGGCGAGGCGACGGGGCCCAAGGGACTCTGGCAGGGCCTGGTGGTGGGGCTGACCTGCGCCGCGGCGATGCTCAGCCTGCGGCTGGTGCGCAGCGCCAGGCGAAGGATTCGCGACTGAACGAAAATGGGCCGCTCGATGCGGCCCATTCGCTGCCTGCCGGACAGGTGCCGGCAGGGAATCATTCCGCCTTCTTGCGAATCCAGTAGAGGTAGGTTCCGGCCTCTTCCGACTGGTCCAGCAACTCGTGCCCGAGGAAGACACAGAACTTGGGGATATCGCGGCGCGTCGAGGGGTCGGTGGCGATGACCTTGAGCAGGCCGCCGGCCGGCAGGTCACGCACCTTGTTGTGCAGCATCATCACCGGCTCGGGGCAGTTCAGGCCGGTGGCGTCGAGGATGGCATCAGGCTGTTGGGACATGGGGCACTCCGTAAACTGGCGGCTATTGTGGCGCAAAGCCGGCACTGCGCCCAGCCTTGAGACGCTCGCAGCGACGTCCGGGCGCGGTCCCGCGCGCCCGGGATCGGCGCCACCAGCCCCTAGTCCGCGCGCGCCCTGGCCGTCAGGTGAAAGTCGGCGCAGCATGGCTTTTTTCCAGGAGGCGCCATGACAGATCCCACGGAACACGACTGGTGCGTCAAGCGACTGGACGACAACGGCAACGAGTTCGTCATGCAAGGCGGCCTGACCCGCACGCAGGCCGAACGCCTGGCCGCGGATTACCAGGCGCGGGGCCACAAGCAGAGCTATTGGCCGGAACGGATGGCGCCCACCGATCACAGCCTGCGCAGGTGACAGGTCACTTCCTCGCGGTCGTGGTAGAGCTGCTTGCAGGCGATCGACACCTTCAGGCCCCGGCCCTTCAATCCCGCGTCGATGCGCGCCAGCAACCGGGTGACCTCGGCATAGCGCTGCTTCATCGGCAGCTTGAGGTTGACCACGGCCTCCTGACACCAGCCCTCCCCCAGCCAGGTCTCGATCAGGGCGGCGGTGCGCGCCGGCTTCTCGACGATGTCGCAAACCATCCAGTTCACCGGACGGCGGGGCTTGAAGGTGAATCCGTCGGCCCGCTGGTGCTCGACGAACCCCGAGTACATCAGGTTTTCCGACATGGGCCCGTTGTCCACTGCGGTCACCTTGATCTCCCGCTGGACCAACTGCCAGGTCCACCCGCCAGGAGACGCGCCCAGGTCGACGGCCGTCATGCCCGGTGCCAGACGCGCATCCCACTGGTTACGTGGAATGAACTGGTGCCAGGCTTCCTCGAGCTTGAGCGTGGATCGACTGGGCGCCTCGCGCGGGAACTTGAGACGCGGGATCCCCATCGGCCAGAGGGCGGAGTTGCCGGCTTCGGCAAGCCCGACGAACGCCTCGCGACCGCTGCGAAACGTCAGCAGCAGGCGAGGCAGCTGCGGATCATCCTTAAGCCGCCCCGCCCTGGTCAGTGCCGCGCGAAGTGGTTTCTCGAACTTGCGGCAGAAGGTCGACAGCTCCTTGCCTTCGTTGGTATCGAACACTTCCAGCCAGAGGCTGCCACACACCGGATAGTCCACCAGGGCGTCCAGCAAGGCGCCCACACGGTCGGACTCCGGCAAGGCCACGTAGTCGCCGCGGGCCCACTGGCGCGGAAAGATCAACTGGTTGAAGCGCAGCTTGCGCATCAGTCGCTCGGCACCGCCCGGTTCGCTGCAGACGAACTCGGCGGATGCGCCTTGGGGCTTGGCCTTGGCGTAGCCGGCAACCTCCAGTCGGGCGGCGTGCTCGGCGATCTCGGCACAGACCTCCCCTTCGAATCCGGGGCGGCAGTGCAACAACAGGGTGTTCATGGGGGTGTCCTCCTGGGCGCGCACTATAGTGGCGCCACACGGGTTTTCACACAGCACCCTGAGCAAATTTCTACAGCCGGCCTACCCAAGGCGTCGGAACCCTCCCCAGGTGCGGGGAGTCGGTTCAGATGGCGAGCCCCGCCAATCGGGACTAATTTTCTTAGCTCCGTCCGTGCAGCCGGCCCATGCCGTTTGGGCCCCAAGGAGATATCCGATGCCTTCACTGGATAGCCTGAATTGCCGCCGCAGCCTGGTGATCGACGACAGGACCTACCATTACTTCAGCCTCCCCGAAGCCGCCAAGCGACTGGGTCCCATCGACAAGTTACCCATGTCGATGAAGGTCCTGCTGGAGAACCTGCTGCGCTGGGAAGACGACGAAACCGTCAACACCGCCGACCTCAAGGCCATCGCCGAATGGCTTGGCCCACGCCGCTCCGAGCGGGAAATCCAGTACCGCCCGGCCCGCGTCCTGATGCAGGACTTCACAGGCGTACCCGCGGTGGTGGACCTGGCCGCCATGCGGGCCGCCGTGGCCGAGGCGGGAGGCGACCCGCAACGGATCAACCCACTGTCGCCGGTGGACCTGGTGATCGACCACTCGGTGATGGTGGATCGCTTTGCCTCCCGGGCTGCATTCGAGGAAAACGTCGCCATCGAGATGCAGCGCAATGGCGAACGCTACGCCTTCCTGCGCTGGGGCCAGCGCGCCTTCGACAATTTCAGCGTGGTGCCGCCGGGCACCGGCATCTGCCACCAGGTCAACCTGGAATACCTGGCGCGCACCGTCTGGACCCGCGAAGAGGACGGCCTGACCTGGGCCTTCCCCGATACCCTGGTGGGCACCGACTCCCACACCACCATGATCAACGGCCTCGGCGTGCTCGGCTGGGGCGTAGGCGGCATCGAGGCGGAGGCGGCCATGCTCGGCCAGCCGGTGTCGATGCTGATACCCGAGGTGATCGGTTTCAAGCTCACCGGCAAGTTGAAGGAAGGCATCACCGCCACCGACCTGGTGCTGACCGTGACCCAGATGCTGCGCAAGAAAGGCGTGGTGGGGAAATTCGTCGAGTTCTATGGCGACGGCCTGGCCGACCTGCCCCTGGCCGACCGCGCCACCATCGCCAACATGGCGCCGGAGTACGGCGCCACCTGCGGCTTCTTCCCGGTGGATGACATCACCCTGGGCTACCTGCGCCTTTCCGGCCGGCCGGAGGAGACGGTGAAACTGGTGGAGGCCTACAGCAAGGCCCAGGGACTCTGGCGCGAGCCCGGTCACGAGCCGGTCTTCACCGACACACTCGCGCTCGACCTGGACAGCGTCGAGGCCAGCCTGGCCGGCCCCCGCCGACCGCAGGACCGGGTGGCCCTGCCCCAGGTCCCCCGTGCCTTCGACGACCTCATCAGCCTGCAGCTCAGCCCGGCAGGGGCCAGTCGCGCCGACAGCGTCGAGGTGAAACTGGACGACGGCGAATCCTTCCGCCTGGAGGACGGCGCCGTGGTCATCGCCGCCATCACCTCCTGCACCAACACCTCCAACCCCAGCGTGATGATGGCCGCAGGACTCCTGGCGAAGAAGGCCGTCGAGAAAGGCCTGCTGCGCAAGCCCTGGGTGAAATCCTCCCTGGCGCCCGGTTCCAAGGTCGTGACCGAATACTTCCGCGCCGCCGGCCTGACCCCCTACCTCGACCAACTGGGCTTCAACCTCGTGGGCTATGGCTGCACCACCTGCATCGGCAACTCGGGCCCCTTGCTGGAGCCCATCGAGAAGGCCATCCAGCAGGCCGACCTGACGGTGGCTTCGGTACTGTCCGGTAACCGCAACTTCGAGGGCCGGGTGCATCCCCTGGTCAAGGCCAACTGGCTCGCCTCGCCTCCCCTGGTGGTGGCCTATGCACTGGCCGGCAGCGTCAGGATCGACCTCGGCGGGCAACCCCTGGGCCTGGGTAGCGATGGGCAGCCCGTCTACCTGCGTGACATCTGGCCCAGCCAGACGGAGATCGCCGAGGCCATCGCCAAGGTGGATACCGCCATGTTCCGCAAGGAATACGCCGAAGTCTTCACCGGCGATGCGCAATGGCGCGCGATCCAGGTGCCGGAGTCAGACACCTACGCCTGGCAGGCCGACTCCACCTATATCCAGCACCCACCCTTCTTCAACGACATCACCGGAGCCCCGCCCAAGGTGGAGGATGTACGCGATGCCCGAATCCTGGCCTTGCTGGGAGACTCGGTCACCACCGACCACATCTCCCCGGCCGGCAACATCAAGGCCGACAGCCCCGCCGGCCGCTACCTGCAGCAGCGGGGTGTGCAGCCTGCGGACTTCAACTCCTACGGCTCGCGGCGCGGCAACCACGAGGTCATGATGCGCGGCACCTTCGCCAACATCCGCATTCGCAACGAGATGCTCGGAGGCGAGGAAGGCGGCAACACCCTCCATGTGCCCAGCGGCGACAAGCTGGCCATCTACGACGCCGCCATGCGCTACCAGGCCGAGGGCACACCCCTGGTCATAGTGGCCGGCAAGGAATACGGCACGGGTTCATCCCGTGACTGGGCGGCCAAGGGCACCAACCTGCTGGGGGTCAAGGCGGTGATCGCCGAAAGCTTCGAGCGAATCCACCGCTCCAACCTGGTGGGAATGGGGGTGCTGCCCCTGCAGTTCAGGGATGGCGACGACCGCAAGACCCTCAACCTCACAGGCCAGGAAACCCTGGCGATCCTTGGGCTCGATGGCGCGAACCTCAAACCGCAGATGGAACTGACCCTGGAAATCAGCCGCCAGGATGGCTCCCGCGATCAGGCTCGCCTGCTCTGCCGCATCGACACCCTGAACGAAGTGGAATACTTCAAGGCCGGCGGCATCCTGCACTACGTCCTGCGGCAATTGCTGAGCCCCTGATCAGGCGTCCATGTCCGTGGAGCCCGGACTCGCTCCGGGCTCCCGGAAGGGGCATCCCCGCCGAATCTCCATCGTCACGAGCAGAACCGGTGCCCCATGGCACGGTCCCCAGGACGTGGTTCCCCGGGCTCACCGGGGTACAGGCCGCCCAGCCAGTGTCCGAAGGCAAAAAGCCATAAACCGTGCGGAATCGATTCCGATTAGACTAGCGCCCCGAAAAAGGGCTCAACCTTGTGGCCTGGATGCCGATAGATGCTGTAAGCCTTGCGGAAGGACACCATGAGAAACAACCAACCGATCACCCAACGGGAACGCAGCTTCCCCACCGAACAGCGTCTGATCTCCACCACGGACAGCAAGGGCATCATCACCTATTGCAACGAGGCCTTCGTGGAAATCAGCGGCTACAGCCGTGAAGAACTGATTCGGTCGCCCCACAACCTCGTGCGTCACCCCGATGTCCCCCCGGCCGTTTTCGGGCACATGTGGAGCACCCTCAAGCAAGGCCGCCCGTGGATGGGCATCGTGAAGAACCGCTGCAAGAACGGTGATCACTACTGGGTCAATGCCTACGTCACGCCCATCTTCGAAGGCAGCCAGATCGTCGGCTACGAGTCGGTGCGGATCAAACCCACCGCCGAACAGGTGCGTCGCGCCGAAGCACTCTACAAGCGCTTGAATGCCGGCAAGGCCGCCATTCCCAATCGGGACAAGTGGTTGCCGGTGTTGCAGGACTGGCTGCCGTTCATCCTCATCAGCCAGATCGCCTTCCTCATCGGCGTCTGGCTCAACTCCCATTGGGGCTTCCTGCTGGCCGCCCTGCTCTCGGTCCCCCTGGGCCTGGTGGGCCTGGCTTGGCAGAACCGGGGCATCAAGCGCCTGCTGCACCTCGCCGAACAGACCACCTCGGACCCGCTGATCGCACAGATGTACACCGACAGCCGTGGCGTCCAGGGACGGCTGGAAATGGCCATGCTCAGCCAGGAAGCCCGCCTGAAGACCTGCCTGACCCGGCTGCAGGACACCGCCGAGCACCTGACCCAGCAGGCACGCCAGGCCGATACCCTGGCCCACAACAGCTCCGAAGGGCTGGAGCGCCAGCGCGTGGAGACCGAGCAGGTCGCCACTGCGGTCAACCAGATGGCCGCCACCACCCAGGAAGTGGCGAACAATGTGCAGCGCACCGCCGACGCCACCCAGGAGGCGAACCGCCTCACCGGCCAGGGCCGCCAGATCGCAGCGGAAACCCGCGAGGCCATCGAACGCCTGTCCCGCTCCGTGGGCGAGACCGGCGAGACCGTCACCCGACTGGCCCAGGACAGCAACGAAATCGGCGGCGTGGTGGACGTCATCAAGGGCATTGCCGACCAGACCAACCTGCTCGCGCTGAACGCGGCAATCGAAGCCGCACGGGCGGGCGAGATGGGCCGTGGTTTTGCGGTAGTGGCCGACGAGGTTCGCCAACTGGCCCAGCGCACCGCCGAGTCCACCGGGCAGATCCACCAGCTGATCGCCCAGCTGCAGAGGACCGCGGACGAAGCCGTGCTCACCATGGAGAACGGCCGTCGCCAGGCCGACGAAGGCGTCGAGCGCGTACTCCAGGCCGATAACGCACTGGTGGGCATCAGCGAGGCCGTGGCCAGGATCACCGACATGGCGGACCAGATCGCCGCCGCCACCGAGGAACAGAGCGCGGTGGCCGAGCAGATCAACCAGAGCATCAGCAGCATCGCCCAACTGGCCGACCAGACCTCCGGAGAAGCCCAGCGCACGGCCCTGCTCAGCGAGGAACTGACCCACACCGCCCAGGGGCAATACTCCCTGGTCGATCGGTTCAATCGCTGACCCCGGAAAAAACGAAAGGCCCCTCGGGGCCTTTCTGGATCCCGCCCTGGATCAGCCCAGGATCAGGTTCATGACCAGATGGACCATCAGGTCCTTCTGCCGGGGATCGCTCTGGGCCACCAGCAGCGCAATGGCGGCCAGGGCGTTGTCGTTGATCTTCAGCTCACCATCCGACTTCAGATGGTGCCGGTTGCGCCGCAGGAACCAGATGAAGAGGAAGGCGCCGATGCGCTTGTTGCCGTCGGTGAACGGGTGGTTCTTGATCACCAGGTAAAGCAGGTTCGCCGCCTGTTCCTCGATGCTCGGGTAGAGGAATTGTCCGTCAAAGGACTGGACGATGTTCCCCAGCAAACCCTCGAAACTCTCATCCTTCGGCCGCCCGAACAAATCGCTGGCCTCCCCTTTCGCCATCAGGTCCGCCTTGAGCGCCGCGATTCCCTCGAAGGCATCGGCCGGGTCGATCAGGTAGCGGATGTTCTCGGCGAATCCGTCACGCCCTAGCCGCTCGCTGTCGAACTGGTTCAGCAGTACGAAGGTCCGCGCGTAGCCAGTGATGACACTGACCAGCCCGCGCGCTTCGGTCAGGCCGGCCTGGTCGATCAGCCCTTCGCGGAACAGCGTGAGGGTCTTCTGCAACTGCCCGATCCGCTCCTGCTGGGCCTCCAGGCGCCGCTGGTTGAGGCTGTAGCCGCGTACCAGGTGGTCCCTCAGTACGCGATTGGCCCAGATGCGGAAGTGGGTGCCCTGCCTGGAGTTGACGCGATAACCGACGGAAATGATTGCATCCAGGTTGTAGTGCCTGATCACTCGGGTCACCTGCCTGCGGCCCTCCCGCTGAACTACCGAGTAATCCTCGGTAGTTGTCGACTCCTCCAGTTCTCCAGTCCCGTAGATGTTCTTGAGGTGCAAGCCGACATTATCGGAACTGGTGTCGAACAACTCCGCCATCTGGCGCTGGGTCAACCAAACCGTCCCGCCCTCGAGGCGCACCTCGGTGACGCTTTCCCCTTCCCGCTGGTAGATGACGACCGGCAAGGCTTCCTGCACAAGGTCCATTGCGTTGTCCTTCCCTGTAAGTGGTGGACCTCGCAGTCTGCTTGCCTTGCCACGAGCCCGCGGCTGGTTGTCCTGTCAGGAACGTCCCTGTTCCTGCGCATGCATTCGCACCTGACACCACCCGCTCGGGGCCTGGCCCGGGCCCGACAGCGCGGGCTCGATGCTCAGGCTCCCTGTTCCTTCCCGGCGGCCACTCTCTCCCGGGGGCGCAAGTACAGTTGGTAAGCCAGCGCCAGTCCCGCCAGGAAAGGCACGCCGAACACCAGGGTCATGCGGAAGGCCGGCACGAAAGCGGTGGTCACCAGGATCGCCAGCATCAGGAAGAGGCCCAGCAGGGTCGCATAGGGAAAGCCCCACATGCGGAAGGACAGCGCCAGCCCGCCCCGGCGCTGGTGATAGCGTCGAAAGCGATAGTGGGTGAGGAAGATCATCATCCAGGCGAATAGCGCACCGAAGATGGAGATGGCCATCATCAGCATGAAGGACTCCTCGGGGAAGGCCAGGTTGACCAGGGTGGCCAGGGCGATGCCGGTGCAAGACAGCGCGAGGGCATTCAAGGGGATGCCCGAATCGCTCAGGCGTCCCATGGCCCGGGGCGCATGACCGGCGCGGGACAGGCTGAACATCATCCGCGTGGTGGTGTAGAGCTGGCTGTTCATGGCGGAAAGCGCCGCCACGAGGATCACGAAGTTGATCATGCCGGTGGCGCCGGGGATGCCCACCTGCTGCATCACGCTGACGAAGGGGCTCTGGGCACCCTTGCCCGACTGGTCCCAGGGCACCATGGCGAGGATCAGCGCCAGGGTCAGGATGTAGAACACCACCAGCCGGATCATGGTCACGCGGAAGGCCTTCTTCACGGCCACTTCCGGTTCTTCGGCCTCACCGGCCGCGACGGCGATCATCTCGATGCTGAGGTAGCTGAAGATGGCGATGATCACCGCCACCCAGACGCCCGAGAGGCCGTTGGGCAGGAAGCCGTCGTGCGCCACGTAATGGTGGAAGCCGTACTCGGGGTTCGCGCCGCCGAACACCAGCCAGGCGCCCAGCAGGATGAAGGCGAGGATCGCGCTGATCTTGATGGCGGAGAACCAGTACTCGAAGTGCCCGAACGCCTTGACGCTGATCGCGTTGGAGAGGATCAGCGCCGAGGAGAACAGCAGGATCCACACCCAGCCGGCCACATCCGGGAACCAGTACTTCATGTACAGGGAGATGGCGGTGACCTCGGTACCCACCGCCAGGACGATGGCCGCCCAGTAGGCGTAGCGCACGAGGAAACCGGCCAGCGGGCCCACGTAGTACTCGGCATAGGCACCGAAGGAGCCCGAGGTGGGATGGGCGACGGTCATTTCCGCCAGGCAGCCCATCAGCAGCAGCGCGATGAGCGCGCCCACGGCGTAGCTGATGAGCACGCCCGGCCCCGCGAAGCCGATGGCGAAGCTGCTGCCCATGAACAGCCCGGTGCCGATGGCGCCGCCGATGGCGATCATGCTCATCTGCGCCGAAGTGAGCTGGCGCTTGAGCCCCTGCTCCCGTGCCGCGATCGCGGCGAATCCAGTCTTGTTGGTCATTCTCTTGCCTCTTGGGGTCTTGTCGTTGTGGCAGGCGTCAGAGGAGCTGCAACGGGTATTCGACTATCACCCGCAGTTCGTTGTTGTCGGCGGTGTCCGCCTGGTTGACCTGGGAAGAGGCGCGGATGCTCGCCTGGCGCAGGCGAATCGACAGGTCCTTGGCGGCCCCCGCCTGCACCACATAGCGCAGCTCGATGTCGCGCTCCCAGCGTTTGCCATCCTCGCCATAGCGCTGATAGGCGCTGCCGCCCCGGCGTTGGCTGTCGTCGATCTGATCGCCCCTGACATAGCGGGTCATGAAGGAGAGGCCGGGGACGCCGAAGGGCGCCAGATCGAGGTCATAGCGCAGCTGCCAGGAGCGCTCGTTGGGTGCGTTGAAGTCCAGCACCTGCACGGAGTTGGCGAGGTAGATGGAGGTTCCGGGCTGGCGGTCGAAGCCCAGGTAGTCGAACGGCTCGTCACCCCGGACCCGTTGATGGGCGAGGGTCAGGGCGTGAGGCCCCTGGCTGTAGCGGACCGACAGGGAGCCGGTGGTGTTGTCGATCGCTCCGGCCTTCGCGCGGCCCTGGTCGAGGGTGCGGTAGAGGTTGAGGTCGAAGGTCAGGGCGCGCAGGTCGTCCAGGTCCAGGCGTTGGCTGGCGCTGGCGTAGTACTGCCGCCAGATGTCCTCGAAGCGGGATGCGTAGACCGAGAGGCGGGTGCTCTCCCCGGGCGTCCAGTTCGCCCCGGCGTAGTCCACCCGACGGGTCTCGGTCTGGGCGTACAGGGCTTTCAGGGCACCATCGCTGTTGGTGGAATTGCCGTCATTGCCCGAGGTGAAGTGGCCGGCGTCCAGCAGCAGGTCATCCCGCTCCTGGCTGGAAAGGGAGAAGCCGATGGCCATGGGGGCGAAGAGCCGGGCGTTGCCGGTGCCGAACACCGGGCTCATGGGCGCCTGGCTGCCATACCTGAGCTCGCTGCGGGACACGCGAAGCTTCACCGCCGCGCCCAGCTCGGAGTAGTCGTCCTCGGGACGCCCCCTGGAGCCCATGGGCAGCAGGTCGGTGCCGGTACGGGCGCGGTTGCTGTCCAGCTTGAGGCCCAGGTAGGCATGGGCATCCACCCCGACGCCGACCGTGCCCCGGGTGTACCCGGAACGGTAGTCGAGCATCATCCCGTGGGCCCATTCTTCGCGGTAGTTCTGCCCGCCGGGGTTGTTCAGCAGGTTGCGGTGGAAGTAGACATTGCGCTGGGTGAGGAACAGTCGGCTGTCCTCGCGGAACCCCGGGGTGGCCTCCTCGGCCACCAGGCCGGGGCTTGCGCATGCGAGCAGCAACAGCGGGGACACTGAAAGGCGTTTCAGCTTCATCATCAACCTCTTGTTGTGGTTATGGGGTCGAGACTGGGCACCGGCAGGCCGGTGCCCCGGTGCGGCGGCGGGATCAGGTCACCTGCTTGCGGGCCAGGAAGCGTTCGTCACGCCAGGTTTCGCCGTCGAGCACCTCGGCGAGGATCCGGGCGGCGTCCCAGGCATCGGTGAAGCGCGTGTAGAGCGGCGTGAAGCCGAAGCGCATGATCCGGGGCTCGCGGTAGTCACCGATGACGCCCCGGTCGATCAGGGCCTGGATCACCGCGTAACCCTCGGGATGCTCGAAGCTCACGTGGCTGCCGCGTCGGGCATGTTCCAGTGGCGTCACCAGGGTCAGCGGATGTCGCCCGCAGCGGGCTTGCACCTGTTCGATGAAGAGGTCGGTCAGCGCGAGCGACTTCTCGCGCAGGGCCTGCATATCGGTCCGGGCAAAGGTCGCAAGACCACACTCCACCATGGCCAGGGACGTGATCGGCTGGGTGCCGCAGAGGTAGCGGCCGATTCCCGGCGCCGGCTCGTAGCGCGGCTCCATACCGAACTGGCGGGCATGGCCCCACCAACCGGAAAGGGGCTGCCAGACCTGCTCACGCAGGGCGGGAGACACCCAGACGAATGCCGGTGAGCCAGGGCCTCCGTTGAGGTACTTGTAGGTGCAGCCGATGGCGTAGTCGGCGCCGGACGCCTTGAGGTCGATGGGCACGGCGCCGGCGGAGTGGCAGAGGTCCCAGATGGTCAGCGCACCGCACTCGTGGGCCAGGGCGGTGAGGGCGCCGATATCATGCAGGTAGCCGGTCTTGTAGTTGACCTGGGTGACCAGCACCACGGCCGTGTCGGAGCCCAGGGCGCCCGGCAGCGCCTCGGGGCTGTCCACGAGGCGCAGGCTGTAACCCTGCTGCAGCATGTCGGCCAGCCCCTCGGCCATGTAGATGTCGGTGGGGAAGTTGCTGCGCTCGGTGACTATCACCTTGCGCGAGGGATCGCGCAGGGCCTGCACCCGCAGGGCGGCCACCAGCACCTTGAAGAGGTTGATCGAGGTGGTGTCGGTGACCACCACTTCGTCCTCGCCCGCACCTATCAGCCGTGCCAGCTGGTTGCCCAGCCGCTCCGGCAGGCCGCGCCAGCCCGCGCTGTTCCAGCTGCCCACCAGGCCATCGCCCCACTCCTCGGCCACCACCTGGCGAGCACGTTCCAGCGCGGCCTTCGGGCGTGCGCCCAGGGAGTTTCCATCCAGGTAGATCAGGCCTTCGGGCAGGGCGAAGTCCTCGCGCAGGGCCGCGAGCGGATCACGGGCATCGAGGGCCAGGCAGTCGTCTCTTGTTGTCATGGTCGGTTCCTAGAGAGGCAGGCGACGCAGCACGGCGCGAACCGGGCTGGCATCGAGATGGGTGAACTTGAGCGGGAGGGCGATCAGCTCGTAATCGCCAGGTGCGACCTCGTCGAGCAGGAGCCCTTCGAGGATCGCCATACGCGAGCGCCTGACCGCCTGGTGCGCGGCCAGCGCCTTGCTGTCCTGGGGATCCAGCGACGGCGTGTCGGTCCCCACCAGGCGCACGCCGTGTCGCGCCAGCAGCTCGATGGCTTCCGGAGCGATGGCGGTGAAGGTCTCGGGCCAGGCGCGCACGGGGGCCAGGCGCCAGGTGCGAATCAGCACCCGGGGCGGCGTGTCCTTCAACCGGGACTCCAGATGTTCCGGAAGGACGAGGCCGCCAGCGTCCAGGCAATGGATGAGGCGACAGGGCCCCAGGTAGGGATCCAGGTCCACGGCGCCGATGGGCAGGCCGGTTGCGTCGTAGTGCAGGGGCGCGTCGGCGTGGGCGCCGGTGTGGGGCGACAGGGTGATGCGCCCCACGTTGACCGGGCAGTGTTCGTCGATCTGCCAGCACCAGGTTTCCTGGAGGGGCGTGTCACCCGGCCAGGTCGGGGTGCTGGCGTCCAGCGCCGGGGTGATGTCCCACAGGGACTTGCCATCGTGCATATTCGATCTCCTCCGAAGCGAGAAAATCATCCACCAAAGGCGATCGAATAATCGTGCTATCTTTGCGTCATAAGCGGCCTGCTTTCGCAGGATCTTTCATCCACCAGAACAAAATTAGAATTTTCCACACATGACACTCGACACCACCGACCTGCGCATCCTGCTCTGCCTGCAACAGAACGGACGCATCAGCAATCAGGAACTGGCGGAAAAGGTCGCGCTGTCGCCGTCGGCCTGCCTGCGCCGGCTGCGCAACCTTGAGGACGACGGCATCATCCGGGGCTATCGACCCGTGCTGGATGCCGAACGCCTGGGTGTGGAACTGGAGGCCCTGGTCCATGTTTCCATGCGCCAGGACGAAGCGGGCTGGCACGAGCGCTTCGTCCAGCAGCTGCACAGCTGGCCGGAGGTGGTGGGCGCCTGGATAGTCACCGGCCACAGCAACTATGTGCTGCGGGTCCAGGCGCGCAACCTGAAGCAGTTCTCCGACTTCATCGTGAACCGCCTGAACCGTGCCAGCGGCGTCACCGATATCCGTTCGGAGATGATCCTGCAGACCGTCAAGGAAGGGGGCGGCGTGCTGGACCTTCTGGCCGCCCGCCGCTAGCGATCGGGCATCAGCCGGCGAGAATGGCCGCCACCCTGTCGGCGGCTTCCTGCAGATGCTGCTCGTGGGTGAAACCGGAGGCCTTGAGCGGTTTCAGGTCGTGGTCGCCGGTCACCAGCCAGTGCAGCCTGATGGCATCCGACAGGCTGTACCCCGCCACCGTCATCCGGTCCCCCATGGGATCGCGCTCCCCCTGGACGATCAGCGTGGGCGTCCTGAGGTCCGCGAGGTGGGCGACCCGAGGCTTGTCCGCCTTGCCAACGGCGTGGAAGGGATAGCCCAGGCAGACCAGCGCATCGGCACCCAGTTCGTCCGCCAGCAGGCTGGCCATGCGCCCCCCCATGGACTTGCCGCCAATGGCCAGCGGCCCTGTGACCTGGCGTCGCACCAGCGCGTGGACTTCCCTCCAGCAGGCCAGTAACTGGGCCTGGGGATTGGGCGGCCGACGGCGTCCGTCGCTCCTCCTTGCCGCCATGTAGGGAAACTCGAAACGAACCACCGCAACCCCGCGATCCGCAAGCTTCCGCGCCATTTCTTCCATGAACTCGCTGTCCATCGGCGCCCCCGCGCCATGGGCGAGGATGAGGGTACCGGCTACCGGGCCTGAAGGCCTGTTCCACAACAACATTGCGACATCTCCATCAAACAGGGGCGATTGACCCAGATCAATAGTCACCCGAAGGGCTTTCACCATGCTTGCCCCGCAATCCAAAAACCGTGGACGGAAGCCCATAACATGAGCACAGCAAGCAGCACCGCCTATAACTACAAGGTGGTCCGCCAGTTCGCCATCATGACGGTGGTCTGGGGAATCGTCGGGATGGGGCTCGGCGTATTCATCGCAGCCCAGCTGGCGTGGCCGGAACTCAACTTCAACCTTCCCTGGACCTCGTTCGGTCGCCTGCGACCACTGCATACCAATGCGGTGATCTTCGCCTTCGGCGGCTGCGCACTGTTCGCCACCTCCTATTACGCCGTGCAGCGTACCTGCCAGACGCGGCTGATCTCGGACAGGCTCGCCGCCTTCACCTTCTGGGGCTGGCAGTTGGTGATCGTGCTGGCGGCCGTCAGCCTGCCACTGGGCTGGACCAGTTCCAAGGAGTACGCCGAGCTGGAATGGCCGATCGACATCCTGATCACCATCGTCTGGGTCAGCTACGCCATCGTCTTCTTCGGCACCCTGATGAAGCGCAAGACCAAGCACATCTACGTGGGCAACTGGTTCTTCGGCGGCTTCATCCTGACCGTGGCGATCCTGCACCTGGTGAACAACCTGGAGATCCCGGTCACCCTGACCAAGTCCTACTCCCTGTACGCCGGTGCCACCGATGCCATGATCCAGTGGTGGTACGGCCACAACGCGGTGGGCTTCTTCCTGACCGCCGGTTTCCTCGGGATGATGTACTACTTCGTGCCCAAGCAGGCCGAGCGCCCTGTCTACTCCTACCGCCTGTCCATCGTCCACTTCTGGGCGCTGATCGCGGTGTACATCTGGGCCGGTCCGCACCACCTGCACTACACCGCCCTCCCGGACTGGGCCCAGTCCCTCGGCATGGTGATGTCCCTGGTGCTGCTGGCGCCGTCCTGGGGCGGCATGATCAACGGCATGATGACCCTCTCCGGCGCCTGGCATAAGTTGCGCTCCGACCCCATCCTGCGCTTCCTGGTGGTGTCCCTGGCCTTCTACGGCATGAGCACCTTCGAAGGCCCGATGATGGCCATCAAGACCGTGAACGCCCTGTCCCACTACACCGACTGGACCATCGGCCACGTGCACGCCGGCGCCCTCGGCTGGGTCGCCATGGTGTCCATCGGTTCCCTGTACCACCTGATCCCGAAAGTGTTCGGCCGCGAGCAGATGCACAGCGTCGGGCTGATCAACGCCCACTTCTGGCTGGCCACCATCGGCACCGTGCTCTACATCGCCTCCATGTGGGTCAATGGCATCACCCAGGGCCTGATGTGGCGGGCGGTCAACGAGGACGGCACCCTCACCTACTCCTTCGTCGAGGCCCTGGAAGCCAGCCACCCCGGCTTCGTGGTCCGGGTGATCGGCGGTGCCATCTTCTTCAGCGGCATGCTGCTGATGGCCTGGAACACCTGGCGTACCGCCCGCTCCGTGGCCTCGTCCGCCTACGACGCCGAAGCCGCCATCCCGCAAGGAGCCCACTGATGAAGCAGCACGAGAAACTCGAGAAGAACGTCGGCCTGCTGGCGCTGTTCATGATCCTGGCGGTCAGTGTCGGTGGCCTGGTACAGATCGTGCCGCTGTTCTTCCAGGACGTGACCAACACCCCGGTGGAGGGCATGAAGCCCTATAGCGCCCTGCAACTGGAAGGCCGCGACATCTACATCCGCGAGGGCTGCGTCGGTTGCCACTCGCAGATGATCCGTCCGTTCCGTGCCGAGACCGAGCGCTACGGCCACTATTCGGTCGCCGGCGAGAGCGTCTGGGACCACCCCTTCCTGTGGGGCTCCAAGCGTACCGGTCCGGACCTGGCCCGCGTGGGCGGCCGTTACTCCGACGACTGGCACCGCGCGCACCTGTACAACCCGCGCAACGTTGTCCCCGAGTCGAAGATGCCCGCCTACCCCTGGCTGGTGGAGAACACCCTGGATGGCAAGGACACCGCGGCCAAGCTCCGTGCCCTGCAGACCCTCGGCGTGCCCTACAGCGAGGACGACGTAGCCGGCGCCCAGGCGGCGGTCAAGGGCAAGACCGAGATGGACGCGCTGGTTGCCTACCTCCAGGTGCTGGGCACCGCCGTGAAGAACAAGAGGTAGCCCCATGGATATCGGAACCCTGCGTGGCCTCGGCACCCTGCTGGTGCTGGTCGCCACCCTCGGCGTGATCTGCTGGGCCTACAGCGGCAAGCGCAAGGCCGCCTTCGACGAAGCCGCGAACCTGCCCTTCGCCGACGATGACCGGAATGATTCTAGGAGCAACCGCGCATGACCACTTTCTGGAGCTGGTACATATCCCTGCTCACTCTCTTCACCCTGCTGGCACTGCTGTGGCTGATCTTCGCCACCCGCAAGGGCGAATCGAAAGGCCCCACGGACCAGACCATGGGCCATGCCTTCGACGGCATCGAGGAGTACGACAACCCCCTGCCCAAATGGTGGTTCCTGCTTTTCATCGGCACCCTGGTGTTCGCGGCCGGCTACCTGGTGCTCTACCCGGGCCTGGGCAACTGGAAAGGCCTGTTCCCGGGCTACGCCGACGGCTGGACCCAGGTCGCCCAATGGCAGCGTGAAGTGGACAAGGCCGAGCAGCAGTACGGCCCGATCTTCGCCCGCTACTCCGCCATGTCCGTCGAAGAGGTGGCCAAGGACCCGAGCGCCATGAAAATGGGCGGTCGCCTGTTCTCGACCTACTGCTCCATCTGCCACGGCTCCGACGCCAAGGGCGCCATGGGCTTCCCCAACCTTACCGACGGCGACTGGCGCTGGGGCGGCGCACCGGATGCTATCCGCACCACCATCCTGCACGGCCGCATGGCCGCGATGCCGGCCTGGGGCGAGATCCTGGGTGACAGCGGTGTCAGGGACGTGGCCGCCTACGTGCGCCAGGACCTGGCCGGGCTGAAGCTGCCGGAAGGCGCCCAGGCCGACCTGGAGGCCGGCAAGAAGCTCTTCGCCGTCAATTGCACCGCTTGCCACGGCGCCGAGGGCAAGGGAACCCCGGCCATGGGCGCGCCGGACCTGACCCACCCGGCTGGCTGGATCTACGGCTCCGGCCTCGCCCAGCTGCAACAGACCATTCGCTATGGCCGCAACGGCCAGATGCCCGCCCAGCTTGAATACCTGGGTGAAGACAAGGTCCACATCCTGGCGGCGTACGTCTACAGCCTGTCCCACAAGGCAGAAGCAGTCGCCGCCCAGTAGCAGTGAAGAGGACGGGGCGACGCAGGGATGCGGCGCCCCACCCGACAGCGACGCCCACCGGGCCGAACTGCTCGCCGCGCAAAAGGCATCCTTGAGCCGGATGCCAGGGACACAGGGATGTGTCCACCCCTTCCTTTATATAGTGCGACCCAGTGTCGCACCTCCCCGACCAGTTGCACCCTCCCCCCGTTGACTTCGGCTAAGCTCTCTCGCAGTCGCCACTTTGCACAACTCCAAGGCGATTCCCTTCTTCGCGCAACTCGATCGGCCTCGACAACCTGCCGGGAAAGCGGGTCGGCATAGCCGCAAATCCTTGTCCAATGGGCTTCCCAGCCCGGATTGTATCGGCATGTGTCGTTGCATTGCCTACCCGCTTTCTCCATACTTGCCGCCGATTTTTTGTCCCCAAAAAACTCCATTAACCGTGGAACCCCTAGCATGAGCACAGCAATCAGTCAGACTGCTTATAACTATAAGGTGGTCCGCCAGTTCGCCATTATGACGGTGATCTGGGGGGTCATAGGGATGGGTCTAGGCGTGTTCATCGCCGCACAACTCGTGTGGCCGGAACTCAACCTGAACCTGCCCTGGACTTCGTTCGGCCGCCTGCGTCCCCTGCATACCAACGCGGTGATCTTCGCCTTCGGCGGATGCGCCCTGTTCGCCACTTCCTACTATGTGGTGCAGCGCACCTGCCAGACCCGCCTGGTATCCGACAGTCTGGCCGCCTTCACCTTCTGGGGTTGGCAAGCCGTGATCGTGCTGGCCGTGATCACCCTGCCGCTGGGTTTCACCTCCTCCAAGGAGTACGCCGAGCTGGAGTGGCCGATCGACATCCTCCTGGGTCTCGTCTGGATCACCTACTGCGTGGTGTTCTTCGGCACCATCCTCAAGCGCAAGACCAAGCACATCTACGTGGGTAACTGGTTTTTCGGCGCCTTCATCCTGGTAACCGCCATGCTGCACATCGTGAACAGCATGGAAATGCCGGTGACCCTGTTCAAGTCGTACTCCATGTACGCCGGGGCAACCGACGCCATGATCCAGTGGTGGTACGGCCACAACGCGGTGGGTTTCTTCCTGACCACCGGCTTCCTGGGGATGATGTATTACTTCGTGCCCAAGCAGGCCGAGCGCCCGATCTACTCCTACCGCCTGTCCATCGTGCACTTCTGGGCGCTGATCACCCTGTACATCTGGGCCGGTCCGCACCACCTGCACTACACCGCCCTGCCGGACTGGGCCCAGTCCCTCGGCATGGCCATGTCCCTGATCCTGCTGGCTCCGAGCTGGGGCGGCATGATCAACGGCATGATGAGCCTCTCCGGCGCCTGGCATAAGCTGCGCTCCGACCCCATCCTGCGCTTCCTGGTGGTGTCCCTGGCCTTCTACGGCATGTCCACCTTCGAAGGCCCGATGATGGCCATCAAGACCGTGAACGCCCTGTCCCACTACACCGACTGGACCATCGGCCACGTACACGCCGGCGCCCTCGGCTGGGTGGCGATGATCTCCATCGGCTCCCTGTACCACCTGATCCCGAAAGTGTTCGGCCGTGAGCAGATGCACAGCGTTGGCCTGATCAACGCCCACTTCTGGCTGGCCACCATCGGCACCGTGCTCTACATCGCCTCCATGTGGGTCAACGGCATCACCCAGGGCCTGATGTGGCGCGCAGTCAACGAAGACGGCACCCTCACCTACTCCTTCGTCGAAGCCCTGGAAGCCAGCCATGCGGGCTACCTGGTGCGCATGATCGGCGGCGCCTTCTTCGTGACCGGCATGCTGCTGATGGCCTACAACACCTACCGCACCGTACGCGCCGCCAAGCCGGCCGAGTACGACGCGGGCGCCCAGATTCCGCAAGGAGCTCACTAATGAAGCAACACGAATTAGTCGAGAAGAACATCGGCCTGCTGGCGCTGTTCATGGTGATCGCCGTGAGCATCGGTGGCCTGGTGCAGATCGTCCCGCTGTTCTTCCAGGACGTGACCAACACCCCGGTGGAAGGCATGAAGCCGCGCACCGCCCTGGAACTGGAAGGCCGTGACATCTACATCCGCGAGGGCTGCGTTGGCTGCCACTCGCAGATGGTTCGTCCGTTCCGTGCCGAGACCGAGCGCTACGGCCACTACTCCGTCGCCGGCGAAAGCGTCTGGGACCACCCCTTCCTGTGGGGCTCCAAGCGTACCGGTCCGGACCTGGCCCGCGTGGGCGGCCGTTACTCCGACGACTGGCACCGCGCGCACCTGTACAACCCGCGCAACGTAGTCCCCGAGTCGAAGATGCCCTCCTACCCCTGGCTGGTCGAGAACAAGCTGGATGGCAAGGACACCGCCGCCAAGATGGAAGCGCTGCGCAAGCTGGGCGTGCCCTACACCGACGACGACATCGCCGGTGCTCGCGAAGCGGTCAAGGGCAAGACCGAAATGGACGCGCTGGTCGCGTACCTGCAAGGTCTGGGCACTGCAATCAAGAACAAACGGTAACGCACGATGGATATCGGGACTCTCCGCGGCATAGGCACCTTCGTGGTCTTCGTCGCCTTTATCGGCGTCGTGCTCTGGGCCTACAGCAGCAAGCGCAAGAGCAGCTTCGACGAAGCCGCCAACCTGCCCTTCGCGGATGAGCCCAAGTCCTCCGAGCGCGACGAGCACGCCTCTAGGAGTAACAAAGAATGACTTCGTTCTGGAGTTGGTACGTCACCCTGCTGACCAGCGCCACGCTGGTAGCACTGACCTGGCTGATCTTCGCCACCCGTCGTGGCCAGCGTCAGGAAAGCACCGAAGAAACCGTTGGCCATTCCTTCGACGGCATCGAGGAATACGACAACCCGCTGCCCAAGTGGTGGTTCATGCTGTTCGTCGGCACCCTGATCTTCGCCGTCGGCTACCTGGTCATGTACCCGGGCATGGGCAACTGGAAAGGCATCTTCCCCGGCTACAACGAAGTGGCCGAAGGCAAGCCGTTCGCCACGGGCACCACTGGCTGGACTGGCGTTCACCAGTGGGAAAAGGAGATGGACAAGGCTGACAAGCAGTACGGCCCGATCTTCGCCAAGTACGCCGCCATGCCCATCGAGGAAGTGGCCAAGGATCCGCAGGCACTGAAGATGGGCGGCCGCATGTTCGCCTCCTACTGCTCCGTGTGCCACGGCTCCGACGCCAAGGGCGCCTACGGCTTCCCCAACCTGACCGACAACGACTGGCGCTGGGGCGGCGAAGCCGCGACCATCAAGACCACCATCATGGGCGGTCGCCATGGCGTGATGCCGGCCTGGGGCGAAGTGCTGGGCGAGCAGGGTGTTCGCGACGTCGCCGCCTTCGTTCGCGTAGGCCTCGATGGCCGCGACCTGCCGAAGGACGCCAAGGCCGATCCGGAAGCGGGCAAGGCGATCTTCGCCGCCAACTGCGTGGCCTGCCACGGTCCGGAAGGCAAAGGCACCCCGGCCATGGGCGCCCCGAACCTGACCCATCCGAGCGCGTTCATCTACGGCAGCAGCTTCGCGCAGCTGCAGCAGACCATCCGCTACGGCCGCCAGGGCGTCATGCCCGCCCAGGAGAACATCCTCGGCAACGACAAGGTGCACCTGCTGGCTGCCTACGTGTACAGCCTGTCGCAGAAACCCGCTGCGGAAGGCGAAGCCAAGTAACACCCCTGCCTGCCATGCGCGACCTACTGTCGCACATGGCAGGCCGCTATCAGGCGTACCATATGAAGCGGACAGCTAGACTCAGACCGGCAAAGCACTGGTCAGAGCGCCGACAACCGCCGTGGTACGAGAACGATGAGCGAACAGATTCCCGTCAAGAACATTACCCCTCCCCCGGCAAAGGGCGGTGAAAGCACCGACCTCTACGCCAGTCGCGAAAAGATCTACACACGCGCCTTCACCGGCATCTTCCGCAACCTGCGCATGGCAGGCGGCACCTTTCTCTTCCTGCTCTACTTCGGCACGGTCTGGCTCAGCTGGAACGACCGCCAGGCCGTCTGGTGGAACCTGCCCGAGCGCAAGTTCTACATCTTCGGCGCCACCTTCTGGCCCCAGGACTTCGTACTCCTCTCCTGGCTACTGATCATCTGCGCCTTCGGACTCTTCTTCATCACCGTCTTCGCCGGACGCGTCTGGTGTGGCTACACCTGCCCCCAGAGTGTCTGGACCTGGATCTTCATGTGGTGCGAGAAGGTCACCGAAGGCGATCGCAACCAGCGCATGAAGCTGGACAAGGCCCCCATGAGCGGCCAGAAGCTCGCGCGCAAGTCCGCCAAGCATGGCCTGTGGCTGCTGATCGGTTTCGCCACCGGCATGACCTTCGTCGGCTACTTCACGCCGATCCGTGACCTGGTCATCGAGTTCTTCACGGGCGAGGCCAGCGGCTGGGCCTACTTCTGGGTCGGCTTCTTCACCCTCGCCACCTACGGCAACGCCGGCTGGCTGCGCGAGCAGGTGTGCATCTACATGTGCCCCTACGCCCGCTTCCAGAGCGTGATGTTCGACAAGGACACCCTGATCGTGTCCTACGATCCCCGCCGTGGCGAAACCCGCGGTCCGCGCAAGAAAGGCATCGACTACAAGGCCCAGGGCCTGGGCGACTGCATCGACTGCACCATGTGCGTCCAGGTCTGCCCCACCGGCATCGACATCCGCGACGGCCTGCAGATCGAGTGCATCGGCTGCGCCGCCTGCATCGACGCCTGCGACGGGATCATGGAGAAGATGAACTACCCGAAAGGGCTCATCAGCTACACCACCGAACACAACCTCAACGGCCAGACGACTCACCTGCTACGTCCGCGCCTGATCGGTTACGCTATCGCCCTCGTCGCGATGATCGGCCTCTTCGCCTACGCCGTGGCCATCCGTTCCCTGGTGGAGCTGGACGTCATCAAGGACCGTGTCCTGTACCGCGAGAACGAGCAGGGTCGGATCGAGAACGTCTACACCCTGAAGATCATGAACAAGTCCCAGGCAGACCAGACCTTCGTCATCGAAGCGGAAGGCCTCGACGGGCTGGTGTACGAAGGCAAGCGGGAAGTCCGTGCCGACGCGGGCGAAGTGCTCTCGGTACCGGTGGAATTGTCCATCGAACCCGACGGGTTGCCGTCCAGCACCAACAAGATCCTCTTCCGCGTCCACAGCGCGGATGACCCCAGCATCAAGACCGACGCCGACAGCCGCTTCATCGGCCCCAGCGTCCGCTAAGACAACGGAAGAAACATGCAGTCCGAAACGCCCAGCACCTGGTACAAGCAACCCTGGCCCTGGTTCATCCTGGCCATCCTCGGCACCTCGGTGGTGCTCGGCACCACCATGCTGGTGATCGCCACCCGCAACCCGCCGAGCCTGGTGGCCGACAACTACTACGAGGTCGGCAAGGGCATCAACACCTCGCTGGAACGGGAGAACCTGGCCAAGGAACTGGGCATGCGCGCCAGCCTGAGCCTGGACGAGGAGACCGGCAACGTCGACCTGGAGCTGGTGGGCAAGAGCCGTCCGCAGCAGGTGGTGCTGAGCCTGCTCTCCCCCACCCAGCCGGAGAAGGATCGCCGCGTCGTTCTCCAGCCCCAGGCCGACGGTCATTACCGAGGCCACCTGGAGGAGCCGGTCAGCGGCCGTCGCTTCGTCGAGCTGATCGGCCAGGAGCAGGGCCGGGACTGGCGCCTGTTCGAAGAAGAAACCCTGACCCGGGGCAGTGTCGTCCAGCTCGGCGAATGACCGCCGATGAGTGCGCCCCAGCCCTGCTATCACTGCGGCCTGCCGGTTCCCACCGGCAGCCGTTTCCACGCCCGCGTGCTGGGAGAGACGCGGGCCATGTGCTGCCCGGGCTGCCAGGCTGTGGCCGAAGCCATCGTCGCCGGCGGCCTGGAAAACTACTACCGCCACCGCAGCGATACCGCCGCCAACCCCGACGCCCTTCCCCGCGAACTGCCGGACGAACTGGCCCTCTATGACCGCACCGAGGTGCAGCAGCCCTTCGTCGAACATCGGGGCGAGCTCAGCGAGACCTGCCTCCTGATCGAGGGCATCAGTTGCGCCGCCTGCGGCTGGCTGATCGAAAAGCACCTGCGCACCCTGCCCGGCGTCGCCGAGGCCAGCCTCAACCTGTCCAACCATCGCCTCCAGGTGCGCTGGTCCGACAGCCAGCTGCCCCTCAGCCAGTTGCTCAAGGAGCTGCGCAAGATCGGCTACGCCGGCCATCCCTACAAGGCCGACGAGGCCGCCGAGCGCCTGGCCGACGAGAACCGCCGCGCCATGCGCCAGCTGGGCGTGGCGGGCCTGCTGTGGATGCAGGTGATGATGGCGGCCATGGCCACCTGGCCGGAGTTCAACATCGACCTGTCGCCTGAGCTGGATACCATCCTGCGCTGGGTCAGCCTGTTCCTCACCACCCCCATCGTCTTCTACTGTTGCGGCCAGTTCTTCCGCGGCGCCCTGCGGGACCTGCGCACCCGCCACCTGACCATGGACGTCTCGGTCTCCCTCGCCATTGGCGGTGCCTACGTCGCGGGCATCTGGTCCACCATCACCGGCGTCGGCGAACTCTACTTCGACGCGGTGGGCATGTTCGCCCTGTTCCTCCTCGCCGGTCGTTATCTGGAGCGCCGGGCCCGGGAGCGCACAGCGGCCGCCACGGCGCAGCTGGTGAACCTGCTGCCCGCCTCCTGCCTGCGGCTCGGCAGCGATGGCCAGAGCGAACGGATCCTGCTCAGCGAACTGAAGGTCGGTGACCGTGTGCTGGTACCGCCAGGCGCCCTGCTTCCCGCCGACGGTCGCATCCTCTCCGGCCAATCCAGCGTCGATGAGTCGCTGCTCACCGGCGAGTACCTGCCCCATCCGCGCACCGAAGGTGACGCCGTCACCGCCGGCACCCTCAATGTGGAAGGCCCCCTCACCGTCGAGGTCCAGGCGCTGGGCGACGACACCCGCCTTTCCGCCATCGTCCGCCTGCTGGACCGCGCCCAGGCCGACAAGCCTCGCCTGGCGGAAGTGGCCGACCAGGTCGCCCAATGGTTCCTGCTGATCGTCCTCGCCGCCGCCTCCCTCGTCGGCATCCTCTGGTGGCAGATCGATCCCGACCGGGCCTTCTGGGTCGTGCTATCCCTGCTCGTGGCGACCTGCCCTTGCGCCCTGGCCCTCGCCACGCCGACCGCGCTGACCACCGCCACCGGCAGCCTGCACAAGCTGGGCCTGCTGCTCACCCGGGGCCACGTGCTCGAAGGCCTGAACCAGATCGATACGGTGATCTTCGACAAGACCGGCACCCTCACCGAGGGACGCCTGACCCTGAGCGCCATCCACCCCCTGGGCCGCCTCGATCGGGACCGCTGCCTGAGCCTGGCCGCCGCCCTCGAGAACCGCTCCGAGCACCCCATCGCTCGTGCCTTCGGCCGCGCCCCCCAGGCCGCCGAGCAGGTGGACAGCATCCCTGGCCGCGGCCTCGAAGGCCGTGTCGGCGACCAACGCCTGCGTATCGGCCAGCCCGGGTTCGTCGCCGAACTCGCCGGGCAGCCGACTCCCGCGATTCCCGGCGACCAGGGCCAGTGGTTGCTGCTGGGCGACGAGCAGGGCCCCCTGGCCTGGTTCGTTCTCGACGACCGCCTCCGTGAAGACGCCTCCGCCCTGCTCGACGCCTGCCGTGAGCGAGGCTGGAAGACCCTGCTGCTGTCCGGCGACAGTTCCCCCATGGTGACGGGCATCGCGCGGGAGCTCGGCATCGAGGATGCCCGAGGCGGCCTCACGCCTGACGCCAAGCTCGACGTGCTGCGCGACCTGCACCAGCGCGGCCACAAGGTCCTGATGCTGGGGGACGGCGTGAACGACGTGCCGGTGCTGGCCGGCGCCGACATCAGCGTCGCCATGGGCAGCGCCACGGATCTCGCCAAGACCAGCGCCGACGCGGTGCTCCTCTCCAACCGGCTGGGCAGCCTGGTGCAGGCGTTCTCCCTGGCCCGTCGGACCCGTCGGATCATCGTCGAGAACCTGGCCTGGGCGACCCTGTACAATGGCTTGGTTCTGCCCTTCGCCGCCCTCGGCTGGATCACCCCCCTCTGGGCCGCGTTCGGCATGTCGGTCAGCTCGCTGCTGGTGGTGATCAACGCCTTGCGGCTGGCCAGAAGCTAAACGCCCCGGAAACGAGATATCCCGATGCCCGCGCTCTATATCCTGATCCCCGTCGCAATCGGCCTGGTCGGATTCGCCATCTGGCTGTTCTTCTGGGCCGTGGACAGCGGCCAGTACGACGACCTCGATGGGCCCGCCCACAGCATCCTGTTCGACGACGAAGACCCCAAGCACCAGGCCGGCATCGCCGAAGCCGAACGCAACGAGCAGCAGCCGCCGGACGACCAGGACAAGCCCCGTGGCTGAACTCCTTCCACTGCTGCTTTCCGCGCTGATCCTGGGCCTGCTGGGTGGCGGTCATTGCCTGGGCATGTGTGGCGGCCTGATGGGCGCCCTGACCCTCGCGATCCCGAAAGAGCAGCGCGCCCGCCGCCTGCGCCTCCTGCTCGCCTATAACCTGGGCCGCATCCTCAGCTACACCACCGCTGGGCTTCTCATCGGCCTCGCCGGATGGGCCATCGCCAACAGCCCCGCAGCCACCGCGCTGCGCGTCCTGGCGGCGACACTGCTGGTCTGCATGGGGCTTTACCTGGCCGGCTGGTGGAGCGGACTGACGCGGATCGAAGCCCTGGGGCGAGGGCTCTGGCGCCATATCCAGCCGGTCGCCAGCCGCCTGCTGCCCGTCTCCAGCCTGCCTCGCGCCCTGCTCCTGGGCGGTCTCTGGGGCTGGCTGCCCTGCGGCCTGGTCTACAGCACCCTGCTCTGGGCCGCCAGCCAGGGCTCGGCCACCGACAGCGCGCTGCTGATGTTCGCCTTTGGCCTTGGCACCCTGCCGATCCTGGTGGCCACCGGCCTGGCCGCCGAGCGCCTGACCGCCCTGCTGCGGAGACGCGGCGTGCGCATCGCCGGGGGCCTGCTGGTGATCCTGTTCGGCCTCTGGACCCTGCCTGGCCCGCACCAGGCCTGGCTCATGGGACACGGCGGGCATCAGGACGCGAGTGCCAGCGCACCTCGGCATAGCCACTGATCGGCTTGATGCAAGTCAAGACCGCCCCGACGGACGCCCCCTAGACTGCCGCCACAGACAGCCTAACCGGGGATGCCCGCATGCTCGACGATATCCGCTGGGACGCCGGCCTCATCCGCCGCTACGACACCCCAGGCCCGCGCTACACCTCCTATCCCACCGCCGTGCAGTTCAGTCACAAGGTGGGCTCCTTCGACCTGCTCCATGCACTGAGGGACAGCCGCAAGGCACGACGCCCGCTGTCCCTCTACGTGCATGTGCCCTTCTGCGCGAACATTTGCTACTACTGCGCGTGCAACAAGGTCATCACCAAGGACCGGGGGCGCGCCCTGCCCTACCTCGAGCGCCTGGAGCGCGAGATCGAACTGATCGCCTGCCACCTCGACCCGCAACAGCGCGTCGAACAGCTGCATTTCGGGGGCGGCACCCCGACCTTCCTCAGCCACGATGAACTGCGTCGGTTGATGGGCCACCTCCGCAGTCACTTCAGGCTGCTGGACGACGACTCCGGCGACTACGGCATCGAGATCGACCCCCGGGAGGCCGACTGGTCCACCATGGGACTGCTGCGGGAGCTGGGCTTCAACCGCGTCAGCCTGGGCGTGCAGGACCTCGATCCCGCCGTGCAGCGGGCGGTGAACCGCCTGCAGAGCCTGGAAGAGACCCGCGCCATCGTCGAGGCCGCGCGCACCCTGCAATTCCGCTCGCTCAACCTGGACCTGATCTACGGTCTGCCCCGCCAGAATCCGGACGGCTTCGCGCGGACCCTGGACGAAGTGATCGCCCTGCAACCCGACCGGTTGTCCATCTTCAACTACGCCCACCTGCCCGAGCGCTTCATGCCGCAACGGCGCATCCGCAGCGAGGACCTGCCCAGCGCCGCGCAGAAGCTGGAAATGCTCCAGCGCAGCATCGAGCAGTTGCGCGCCGCCGGCTATCGCTACATCGGCATGGACCACTTCGCCCTGCCCGATGACGAACTGGCCATCGCCCAGGAGGACGGCCGCCTGCAGCGCAACTTCCAGGGCTATACCACCCACGGCCACTGCGACCTGATCGGCCTGGGGGTCTCGGCGATCAGCCAGATCGGCGATCTCTACTGCCAGAACAATGCGCAACTGAACGACTACCAGAACGCGCTGGAGAACGGGCTGCTGGCCACCTCCCGTGGCCTGGTCTGTGATGAGGACGATCGCATTCGCCGGGCTGTGATCCAGCAGCTGATCTGCGAATTCGAGCTGGAGTTCGCCACCATCGAACGGCGCTTCAACATTGAATTTCGTGGCTACTTCGGCGAGATCTGGCCGCAACTGGAGCAGATGCACCACGACAGGCTGATCGACCTGCGCGAGAACCGCATCGACGTGCTGCCCGCTGGCCGTCTGCTGGTGCGCTCGCTGTGCATGCTGTTCGACCACTACCTCAATCGCCAGGACCAGCAACGCTTTTCCCGGGTCATCTGACCCGGGATCAGGCCATCAGCAGGCGTCCCACCTCGATGGACTGCTCCTCCGACAGGTTGGACTCACGCATCATCCTGGCCAGGTTGAGGTTGGCACTGGACAGGGCACTGCGCAGCGATTCGAGCTGGGCGCGAACCTCGTCCAGGCGCTGCAGGCGCGCCTCTTCGTCCAGGCCCTGGTCGGCGGCGATAGCCTCCAGCTCGGCCTGGCGCTCGGCGATCTGAGCCTTCAGCTCACGGATCATCTTGAGCAGCTCCTTGATGCCGTCGGGTAGATCGCTTTCGTCGATGTCGTCGTTGCTGCGTGGTTTGGACGCCTTGCCCAGATCGGTGAGACTGACCCGGATATCCTCGCGCAAGGCCTCGGGATCCCGAGGGCCGTTTTCCCTGAATGCGACCTGTCGTCGCACCGACTCGGCCACCCGTGCTGCGGGATTGGAAGTGTCGATGCGTAACATGGGGCTTCTCCTGTCCTTCGACAGTACGGCTATCGGCCACAGCGCCCCGGACTTGAACGAATCCGCGCCAGCCAATCACTGGCTGTCGTTCCCACCCTGCGTTAACCTTACCCGCATTGTGTGATTGCCTCTCAAGGAATGGCCCCATGTCCGAAATCATCAAGGTGCGCAACGTACCCCAGGCCCACTGCAAGGACTGCAGCCTGGCCGCCCTGTGCCTGCCTCTTTCGCTGAACATGGAGGACATGGATGCCCTGGACGAAATCGTCAAGCGCGGACGCCCCCTGAAGAAGGGCGAACTCCTGTTCCGCCAGGGCGACGCCTTCGGCTCGGTGTTCGCGGTGCGCTCCGGCGCCCTGAAGACCTTCACCGTGACCGACACCGGTGAGGAACAGATCACCGGTTTCCACCTGCCCAGCGAACTGGTGGGACTGTCCGGCATGGACACCGAACTCTACCCGGTCTCTGCCCAGGCCCTGGAGACCACCTCCGTCTGCGAGATTCCCTTCGAGCGGCTCGACGAGCTCTCCGTCCAGCTGCCACAGCTGCGCCGCCAGCTGATGAGGGTCATGAGCCGGGAAATCCGTGATGACCAGCAAATGATGCTGCTGCTCTCCAAGAAGACCGCCGACGAACGCATCGCCACCTTCCTGGTCAACCTGTCCGCCCGCTTCCGTGCGCGGGGCTTCTCGGCCAACCAGTTCCGCCTGGCCATGTCCCGCAATGAGATCGGCAACTACCTGGGCCTGGCCGTGGAGACCGTATCCCGCGTTTTCACCCGCTTCCAGCAGTCCGGGCTGATCGCGGCGGAAGGCAAGGAAGTCCACATCCTCGACCCCATCGAACTCTGCGCCATGGCCGGCGGCAGCATCGAAAGCTGATCCGCCAGCGGTGGGCGCAGCCGTTTCAACCCGCCCTCTCCACCAGGCATCGACATGATCTTCGACGACTTCTCCATCAAGACCCTGATCCGCCCGGTACCGGACTTTCCCAAGCCCGGCGTCGTGTTCCGCGACATCACCCCGCTCTTCCAGTCGCCCCGCGCCCTGCGCCTGGTGGCCGACAGCTTCATCCAGCGCTACGTCGAAACGGACTTCAGCCATATCGGCGCCATGGATGCCCGGGGTTTCCTGATCGGCTCCATCATCGCCTATGAGCTGAACAAGCCCCTGGTGCTGTTCCGCAAGCAGGGCAAGCTTCCGGCGGAAGTGCTCTCCGAGCCCTATCAGACCGAGTACGGCGAAGCCTTCCTCGAAGCCCACAGCGACAGCCTCTGCGAAGGCGACAAGGTGCTGATCTTCGATGACCTGATCGCCACCGGCGGCACCCTGCTGGCGGCAGCCCGCCTGGTTCGCCGCATGGGCGCCAGCGTGTTCGAGGCCGCCGCCATCATCGACCTGCCGGAGCTGGGTGGCTCCGAGCGCCTGGCCGATGCCGGCATTCCGACCTTCGCGCTCACGGCCTTCGCCCTCGACGAACGCTGAAAGCCCGGTGGGCCCGCCTCCCGGGCCCGCCCAGATGGCGCGATCCCTCACTCCTCCTCGAAGAATTCCGCGAAGAAGCCATCCAGCTCCCCCTCGTAGCTGTCCAGCGAATACAGGGTATCCGCGGCCAACAGGTCCAGCAGGATCAGGCCGTTCAGGCTGGAGTCCTCTTCCGCCGCCGCCCGCAGCCGCCCGGCCATGCCCAGGTTCACCTGGCGAAGGTTCCGGTAGAGCTCCCGCAGTCCGTCCAGGTTCCAGTCGGGCTCCAGCCCCCGCTCCTGCCGCAGATGCTGGCCCAGCAGGTAGGTACCGACGACCCGGTAGAAGGTCTCCGACGACGAGCTGAAGGGCTGATGAAACCAGGCCATCGCCCGCAGCATCCGCGTATGGGGGCATCCACTGGTGGCTCCCAGCAGGCCCAGCAGGGACCCGAGCGCCCTTTGCAGGGTGGTGTGCTGACGGACCTCCCGCCCCCGCCAGGACACGGTCACCGCCACCTCCTCATAGGACGGTGATCGCGCCAATACCGCCATCGGTCGGGCCAGGGCCGTGGCGAACGGACAATCCCGGATCTCCGCGACCTTCAGCGGACAGTTGCCACATTGCTGGAACCCCAGGCGTGCCCACTCGGGCCCCGGCTCCGGAGGGACCGGCGCAAGGTCCACGCCATGGACCCAGAGGCGACCATCGGGAAAGCGGAACTCATAACGCACCTGCGTTTCGGACCTCGTATCCAATCCCATGATCTACCCTTCGCCTCCTGCGACCAGGCAACATCCTGGCCTTTCAGCTTTACTTTCGTCAGAATTCGGACGCCTGGAATCTGTCATACACTTCCTACAACAAAGTCGGAGAATCGGCAGATTTCAACCTCCGAACCCAAGCTTCATCTTGAGAATGCGGGCGATGTCATGGATAGCAGCCCTATCGATCTTGCGAGTGCCCTGATCCAACAGATCGAGGTGGGTGTCATCCTCCTCGACCGGGATCTGCACATCCTCCACTGGAACACCTTCATCACCCAACGCAGCGGCAAGGACCTCGCCTCGGCCATCGGCCAGCCCCTGGTGACCGTCTTCCCGGAGGCCGATACGCCGAGGCTGGCGGCGATGGTGGACAAGGCCCGTGACCAGGGACTGCACGCCTACACCCACTGGCGCGAAGACCCCTACCTGATCCAATTGCCCTACGGCCCGCAGGGGCAGGTGAACCCGTTGCGACTGCAGAGCACCCTGCTCTTCCCCTTCGAGAGTGATGGGCAACGCTGCTTCGGGCTGCTGCTCTACGACACCACCGAGTTCGCCCGCTCCAACGACCAGTTGGCCGCCGCACTGAACGCCCTGGGCAGCAAGCAGCAGGAGCAGGAGCAACTCATCCGCAAGCTGGAGAAAGCCAATGCCCAGCTCCTGCAGTCTGAAAAGCTCGCCGCCATCGGCCAGTTGGCGGCCGGGGTCGCCCATGAGATCAACAACCCCATCGGCTACGTGTTCTCCAACCTCAAGACCCTCTCGGGCTACGTCAACGACCTGCTCCGCCTGGTCGATGCGGTGGATGGCGTCGGCAGCCTGGAAGAACTCCAGCAGCTCAAGCGCAGCCTCGAGTACGACTACATCCGCAATGACGTGGAGGCCCTGATCCACGAGTCCGGGGACGGCATAGAGCGGGTGAAGAAGATCATTTCGGCGCTGAAGGACTTTTCCCACATCGAGGAAGAGGAGTTCCACCTGGCCGACCTGCACCCTGGCCTCGACAGCACCCTCAACCTGGTGAACAACGAACTCAAGTACAAGGCCGAGGTGATCCGCGAATATGGCGATCTGCCGCAAGTCGAATGCATCCCCTCGCAGATCAACCAGGTCGCGATGAACCTGCTGATCAACGCCGCCCACGCCATCGAGACCTTCGGTCGCATCACCCTGCGCAGCGGCCACCAGGACGGCTGGGCCTGGATCGAGGTGGAAGACAACGGCAAGGGCATCGATCCCTCCATCCTCCACCGCATCTACGAACCCTTTTTCACGACCAAGCCCGTTGGACGAGGCACGGGGCTTGGACTGGCCCTGTCCTACAACATCGTGCAGAAACACGGCGGACGCATCGAAGTCAGCAGCCGGCCGGGGCAAGGCACCCGCTTCCGCGTCTGGCTGCCCCTGCGCCAGCCCGGCTGCGGGGAGCCAACGGCATGAGCGATGAAGGCAAGCTGCCATGCGTCCTGCTGGTGGATGACGAGCCACACATCCTCGCCGCCCTCGGCCGCGCCCTGAGAGGCGAACCCTACCGGCTGCTCACCGCCAGCAGCGGCATCCAGGCGCTGGAGCGGATGACCAGCGAACCGGTCGACCTGCTGATGACCGATGCCCGCATGCCCGGCCTGGACGGCCCAGGCCTGCTCTCCGAAGTCCAGCGGCGCTGGCCCGACACCCGGCGCCTGCTGCTCACCGGTGACGCCAATCTGACCACCTGCATACGCGCCATCAACCAAGGGCAGATCTACCGCTACCTCGCCAAGCCCTGGAACGACGATGAGCTGCGCGCCACCCTGCGCCAGGCCCTGGCCCACCAGCACGCCGAGCGCGAGCACCGGCGCCTGGAGCGTCTCGCCCTGGAACAGAACCGCCGACTGCAGGAGCTGAACGCCCATCTGGAGCAACGGGTTCGCGACCGCACCGCCGAGCTTCAGCAGACCGCCGACATGCTCGACCTCGCCTACGAGGAATTGCACCACAGCTACGTGACCACCACCGAGGTATTCGCCTCCCTGCTCAACCAGCGCCTGCCCACCGACAAACGCAGCAATGCCCAGGTCATCGCCCTGGTCCGGGCCTACGCCGCCCAGCGGCAGCTCTCCGAAGCCGACAACCGCGACCTGGCGATGGCCGCCGCGCTGTACAACCTGGGCAAGCTCACCTGGGACGACCACCTGCTCAGTCGCCCCAGCGACCTGCTGCACCGGGACGAGCGGGAGCGTTACAACCGTTACCCGGTCCAGGGAGAAAACCTGCTGATGACCCTGGAGCCGCTGCACGATGCCAGTCAGCTGATCCGCCACCACCAGGAGCACTGGAACGGCGCGGGCTTCCCCGACCACCTTCACGGCGAGGCGATCCCTTTCGGCGCCCGACTGCTCAAGCTGGCGGTGGACTTCGTGGAGTTGCAGTGCGGGCTGGTGCTGCAACGACCGCAGTCCCGCGAGGAAGCCCTGCAGTTCCTCGCCCGCTACTCGGGCCGTCTCTACGATCCCGTCCTGTGCCGCGACTTCATCGACTTCTGTACCCACCAGGCGCCGGACCTGCAGGGCAGCGACCCCGACGTCCTCGTGATGGATACGCGCCGCCTCGAACCCGGCATGATCCTGGCCCGCAATCTCCTGGCGGACAGCGGCATGCTGCTGCTCAACGCCGGAAAACAGCTCAGCGCCGCCGTGATCGACAAACTGATCGCCTTCGAAGCCAGCGAAGGGGCCCGCTACACGCTGCATGTCCGAAGACCCGCCAACGAAACCGCCACGGCGGTGGAGAACAGCTGATGATCACCATCCAACTGGTGGACGACGAACCCCATGTTCTCACCGCGCTGCAACGACTGCTGCGCCCCCAGGGCTGGGAGCTGCAGCCTTTCGACGATCCCGAAGCGGCGCTGGCGGCCCTGGCGCAACAGCAGTACGCGGCTATCCTCTGCGACCTCAACATGCCGCGCCTGGACGGACTGACCTACCTGCAGTTCGCCCGCCAGCGCCAACCGGAAGCCGCGCGCCTGCTGCTCAGCGCCCACGGCGACCGCGCCACCCTGATGAAGGCGATCAACCGCGCCGAAGTCTTCCGCTTCCTCTCCAAGCCCTGGGACGACTACGACGTCGAGAGCGCCCTGCAAGCCGCCGTCGATCTCTACCGACTGCGTACCGAGAATCGCCGCCTGCTGGAGCAACTGCGCGGCCAGCAGCACACCCTGGACCGTCAGCGTCAGGAGCTTCTCCGGCTTGAAGCCCAGCATCCCGGCCTGACACGGGTACGCCGCGACCCGGACGGCGCCGTCCTGCTCGAGGGCGACGAACTGGATGACTGATATCCGAGACCAGGGCGCCCTCCCCCACGAGGAAGGACACGACAGCATGGCGCGACAGAATCGCGACCTCAGCTACCAGGCCTTCCTTCATTGCCTGGCGTTCGCCCTCATGATCCTGGGCGCCATCGGGCTGCTGGCATTTGTGCTCCAAGGCAATCCGGGCCGTCACGAACTGGTGCTGCTTCCGGAGACCGCGCTGGTCACCCTGCTTGCCGGCAGCGCCCTGCTGGCCGCAGCCAGAGGCCGGGCACGTACCGCCCTGCTGGCCAGCCTGACGCTGGTCGTCCTGTCCGCCTACAGCTTCGGCCACAACCTGCTGACCGGAGGCAACGATCCGGGGCACTCCCTGGTCGGTGGCCTCTGGCACATCCGCAGCGAGCTGGCCATCGTCGCCAGCCTGTTCGGCCTGGCCACCCTGCTGTCGGTGGCGAGACGCGGTGGACGCTGGCCCAGCCAGTGCTGCGGCGCCGTGCTGCTGTTGCTGGCGCTGCTGTCCGAGTTCGCCTCGCTGGGCGCGAGCCCTGACCTGCCACGATTCTCCCTGCGCCCCGAGGCCGGGCATGTCGCCAACCTGTTCATCGCCCTGCTGGGCACCGCCGTGTTGATGCTGGGCGCCCTGCGGGAGGAACACCGGCAACCGCTCGATCGTCGCACCACCCTCACCGGCCTGCTGGGGGCCCTGGCCACCTGCATCGGCTGGTTCCTCTTGAGCCAGAACGAAATCTCCAGCCTCAACACCCACGGCCACCAGCTGCTGATGAGGGCCCAGTCGTCCATCGAGCACACCGTCACCACCCGGTTGCAACTGATGCAGCGCATGGGCGAGCGCTGGCGGGCTCTGGGCGAAATGCCGACGGAAGGGCTCTGGCGGCAGGAGGCGAGCAGCTACCTGCGTGACTTTCCCAATATCGACCTGATTGCCGTACTGGACACCGACCTCGCGCCGCAACGACAGCAGGCGCGGTCGCCGCAGGCAGCGACCTGGCTGATGCACTTCCTCGCCTTGCCGCAGCAGCGCGACTGGCTACGCCAGGTAGAGGGCGGAACCCATTCGCGGATGAGCTCAGCCCAGAACTTCCGAGGCTCGAACGCCAGCCTCCTGGTCGCCACCCCGGTGACGCTGGCCGGGCAGCCTACGGCGCTGCTGGTGGCAGTGCTGGACATCAGGGCGACTCTCGACCAGCAATTGGGTCGCGACCTGGAGGGCTTCGTGCTGGAAGTGTCCGAAGGTGACCGTCGTGTGTACCTGTCGCAAAGACCGGCGGACCGGCGCGAGCTACAGCCCCTGGGCGAGAACATGACCAACCTGGGACCGGAGGGACGCTGGAGCCTGCGGCTCTTCCAATTGCTCCCAAGGCGCGATGCCGCTGCGGTCTACCTGCCGCCGCTGTTCATGCTCTTCGGACTCGGTTTCACCTTCCTGCTAATGGTCAACCAGCGGTTCTCCCGCCTGGCCCTGGACCGCAGCAGGCGGCTGCGGCACAGCAACCGGGAGCTTGAGCTGAGCCTTCAGCACCAGGCGCGCCTGCAGCGGCAGAACCAGCGGATCATGGAACACTCCATGGACGTGCTCTGCTCCATCGACGAACACGAGCGTTTCACCCAGGTGAGCCCCTCCTGCCAGAGCGTCCTGGGCTACCGCCCGGAGGAACTGATCGGCCGCCCCTACACCGACGTGGTCCTCACCGAAGACCGCGAGCGCACCCGGGGCGACCTGCAGGCCATCATCCGGGGCGAGTCCTGGGAAGCGGTGCGCAACCGCTGCCAGCGCAAGGACGGCAGCGTGGTGCACCTGCTCTGGTCGGCGGGCTGGTCGGACAGCGAGCGCACCCTGTTCGCCGTGGCCCACGACATCACCAGCCTGGTTCGCCACGAGGCCTACGCCGAGGACCAGCGCGACATCCTCAGCATGATCTCCACCGACCAGTCCCTGGGCGACATCCTCGAAGCCATCTGCCTCATGAGCGAAACCCTGGAACCCGCCGCCCTCTGCTCCGTGCACCTGGTGGACGCCGAGGGCAAGCGCCTGCAGCCGGGCGCCGCCCCCAGCCTGCCGGGCGCCTACCGCCAGGCCCTGGACGGACAGGCCATCGGCCCCCTGGCGGACGCCTGTGGTACCGCGGTGTTCCGCCGGCAGATGGTGGTGAGCGAGGACATCAGCGAGGATCCGCTCTGGCACAGCCACCGCGACCTGGCCTTGCGCCACGGCTTGCGTGCCTGCTGGGCCATACCGCTGATCTCCCACCACGGCGACGTGCTCGGCACCTTCGCCATGCACCTGCGCTTCCCCTGCGTGCCGGACGACGATGCCCTCCAGCTCATCAGCACCGCCGGGCAGCTGGCGGCCATCGCCATCGAGCGCCAGCACGACCGCCTGCGCCTGCTGGAAAGCGAGCAACGCTATCGCTCGCTGTTCACCTTCAACCCCGATCCGGTGTTCTCCTTCGACCGCGAAGGACGCTTCGTCAGCCTGAACCAGGCGGGTGGCACGCTGATCGGCTACGGCTCCGATGAACTGCTCGGCCAGTACTTCTCCTGCCTGGTGGTGGACGCGGATGTGGAACAGGTCGAGAAGCACCTGAAAGCCGCCCTGGACGGAAAGGCCCAGCGCTACGAGGCCACCTGCCGCAACCGTGATGGCGCGCTGTTGGAGCTGGACATCACCAACCTGCCCATCGTGGTGGAAGGACGGATCGTCGGGGTTTTCGGCATCGCCAAGAACATCAGCGAGCGCAACCGGATGACCCGCGCCCTGCAGGACACCCTCGCCCAGTCCGAGCGCAAGGCGCAGCTGCTGCGGGGCCTCAGCGAGACGGCACTGCACATCGGCGGCATTCTCGACACCCAGGCCCTGCTGGACTTCATGTGCGAGCGACTGCGCTTGCTGGTGGGCGCCCATCAGTCGCTGCTGACCCTGGCGGACCATCCGGACCTGCAGGCGCTCTCCTTGTCCGCCCGTCATCAGCCCTGGAATGCGCCGCTGCTCACGCCGGAGGGGCTGGCCCTGGGGAACGAGCCCGACGATTCCTGCCTGCCTCGGCTACTGACTCGCGCGGAACTGGAAATCCGCAACGCGCCCCTGCAAAGCTGGCTGGCCGTGCCCCTGGTGGACCACGAAGGACGCCAGTTGGGCCTGATCCAGCTGTCCGACAAACTGGAGGGCGACTTCGACACCGACGACCTGGCCATCGCCCAGCAGTTCGCCCAGATGGTGGTGGCCGCCCTGGAGAACATCCGCCTGGTGCAACAGGTGCTTTCCGGCGAGCAGCGCCTGCAGGAACAGCTGGACTTCACCTCCGCCATCACCGACAGCGTTGGCGAGGGGCTGTTGGCGGTGGATCGCCAGGGTCGACTGACCTTCGTCAATCCGGCCGCCGCCACCCTCCTGGGCAAGCCGGTGGACGCCCTGCTCGGTCGCCCCCTGGCGGAACTGCTGCCCCTGGATCTGTACGACGCCGGGGCCAGCGCGACACGCCACGGCGAAATGGGGCTGGGGGGTGAGCGCCATATCGCCTACGACTGCGCCCCACTGCTGCACGCCAGGGCGCTGGGGGGCTGGGTCATCGCCTTCCGCGACATCAGCCGGACCCGGCAGTCGGAGGAGCAGTTGCGCATCCTCCAGCGCAGCATCGAGGCCAGCTACAACGGCGCGCTGATCTGCGACGCCAGCGCCCCCGACCTGCCCATCATCTACGTCAACCCGGCGTTCGAACGCATCACCGGCTACAGCGCGGGCGAGACCCTGGGGCGCAATTGCCGCTTCCTCCAGGGACCGGACCGCGAACAGACGGGCATCGCCGAGATCCGTCGAGCCCTGGAGGAACAGCGCGAGGTCCATGTGGTGCTGCGCAACTTCCGCAAGGACGGCACGCCCTTCTGGAACGACCTCTACATCGCTCCCGTGCCGGACGAGCATGGCCGCATCACCCATTTCATCGGCGTGCAGAACGATATTTCCGAACAGAAGCGCGTGGAGTCCGAACTGGCCTACAACGCCAGCCACGATGTCCTCACCGGCCTCCCCAACCGCTCGCTCATGGAGGACCGCCTGCGCCAGGGCTGCCAGATCAGCCAGCGCTACCGGCGCAAACTGGCGGTGATGTTCATCGACCTGGATGGTTTCAAGCCGATCAACGATTCCATGGGCCACGGCATCGGCGACCAGATCCTGGTGGAGGTGGCCCGGCGCCTCAGCCAGCAGGTGCGTCCCGGCGACACCGTGGCGCGCCTGGGGGGCGACGAGTTCATCCTGATCCTGCCGGACCTGGCCCGGGAGGAGGACGTGCTGCAGGTGGCCGAGCGGGTCATCGACTGCATCGCCCGCCCCTACCCCATCGCCGGCAGCGAACTGCACATCACCGCCAGCCTCGGCATCGCCCTGAGCGAGAAAGGCATGCAGCAGCCCATGCAACTGATCCAGCAGGCGGACCTCGCGATGTACAAGGCCAAGCAGCAGGGGCGCAATTGCTACCAGTGGTACACCACGGACCTGGAGCAGAAGGTCAGCGAACGGGTGACCCTGCGCAATGAACTGCAGAAAGCCATAGAGTCCAGTGCCTTCATGCTCTACTACCAACCCCAGATCGACGGCCGCAACGGGCGGGTCACCGGCTACGAAGCACTGTTGCGATGGCAGCACCCGCTGCTGGGTTTCATCTCGCCGGCGCAGTTCGTCCCGGTGGCCGAAGACACCGGACAGATCATCCCGCTGAGCGAATGGGTCCTGGCCACCGCCTGCCGCGACTGCCGCCGGCTCATGGACCAGGGCGTCACCGGGACCGTGGTGGCGGTGAACATCTCGGCGGTGCATTTCCAGCGCAACATCTTCGTCGATACCGTGCGCCGGGTGCTGGAGGAAAGCCGCCTGCCCGCCGAACTGCTGGAGCTGGAGATCACCGAGACCGTCCTCCTGGACAACGCCGAGCGTGCCATCGCCACCCTGCAGGCGCTCAAGGCGCTTGGCGTGCGGCTGTCCATCGACGACTTCGGCACCGGCTTTTCCAGCCTCAACTACCTGAAGCGCCTGCCCATCGACAAGGTCAAGATCGACCGCGCCTTCGTCCAGGAGGTCATCAGCGACCACCATGACGCGGCCATCACCCAGGGCATCATTTCCATGGCCCACCACCTGCGCCTGCGAGTGATCGCAGAGGGCGTCGAGACCGAATCCCAGTTCGCCTTCCTGAAGAAGAGCCATTGCGACGAGTTCCAGGGCTACTACTTCGCCCGGCCCATGCCCTTCGACCAGCTGGAGCGCTTCTTCCATGAGCACCACAAGAGCCCGGCCGCCTACCTGGAGTCGCGCTCGGGCACCCCGGGCGGCCAGACCCTGCTGCTGCTGGACGATGAAGAGAACATCCTTCGCGCCCTGACCCGCGTGCTGCGCCGCGACGGCTACCAGATCCTGACCGCCACCCGCGCCCAGGACGCCTTCGGCCTCCTGGCTCGCCACGATATCCAGGTGATCCTGTCCGACCAGCGCATGCCGGAGATGAACGGCACCGAGTTCCTCAGCCGGGTCAAGGACCTCTACCCGGACACCGTGCGCATCGTGCTCTCCGGCTACACCGACCTGAAATCAGTCACCGATGCCATCAACCAGGGCGCCATCTACAAGTTCCTCACCAAGCCCTGGGACGACGAGCAGTTGCGCACCGTGATCGCCCAGGCCTTCGTCCATCACAGCATGGTGAGCAGCAAGGAAGAGGACGAGGTGGTGGATGAAGGGAACTAGCATCGATCTACCCATCGCAGCCAGCTAGCCGGGGAGCCGGGGAGCCGCGATGCTGTGCCTGCTGCCAGGCCACTACCGCCAGGCGCCTGGTCCCGCGCCGTGCGCCCATACCCCGCAGCGAGGGCCCCAAGGCTGTGGAGTGACACCGCGCCAACCCCGATCCCGATCCCGATCCCAATGAAAACGGGGAGCCAACCGCATAGGCGGCAGGCTCCCCGTTTTCATTTCCGCTGCGGGGCAACCCCGCACGGCATCAGGCCGCGCCGGCGTCAGCCCGGAAACCGGCAGCCTCCACGGCGCTCACGGCGCACTGCTCGTCGATATCGGAGGTGTCGCCGCTGATACCGATGGCGCCGATCACCTGGCCCTGGGTATCGCGGATCAGCACACCGCCAGGAGCCGGGACCAGGTTCCCGTCGGCCAGGTTGTTCACCGCACCGATGAAGGCCGGACGCTGCTGGGCGTCGGCGGCGATCAGGCGCGACCCCTTGCCCAGGGCAACCGCGCCCCACGCCTTGCCGATGGCGATCTGCGGGCGAAGCATGCTGGCACCGTCCTCGCGCTGCAGGCTGATCAGGTGACCGCCGGCATCCAGTACGGCGATGGTCAGCGGGGCGGTGCGCAGCTCCCGGCCGGTGGCCAGGGCGTGATTGGAAATGCTCACGGCGGTTTCCAGGGTCAGGGTGGTCATTTCAAGCGTTCCTCATGAGTGGTTGAACCTTGTGCGGCACCGTCCGGGCTGCCACGAAGCAACTCCGTCCAGCCATGCGGGCATTTTCCAGCCCGTCCTGCGGTGCGTCTGAAAGCTGTAGATCACTATCCCATCGAACACAAAAAAATCAACACATAGATACAATCACATTATTTTTTGTATACAGTATTTCAACCAACCTGCTGACAGGCTCCTGAGACGACCATGAAACGGGCGTTTTAAAAGAGTCGCCTCTCTGCGACCTTTAGCCTCACGAATGGCCTTGACCCCTTAGTCAGCACCTGCATAGAATCGGGCCACGTTGGTTGTATACAATTTTCACAATAAAGAGGCACAAAACATGGCCAAAATGAGAGCAATCGAGGCTGCCGTCCTGGTGATGCGCCGTGAAGGCGTCGATACCGCGTTCGGCGTCCCCGGCGCCGCCATCAACCCGCTGTATGCGGCCCTGAACAAGATCGGCGGCGTTGACCATGTACTGGCCCGTCACGTCGAGGGCGCCTCGCACATGGCCGAGGGCTACACCCGCACCAACCCGGGCAACATCGGCGTCTGCATCGGCACCTCCGGACCTGCCGGCACCGACATGGTCACCGGCCTGTACTCGGCGTCCGCCGACTCCATCCCGATCCTCTGCATCACCGGCCAGGCTCCGCGCGCCCGCATGCACAAGGAAGACTTCCAGGCCGTCGACATCACCAGCATCGTCAAGCCGGTGACCAAGTGGGCGACTACCGTCCTGGAGCCGGGCCAGGTGCCCTACGCCTTCCAGAAAGCCTTCTTCGAGATGCGCAGCGGCCGTCCCGGCCCGGTGCTGATCGACCTGCCGTTCGACGTGCAGATGGCCGAGATCGAGTTCGACATCGATGCCTACCAGCCGCTGGCGGTGAACAAGCCCAGTGCCACCCGCATCCAGGCCGAGAAAGCCCTGGCTATGCTGAATGAGGCCGAGCGTCCGCTGATCGTGTCGGGCGGCGGCATCATCAACGCCGACGCGTCCGACAAGCTGGTGGAGTTCGCCGAACTGACCGGCGTTCCGGTCATCCCGACCCTGATGGGCTGGGGCACCATCCCCGACGACCACCCGCTGATGGCCGGCATGTGCGGTCTGCAGACCTCGCACCGCTACGGCAACGCCACCCTGCTGGAATCCGACCTGGTGTTCGGCATCGGCAACCGCTGGGCCAACCGCCACACCGGCTCCGTCGACGTCTACACCCAGGGCCGCCGCTTCATCCACGTGGACATCGAACCCACCCAGATCGGCCGCGTCTTCACGCCGGATCTCGGCATCGTTTCCGACGCCGGCTCGGCACTGGACGCCTTCCTCGAAGTCGCCCGCGAGTGGAAAGCCGCCGGCAAGCTGAAGGACCGCAGCGCCTGGGTGGAATCCTGCCGCGAGCGCAAGCGCACCCTGCACCGCAAGACCCACTTCGAGAACGTGCCGGTCAAGCCCCAGCGCGTCTACGAAGAAATGAACGAATTCTTCGGCAAGGACACCTGCTACGTCAGCACCATCGGCCTGTCGCAGATCGCCGGCGCCCAGTTCCTGCACGTCTACAAGCCGCGCCACTGGATCAACTGTGGCCAGGCGGGCCCGCTGGGCTGGACCATTCCGGCAGCGCTCGGCGTGGTCAAGGCCGACCCGAGCCGCCAGGTCGTCGCCCTGTCCGGCGACTACGACTTCCAGTTCATGATCGAGGAGCTGGCGGCCGGCGCGCAGTTCAACCTGCCCTACATCCACGTGCTGGTGAACAACTCCTACCTGGGCCTGATCCGCCAGGCGCAGCGTGGCTTCGAGATCGACTACTGCGTGCAGCTGTCCTTCGAGAACGTCAACGCACCGGAGCTGAACGGCTACGGCGTGGACCACGTAGCCGTGGTCGAGGGCCTGGGTTGCAAGGCCATCCGCGTGTTCGACGCCAACGACCTGCAGGCCGCCTTCGCCCAGGCCCGCAAGCTGATGGAGGAGTTCCGCGTACCGGTGGTGGTGGAAGTCATCCTGGAGCGCGTCACCAACATCTCCATGGGCACCGAGATCAACGCGGTCAACGAGTTCGAGGAGCTGGCCCTGTCCGGCGCCGACGCCCCGACCGCCATTTCGCTGCTGGATTGATTGCCGTCTACCCCGCTCCCATTCGTGGTGGGAGCGGGGCTTTCATCTCCCCTGCCCCGCTTGCGGGGCCTGGGGAACCAGAAGGAGACACTCATGCCCCGTTTTGCCGCCAACCTGTCCATGCTGTTCACCGAGGTGGACTTCCTGGACCGTTTCGCCGCTGCCGCCCAAGCCGGCTTCAGCGGTGTCGAGTACCTCTTCCCCTATGACTTCCCGGTCGAGGAAATCCGCGCCCGCCTGGACGCCAACAAGCTGGAACAGGTGCTGTTCAACCTGCCGGCCGGTGACTGGGCCAAGGGCGAGCGTGGCATCGCCTGCCATCCCGACCGCGTCGAGGAATTCCGCGCCGGCGTGGACAAGGCCATTGCCTATGCCAAGGTCCTGGGCAACACCCAGGTCAACTGCCTGGCCGGCATCCGCCCGCAGGGAATCGACTGCGCCACCGTCGAGCAGACCTTCGTCGACAACCTGAAATTCGCCGCTGATAAGCTCGAGGCCGCCGGCATCAAGCTGGTGATGGAAGCCATCAACACCCGCGACATCCCGGGCTTTTACCTGAACAACACCCGCCAGGCCCTGGCCATCCGCGAAAAGGTCGGCAGCGCCAACCTGTTCCTGCAGTACGACATCTACCACATGCAGATCATGGAAGGTGACCTGGCCCGCACCGTGGAAGGCAACCTCGCCGCCATCAACCACGTGCAGCTCGCCGACAACCCGGGGCGCAACGAGCCGGGCACCGGCGAGATCAACTACCGCTTCCTCTTCGAGCACCTGGACCGCATCGGCTACCAGGGCTGGATCGGCTGTGAATACAAGCCGGCCACCACCACCGCTGCCGGCCTGGGCTGGCTGAAAACCCATAACGCCATCTAAGAACGAGGTATTCAACATGGCCAAGATCGGATTCATCGGCACCGGCATCATGGGCAAGCCCATGGCTCAGAACCTGCAGAAAGCCGGCCACACCCTGTTCTTCTCCGAGCACTTCGACAAGGCACCGGCCGACCTGCTGGGCGACAACGGCGTGGCCCTGGCCAATCCGAAGGAAGTCGCCCAGGAAGCCGAGTTCATCATCATCATGGTGCCGGACACCCCGCAGGTCGACGACGTCCTGTTTCGGGAGAACGGCGTGGCCCAGGGCGTCGGCGCCGGCAAGGTGGTGATCGACATGAGCTCCATCTCCCCGTCCGCCACCAAGGTCTTCGCCGAGAAGATCAAGGCCACCGGCGCCGCCTACCTGGACGCCCCGGTATCCGGCGGCGAAGTGGGTGCCAAGGCCGCGACCCTGAGCATCATGGTCGGTGGCTGCCCGAACGCCTTCGAACGCGCCCTGCCGCTGTTCCAGGCCATGGGCAAGAACATTACCCGCGTCGGCGCCAACGGTGACGGCCAGACCGCCAAGGTCGCCAACCAGATCATCGTCGCCCTGAACATCCAGGCCGTCGCCGAAGCCCTGCTGTTCGCCGCCAAGAACGGCGCCGACCCGGCCAAGGTACGCGAGGCACTCATGGGCGGCTTCGCCGGCTCGAAGATCCTCGAAGTGCACGGCGAGCGCATGATCAAGGGCACCTTCGATCCGGGCTTCCGCATCAGCCTGCACCAGAAGGACCTCAACCTGGCCCTGTCCGGCGCCCGCGAGCTGGGCCTGAACCTGCCCAACACCGCCAACGCCCAGCAAGTGTTCAGCACCTGCGCGGCCATCGGCGGCAGCAACTGGGACCACTCCGCCCTGATCAAGGGCCTGGAGCACATGGCCAACTTCTCCATCCGCGAGGAGTGATGTTTCGCAGGATAGGTTGAACACGGGACCGCCCATCGAGCCGGCAGCTCCCACGATGGCCGGAAACGGTTCATCCTGTCCTGCGATCCTTTCGACCACCCTGACCTGCGGTGACACGGCGCCAAGGGTCAGGGAGGTCGATTCCAGTCCCGAACCGCCGTGCGCGGCGGTTCCGGACTGAAATCGGCCAGACACGCCCGGCGACATCGTTCGCCGGCACGCCGCCCGACAACAAGAATCCAGTGCCCCGGAGCCTGCCATGTCCCTCGACCCCAAAGCCTTCCTGCGCGACCTGTTCGCCACCGCCATCTCCGCCGCCCATCCCCGCCAGGTCCTGGCCGACCACCTGCCCGCCGACCGTTCCGGCCGCGTTATCGTCATCGGAGCCGGCAAGGCCGCTGCCGCCATGGCCGAGGTGATCGAACGTGAATGGCAGGGAGAGATCTCCGGCCTGGTGGTGACCCGCTACGGCCACGGTGCCGACTGCCGCAAGATCGAAGTGGTGGAAGCCGCGCACCCGGTGCCCGACGCCGCCGGCCTGGAAACCGCCCAGCGCGTCCTGAAGCTGGTGAGTGGCCTGTCCGAGTCCGACCGGGTGATCTTCCTGCTGTCCGGCGGAGGCTCCTCCCTGCTGGCCCTGCCCGCCGAGGGCCTCACGCTCCAGGACAAACAGGCCATCAACAAGGCGCTGCTGAAGTCCGGCGCCGCCATCGATGAAATGAACTGCGTGCGCAAGCACCTTTCGGCCATCAAGGGCGGCCGCCTGGCCAAGGCCTGCTGGCCGGCCACCGTCTACACCTACGCCATCTCCGACGTACCGGGCGACGAAGCCACGGTGATCGCCTCCGGCCCCACCGTGGCCGACCCGACCACCTCGGCCGAAGCCCTCGCCATCCTGGCCCGCTACCAGATCGAGGTGCCGGCCCATGTCCGTGCCTGGCTCCAGGACCCCCGTTCGGAAACCGTGAAGCCGGGCGATGCCGGTCTTGCCCGCAGCCATTTCCAGCTCATCGCCAAACCCCAGCAATCCCTGGATGCCGCCGCCGAGAGAGTCCGTGCCGCCGGCCTGACTCCGCTGATCCTCGGCGACCTGGAAGGCGAGTCCCGCGACGTGGCCAAGGTCCATGCCGGCATCGCCCGCCAGATCGTGCTGCACGGCCAACCCATCAAGCCGCCCTGCGTGATCCTCTCCGGCGGCGAGACCACGGTGACCGTACGTGGCAATGGTCGTGGCGGTCGTAACGCCGAGTTCCTGCTCAGCCTGACCGACAGCCTGAAGGGGTTGCCCGGCGTCTATGCGCTGGCCGGCGACACCGACGGCATCGACGGCTCGGAGGACAACGCCGGTGCCATCATGACCCCCTGCAGCTACAGGCGAGCCAGCGAGCTGGGCCTGTCTTCCAGCGACGAACTGGACAACAACAACGGATACGGGTATTTCGCCGCCCTCGGCGACCTCATCGTCACCGAACCGACCCGCACCAACGTGAACGACTTCCGCGCCATCCTGATTCTCGAGAGCCCTGAACATGACGCCTGACAAGAAAGTAAAAATCCTCGCCACCCTCGGCCCGGCGATCAAGGGCATCGACGACATCCGCCAACTGGTGGAAGCCGGCGTCAACCTGTTCCGCCTGAACTTCAGCCACGGCGAGCACGCCGACCATGCCCAGCGCTACCAGTGGGTACGTGAGGTCGAGCGCCAGCTGAACTACCCCATCGGCATTCTCATGGACCTGCAAGGCCCGAAACTGCGGGTCGGCCGCTTCGCGGAGGGCAAGGTCAACCTGGAGCGCGGCCAGGCCTTCCGCCTGGACCTGGACGCCACGCCGGGCGATGCCCGTCGCGTCAACCTTCCGCACCCGGAGATCATCGAGGCCCTCGAGCCCGGCATGAACCTGCTGCTGGATGACGGCCGCCTGCGCCTGCGGGTGACCGCGTCCCACGCCGACGCCGTGGAAACCGAAGTTGTGGCCGGTGGCGAGCTTTCCGACCGCAAGGGCGTGAACGTCCCGGAGGCGGTGCTGCAGTTGTCGCCGCTCACCGCCAAGGACCGACGTGACCTGGCCTTCGGCCTGGACCTGGGCGTGGACTGGGTGGCCCTGTCCTTCGTGCAGCGCCCGGAAGACATCGTCGAAGCCCGCGAGCTGATCCAGGGTCGCGCCTACCTCATGGCCAAGATCGAGAAACCCTCGGCCGTGCAGCACCTGGAAGAGATCGCGCGGCTCTGCGACGCCATCATGGTGGCCCGCGGCGACCTGGGCGTCGAAGTGCCCGCCGAGAACGTGCCGCGCATCCAGAAGGACATCATCCGTACCTGCCGCCAGTTGGGCCGGCCGGTGGTGGTGGCCACCCAGATGCTGGAGTCCATGCGTTTCTCCCCTGCCCCGACCCGTGCCGAGGTGACCGACGTCGCCAATGCCGTGGCCGAAGGCACCGACGCGGTCATGCTGTCCGCCGAGACCGCCTCCGGGGATTACCCGCTGGAAACCGTGCAGATGATGAGCAAGATCATCCGCCAGGTGGAGAACGGCCCGGACTTCCAGAGCCAGCTCGACGTCAGCCGCCCGCAAGCCGAAGCCACCGCCTCGGACGCCATCAGCTGCGCCATTCGCCGCATCAGCAGCATCCTGCCGGTTCAGGTGCTGGTGAACTACACCGAGTCCGGCAGCTCCAGCCTGCGCGCCTCCCGCGAGCGGCCCAAGGCGCCGATCCTGAGCCTGACCCCGAACCTGGAGACCGCCCGCCGCCTGACCCTGGCCTGGGGCATCTACTCGGTGGTCAACGAGCGCCTGCACAAGGTCGAGGAAGTCACCAGCACCGCGCTGGAGATCGCCCAGGCCCAGGGCATGGCCCAGCGTGGCGACACCGTGGTCATCACCGCGGGCGTGCCGTTCGGCCAGCCAGGCAGTACCAACAGCCTGCGCATCGAAACCCTGGGCTGATCCGGCCCCGGAGCGACGGGTTCCACAGAGAACCCGCGCTCCCCGTACCGGCCTCGACGCCGGGCGGACTCCTCAATATCCAGCTGGCCCTGGCCAGTGAATCGTCGCCCCCTTGCCGGGGCGTCACTTCTTGAAGCTGCCATGACTCGACTGCCCCTACGACCTGAAGTCCGTAGCTGGGCCTCGGCCCAGTTGAACGGGTTCAGCCAGATTTTCCTCCAGCGTCACCCCGGCTGTGGCGCCCTGATCCTGCTCGCCATCGCGGTGGGGGCGCCCAACCTGCTGGGCGGTGCTCTGCTGGGCGGTGCCGCGGCCTGGCTGACCGCCGTGCGCCGACGCTTCGCCGCGGAAGACATCGAGGCGGGGCTTTACGGCTACAACGGGGTGCTTCTGGGCCTGCTGCTCAGCCTGCGCTTCGAGCCGTCGCTCTACCTGGCCCTGCTGATCCTCTGTGCCGGTGGCCTTTCCAGCCTGGTGCTCCATCCCCTGCTCAAGGCCGTGCGCCAGCGCAACTGGCTGCCCGCCTATACCGCGCCCTTCGTCGGGCTGGGATGGCTGCTGCTGGCGCTGGGCGCCCCCCTGGAACTGACGCCCATCGCCACGCCGCCGCATCATTTCCAGCAAGACTGGCTGGAAACGGCCCTCGCGGTCATCCGCGGCATCGGCCAGGTGATCTTCCTCGACCGCCCCATCGCGGGTGCGCTGGTGCTGGCGGCGCTGTTCCTCGCCAGTTGGCGCGCGGGAGTCTGGGCGTTGCTGGGCTCGACCACCGCACTGGCGACCGCCTCGTGGCTGGGCCAACCCGCCGAGGCGGTGCTGGGCGGCCTGTTCGGCCTCAATGGCGCGCTGATCGCCCTGGCGCTGGGCCGGGATTTCCGTCGTCCCTGGTGCGTGCTCGTCGCCATCCCCCTGGGTGCCTGCCTGCAGCCCGGCTTCGCCGTCGTCGAATTACCCGCCATGACCGCACCCTTCATCCTGGCCTGCTGGCTGGTGCTGGCGACCAAGCGATGCCTCGGTCTGGCGAAGCCGGTGAGATCGCGGCCGCTGTAGTCCGAAGCGCCGTTGACGCTCCGAACAAACGAAGCCCGGACACAGGCCCGGGCTTTTTCATTGCCGCTTGTGAAGTCAGGCGATACGCGCCAGCAGGTCGCGAGCCTCCTGACGCTGCTGATCGTCACCGGCACTGATAACTTCATTGAGAATGCTGCAAGCCGCCTCGATATCGCCCTGCTCGATATAGCCAAGGGCCAGGTTGAGCTTGGTGAGGTTCTCCTGGCGAGCATCCAGTTCGTCGAGTTCCTCCAGACTGACCATGGGATCGGCGAACTCCAGCGTGAGCTCGTCGAGGCTCTCCGCCTGGGGCAGCTCCGGCAGTTCGCCGAAGGGGCTCAAGGTATCGGGGTCGAGCGTCAGCTCGAAGACCTCCGGCAGCTCCTGGAGGTTGGTCGGGAACGCGAGGTCCTCCTCCACTGTCGGGAACGCCTGGACCACGTTGGCCTTGCGCTTGGGCTCGGCGGTCTTGAAGGGACTGACCTGTTCCCAATCGGCATCCAGCGGGTAGCCGTCGAAGTCCGTCTGCGGCCTTTCGAAGGGCTCGCTGCCGGCGGCAGCCAGGCTCGGGGACGGCTCGTTGAGCACGAACGCCGGCTCGACGCTGGCACTGGCGGAATCGAGGTCGGCGAAGCGGGCACGAATCTCGGCCAGGCGCTGATCATCGGCCTGCAACTCGCGAAGGGCGGCCTCTTCAAGGTTGAAGGCCGCCGGGTCATGCAGTTCGCCCAAGACCTCCAGCAGGCGATAACGCAGGTCGAGACGCTGGGGTTCCCGAGCCACGGCCGGGCGCAGCACGCCCAAGGCTTCGCGCCAGCGGCCATAGGCGATGTAGATGTTGGCTGCCTCCATCGCGTCGGCATCGGCCTTGGCACCGGAAGTCGGGACCAGGTGCAGCGGCGCGACGACCTTGGCCTTGGCGGCGACCGGCTCCGCCCTCGCGGGCTCGACGACGGGCTTGGCTTCCTGATGACGGTGCTGGAAGGTGACCTTGGCTTTGCCGGTGGTCTGGGCTTCCACCAGTTCCTGCTCCTGGGCCTCACGACGGGAGCGGCGCAAGAGGACCCAATCCAGCAGGAAAAGCACCACGAGACCGGCCACCATGATGCCCCACCAAATGGGGCTGATTCCGGTACCGGAACCCTGGATCGGAGCGGCCTCCGCAGCCTGGGCGGCGGGAATCACGGCCGGTGCGACCACAGGTTGAGCTTGGTCCGCCCGGGCATCCACGGCGGGTACGGTGCCGAGTTCCTCCACCTGCGCCTGCAACTGGCTCATCTGCTGGTCACTGCCGCTCAACTGCCGCTGCATCACCTCGAGGCGGGCCTGGAGTTCAGCAACCTGCTGTCGCAACTGCGCCCGCTCGGCTTCGCTCTGGGCAAGCGTCGAATCGATCCGCTGCTGCGCCTGGGTCAGCTCATCCAGAGTCGGACCGGCTGTGGGGGCTTCAGCAGGCGAAGGCTCCGGCGCCTCGGCCGTCATGGCATCGGTATTCGAAGCTGGGGCAGGCTGAGCAGCCACCGCCTGTGTCGAATCGCCGTCCCACTGGGCGGCGTCAGGCAGCAGCAACCACTGCCCGGCATGGATACGATTTGGATCACCGCCCGGAAACGCCTCGGCATTCAGTGCTTGGATACCCTGGAGCATCTGCTGTTGGCTCATGGCGCTACCGATGCTGAGACGCTTGGCGATAGTCCACAGGCTATCGCCCCGGACAACCTGATAGCGCTTGCCATCGACGGCAGGCGGTAGCGGCAGCGCGGCGGCAGGCGCTGCAGTTTCAGCGCTCGGCTGGCCACGGGTCTGCTGGCTCCGGGCGACGACCGGTGCGGCGCTCGGAGCGTAGGCGGAAGAGCCCGGTGGGTCGAGGAGCAGGGTGTACTCGCGAAGCAGCTTGCCGTTGGGACGGGCCACTTCGACGATGAAGTTCAGGTAGGGCTCGATGACGGGCTTGCTGGATATCACCCGTATGCGGCTGGCGGAACCCCGGATCACCGGGCTGAAACGCAAGTCATTGAGGAAGATGAAGCGGTCGACGCCAGCTCGCTGGAAATCATCGACGGAGGCCAGGCTGACCTTGACCTCGCTGTCATCGAGGTCGCCGACCTCGAGCAGTTCGATCTCGGCATCCAGTGGCTGGTTGAGGGCGGAATGGAGGGTGATTTCACCGAGCCCCAGCGCTGGTACCAGGCCCGAATAGAACACCGAACCTGAAGCCAACGTAAGAAGGAGCTTGTGAACCCTTGCCATATGTCCTCCCCGGCCGAACGGACCCCCGTATCACGCCCCTGATGTCCCGCCCGGGCATCCTTGAAGCGACGTGGAATGCGCTGACCTCAACACTCAAATGATAGCGAGATGTGGCTCCTTATCCATCTCACTCGAACCTTCTGGAAGACGGGATTCCCACTCCCTGCCCGTCTAATGGCAGCTGGCCACAAGGCTGTTTCCTAGCTTACTCCACTATAGAAAAGATTTCGCGGGGGACTTGACAATATTTTTTATCGTGCCTTTTGCACGCTCAAGACCTGACGGAGCGGACGCCCCGGGCGGGAACGACCGCCAGCACGAATAGGAGCGCCACGAGCCAGAAGCATTGCTCGAAGGCCAGGGCATCGGCTGCGGCGCCGCCGCCTGCAGCACTATGGCGCCACTCCAGGAAGTAGGTCAGCAGGTTGACGCCGAACGCACCCCCCAACTGCCGCACGAAAGTGATGGCGCCGGCCCCGAGTGCCAGCTCCTCGGCCTCGAGCACATCGAGCGCCCCGGTGCTCATCGCAGGCAATAGCAGTCCGAGCCCGACACGCCCGAGACAGGCCCAGGCACAGAGCACCAGGAAGGACGAGCCCTCCCCCGCCAGCCCCAGCGCCGCCGAGGAGACAGCGAACACCAGCAAGCCGAAAACCAGCATGGACGCTGCCGACAGACGGTCGCTCGCCCAGCCACCGAGGAAGGAAGCCAGCCCCAGGACGATGCCGGTCGGCAGCAACAGCAGCCCCGCCTGCCCCGCGCTGTACCCCTCGACCGTCTGCAGGAACAGCGGAATCAGGTAGGTGGACCCGTAAAGCCCCAACCCGAGTACCAGGGCCACCCAGCTCGCCTTGCGAAAGGCCTTGTGCCGCCAGAGCTGCAGGGGCAGCAAGGGACGAGGACGCGAGCGGCTGCGACGCAGGAATGCCACCGTACATGCCAACCCGAGCGCTCCAGGCAGCCAGGCGGAGGGCGCCTGCCACCCAAAGCGCTGGGCCTCGGCCAAAGCACCCAGAAGGGCGAACAAGGCGACGCAAAGCAGGGCGAAGGCCGGCAGGTCGACACCCGGGGTCTCGCGATCTCGGTGGCTCGGCATCAGCCACTGCGCCCCCAGCAATGCCATGAGGCAGAGGGGCAAGGGCAGCCAGAAGACCGCGCCCCACCCGAAATGGTCGATCAGGTAACCACCGACGGTGGGACCCAGGGTGGGGGCGACCATGATGCCAAGACCATAAAGGCCCAGCGCCATGCCCCTTCCACCCTCGGAATAGACTCGGAAGATCAGGACCATCGCCAGGGGCTGGATGATGCCGGCGCAGGCGCCCATGACGATCCGCAGGGCGATCAGCTGCCAGGCGTGCGTCGCCACCAGGGCCAGGACGGACGCCAGGCAGAACAACCCCAGACCGTACTGCACGGTGCGCCGCGCCCCGAGGCGAGCCTGGCACCAGGCCGCCAGCAGGAGGCCCGCAGTCATGGATGCGAGGAAGCCAGTGGACAGCCATTGCGCCAGCGGCCGGCCAATGGCGAAATCCGCCATGATCGCCGGCAGCGCGACGTTGATACTGGTTGAAGCGAGGATCATCGCCATGCTGCCGAGCATGAGCAGACCGAGCAGCCATTGTGGATAGCGGGCACCGAAGCGCGCGTGCAGCGCCTCCAGATCCTCGCCCATCAGAGCCGGTCCAGGTTGGCCAGTATCCGCGCGTGAATCTGCTGGCAGTGACGAAGCTCCTCGTCATCGATGCCAGCGAACAGCTCCTGGCGCAACTGACTGGAAATGGCTTCGATCCGCTCGATCAAGGGCCGTGCCGGCGGACAGAGGGCAATCTTCTTGGCGCGACGGTCTTCCGCTACCGCCATTCGCTGGATCAGGCCCTGGGCTTCCAGGCTGTCCAGCAGACGGGCGAGCGTCGGGCCTTCCACACCGACGCTCTTGGCCAGCTCACGCTGCGTAGGCAGCTCCTGGAAACGGGACAGGTGCAACAGCACCAGCCAACGAGCCTGGGACAGGCCCATGCCGGCCAGGCGACGGTCAAGCTCAGCGCGCCAGGCACGCGACATCTGCGCGAGCTGCATGGCAAAACGGTGTTGATCGGGATAGGACATCGAAATTGACTCGGACTTCTTATACTAATAATTAGTCAGCTAACCATAGCCCGAAGCCCCGGACAAGCCCCCCCTTCCCACACCGTCGCGCAGGATTCCGCTTGACGAAGCGTCCATCGTCATGGGCAGCCAGGGCGTAGGCCAGCCAGGTTTTACCAACGCCGGTGGCGCAACCGATGATCAGGTTGAGGCCATCGCGCAGTCATTGGCCACTGCTCGGCAGGAGGATCAGCGCCCTGCCCAGTTCGCGCGAGCTGTGGTAGTCGACGTCCGCGAGGCAAGCGTTTTGGCGCAGTTTGGCCTGACGCAGGCTGCTGCTTCATCAACGGGTAGGACACCGAGTAGTGATGCCCATCAACCGCGGTGTGGCAGTCGATATGCACTCACACCCAGTCGGGCAGTAGCCGCTGCTCGCTGGGCACCACCGCAGACGGTGGAAACAGCTGGCGTTCCAACTGGACGTTGGACAACCCACGGGGCCAACTGAGACCGCTGGCGGAGAAACGCACCCTAGGATCCTGCGAGAGCCCGACGCACAGGGTGCCGTTACCCGAAGGGCAACGCACCGCTGCACCGCCGGAACTGCGAGCCGATGTCCCAGGCCCCGCGTTCACTCGGACCGGGTGGCGCCCAGTTTCTCGACCAGGGCCTTGGCCAGGGCATGGTCGGAGAAGGGGTTCTGGCCGGTGATCAACTCACGGTCCACCACCACATTAGGGGACCATTCCTTGCTGTAGCTCATCTCGCCGCCCGCGCCGGCCATGGCCTTGGCCGGGTAGAAGAGGACGCGGTCGCCGTTGAGGGAACCTTCGAAGACGCGCTCCTCCGGGTCGGAGAAGATGGTCATGCGATAGCCCTCGTACAGCCAGTTGTCGGCGGCCGGCCTGGCGCCACGGGCCAGGGCCGCCTGGTAGCCCTGGGGGTCGTCCTGGGCCGAGAGCAGCGCGATGGGACCGTGGCAGATCGCCGCCGTGGGCTTGCCGGCCTGATGGAAGTGGCGCAGCAGTTGCCCCACCTCGGGGTTCTTCGCCAGGTCGATCAGCGGCGCGTGGCCGCCGGGGATCAGCAGACCGGCGTAGCGGTCGAGGTCGCCGGCCAGCACCTCCTTGAGCGCGAGGGTGTCGTCGATGCCCGGCAGCCCCGCCACCAGCTGCTGGATGCGTTTCATCTCCGCCTCATCGCCGCCGAAATACTGCGGGTCGATGGAGCGAAGGTCGACGCTGGGCGCGTTGCCCCTGGGCGTCACCAGCACCAGCCGGTAGCCGGCCTTGAGCAGGTGGTCCGCCGGTACGCCGAACTCGTTCAGGTAGTAGCCGGTGGGGTAGTGCTTGCCGTCGGCCAGGGCGAGCTGGTTTTCGCTGGACAGCAGCACCAGCACCTCACCCTTGGGGGCTGCGGTGGCGGCGCCGGCGAACAGTGAGCCGGCGAGGGCCAGCGCCAGGGTAGTCGTCTTGCTCATGGGTTCACTCCTGATCAATTGAAGGGGGCCAGGTCCAGCGGACGGGACTGTCGTACTTCCGTAGGCGCGGCCAGCAAGCTGCCGGCGGCAGCGCGGAACGCCAGGTAGTGGGCGCTCTGCCGATGGGCCTCGACCGCCGCCTCGTCGACGTAGAGCTCGAACAGGTCGAAGGCCGCGGTTTCGGCGTCACGGGTGAAGAGGTCGTAGCGCAGGTTGCCGGGCTCGCGGCGGGAGAGCTGCGCCAGCTCACGCAGGGCGCGCTCGGTGGCGTCGCGGTGTTCCGGCAGGGGGTGCACGGTGGCAAAGAGGGCGATGGTCATCGGGGGCTCCGGTGGGTCCTGGGTGTGGTCGCCATCCTAGGCAAGGCGTTAGCATTCGATAATTCGAAAGCTCTTATTTCTGGCATTCAAAATATGAATATCGCCAACAAGGACCTGAACCTGCTGCTGGTCTTCCAGGTGCTCTACCAGGAACGCAACGCCACCCTGGCCGCCGAGCGCATGGCCCTCAGCCAGCCGGCCCTGAGCCACAAGCTGAACAAGCTGCGGCACCAGTTCGGCGACCCGCTGTTCGTCCGCGCCCCACGGGGACTGACGCCCACGCCGAGGGCCCACGAGCTGGCGCCGCGGGTGCAGGCGCTGGTAGGCGAACTCGAAGCCTTCTACGAGCTGTGCGACGGCCGAGACTTCCTCCAGCGCAGCGCGCGGATTCACCTCTACAGCACCGACTACCTGGAGCAGACCCTGCTGCCCCGGCTGCTGCCGATCCTCCGCAGCCAGGCGCCGAACCTGGTGCTGATCACCCACAACACCCGGGGTCAGTTACCACGGGAGGAACTGGAGAAAGGCACCTGCGACCTGGCCATCGCCGGCTTCTACAACGACCTGCCGGAGACCTTCCACCAGCAGCGCCTGCTCAGCGAGGACTTCGTAGTCCTGGCCTCGCGGGACAACCCGCACCTCGCGGGCGGGCTGGACCTGGAGGCCTTCCTCGCCTGCGAGCACCTGCTCACCACCCTCACCGGCGACCTCGACGGCCTGGTGGATCGCGCCCTGCAGGCACGCGGCCTGCAACGCCGCATCGCCGCCGGGCTGTCCAGCTTCATCGCGCCGACGCGGCTGGTGCGCGGCACCGACCTGCTGCTCACCTGCCTGCGTTCCCTGGCCGAGGAGGCCGTGGCGCGGGACCCCGAGCTGCGCCTGCACCCGCTGCCGCTGGCGGTGCAACGCGTGGAGGTGATGCAGATCTGGCATGCGCGCACCCACGACGACGGTCTGCGCCGCTGGTTCCGCCAACAGGTGCAGCAGGTCGCGGGCACCCTCGGGCAGCCCATCCATTCCACGTCATAGCCCCCGCGAATGGTGCTGGGCGCACACCAGCAGGCTTGCTAGCGTCGGCGGCATTTCCCAGGAGCGCACCATGGAACAGCACCTGCTGCCGCTGAACGGCATTCACCTGAACATCCATGTGGCCGGCCCCGAAACGGGGCGTCCGGTCTGGCTGCTGCACGGCTTTCCCGAGTGCTGGCACTCCTGGCGCGAGCAGATCCCGGTGCTGGTGGCGGCCGGCTACCGGGTCTTCGTCCCCGAGATGCGCGGCTACGGCGCCAGCTCCGCGCCGGCGGCGGTGGAGGACTACCGGTTGCTGGCCCTGTGCGGCGACATCCAGACCGCACTGGATGCCTTCGGCCATGAGCGCACCTGCGTGGTGGGTCATGACTGGGGCGCCGTGGTGGCCTGGCACCTGGCGCTGCTGGAGCCGGTCCGCATCCAGGCGCTGGCCACGCTGTCGGTGCCCTTCGCCGGCCGCCCCCGGCGCCCGGCCATCGAGATCCTGCGCAAGGTCCACGCCGGGCACTTCAACTACATCCTCTACTTCCAGGAGCCCGGCGTCGCCGAGCGGGAGCTGGACGCCGACATCGACCGCACCCTGCTGGCCTTCATGCAGGGCGGGAATGCCGACGCCCTGTTCCTAGCGCCGCGCCCGGCCGACTCGCGCCTGCTGGACGGCCTGCCGGCAGCGACGCTGCCGGATTGGTGTTCGCCGGAGGACTTCGCCCAGTACCGCAAGGCCTTCGCCGGCCGGGGCTTTCGCGGCGCCCTGAACTGGTACCGCAACTTCGAGCGCAACTGGCAGGACACCGAAGCCCTGGCCGGACGCAAGGTGGAGCAACCGACGCTGTTCATCATCGGCGCCCGCGACCCGGTGGCGACCCTGGAGGCCTTCACCCTGGAGCGCATGCCCCTGCAGGTGCCGGACCTGCGCCTGCACCGGCTGGAAGACGCCGGGCACTGGCTGCAGAGCGAAAAGGCCGAGACGGTGAATGCGCTGTTGCTGGACTTCCTCGGCCAGACCTACCCGGCCTGAGATCCGCCTCCCCGGCCCCATCGACCCCATCGATGGGCCGAATCAGCCAGGACAGTTCGCACCCACCCGGCCGCTGGAGTAAGGTCGCCCCATCTCGACGACACAAGGCAGGTGGGCGATGGCAGCCCTCGACAAACAGACCCCGACGCCGCAGGCGAACGCCGGCGGCACGCACGAAGGCGCCGCCCCGGTGGCGCGCAAGGCCGGCTCCCGAGGCGACGCCGCGGTGATCGCCACCCTCCTCCCCTATCTCCGCCCTTACACCGGGCGCATCGCCCTGGCCCTGGGGCTGATCCTCGCGGCCAAGCTGGCCAACCTCTACGTCCCCATCGCCCTCAAGCAGATCGTCGACCAGCTCAATGTCGCCCCCAGCCTGGTGGTGCTGCCGGCCGGCCTGCTGCTGGCCTATGGCACCGCGCGCATCGGCGTGACGCTGTTCACCGAGCTGCGCCAGGTGGTGTTCGCCCGGGTGATGGCGCGAGCCTCGCGACAGATCACCCTCAAGGTGTTCCAGCACCTCCACGGACTCAGCCTGAAGTTCCACCTTGGCCGTCGCACGGGCGGCGTGGCGCGTGACGTGGAGCGCGGCGGCAGCGCCATCTCCGACCTGCTGGACTGGACGCTCTACACCATAGTCCCGACCCTGCTGGAGGTGATCCTGGTCACCGCCGTGCTGGTCTGGGCCTATGACTGGGGCTTCGCCTTCATCACCCTCGCCACCCTGGTGGCCTACGGCCTCTGGACGGTGGCGGTGACCGAATGGCGCACCCGCTACTACCGCGCCGCGGTGGAGGCCGACACCCGCGCCAACGAGCGGGCGGTGGACTCGCTGCTCAACTACGAGACGGTGAAGTACTTCAACAACGAGGCCCACGAGGCGGCGCGCTACGACGAGAACCTGCGCCACCTGGAGAACGCCAAGGTCAAGGCGACCAAGTCCCTGGCCCTGCTCAACCTGGGCCAGACCGCCATCGTCGCCCTGGGCGTGACCGCCATGATGTGGCGCGCCGCCGCCGGCGTGGTGGCCGGCGAGCTGACCATCGGCGACCTGGTGCTGGTGAACACCTACCTGCTGCAGCTCTCGGCGCCGCTGTTCATGCTGGGCATGATGTACCGCGAGGTGAAGCAGTCGCTGACCAACATGGAGCGGCTGTTCGGCCTCCTGGACGAACGCCAGGACGTGCGCGACGCCGAGGGCGCCGTGCCCCTGCAGGCGACCCGACCCAGGGTGCGCTTCGAGCAGGTGCACTTCGGCTACGACCCGAGGCGGGAGATTCTCCACGGCGTGGACTTCGAGATACCGCCAGGCGGCACGGTGGCCGTGGTGGGACATTCGGGCTCGGGCAAGTCCACCCTCGCCCGCCTGCTCTACCGTTTCTACGACATCGACGGCGGCCATATCCGTATCGACGGCCACGACCTGCGCGAGCTGACCCAATCGTCGCTGCGTGGGGCCATCGGCATCGTTCCCCAGGACACGGTGCTGTTCAACGACAGCATCTACTACAACATCAGCTACGGCCGACCGGATGCCAGCCGCGAAGAGGTGGAAGCGGCCGCCCGTGCCGCCCATATCCACGACTTCATCCTGCGCCTGCCCGACGGCTACGAGACCCAGGTGGGCGAGCGCGGGCTCAAGCTCTCGGGCGGGGAGAAACAACGGGTCGCCATCGCCCGCGCCCTGCTGAAGAACCCGGCGATCCTGATCTTCGACGAAGCCACCTCGGCCCTGGACTCCAAGTCGGAGAAAGCCATCCAGACCGCCCTCGACCGCATCCAGGAGGGCCGCACCACCCTGGTGATCGCCCACCGCCTGTCGACGGTGATGGACGCCGACCAGATCCTGGTGCTGGACGCCGGCCGGGTGATCGAGAAAGGCACCCACCGGGAGCTCCTGGAGGCTGGCGGCACCTATGCGCAGATGTGGACGCTGCAGCAGCAGGAACCGGACGTGCAAGGCTCGCCATTGCCGGTCGCACCGACCTGACCGCCATCGGGTGGAGATCCGCCACGCGGGTTTCCACCCCGCCCCCCATGTTCCAGCAGGTCCAGGCGTCTATGGTTAGGGAAGTCGACTGAACACCGGGAGACCAGGGTGCACCCCCGCCACCTCGCCGCCGCCCCCGCTTCGGCACCATGCGCCGCCTGATGCACCTGCTCCTGCTGGCCGCCGGGCTCTGGCTGCTGATGGCGCTGCTGCTGTTCGTCTTCCAGCGTTCGCTGCTCTATTTTCCCCAACCCCGCACCCTGGGCGGCGTGGAGCAGGTGATGCTGCTGCCCCTGACCGACGCCCGGGTGACGGTCACGGTCAGGCCGGTGTCCGGGCCACGGGCGCTGATCTACTTCGGCGGCAATGCCGAGGACGTATCCCGCAGCCTGCCGGACTTCGCCGAGGCCTTTCCCGACCATGCGCTCTACCTGCTGCACTACCGGGGTTTCGGCGACAGCGGCGGCGAACCCACCGAGGCGAATATCCAGCGTGACGCCCTGGCGCTGTTCGACAAGGTCCACGCCCTGCATCGCGACGTGGCGGTGGTGGGCCGCAGCCTGGGCAGCGGCGTGGCGCTGTACCTGGCCAGCCGGCGCCCGGTATCGCGCCTGGTGCTGGTGACGCCCTATGACAGCATCCTCGACCTGGCCCGCCGCAGCTTCCCCCTCTTCCCGGTGAGCTGGATGCTTCGCGACCGCTACGAGTCCTGGCGCTACGCCCCGGCAATCGAGGTGCCCACGCTGCTGCTGGTGGCCGGGCGCGACGAGGTGATTCCCCGCTGGAGCAGCGATCGGCTTCTGGGACGCTTTCGCCCAGGCGTGGCGCGCGAGGTGGTGATTCCCAGGGCCGGCCATAACGATATCGGGGCCTTTCCCGAGTATCTGCGGCTGATCCGCGACGCCCTCAGCCCTGCGCCCTGGACGGACTGAGCATCTCGATCTCGCGGATCTCGAAGTCGCGGCGCAGGTACTCCATGCGCTCCTCGTGGAAGCGGCGCATATGCGGCAGGTTGCTGTGGACCTCCAGGTGGGCGCGGCTCTGCCAGACCTCGTAGAAGATGAACAGGGTCGGGTCCCGGGCGTCCCGCAGCATGTGGTACTCGATGCAGCCGGGCTCGGCGCGGCTGGGTTCGACATAGGCGCGAAACAGTGCCTCGAAGGCATCGGCCTTCTCCGGGCGGGTGTGGGCGTGGAGGATGAAACCGTAGGGATGGGACATGACGCGAGGCTCATGGCAAGGGATGACCCCGCAAATTTAACGCAATGAATCGCGAAAATTCGTGATTTTTCGGCAAGTATCATTTGCTGGCCGCCTGGTTTTTCCGCCGGGTGTGCGCCGCTAACCTGCGCCGCATCCAACTTGCGGAGGCATCCCAGCCATGAAGAAGATCCTGTTGCTCAACGGCGGCAAGCAGTTCGCCCATTCCAACGGCCAGTACAACGACACCCTGCATGACGCCGCCCTGGCCTACCTCGATCGCGCCGGCTTCGACCTGAAGGAAACCCGCATCGACGCGGGCTACGACGCCGATGAAGAAGTGCGGAAGATCCTCTGGGCCGATGGGGTGATCTACCAGATGCCCGGCTGGTGGATGGGCGCGCCCTGGACCGTGAAGCGCTACCTGGACGAAGTCTTCACCGCCGGCCATGGCAGCCTCTACGCCAACGACGGGCGCACCCGCTCCGACGCTTCGCAGAAGTACGGCAGCGGTGGCCTGATCCAGGGCAAGCGGTACATGCTCTCGCTGACCTGGAACGCCCCCCGGCAGGCGTTCGAGGACCCCAGCGATTTCTTCGAGGGCAAGGGGGTGGACGCGGTGTACTTCCCCTTCCACAAGGCCAATCAGTTCCTCGGCATGAGTGCCCTGCCCAGCTTCCTCTGCGTGGACGTGATGAAGCGCCCGAACATCGAGGCCGATGTGAAACGCTATGAAGCGCACCTCGCCCAAGTGTTCGGCATCACGGCCTGACGACCGCAAGGCGCGTCGCCGTGCGATGCGCCACGGCGGGGCTATGCTTGATGCATCGACCCGGTGAAGCAGCGGGCCTTCGGGCTCAGGAGGTGGTGATGGCCAATGAGCGCTCCAGGGCAAGGACGCGTTGATCCATCCACTTTCCGCGGAGGTCGTCGCCATGAGCAAAGGTCTTGAATCCAAACGCGAGGCGAAGAAGAAACCCCAGAAGACCATGCTGGAAAAACGCATGGCCAAGCGCGCCCGGAAATCCGGCGGGACGCTGCTGGGCAGCCACGCCGCCAACCCCTGAGGGGACCTGAATGAAAACGCCCTCCATATGGAGGGCGTTTTCATTGGGTCCCGGCTCATGCGTAGGAGCCGGCTTGCCGGCGAACGACGCGGCCTGGCCCATTCACCGGGAGGGTTCCCTCTTTCGTGATCCGGCCAGGTGCGACGGCTGGTCGTCAGTTGCCGAAGGCGTTGATGAACCAGGTGATGGCCGGCAGCGCCACGATGTCGATCAGCACGGCACCGCACAGCGGCACGATGATGAACGCCTTGTAGGAGAACACCTTGTAGTGCTCGCAAACCGCTCCCATGTTGGCGACCGCGTTGGGGGTTGCGCCGAGTCCGTGCCCCATGAAACCGGAACAGAGGACCGCCGCGTCGTAATCCCCACCCAGCAGGCGGAACAGCACGAAAACCGTCAGCAGCAGCATGACCACGACCTGGATGACCAGCACCGCGAGCAGGGGCAGGCCCAGTTGCTCGAGCTCCCAGAACTTCAGGCTCATCATCACCATGGTCAGGAACACGCCGAGGCAGACGTCGCCGAGGGTGCCGATGGCGTTGTCCGGCAGCTCCAGCCAGCGAGTACGGTCGTTGACGTTGCGCAGGATGATGGCCACGAACATCGCCCCGACATAGCTGGGGAGAACGACGCCGAGCGAGTCGCCCAGGACATTGCCGAGCCAGAAACCCAACACCATGATCACCAGGATGCAGGTCAGCAGCCGCAGAAAAGTGGCGCTGTCGAGCGTCCCGAGATGGCCCTTGCCGGCCTTCTCCAGGGCCGCCATGGAGCCGACCTCGCCGGACTCGATGCGCAACCTGCGGCGCTCGATCAGCCAGCGGGCCACCGGCGTGCCCAGCAACCCGCCCGCGACCATGCCGAAGGTGGCCGAAGCGATGGCCGCCGTGGTGGCGCCCTGGGCGCCAAGCGCCTCGGCGACCGGACCGAACGCGGCCGCGGCTCCGAAGCCACCCTCCAGGGAAACCGCGCCCGCCATGATCCCCAGCAGCGGGTCGAGTCCGAAGGCCTGGGCGGCACCGACACCGATCAGGTTCTGCAGAATCGCCAACGCCCAGCAGGCACCGAGGTAGATGAACAGTGTCGTGCCGCCGTGACGCAACAGACCGAGGCTCCCGCCGAGGCCCACGGTGGTGAAGAAGGCCACCATCAAGGGGGTCTGCAGGGCGGTGTCCAGTTTCAGGTCCAGCACCTGCAGATCACGCAGCAGCCAGACCAGCAGGGCGAAGCTGAAACCGGCGATGACCGGTGCCGGCACGCAGAGCAAGGTCAGCCAACGGCTTCGCTTCTTCCATAACGCACCACCGGCCAGCAGCAACAGCGCCAGCGCCGTGGTGGTCAGGGCGTCAAGTTCCAGGGTCAACATGGGTTCAAGGCTCTCTTATTGGGATTGTTGATGAGAAGCGTGCCCGTCAGGCGAGCAAGGCATGGATGAGGCGAGCGCCGCTGCGTGCGGTCAGGCCGTCACAGTCGAGGCGCGGGTTGAGCTCTGCGACGTCGGCGAGGCGCAGCTTGCCGCTTGCCGCGGCTCGCCGAACCAAGCGCTCCACCAGGGGTAAGGCCACGCCATGGGTGGCGGGCGCACTGACCCCCGGTGCCTGGCCGGCCGGCAACACATCGAGGCACAGGGTCAGGTAGAGGTGATCGACCTCCGCCAGCATCCGGTCGAGCAGCGCCTCGGCTTCCGCCGGGTCCTCGCTGACCTGGTGGTCCAGGCGATAGCGCACCTGCAGCCGATCAGCGGCGGCGAACAGCGCGGCAGTGTTGTTCGGCCGGCTTACCCCCAGGCAGCAGTAGTGAAAAGGCATCCCTTGCCGCTCGCAAAGCTCGGCGATCTGGCGGAACGGCGTGCCTGAACTGGGCCGCTCGGCATGCCGCAGATCGAGGTGTGCATCGAGGTTGAGAATCCCGATACGCGGCGTTTCGCAGTGCCGCCGCAGGTGCTGGAACAAGCCACTGAAACTGGCGAACGCGATTTCATGGCCGCCACCCAGGCCGATGGGCAGATGCCCCTCGTCGAGCAGGCGCGCCAGACGCGCGGCAAAGGTTTCCTGAGCGGTTTCCAACTGTTCGTCGGCGCATACGACATCACCCGCGTCATGCAGATACCCGTCGCCGTGCCAGGCGAGATTGGCCAATGCCCGGCGCAGGGCCCCGGGCCCAAGCGCCGCGCCGGTGCGCCCCTGGTTGCGGCGCACGCCCTCATCGCAGGCGAATCCCACCAGCGCCACTCCCGCCGGAGCGTCGGGCGCCAGGGGACGCACCCACTGGTGCCAGCGACGGGCACGCTCGCCCTCGCCGGTGTCCACCCTGCCCTGCCAGGCGCTCATATCGATCTGTTCGGTCATCTTCACGTCCATCGGTTGAAAGGTCAGCCCAGTCGTGCGCTGATCCGCCCCGCGCATTCGCGGGTCCAGCGCACCAGCCAGTCGGCGCGTGCCTGTACCCGTAGCGCCGGCGCCATCAGGCTGATCGCACCCTGGAGGCGCCCCTTGCCGTCCACCACCGGGGCACTGACACCCCAGACGCCATCATCGATCTCGCCCAGGCTGACGGCGTGGCCCTGCTGGCGTACCTGGCGCAGTTCGGCCTCCAGGTCCTCCAGGTCTCGCCCTTCCACCCCCTGTCGAACCAGCAGTGACCGGCACTCGTCCTCGGACATGAAGGCGAGCAATGTCTTGGCCGAGGCGCCACGCAGCAGCGGCTGGGCCAGTCCTTTCTGGTAGCAGCAGCGCAACGGCTGGGGGCTGTCGATCAGTTCGATACAGATCACCTGGCCATTGCCCGGCACCATCAGTGCCACGCTTTCCAGGCTCAGTTCGGCCAGTCGGCGAAGCTCCGGCTTGGCCAGCGTCACCAGCAGCCCTTCCCGGTCGAACTTCTTCGCCAGTTGCAGGCAGGTCGGTCCGGGGAGGTAGCGGCCGGTTCCCGCCTGTTCCTCAGCCAGCCCCCAGCGCAGCAGCGTCTTCAGGTGGCGGTAGGTGCTGCTGAGGGGCTGCCCGAGATTTAAGGACAGTTCCTTGGCCGAGACCGGGTCAGGTGCCTGGCCCAGCGCAACGAGAATCTGCAGCAGTCGGTCGGTGGGGTTGGTGTAGGTCATGGCGTCTCCTGGGGCGGCATCCTGAGAGCATTTTCTCGATGCGCGAAACGTCATTCCCACCCAGCGAGAAAAATCCTGCAATCAGGGCATGATCAGTGGCGCCGTGAATAACCAAGGGCGCAGTGCCCCGCGGCGCCAGTGCGACCCGGGGCCGGAAGCAACGCAGGGATGTGGCCGGGTCCTCTCGCGAGCGAGCGCCTACAGGCACATCCCGAGCCCGCCGCAACGGGGCCCTGGTACAGCCGTAGGAGCCGGCTTGCCGGCGAAAGACGCGCCTGATCCATTCGCGAGGGAACACCTACAGGAACATCCCGAGCCCGACTCAATGGGGCCCTGGCGCCCGTGTAGGAGCCGGCTTGCCGGCGAAAGACGCGGCCTGATCCATTCGTGAGGGATGCCTACAGGAACATCCCGCCCGAAGCCTCCACCCGCTGGCCGTTGATCCAGCGGCCAGCGTCCGACAGCAGCATGGCCACCGCCGCGCCGATGTCCTCCGGCAGCCCCGCGCGCCCCAGGGCGGTGTTGGCGGCGATGAAGGCGTTCACCTCGGCGTTGTCCCTCACTACGCCACCGCCGAAGTCGGTCTCGATGGCCCCGGGAGCCAGGACGTTCACCGTAATCCCACGGGCGCCCAGTTCCTTGGCCTGGTAGCGGGTCAGCACCTCGATACCGCCTTTCATCGCCGCATAGGCGGCGTATCCCGGCAAGGCGAAGCGGGTGAGGCCGGTGGAGATGTTGAGGATGCGGCCGCCATCGGCGATCAGCGGCAGGAGTTTCTGGGTCAGGAAGAACGGTCCCTTGAGCTGGACCTTCACCAACTGGTCGAACTGCTCCTCGGTGGTCTCTTCGAACGCGGCATGGATGCCGATGCCGGCGTTGTTCACCAGGAAATCGAAGCTGTCCCGACCGAACTCGTTCTTCAACAGGCGCCCCAGGCTGGCGGCGAAGTCATCGAAGGTGGCGCTGCGGCTGACGTCCAGTTGCAGCATGGCGGCGTGGCCGCCCAGGTCCATGATCTCGCGGCTGAGGGATTCGGCGTCCTCCAGCTTGCTGTGGTAGGTGCCAATGATGTCGATGCCCTGGGCGGCCAGGTGCTGCGCCATGCTCTTGCCAAGGCCACGGCTGGCGCCGGTGATGAGTGCGATCTTGCGGGTCATTGTGAAGCTCCTCCAGTTAGTGGGGCGTGGCGGGAAGCGAATTGTCCGGATGTTCCCGGATAAATATTCTCGAACCCTAAGCACTGATCGGCCGTGCCGGACAATCCACAGGGAGGCGCCTCACGGATGAACAAGCCGGATCTACTGAGAACCTTTGTCGGTGTCAGCGAGCTGTCAAGTTTCACCCAGGCTGCCGACAGCCTCGGCCTGCCCCGACGGGTGCGGGTATTCATGGACTGGCTGGAGGCGCTGATCGAGCGGGAAGTGCGATGGCCGCTGGCGGGTTGACGGGCGTCATGCCCTTCCGGGCGAATGCCCTGCTAGGCTTGCCGGCAACCATTAGGAGCCATGATGAACGACACCACGCCCCCGCCTTCCCGCGACGTTTTCCCCCTGCTCCAGCTGCTTTACGACAAGGGCGGCTCGGACCTCTTCCTCAGCGTCGGCGCCCCGCCCCATATCAAGGTGGAAGGGCGCAGCGTGCCGGTGGGCGACCAGCCGCTGAAGTCCGGCGAGGTGCAACTGATGGCCTACCAGTTGATGACCCAGAAGCAGGTGGCCGAGTTCGAGCGGGAGCTGGAGATGAACCTCGCCGTGAGCATCCAGCGAAGCGGTCGCTTCCGGGTCAACCTCTACTACCAGCGGGGCGAGGTCTCCATGGTGGTGCGGCTGATCAAGAGCGAGATTCCCGGCATCGAGGCCCTCGGCCTGCCGGTGCTGCTGGAGAAGCTCGTCTTGCAGGACCGTGGCCTGATCCTGGTGATCGGCGCGGCGGGCTCCGGCAAGTCCACCACGCTGGCGGCGATGCTGGACTACCGCAACCGTCACCGAGACGGCCACATCGTCTGCATCGAGGACCCCATCGAGTTCCTCCACGCCCATCAGCGCTCGATCATCGACCAGCGCGAGGTGGGCCTGGACACCCACAGCTTCTCGGACGCCCTGCGCAACGTGCTGCGGGAGGCGCCGGACGTGATCATGCTGGGGGAAATCCGCGACCTGGACACCATGCAGCACGCCATGCACTACGCCGAGACCGGCCACCTGGTGCTCGCCACCCTGCATGGCACCAGCAGCAGCCACGCCATCGAGCGGATCGCGCGTTTCTTCCCGGACGAAGCCCGGCGCCAGGTGCTGGCCGACCTGTCCCAGAACCTGCTGGCGATGGTGGGCCAGCGCCTGGTTCCGGGCGTTTCCCAGAAGCGCGTGGCGGCGGTGGAGCTGATGCTGGGCACGCCCTATATCCGCGACCTGATCCTGCGGGACCAGCTGGACGAGCTGAAGTCGGCCACCGAACGCGCCCTGGAGCAAGGCATGCAGACCTTCGACCAGCACCTTTACCGGCTGATCGAGGACGGTCGAATTTCCCTGGCCGATGCGCTGAAGTTCGCGGACTCGCGCACGGACCTCGGCTTGCGCATCAAGCTGGAGCGGGGCTTCAGCAGCACGGATTCCGAACTCAAGGTGATGCGCGACAGCCAGTGACCCTCGATCGAGGCAGGTGCAGCGGTCGCGACCGTTGTGCCTGGATTCGTAAAGCGCCCTGTCGGCCTTGACCAGCGCCTGGCTTGCGCTCTCGGCACTGCTATGTTTTTCGAGGTCACCACTCCTCCTGTGGACACCGCCATGACCCCGATTCCCGTTTCCTCGAAGGCACTTCCCCGCGCAGCGAATGCGCGCACTCTCGCCCTGCTGTCCGCGCTGCTCCTGGCACTCGCCGTCCCGGCCCAGGCCGAGAACGCCGAGGTGACACGGGGCCGTTACCTGATCCAGGTCTCCGGCTGCAACGATTGCCATACCTCCGGCTGGATGGAATCCGCCGGACAGATACCGGAGGACCGCTGGCTCACCGGCAGCCCGCTGGGCTGGCGGGGCCCCTGGGGCACCACCTACGCCTCCAACCTGAGGCTGGTGGCCCACAACCTGACGGAGGCACAGTGGCTGGAGCACGCCCGCCGGGAATGGCGACCGCCCATGCCCTGGTTCAACCTGCGGCGCATGGAGAACGACGACTTGCTGGCCATCTACCGTTTCATACGCCACCTGGGCGCCGCCGGGGAACTGGCGCCTGCGTACGTGCCACCGGACAAGACGCCGCCCATGCCGTTCGCCGTTTTCCCGGGCGTGGAGTGAACGCCGGCGGAACGCATGAAACGCCCGCCGCCGGGACGCTTGCGCCGCCGCCGGGCGTCGCCGAACTGACGACTGGCGAACAAAAGGTTAGGCATTCCTCGAAAGCACAGGTATTGTGTGGGGCGCTGTGATGCACGTGTTCCCGGGAAGCGGTCTGTCGAACAACGATCCCCACTTCATCGGTCGCCGATTAGCTGCACCCAGTGACAGGCTGGAACGTCCAGCCCAGCGATAACCAAGATTCCAGGAGACATTCCAATGTCCGAGCGCCAAACCGGCACCGTCAAGTGGTTCAACGATGAAAAGGGTTTCGGTTTCATTACCACCGATAACGGCCCGGATCTGTTCGTTCACTACCGTTCCATCCAGTCCAACGGCTTCAAGAGCCTGAAGGAAGGCCAGAAGGTCTCCTTCATCGCCGTGCAAGGCCAGAAGGGCATGCAGGCAGACGAAGTGCAAGTGATCTGATCACGAGCCGAAAAAGAACCGGCCTTCGGGCCGGTTTTTTTTTCAGCAGTGGCATTGCAGGACGAACAGAGATATCCAGATGCGCATCAAGACCTCCCACAGCAGCACCCCCAAACCGCCAGCCGCCAGCACCACCCGTGAGGACCTGGAGGCGCAGATCGCCGCCTTCCTCAAGAAGGGTGGCGAGATCCAGGAGATCGAGCGCGGCGTGAGCGCCCAGGTGGCGCCGAGCCGTCATATCCGCATCGGCAACAAGTAAGCCCTCCAGTGCCCGGGCAGGCATCGAACCTGCCGCCGGGCGCTTACCGATCAGCGGGCCGCGGCCGACGTCGGGTCCCACAGGTCTAGACTTCCCCAAGGCCCACTGCGGCCGCGAACCGGGGGAAAAAGGGCCGGCAGGGGGCCCGGCGACAGTCAGATGGGAGGCCTCCCATGCAGCGGCACTACTACATCAGCGACAACCTCAAGGACCTGGAACGGGTCGAGGACGAGCTCGAAGCCCTGGGCATCGACCACGAGCAGATCCATGTGCTCAGCAATCGCGATGCCGAGGTCGGGCGCTACCACCTTCACGATGTCTCCTCCTTCGGCAAACGCGATCTGCTGCATCCGAGCCTGGTGGGCGTCGGCATTGGCCTGGCGCTGGCATCAACCGTGATCCTGGTGGCCTGGCTCGCGGGCTGGACCGGCACCGTCGCGGGCTGGGTGCCTTTCATCTTCCTCGCCGTAGCCTTGTTCGGTTTCTGCACCTGGGAAGGCAGCCTGTTCGGCCTGCAGACTCCAAGCGCGGTGGTCAGGCGCTTCAAGCCCACCCTGGACGCCGGCAAGCATGTTTTCTTCGTGGATGTGAAACCGGCCCAGGAAACCCTCCTTGCGCGGGTCGTCAGCCACCACCCGCTGCTGCGGACGGCCGGCACCGGACAGGCCACCCCGGACTGGGCCGAAAGCCTGCAGCATCGCCTGCATCAGTGGCGCAAGCTGATCTAGCGCGGCCCCTGACCCGGCGTTCCGGAGACGCTGGCCCGCGCCTCGGCCAGCAGCCAGTCGATCAACCGACGCACCTTTTCCGCCGGCGGCGACCTGCGGCTCCAGGCCAGGCGATAGGACCAGGGGGTCGCCAGCCGGCAGCTCTCGCCGAAGGGCAGTACCAGGCGGCCATTGGCGATGTCGTCCGTGGCCAGGGCGGTTGAGCCCAGGGCGAAGCCCTGCCCACTCACGGCGCCCTGGATGGCATGACCGATCAGGCCGAAGCGCATGCCGCCCTTCACCGGCCCCGGCTCACCCACATAGCGGGCGAACCAGTCTTCCCAACTGGGCAGATGCAGATTGGCGGTGTTTCGCCAGTGCGTATGGATCAGCCGCGCCCGCAGCAGGTCGCGGGGCTCGCGGACGGCTCCGTACTGCTCCAGGTAGGCCGGACTGCAGACCGGGAAGAACGCCTCATGGAACAGCAGCTCGCTGGCGGGCATGGGTGTGTCGTCGGTGGTGAAGCGGATGGCCAGGGTGGCCTCGCCCCGCTCGAGGTCCACCAGTTGCTCGGTGGCCTCCAGGCTGAGGGTGATGTCCGGGTTCTCGGCGGAGAACTGGTTGAGTCGGCGCATCAGCCAGTGACTGGCGATGGAAGGGGCGCAGGTGATGTGGATAGGGCCTTCGTCCTGGCCACGCAGTTCATCGGCGCCCCGCGCCAGCAGCTCGAAGGCCTGGGCAACGGTCGCGGCCAGGCGACGGCCATTGTCGTTGAGGCTCACCGTATTGCGCGTGCGGTCGAACAGGCTCACCCCCAGCTCCTCCTCCAGCAGGCGGATCTGCCGACTGACCGCACCGGGCGTCACCGAGAGCTCCTGGGCGGCGTCGGTGAAGTTGCGGCTGCGGGCGGCGACCTCGAAGGTGCGCAAGGCGATCAGGGAAGGAAGGCGCATGGGGTGATTGCTTTGAGTCAAAGTCAAAGCATGATGACAAATCATCGTTTGAATGCAAGGCAGCGGAAGACCATCCTGCCGTCATTCGGGGCCCTGCTGCGGCCCCCCTGCCTTGCGAGTCGATCCGATGAAACCCTCACGCCTGCCCCTGGACTGGTTCGCCTGCGGACTGATGTTCGTCCTCTGCATCTGCTGGGGCTTCCAGCAGGTCGCCATCAAACTGACCCTCGAGGACGTGCCCTCCATCCTGCAACTGGCCATCCGCTCCGGCGGCGCGGCCCTGGTGCTCGGGGTCCTGGTGCTCTGGCGCGAAGGCCGGGGCGCCTTCAGCGACGGCACCCTGCTCCCGGGGCTCACGGTGGGCGCGCTGTTCGGACTGGAATTCCTGTTCATTGCCGAGGCGCTGAACCACACCAGCGCCGCCCATGTATCGGTGTTCCTCTACACCGCGCCGATCTTCGCCGCCCTGGGCCTCCACCTCATGCTGGCGGAGGAACGCCTATCACCGTTGCAGTGGCTGGGCGTGCTGGTGGCTTTCGGCGGCATCGCCTCGGCCTTTCTCGGCAAGGGCGCCGGCCATTCGGGCAGCGGCCTGCTGGGCGACAGCTACGCCATCCTCGGCGCCCTGGCCTGGGGTGCCACCACCCTGGTGATCCGCGGCTCCTCGCTGTCGGATGCCAACCCGGTAAAGACCCTTTTCTATCAACTGGCCGGCGCCGCCGTGCTGCTCTCGGCCACCGCCATCATCAGCGGCCGTACCGAGATGGAACTCACCCAGCGCGCGCTCGTCAGCCTCGGCTTCCAGACCCTGGTCATCGCCCTGGTGAGCTACCTCGGCTGGTTCTGGCTGCTGCGGCGCTACCTCGCATCACGGCTGTCGGTGCTGTCCTTCATGACGCCGCTGTTCGGCATCACCTTCGGCGTACTGATTCTGGGCGAGCGCATCGAATCGTCCTTCGCCATCGGCGCGGCACTGGTGATCGCCGGCATCCTGCTGGTCAGCGGCGCGGAAATGTTGCGCGGCCGCCAGCAGCGCAAGGCCCTGGAGGCGTCCGAGGCATGAACGCCGCCTGGGGAGTCCATCAGCGCCGGCGGATGCGTTCCACCAGCACTCGCCCCTCGCCGTCCAGCCGCCCTCGCACCTCCACGTAGTCGCCCTCACGCGGCGACTTGTCGATCCGGGTACCCGGTCCCACCACCAGGGGGAGGGAATCCAGGGTCCAGCCGGGTCCCAGCACGCCCTGCAGGCGCACCTTGGAACCGGCCAGGCTAGGTGCTGCCCGGCCCTCGGCATCCAGGGCGCCCTGGTCGATCCAGTCCACGATCAGCTGGATCTCCTCCTCGTTCAGGAACGGAGGACCGTCGAAAGGCATCTGCGGCCGGGACTGGCCGCGAATGCGCCGCACCAGTTCACTGGCGGCCGAGCGCCCGGGCACGACCCGCAGCCGCTCGTCCCGGTCGAAGACGCCGGCGTAGCTGTTCAGCAACAATCCCTCGGGCGCCGAGCCCATCAGACCATTGGCCGAATGGCATTTCACGCATCGACTGGCGAAGATCGGCGCCACATGGGCGTAGGTGACAGGCTGGCCCGCCGACGGGCGTTGCAGCGGTGCGGGCGCGAGCTTCGCCGAGGCGGATTGATCGCCCGGCTTGAGGCCGCCGCTGATCCAGGCCTCGAACAGGGCGATTTCCTCGTCGCCGAGAAAGGGCGGTCCGGTCATGGGCATGCGTGGCTGGCTGATGCCCCTGAGGCGCCGGACCAGCTCGCTGCCAGCGGGGTCGCCACGCTTGACCACCTCGCGGTTGGCGCTGCCCTTGAGCAACTCGTCCAGGCTGGTGAGGCGCAGCCCCAGGGGCGCGGCTTCGCCGCTGTGGCACATCACGCAGCGGGCCTGGAGGATGGGACGAATGTCGTCGAAACTCACCTCCTGCGCCGACGCCACGCCCGCCGCCAGCAGGATGCCCAGCATGGCTCCCTTCGCGCCCATCGACTCGCCCCTCCCCTCCCGACCTGGTTCAGGCAAGCCTAGTGAACGCCGACGGATCACGCTGGCCGTTGAACCCCCGAGGGATCCACCGGTCAGTTCTATCGAGGCCGGCGGTCGCCGGCCCAAGGCCTCGGGTTCCTTACAGTCGCCGCTGTGGAACCCGGGGCTTTTTCCTGAGCGCCCGCCTGGAAATGTCCGCATACAGATTCGTCCGGCTGGCAGGTTTCTTCGGCGATCGCTGTAGGCAATCATGGCCGCCGCTCAACGCAACTGGAGAATCACCCCATGAAACCCGCCCCCCGCCTGACCGCCCTGCTGCTCGGCGCCGGCCTGCTGGCCAGCCTCACCGGCTGCGAAATGGCCGAGGAATCAGCCAACAAGCTGGCGGAAAAAGCCGAAGCGGCCGCCCAGGAAATCGCCCGGGAAGCCATTGGCGAAGCGGTCAATGAATTGAACAAGCAGGTGGACGACGTCCAGGCCTCCGCGCGCGAGCTGCTGGGAGAGCCGGAGAAGAAGGAGAAGGCCGCTGAGGATACGCCTCGCGATCCGGCGAACCGGGATGATCGCCAGGGCGGTGAAGCCATGATGCCGGAAGGCGGCGTCGAGACCTGAGCCGCAACCGGGCCGCGCCCCTGGCGCGGCCCCTCCGCCTCAGGCGCGCAGGTAACGCGGCAGCGGCCTGCCGTGCAGTACTTTCAGGGATTCCACCGGCGGCACCTCCCCATACTCCAGCGCCAGGTCGCGGCGTAAGGTGCTGATCAGCCAGTCCAGTTGCGCCGACGCCCCCACGACCCGCTGGAACGAGCGCTCCTCCCGTTGCAGCGTCAACACGAAGCCACCGTCGGGCCTGGCCTTGGTGCTCAGCTCGTAATCCGGAAAGGCCTTGGTCAGTGTGTCGAAATCCAGATCCATGTCTTCTCTCCCAGAAATCAGAATTGCTCCTGCACCCCATTGAAGCGTGCATGCGGGCGGTTCGACACCTGAAACCCCAAATAAATCAGTCGCTTGCAAATTATTTACACACTTTTTCCCATGCATTGCGCACGATCCGGTATCGACCCAGCGTGCAATTTGCACAGGCCATGGAATGCAAAACCCCCGACGGGAGTCGCCTCCGCAGCCGGGGGTTGCCAGTGAAGGCCCAGTAATTCCGGGCCGGCGGGTCGGTTCAGAGCAGCTCGATTCGATCCTCCTCGATGCGGATCAGCCCCTGCTTGAAAAGGCCACCAATGGCCTTCTTGAAATTGCCCTTGCTCACGCCGAAGCGCTGGCTGATGAGTTCAGGGGGACTCTTGTCGGAGAGGTGCAGCACGCCTCCCTCCGCCTTCAGCGCGGCGATGATCTGCTCGCCCAGCCCGGCCACCGCCTGCTGGCCGACCGGCTGCAGGCTCAGGCTGATCTTGCCGTCGGGGCGGATCTCCTTGATGAAGCCCTGCTCGCGCATGCCGTTGCGAACGAACTTGAACACCTCGTTCTTGTGGATGAGGCCCCAGTGCTGGCCCTCGATGATCGCCTTGTAGCCGAGGTCGGTACGCTCCACCACCAGCAGGTCCACCGCCTGGCCGGGGGCATAGCGCGGCGGTACCTGGTCCAGGTAGCGGTCCAGGCGGGCCGTCGCGGTGATCCGGCGGGTGCGCTTGTCGAGGTAGACGTGAACGACGCAGTAGTCGCCCACCTGCAGCGGGCGCTTCTCTTCCGAGTGGGGCAGCAGGAGGTCCTTGGGCAGGCCCCAGTCGAGGAACAGGCCGACACGGTTGATCTCCACCACCTTCAGGCTGGCGAAGCCGCCCACCTGCACCTTGGGCTTCTGCGTGGTCGCGATCAGGCGGTCCTCGCTGTCCAGGTAGACGAAGACGTTGAGCCAGTCCCCCGGTTCCACGGGCTGGTCCTTGGGGACATAGCGCCGGGGTAGCAGGATCTCGCCATCCGCGCCGCCATCCAGGTAGAGACCGAAGTCGGTGTGCTTGGTCACCTGCAGTGAATTGAAACGCCCGATAAGAGCCATGTTCGCGACCTCTGGAAATCGAGGCGGCATTCTACCTGCTGCCCGCGTCCAGGCGTGAGCGCCCCGGACACCTCGCCTTCAGTGCCCGGAATCGTCCGATCATCGTCGGACGACCAGCCTGGGAACACCCTGAATTTTCACTCTGCAAAACTGTCCACTGGTAGCTAGCACGACGATGTTTCAGAATCATGGCGTCGTCACCCCGATTCCCCATGCATTCCGGCATCACCCGACGGATTCTCGCTGCCCTATCTCAGGAGTTCCTGTGCGCCCCATCAGCCGCTGGCTGCCGCAATCCCTTTCGCTCGCCACCCTGGGCACGCTGTTCCTGGTGATCCCCGTGGCCAGTCGCTACGCCCTGGGCTGGTCCAACCCCTTCGGCTACCTGTCGGATCTCGCCATCGGCGGCTTCCTGCTGGTGCTGCTCCATGGCCGCTCACTGCTGCTGGCCCTGCCGCTGATGCTGCTCTGGTGCCTGATGGTCCTCGGCAATGCCGAGCTGGTGGGCGCCGTGGGACGGATGCCGGAACCCGGCGACCTCAAGTACCTGCTGGACCCGCAATTCATCAGCCACTCCACCCAGGGCGGCGGCCTGACCCACCCCATCCTCGCCCTGGCCCTGGGCGCGGCGGTGCTGGCCTCCCTGCTTTGCTGGCGACGCCGCCAGCGCCCGCTGTCATGGAAATGGTTCGCCGCCCCCACCGCCCTGCTGGCCGGCCACATGACCCTGCAATCCACCCACCCCAGCGAGGCCGATCAGTGGCAGCAGTTCAACCTGCCCCACAAGCTGATGGCCAGCGCGGCCAACGGCGGCCAACTGGCCCTGGAGGACTGGCTTGACGGCGACCAGCCGGAAGCGCCGCCGGACATCGCCGGCCTGGCGCGGCTGGACCTGGAGGGCACCTCGCTGCTGGCCGGTCCGGGCCGCGCGCGCAATGTGCTGGTGATCACCCTCGAAGGCATACCCGGCGCCTACATCGCCGCCAACCGCGCCGCGATCAACAGCCGCTACCAGGACGCCCTCATGCCCCGGCTCAGCAGCTGGGCCGAGCGCGCCATGACCACGCCGGACTACGTGCTCCACAGCCACCAGACCATTCGCGGCCTCTACGCCATGCTCTGCGGCGATTACAGCAAGCTGGACTCCGGCACGCCGAAGGGCCTGGAGCTGCTGAACAACCCCGCCCGGGCCAAGGCCTGCCTGCCCTCGCAGCTGCGCCAGCACGGCTTCAGCACCCATTTCCTCCAGGGTGCCGGACTGCGCTTCATGGCCAAGGACAAGGTCATGCCGCAGATGGGCTTCGACAAGACGCTCGGCCGCGACTGGTTTCGCAACAAGGCCTACCTGGAGTTTCCCTGGGGCATGGACGACAGGGCCTTCTTCGAAGGCGCCCTCGGCTACGTGAAGCAACTGCGCCGGCAGAAGAAGCCCTGGATGCTGACCCTGCTCACCGTCGGCACCCACCAGCCCTACTCCGCCCCCCAGGACTACCTAGCCCGCTACCCGGACGCCAAGAAGGCCGCCATCGCCTACCTCGACGATGCGGTGGACGCCTTCCTCACCGACCTGGAAAAGCAGGGCGTGTTGAAGGACACCCTGGTGATAGTCACCTCCGACGAGTCCCACGGCATCGAGAACGTGCGCCTCGCCTCGGCCTGGGGCTTCAACCTGGTGCTGGCGCCCGAACAGGCCGCGCTGCCGCCGATCAAGGGGGGCGTCTACGGGCACGTCGACCTGACCGCCTCGATCCTCGATTACTTCGGCTACCGGGTTCCGCAGAACCTGGCGGGACGCTCGCTGTTCCGCGACTACGAGAACGGCCGCGAGATGATCTCCTACACCAACGGCAAACTGCGCTACCACGACGGCAAGGAGCAGTTCACCGAGTGTGACTTCCGCCAGGTCTGCCGGCGCTACCAGAGCGACGGGTTCATCGCCGATGAAGCCCGCTACCTGGGCAGCTACGGTGGCAAGCAGGCCCGTCTGGTGTCGCAACGGGCGGCGTTGCTGGACCAGTCCCTGCTGGGTGGCAACCCGGGCCAGGAGTACCAGTTCGCGACTCGCGAGCGCATCCGTTTGAAAGAGAAGGCGCGGGATGACTGGGCCGACAACCTGATCGGCGCCCAGTACATGGAGCTTCCGAAGAACAGCCGCACCCGCGTGGAAATGACCATCAAGGTGGTGCAGATGGATCGCAAGGGCGCCGAGCTGCGGCTCAAGGCCAAGGAGTTCGAACGCGATGTGGCCCTGCCCATCCCCGACTTCCCGCCGTTGAAGCCGGGCAAGCCGCTGACGGTGAGCTTCGCCTTCGACAACCCCGAGGCACGCAAGGCCTTCTCCTTCCACCTCCTGGCGGAGGGTCGCGGTGTCATCCAGATTAACGATTTCCGCGTCACCACCGAGCAACTGCCGGAGCCCGCGGTCGCCGTGGACGACCGGGGCCAGGTGGCGCAGAAAGGCCCGCTGTCCCCCCTCACCAGCCTGTTCGGGCTGATGGCCCGTCCCGAGGCGGAACTGGAAGTGCCCGTGGAAGACACCGCCCTGCCCGAGAACACCGAGCTGCGCGTACGGCAGTATCACTGAGCCGCAGCCCTGCGGGAGCGAGGTCGCGAAGCGGGGCCGGTTCGCGACCTCGCCGCTAGGGCAGGGTCGCCCGCGCGGCGTTACGGCTGTGGGCACCGAAGTGGCGGATCAACCGCACCAGCACCTGGTTCAGCTGCCCGTCCTCGGGCAATGGCGCCAAGGTGTTGCCCTGGCTGAAACCTTGCCGAACCTGTGCTCCCGCCAGCCAGTGAGCGATGCGGGCGTCGAAATCATCCGCGAAGTCGTAGGACTCCCGGGACACCACCGCCCGCAACGAATCCTCATCGAAGGCCGGGTAATCCCCATCCGTGCGGCTGTCGGCATAGGCGCGCAGCAGCGGGCTGTCCTGGCCCCCCTCATGCAGCAGCCTGCGCAGCCAGTCGGCCTGATACCGCTCCACCTCGGTGTGCCGGTTGGCGATCCGCTCGATGGCCGCTCGCTTGTCCGCGTCCAGGCCCACCGCCGCCTTCAACGCGATCCAGATCAGCCGGCCCGTGCCCTGTCCCGGCATCGCCTTGGCGTGATAGGGCTGGGTCAGGTCCTGGATGTAATGCAGGCCCCAGCCGAGAAAGCGGTAGCCCCAGTAGGGATGGCCGGTCTCGAACGCGAAACGCGCCAGCCCCAGGTACTGGTAGACGCGCATCTCCGGGTAGGTCCTGGCGAGGAAGGGCGCGGACCGGTAGATGACCTCGTCCTCGTGGTAGTAGCCGATGTGGAAGGGTGCCTGGGAGGAGTACTCGAACCGCGCATCGCCGAAGGGCTGTCGGCCGAAGTCATAGCGACGCCCCACGTCGCCCGGGTTATCGCTGAACAGGTTGATGTCGTGGCCGTAATCCGGCTCGTCGGCAGCGCTGGCCACCACCGCCAGGGCCGGCACGCTGTCACCCGGCGACACCTGGTAGAAGCGCCATTCGCGCCAGATGTCGAGCTTGCGGAACACCAGCACCTGGCTGGCGTCCAGGAGACGGTGCGCGCTCCAGTCCGTGCCGGGAAGGCCCTGGACGAAATAGGCCAGCCTGATCTCAGGGTTCACCCGCAGCGCCATCAGGAACCTGCGGCGGGGATCACCCTGATGGGTGGGAACGAAGCGCAGGTCATCCGGGCGCGCCGGATAGCCGGCGAGGTTCTCGCGGAAGAACTCCTCCTGCTCGTCCAGCAATTGCTCGATGGCCACGCCTTCCTCGGCCAGGAAGGATTCCAGGCTCTCCACCTCCACCGCTGACGCATCCCTGATTTCCGGCATGGCCCCCAACGCCAGGACCGTACCCAGGGCATGGTTGGACCAGGCCAGCGCCGCGTGCGGCAGGCAGGCGAGGCTCAGGCTGAGGACGAGGGCCAGGTACTTCATCCAATGCTCCATGACGGGACTCCAGCGGGGCCCGGCAGGGTAGCAGCGGAGGGGCGCGACTTCAGCGTCCGACGAGGACAGCCGGACTCACCGATCGAGCCGTCGCCCCTCCGGTGCCCGCCGGCTTCCGCCGGACGGGCAGGCGATCAGGGGGCCGTTACTGGATGTCCTCCGGCAGCACCACGATCCAGTTCTTGTCCGCCGTCACCGGCAACCCCTGCTTCGCCTGGGCGTCGGCATGGGTCTTCTGCATGGTGCTGATCTGGTCCAGGTACTTGGCCTTGCGGTTGATCCAGACGTTGATGCCGCCCTTGGACACATCGGTGCCGTGGAACATCATGTAGCCGTCGCTGATGGGGGTGTCGCCCGCCGCCAGGATCGGCTTCTTCCACTCGTCGATGTAGGTGAGGATGGCCGCGTACTTGCCGGACATCCAGGTAGCCGGGGTCCAGAGGTAGGGCGTCAGCTCCAGGTCGAGGTTGGCCTTCTCGTCATAGTGGCCGTCGGTGATCTGCTTGCGGCTGGTGGTGACTGCGCCGGTCTTGCGGTCCTTCAGCAAGGTGGTGACGCCGATGACGTTCTCCGGCTTCACGTTGTAGCCGTACCTGGGGTCGGACGCGACCATGCGCACCAGCTCTTCCAGGGCGGCGGTGATGATGTAGACCTCGATGCCGTTCTCCTGGAGCTTGTTCATCAGCTCCTTCTGGCCGGTGAAGATCTTCGGCGGGTTGATCTCGATGGTCTTCACCTCGTCACCTTCGTAGTAGGTGGCGGGAACCGGCTTGCCATAGGCCATCAGCTCATCCACGTAGCCCTTGAGCTCGCGCAGGGTGAAGCCGGAAAACACCTGGGCCACCCAGGGGTAGCAGACCAGGTCGTCCACTTCGCAGAGGCGGTAGTAGTAGCTGTTCAGGCTTTCCTTGTGACCATTGACGTCCTTGAACGGGATCAGCTTCAGCGAGGGGTCCAGCTTCTCGCGGGTCAGCACGCCCTTCATCTCCAGGAAGGGCAGCAGCGACTCCTCCAGGTCGTAGCGGTAACTGGTGTTGTCCATGTCGAAGACCGCGTAGTTGCCCTGGTTGGCATGCTTGGCGATCAGCGCATCCAGTTGCTTCGCGGCCGGCTCCGGCCAGTGCTTCAGTTCGGTGGCGGCCTGGGCGGCGCTGGCCAACCCCAGGCACAGCAATGCGGACATCAGTGTCTTGGCGATCTTCATCTTCTTTTTCCTTGGATGGGTGTCATGAGGAAGCCCCGAATCCAGCTTCCCGAGCGAACCTAGCAAAGCCTCCGCCCACGACCGCCCCGGGAGCGACCTCGGGCATCCAGATCGCGTCACGGGATCAGTCCCGGGAATGGCGAGCGATTCAGTGGCCGGCGGCCATCCGGAGCTAGACTCAGATCCCCCAGGAATCGCCAGGAGAAACCTCATGCTCAAAGCCGAATACCAGGCCCGTGGCCCGGTGCCCCAGGACGTCATCGACGCGGTGCCGCTCGAACTGCCCCCCATCACCGCCGGCCAGGCGCTGGTGAGGGTGCTGGCGGCGCCCATCAATCCGTCCGACGTGCTCACCCTCACCGGCGAGTACGGCATGCTGCCGCCGCTGCCCGCCATCGGCGGCAACGAGGGTGTGGGCGAGGTGCTGGAAGTGGCGGCCGACGTCACCGGCCTCGAGCCCGGCCAGACCGTGCTGCTGCCGGTGGGATGCGGCACCTGGCGTACCCACCTGATCGCCGAGGCCCAGCAGTTGATACCCCTGCCCAGCGCCGATCCGAAGCAATTGGCGATGCTCACCGTCAACCCGCCCACCGCGTACCTGATGCTGCGGGAGTTCGTCGACCTGCAGCCGGGGGACTGGGTCATCCAGAACGCGGCGAATTCCGGGGTGGGCAGCTACCTCATCCAGCTGGCGAAGATCCGTGGCCTGAAGACCCTCAATGTGGTGCGCCGTGAGTCAGCCGTCGCGGCGGTCGAAGCCGAAGGCGGCGATCGGGTGCTGGTGGACGGCCCCGACCTGCCCAGGCGGGTGCGCGAGGCCACCGGCGGCGCACCGGTGAAGCTGGGCATAGACGCCGTGGGCGGCGCCTCCACCGATCACCTGGCGGCCTGCCTGAGCGAGGGCGGCGTGCTGGTGAACTACGGCCGCATGAGCGGCGAGCCGTGCCAGGTGGGCGTCAGTTCCCTGGTGTTCCGCGATGTCACCCTGAAAGGTTTCTGGCTGGCCCGCTGGTTCCGCCAGGCCAGCCCGCAGCAGCAGAAGCAACTGTTCGGCGAACTGATCCAACTGATCGCCAGCGGCCAGCTCAAGGCCCGCATCGCCGCGACCTACGACATCAGCCAGATCAAGGACGCCGTGGCGGCGGCCGCAGCGGGCGCACGGGACGGGAAAATCCTGCTGGTGCCCTGATCGACCCGGGCCGGCTAAGCCCCGGGGCCTGGCGATCGGCCTTGCACCTCGGCCCCAACCTCAGCCGCTGGCCAGCCAGTAACCCAGCGCGCCGAGGTGCAGGGCCACGATCAGCCAGAACTTCAGCTGGTAGGCGGGCTTGCGGTTCTTGTGGCGGATCAGTCGCTGGGCCAGCAGGCCGCCCGGCCAGCCCCCCAGCAGTTCCAGCAGGTGCAGGCGCGCTTCGGGAATGCGCCGCCGGCCGGCGACGGCCAGGCGCTTGTCCCACCCGTAGCAGGCGAAGCACAGGAGACTCATGACCAGATACAGGACCAACAGGACCTGGGCCGGCCAGGGGATCGCGATGGACACGGGTGGCGACTCCTTACTTCGGATCCAGGCCCACCCGCAGCAGGCGGCCGTCGCCCGCGTCGGTGAGCAGGTAGAGGTAACCATCCGGCCCCTGGCGCACATCGCGGATACGCGTGTCCAGGTCCTCCAGCAGGCGTTCCTCGTGGACCACCTTGTCGCCGTCCAGTTGCAGGCGAATCAGTTGCCGCTGGGCCAGGGCGCCGATGAACAGGCTGTGACGCCACGCGGGGAAGCGCTCCGCGTCGTAGAAGGCCATGCCGCTGATGGCCGGGGAACGCTCCCAGACGTACAGCGGCGGCTCGGTACCGGGCACCGTCTCGCCCTCGGCTTCGGGAATCGGCAACAGCGTGTAGTTGATGCCGTGGGTCGCCCGTGGCCAGCCATAGTTGCGGCCCGCCCGGGGGATGTTCACCTCGTCGCCGCCACGGGGGCCATGCTCGTGGGTCCAGAGCGCGCCGGTCCAGGGATTGAGGGCCGCACCCTGCTGGTTGCGGTGGCCATAGGACCAGATTTCCGGGCGGGCGCCGGCCTGGCCGACGAAGGGGTTGTCCCCTGGCACCCGGCCATCGGGGAACAGGCGGACCACCTTGCCCTGCAGCTTGTCCAGGTCCTGGGCGGTGGGTCGCTGGTTGTTTTCCCCCAGGGCGACGAATAGAAAGCCGTCGCGATCGAACACCAGCCGCGAGCCGAAATGCAGGCCGCTGGAGAGCTTCGGCGCCTGGCGGAAGATCACCTCGAAGCCTTCGAGCCGGGCGCCATCCGCGGACAGCGTGCCGCGCCCCACGGCGGTGCCGGCCAGGCCGCCTTCATCCCCGGCCTCGGCGTAGGAGAGGTAGACCCGACGGTCCTTGTCGAAGTCTGGCGACAGGGCGAGGTCCAGCAACCCGCCCTGCCCCTGGGCGAAGACCCGGGGAACACCGGAGATCGGCGAGGACAGCCTTCCATCGGTGGTCACCAGGCGCAGGCGGCCGGGCCGCTCGGTCACCAGCATCCGGCCATCGGGGAGAAAGGCCAGCGCCCAGGGATACTCCAGCCCCGACGCCACCACCTCGGTGGTGAGGGTACCGAGTTCGCTGGGGTGTTCGTCCGGCGCCGCCTGGACCAGGCCAGTCATCAGGGCCAGCAGGCCCAGCCAGAGGGTTCTCGACATATGCGCTCCCGGGTTGTCCGCAGAATCGACCGGACCGATTGTGCATCAGCCCGGTGGCGGCGCCGACGCCCAACCTTTGCCGCAGATGTCGGGACCGAATCAGTCCTCGACCTTGCGGCGTTTCAGGGGTGCCAGGCCATCGTTGCTGACCACGCGGGATTCCTCGCGGGGCTTGCTCGGCCGGCGTTTGGGCGCGGCGGACTTGGCGCTGGGCTTCTTGTCGCCCTTCTTGTCGGTCTTTTTCTTTTTCACGCCCACGGCCTTGCCGGAGGCCTTCACCTTCTTCGGGCCGTTGTAGCTGCCCTTCAGCTCCTTGATGACGCGACGCTCGAAACTCTGCTTCAGGTAGCGCTCGATGCTCGACATCAGGTTCCAGTCGTTGTGGCAGATCAGCGACACCGCCAGGCCTTCGCCACCGGCACGACCGGTGCGTCCTACCCGGTGCACGTACTCGTCGCCGGAACGGGGCATGTCGAAGTTGATCACCAGGTCCAGGCCCTCGATGTCCAGGCCACGGGCGGCCACGTCGGTGGCCACCAGCACCTTGGTGCCGCCCTGTTTCAGGCGCTCGATGGCCAGCCTGCGGTCCTTCTGGTCCTTCTCGCCGTGCAGCACGAAGGCCTTGTAGCCCGCCGCCACCAGGTGGCCGTAGAAGAGGTCGGCCTGGGCGCGGGTATTGGTGAAGACTATGGCTTTCTGGTAGGTCTCGTTGGCCAGCAGCCAGCGCGCCAGTCGCTCCTTATGCTCCGGGTCGTCGGCCGTGATGATCTGCTGGCGGGTGCCCTCGTTGAGCTGATCGATGCTGTTCAGGCGCAGGTGCAACGGGTCGCGCAACACCTGGTTGGACACCTCGCGCAGGGCGTTGCCGCCGGTGGTGGCGGAGAACAGCAGGGTCTGCTGGCGGTTGGCGCAGAGTTCCGTGATGCGCTGCATGTCCTCGGCGAAACCCATGTCGAGCATGCGGTCCGCCTCGTCCAGCACCAGCACCTCCACTTCGCGGAGGTCCACCGTGCCGGCGTTGAGGTGCTCGATCAGGCGGCCCGGGGTACTCACCAGCACGTCCGGCAGCTTGCGCAACATGGCGGCCTGGACCTTGAAGTCCTCGCCACCCGTGACGATGCCGGACTTGATGAAGGTGAACTGGGAGAAGCGCTCCACTTCCTTCAGGGTCTGCTGGGCCAGTTCGCGGGTCGGCAGCAGGATCAGCGAGCGGATGCGCTCACGGGGCTTGGCCTCGCCGATCAGGCGGTTGAGCAGCGGCAGGACGAAGGCGGCGGTCTTGCCGCTGCCGGTCTGGGCGGTCACCCGCAGGTCGCGCCCTTCCAGGGCCGGCGGAATGGCCGCCACCTGCACCGGCGTCGGCTCGACGAATTTGAGTTCGGCAACGGCCTTGAGCAGACGTTCATGCAGGGCGAATTGGGAAAACACGGGTGCTACCTCGGTCGAGAGCTTGAAAAACAGCTGCATAGGTTACCCGGAGTCGCGCCCGAACGCGCGATTTCCGAATGACAGGGTGCAGGAAACCTGAGGTAGGCTTCGCACCCCGCCTCCACCGCCCGACCCGAGACACCATGACCACCCTGCACATCGCCGCCGCCTGCCTCCTGGACCCCAACGACCGCCTGCTGCTGGTGCGCAAGCGCGGCACGCACGCGCTGATGCTGCCCGGCGGCAAGCGCGAGCCGGGAGAAAGCCCGGTCCAGGCGCTCCAGCGCGAGCTGGAGGAGGAACTCCACCTCCGCCTGGAGGCCGCCACGCTCACCCCGCTCGGCCGGTTCCAGGCGCCCGCCGCCAACGAGGCGGACACCTGGGTGCAGGCGGATATCTTCATCGCCCGCCTGCACCAGCCCGTGGAAGCGGCCGCCGAACTGGAGGAACTGGCCTGGCTGGCGCCCGGTGAGCCCCTGCCGGACAACCTGGCGCCGTTGCTGCGCGATCAGGTGCTAAAGGCCTTGCCTGGCCTGCTTGCGTAGCAGGTTCGCGCTGTCCCAGCCGATCAGCAGCACCGCCAGCCAGATGGGCAGGTAGGTCCAGAGCTGGGCGGGGTTGAACGCCTCACCGAGAAAGGCCACCGCCACCGCGAAGAGCAGCACCGGCTCCACGTAGCTGAGGATGCCGAACAGCCCCAGGGGCAGCAGCCGACTGGAAGCCATCATCGCCGCGAAGGCCAGGGTCCCCAGCAGGCCGAGGCCGGGCATCAGCCACCAGAGCTGGGGCGCCTGGTCGAAGGCGCCGGGAGGCGAGAAGCTGAGGATCAGCCAGATGGCCAGCGGCGCCAGCACCAGCATTTCCAGGATGAACCCGGATAGCGCGTCCAGGCGCATCCAGCGACGCAGCATGAAGTAGGGCGGATAGCCCAGGGCGGTGACCAGGGTCAGCCAGGAGAAGGCGCGGGTCAGCCAGAGCTCGTGGAGCACCCCGGCCAAGGCGCAGATCACCGCCAGCAGTTGCAGGGGCCGCAACCGCTCGGCATAGAACACCCGGCCCGCCAGCACCATCGCGAGCGGCAGCAGGAAGTAGCCGAGGGACACCTCCAGCATCCGCCCCTGCAGCGGCGCCCAGAGGAACAACCCCCATTGCAGGCCGATCAACACCGCCGCCAAGGGCAGCGCCGCCAGCAGCAGCGGCTCACGCCGGAGGCGGCCGAGCACCGCCACGAAGGTCGGCCACTGCCGGGTCAGCAGCAACAGCAGCAGCACTGCCGGAATCGACCAGAGCACCCGCTGGGCGAACACCTGAACCCCGTCGAGGGGCGCCAGCTCACGAACGTAGCCAGGCATCAGGGCAAAGAGTATGGAGGCTGTCACGGACAGCGCGACACCGCGGCCGGAAAGCTTCATCTGCGCCTCGGCGGGTGGGACATAGAAGGAATCATCGGGGCCTCGCAAAACAGCCGGCGAACATACGCCTTCCTTGCGTCCCGCGAAAGATTAGCAACGGGAAATTCTGACCGACCGGGCAGCACCGCCGTCCACATTGTTGAAAACGGCATCCCCGGTGACGGGCCCGCGCTCGTCACGACAGGGGGAACCGCCTGCCCCCATCCAGCAGCAGGGAGCGGGTGCTGGCAGACGCCACCATCATGAAAAAGCCCGATCTGCATCAGATCGGGCAGGGAAGGTGCGCCCAAGGAGCGGTGCGCACCTGCAGGAGCGGGGAGCGTGACCGAATCAGGCCACCTGGGCCAGTTGCGCCTTGGCCGAGGCCAGTCCTTTTTCCTGGAACTCGTTGCCCATGTTCAGGCCTTCGGCATGGATGAAGGTCACGTCATGGATCCCGATGAAGCCCAGGGCCTGGCGCAGGTAGGGTTCCTGGTGGTCCAGCGGGCCGCCGGCGTAGATGCCGCCACGGGCGGTGAGGACGAAGGCGCGCTTGCCGGTGAGCAGGCCCTTCGGACCGGTCTCGGTGTAGGTGAAGGTGACGCCGGCGCGCAGCACGTGGTCAAGCCAGGACTTGAGGGTGCTGGGAATGGCGAAGTTGTACATGGGCGCGGCGAGCACCAGCACATCGGCATCCAGTACTTCCCCGGTCAGCAGGTTGGAGCGGGACAGGGCGGCCTGCTCGGCGGCGCTCTGCTCCTCGGCGGGCTTCATCCAGCCCCCGAGCAGGTCGGCATCCAGGTGCGGCACCGGCTCGGCGGCCAGGTCCCGAACCACCACCTCGTCCACCGGATGCGCCGCCTTCCACTGGGCGATGAAGTCCTGGGTGAGCTGGCGGGAAACGGAACCGTGCTGGCGGGCGCTGCTTTCGATGACGAGTACGCGGGACATGGGGGCTACCTCCATCGGGGGTTGATCGTGTCGATGGGGCGCAGGTTATGACGTCATTAATCGATTAAAAAGCGTAAATTTCCACTTCAATCAATCTATAAAGTTGATTTATTGCAGGCCGGGCACTAGGCTGCTTCCTGTGCCCTCCCCCGAGTGGATCAGCGAGGATTGCAGGTCAGCTTGATCCGCAGCTTGATCACCGCACGATTGAAATTGGCGGTCAGGTAGGCGCTCTTGCCCGCCTCGATCACGGCCTTGCGCACCTTGGGGGTTTCCGGTCCGTTGACGAACACCACCCGGCATTCGGCGGTCGAGCCACCGATGTTCTGGATATTGATGGCGGCCAGGTTGTTGTCGATGTCGGTGGTGTCGTAGACGATCTCCGCGCCGTTGACCTGCTTCTCCACCTCGATGGGATAGGCGAAGGCCAGGGCGGGCAGCAAGGCGATCAGGGCACAGCAGCGTTTCTTCATGGGGCGTTCTCCAGGGCAGAGGGCGCCAGAGTAGCAGAGCGTTACACGGGGCAGCAGCGTCATGGACGCGCCCGATTCGCCGATATCAGTGACAAGAGGAGCAGCAGAGCATGAAAGCCCCCCGCGTAACCCTGGACCAGTGGCGCACCCTGCAGGCGGTGGTGGACCACGGCGGCTTCGCCCAGGCGGCGGAGGCCACCCATCGCTCCCAGTCCTCGGTGAGCTACACGGTGGCGCGCATGCAGGAACAGCTGGGGGTGCCGCTGCTGCGCATCGAAGGCCGCAAGGCGGTGCTGACCGAGGCCGGCGAGGTGCTGCTGCGCCGCTCCCGACAACTGGTGAAGCAGGCCAGCCAGCTGGAAGACCTGGCCCACCACATGGAGCAGGGCTGGGAGGCGGAAGTGCGCCTGGTGGTGGACGCGGCCTACCCCAACGCCCGCCTGGTGCGCGCCCTCACCGCCTTCATGCCGCAAAGCCGTGGCTGCCGTGTGCGCCTGCGCGAGGAAGTGCTTTCCGGCGTCGAGGAGGTGCTGCTGGAAGGGTCGGCGGACCTGGCCATCACCGGCCTGGACATCCAGGGCTACCTGGGGGCCGGCCTCAGCGACGTGGAGTTCGTCGCCGTCGCCCACCCGGACCACCCGCTGCACCGCCTGCAACGCCAGATCAACTTCCAGGACCTGGAAAGCCAGCTGCAGGTGGTGATCCGCGACACCGGTCGCACCCAGCCGCGCGACGTCGGCTGGCTGGGCGCGGAACAGCGCTGGACCGTGGGCAGCCTCTCCACCGCCGCCAACTTCGTCAGCAGCGGCCTGGGCTTCGCCTGGCTGCCGCGGCATATCATCGAGCGCGAACTGCATGAGGGGCAGTTGAAGCCGCTGCCCCTCGAACAGGGCGGCAACCGCTATGCTTCGTTCTACCTCTATTCCAACAAGGACAAGGCCCTGGGGCCGGCGTCGCAGATCCTGGTCGAACTGATCAAGACCTTCGACTCCGTCCCGCTGGACGCCCCCTTCGCCGCCCCGCTCCCCAGCGCCTGACTGGAGGTCGCCCCGATGTCCTATTTCGAGCACGACGGCTGTCAGTTGCACTACGAGGACTATGGCCGCGGCATGCCGGTGGTGCTGGTCCACGGCCTCGGCTCCAGCATCCGCGACTGGGAGTACCAGATCCCCGCCCTGGCTGGCCGCTACCGGGTCGTGGCCCTCGATGTGCGTGGCCACGGCCGCTCCGACAAGCCCCGGGAGCGCTACAGCATCGCCACCTTCTCCGAGGATCTGGTGGCCCTGATCGACCACCTGGGCCTGGTGGACGTGCATCTGGTGGGGATCAGCATGGGCGGCATGATCGGCTTCCAGCTGGCCGTGGACCACCCGGAGCTGCTGCGCAGCCTCACCATCGTCAACAGCGGCCCGGAAGTGAAGGCACACACCCCCGGGGATTACTGGCAGATCGCCAAGCGCTGGAGCCTGTCCCGACTGCTCAGCCTGGAGCAGATCGCCAAGGGGCTCGGCCGCCTCCTCTTTCCCCTGCCGGAGCAGGCTGACCTGCGCCGCAAGGTGGAAGAGCGCTGGCCGCAGAACGACAAACGCGCCTACCTCGCGGCCCTCGACGCCATCATCGGCTGGGGCGTGCGGGAACGGCTGCGGCGCATCCAGTGCCCGACCCTGGTCGTCACCGCCGACCGCGACTACACCCCGGTCGCCCTGAAGGAGGCCTATGTGAAGGAACTGCCGGCTGCGCGCCTGGTCGTCATCGAGAACTCCCGCCACGCCACTCCCCTGGACCAACCTGAACGTTTCAACACCACCCTGCTCGACTTCCTCGACGAAGTGGAGCGCAACAAGGACCAAGCACCATGCTGAAAAAACTGCTCCTGGGCGCCGCCGCCCTGCTCGTCTCGCTCAACCTGATGGCCGCCGACAAGCCCCACGTACTGCTGACCACCAGCGCCGGGGAAATCGAGGTGGAACTGGATGCCGACAAGGCGCCCGTCAGCGTGAAGAACTTCCTCGACTACGTGGACGCCGGTTTCTACAACGGCACCGTGTTCCACCGGGTGATTCCCGGCTTCATGATCCAGGGGGGCGGCTTCGACACCCAGATGGAACAGAAGGAAACCCGCGAGCCGATCCGGAACGAGGCCGACAACGGCCTGCGCAACGCGCGCGGCACCCTGGCCATGGCCCGCACCCAGGACGTGAACTCCGCCACCAGCCAGTTCTTCATCAACCACAATGACAACGCCTTCCTCGATCACGGCGCCCGCGACTTCGGCTACGCCGTGTTCGGCAAGGTGGTGCGCGGCATGGATGTCGTGGACCAGATCGCCAAGGTCCCCACCGGCAACCGCGGCATGTTCCAGAACGTGCCCCTGCAACCGGTGGTGATCATCTCCGCCAAGCGTCTCTGACGCACGCGTCGGTCCGGGCAGGACGCCCGGGCCGATCCCCTCCCGGATGGATTCGTCATGCTCTTCCAACGCTTCGAGCGCCTGATCGACGTCTTCCGCCCGGCGCCTGACCAGATGCCCCCGCGCAGCGTGCTGCGCTTCTATATCCACTACCTGCGCCAGGTCTGGCCGCTGTTCGCCGCCCTGCTGCTGGTGGGCCTGGCGGTCGCCCTGATCGAGGTTGCGCTGTTCAGCTTCCTCGGCCGTATCGTCGACCTGGTCCAGGCCACGCCCACGGGCGAGCTGTTCCGGCGACACGGCGCGGAACTGGCCTGGATGACGGTGGTGGCGCTGGTCCTGCGGCCCCTGTTCAACGTCCTGCATGACCTCTTGGTGCACCAGAGCATCACCCCCAGCCTGACCAACCTGATCCGCTGGCAGAACCACCGCTATGTGCTCAAGCAGAGCCTGGGATTCTTCCAGAACGACTTCGCCGGACGCATCGCCCAGCGCATCATGCAGACCGGCAACTCCCTGCGGGATTCCTCTGTCCAGGCCGTCGACGCCCTCTGGCACGTGGTGATCTACGCCCTCAGCTCGCTGGTGCTGTTCGCCGAGGCGGACTGGCGCCTGATGCTGCCGCTGATGGCCTGGATCGCCGGCTACGTCGCCGCCATCGCCTGGTTCGTGCCCCGGGTCAAGCTCCGCTCCATCGCCTCCTCGGACGCCCGCTCGCAACTGATGGGGCGCATCGTCGACGGCTACACCAACATCACCACCCTCAAGCTCTTCGCCCACACCCGGGAAGAGGAGGACTACGCCCGCGCCGCCCTCGACGAGCAGACCCGACGGACCCAGGCCATGGAGCGGGTCATCACCACCATGGACGCCACAGTCACCACCATGGGCGGCCTGCTGATCGTCGGCACCTGCGGCCTCGCGCTGTGGCTCTGGGACCAGGGGCTGATCAGCGTCGGTGCCATCGCCCTGGCCACGGGACTGGTGATCCGCATCATCAACATGTCCGGCTGGATCATGTGGGTGGTGACCGGCATCTTCGACAACATCGGTCAGGTCCAGGACGGCATGCAGACCATCTCGGTGCCGCGCCAGGTGGTGGACCGGGCCGATGCCCAGCCCCTGCGGGTGGAACGGGGCGAAGTGCGCTTCGAGGAAGTGAGCTTTCACTACGGCAAGGGGAGCGGCGTGATCGAAGGCCTGGACCTGGTGGTGCGGCCTGGCGAGAAGATCGGCCTGGTGGGCCCGTCCGGCGCCGGCAAGTCCACCCTGGTCAACCTCCTGCTGCGGCTCTACGACCTGGAGGGCGGGCGCATCCTGATCGATGGCCAGGACATCGCCGGGGTGACCCAGGAAAGCCTGCGGGCGCGCATCGGCATGGTCACCCAGGACACCTCGCTGCTGCACCGTTCCATCCGCGACAACCTGCTCTACGGCCACCCCGGCGCCAGCGACGCCGACCTGCAGGATGCGCTGCGCAAGGCCCGCGCCGACGGCTTCGTCCCGCAACTGTCGGACGCCAGCGGTCGCCATGGCCTGGACGCCCACGTGGGCGAGCGCGGGGTGAAGCTCTCCGGCGGCCAGCGCCAGCGCATCGCCATCGCCCGGGTGCTGCTCAAGGACGCCCCGATCCTGATCCTCGACGAGGCCACCTCGGCCCTCGACTCGGAGGTGGAGGCCGCCATCCAGGAAAGCCTGGAAAGCCTGATGCAGGGCAAGACGGTGATCGCCATCGCCCACCGCCTGTCCACCATCGCCCGCATGGACCGCCTGGTGGTGCTGGACCACGGGCGCATCGTGGAAAGCGGCACCCACGCCGAGTTGCTGGCCCACGGCGGCCTCTACGCACGGCTCTGGCAGCACCAGACCGGCGGTTTCGTCGGGGTGGAATAGCGCGCCTGGCCCCTGCAAGGGGATCTCTCGCAGCAGGCGTCCGGTTGGTATCCCGCTAGACCCGATCCGGAAAAATTTCCGAACCTGCGACAAACGGTCGCAACCTCTCAAGCACGGGCACGCCCGGGCGATCAAAAAGCGACCAGGCCGGGACCGCCGGAAAGGACCGCTGAACTAACCGTTCTCGACGGGTCAGATGAAGTCCCTTGTCAGCGAAACCCAACAGAGGAATACAAGCCCTATGAAAATGGCCTCGGTTGTCAGCGCCCTGCTCTCCAGCCTCGCGCCCAGCGTATTCGCCCAGGAAGGCCTGCAGAATCCGGGAACCGGTGTCGCGCCGGTGGATTATCACTACGGAATGGAAATCGACGTCCAGAAGGTGCTGCACCGCACCGATACGTCCGACAAGATCGGCGTCGTCCCCGTGACCCTCGTCTACGAAGACAGCGAGGGCGAAATCCACAAGATCCGCTTCCTCGAATGGGGCGGCACCAGCGGCAGCAACGCCACCAGCCAGATCAGCTGATCAGGCCCGCCGAAACGGCAGCAGGTCCCGCGCCTCCTCGGCGTAGGCCCGCACCCCCGCCCGCTCCTGCACCAGGAAATCCTCCACCGCGGCCCGCAGCCCCGGATGGACCAGCCAGTGCCAGGAGCGGGTGATCACCGGCTCGAAGCCCCGGATCAACTTGTGCTCTCCCTGGGCGCCGGCATCGAAACGCTGGAGCCCGGAAGCGATGGCCAGCTCGATGCCCTGGTAGAAACAGGCCTCGAAGTGCAGCCGGTCGAACTCCGCCAGGCACCCCCAATAGCGCCCGTAGAGGGTGTCGCCTCCCAGCAGCGAAAAGGCCATGGCCACCGGCCGACCCTCCTGCCGCGCCAGCACCACGCGAATCGCCTCCGGCATCCGCCCGGCCAGCAGGCTGAAGAACATCCGGGTGAGATAGGGCGCCTGCCCCCGCACCCGGTAGGTGTTGGCGTAGCAGGCATGGATGAAGTCCCAGTCCGCCTCCAGCAGCTCATGGCCGGAGAGCCACTGGAACTCGATCCCCTGCCCCGCCACCTGATCCCTTTCCTTGCGAATCTGCTTGCGCTTGCGCGAGCTCATCGCATCGAGGAAGTCCTGGAAATCCCGGTAGCCGTGGTTGCGCCAGTGAAACTGGCAACCCAGGCGCTCCAGCCAGCCGGTGCGCCCGGCCAGGTGCCGGTCGACAAGATCGTCGGTGAAATTGATGTGCAGGCCGGACAGGTCGTCGTCGATCACATCGGCCACCGCCGACTCCAGCAACTCCACCGCCGCGCCGTCGTCCACCGCCAGCAGGCGCGCGCCACTCACCGGCGTGAAAGGCACGGCCACCAGCAACTTGGGGTAATAGCGGATGCCGGCTCGCTGGCAGGCGTCGGCCCAGGCCCAGTCGAACACATACTCACCGTAGGAATGGCCCTTGAGATAGGCCGGCATGGCCGCCCGCAACCCGCCCTGCCCATCCCGCAGCACTTGATGCGCCGGATCCCAGCCGCTGCGACCGCCGACGCTGCCGCTGTCTTCCAGGCTGGACAGAAAGGCGTGACGCAGAAAAGGCTGCTCATCCGGCAGCAGGGCATCCCACTGCAGGGGGTCGAGTTCGTTCAGGCGGGAGAGTGTCTGGATCGGCATGGCGCCAGTCTGGCGCGGGCCGCGAAGGAAGAAAAGCGGGAACAAAAAAATGGGCGACCGAAGTCGCCCGAGGTGCCTTGCGTGCCTGTAAACCCGGAGTGACTCAACGCGACTTGCGTTTGTGGGAGTCCTTCCAGATGAAGTAACCAACGCCGGCGAAGAAGGCGACCATAAGACCCACGGTGCCGATGCCTGCGAGTACCACTGTATCGACGAACATGATCTGCCTCCTGCGTTTGGCGTTGTTGCTTCGATGGGTTCAAGTTACCGCCGGCCCCCGGTTTGAAAATTGACCTGGATCAATGGCCGCCGAGGGCCTGAGGGGAGCCTGCCGCGATACTGATCCAGGTCAATTTTCAGGGGGTGTGGGGAGGGAGGGACTTCCCGGGGAAAGGGGCCGTCCGTAGGGTGTGCCATGCGCACCGCCCAGATTCCGCCTTGCCCCCGGATCTCATCCTGACAACGGCTGAGCGCAGCCGAGCCCCGGTGTCCCGGACGGGGTGCGCAGGGGTTTCACTTGTAGCGGAGCCACCCTGCAGGCTCCGCGACTCGACTCGTCACCAGCAGCGCCGATGGCTCGTTGTCACGCTTCAGGACGGCCGTGCGCCGCGCCCGAGAGAACGGGGCTCAGCGCTTCTTCGGCTTCTTGCCTTTCTTGCCCTTGGGCAGGGGCATGGCCTGCTCGAACGCCTTGCGCATGTCGTTCAGGCGCCGGTCATGGACATCATGGATGCGCTTGTCGCGCTCGGCGCCGAAGTCGATCAGGTTGTCGTCGTTGCTCATCTGCGGATCCAGCGGAAGGTGAGGTTGAGGCGAGGGGCGCAGGGGGTGCGGGTCCTGGCCACCTGATGCTGCCAATAATGCTGCGTCGGCCCGCTCATGACCAGTAGGGCGCCATGCCCCAGCTCCAGGGAGTGCTCGATGCGGCCGCTGCCCTTGCGGCGCAGGTCGAAGCGCCGGGTGCCGCCGAGGTTGAGGGACGCCACCAGCGGGTTGCGCCCCAGCTCGGGCTCGTCATCGCTGTGCCAGCCCATGGCGTCCTGGCCATCGCGGTAATGGTTGAGCAGCACGCCATTGAGCGGCTGTCCCACCGCCTCCACCACCCGTGCGCGAATCTCCGCCAGCAGTGGCGTCCAGGGCAGCGGGTCGTGGGTCAGGCCGGAATAGCGGTAGCGTGCCCCGGGGTCGCCGTACCAGGCGACCTGCCGGGGCACTGGATGGTAGCGCCCATGAAGCTGGACGCAGGGCTGCTCCCAGGGTGTCTCGAGCAGGAGCCGGGCCAGCCAGTCGCTGGCCTCCGTCGCGTCGAGGAATCGGGGCTCGAAGCGCAGTTCGGCATCGGGAAGCTGGAGAGGCATATCGTCGAACAGGTCCAACGGCGTCGGCTCCTGAGGTGGGGAGAACAGTCTGCGACCGTCAGACCTCGATATCCACCCAGAGCCCCTGCCTCGGCAGCTCCTCCAGCCCCGCGCGGTCCTCCGTGGCCACCTCGCCGTCCGCCAGCTCCTGGGGCGTGTAACCGCGCCGCTGTCGCCGCCGCTGCTCTTCGCGCAACAGCTCCTCCGCCTCCTGGGGATGGCGCTTGTCCAGGTTGACCGCGCTCTCCTGGGCGCTTTCCTGAAGGGGTGTGACAGGGGGGATATCCGGGCGCGGCTTGACCGCATCGTGCTGGGCGGAGACCGGAAGCAGGCTCTGGGGAATGGGCGGCAACATGGGATGGGCCCTCCTTTAGTCAGTCTGTCGGCCGTTGCGGGTGCTTCTTTACCGGCGGTCGCTACACTTTGGCGGATGGTCGGTCCGACTCCGGCGTCGCCCTGCGCCCTCGGTTCCGTTAACATACGCGGCTTTTTTCATCTCAGGGAGACACGCATGGCGCAGCAGTATCAACCGGGGCAACGCTGGATCAGTGACAGCGAAGCGGAGCTGGGGCTCGGGACCATCCTGACACTGGATGACCGACTGCTCACCGTGCTCTACCCGGCCACTGGCGACACCCGCCAGTACTCGCTGCGCAACGCGCCCCTGACCCGCGTGCGCTTCGCCCCCGGCGACGAGATCACCCATTTCGAAGGCTGGAAGCTGAACGTCCAGGAAGTCGAAGACGTCGACGGGCTGCTGGTCTACCACGGCATCACCGCGCAGAACGAGCCGCGGACGCTGCCCGAGACCCAGCTGAACAACTTCATCCAGTTCCGCCTGGCCAACGACCGCCTGTTCGCCGGCCAGATCGACCCGCACAAGTGGTTCGCCCTGCGCTACCACACCCTGGAGCACCGTTCGCGCCTGCTGCAGTCCCCGCTCTGGGGGCTCTCCGGCGCCCGCGCCCAGCCCATCGCCCACCAGTTGCACATCGCCCGTGAAGTCGCCGACCGCGTCGCGCCCCGCGTCCTCCTGGCCGACGAAGTGGGCCTGGGCAAGACCATCGAAGCGGGCCTGGTGATCCATCGCCAGCTGATTTCCGGCCGCGCCAGCCGCGTGCTGATCCTGGTGCCGGAGAACCTCCAGCATCAGTGGCTGGTGGAGATGCGCCGCCGCTTCAACCTGCAGGTGGCCCTGTTCGACGCCGAGCGCTTCGCCGAAAGCGACGCCAGCAACCCCTTCGAGGACAGCCAGTTGGCGCTGGTCTCCCTGGAGTGGCTGAAGTCCAGCGAGCGCGCCCAGGACGCCGCCTTCGCCGCCGGCTGGGACCTGCTGGTGGTGGACGAAGCCCACCACCTGGTCTGGCACCCGGAACAGGCCAGCCCCGAATACCGCCTGGTGGAGCAACTGGCCGAGGTCGTCCCCGGCGTGCTGCTGCTCACCGCCACCCCGGAGCAGTTGGGCCAGGAAAGCCACTTCGCCCGCCTGCGCCTGCTGGACCCGAACCGCTTCCACGACCTGGAAGCCTTCCGCGCGGAAAGCGCCAACTACCGCCCGGTGGCCGAAGCCGTCCAGGAGCTGCTGGACCAGGGCCGCCTGAGCGACAAGGCCGAAGCCACCATCAAGGGCTTCCTCGGCGAGGAAGGCGAAGACCTGCTCAAGGCCCTGGCCGCCGGCGACGCCGAGGCGGCTCCGCGCCTGGTGCGCGAGCTGCTGGACCGCCACGGCACCGGCCGTGTGCTGTTCCGCAACACCCGCGCCGCCGTGCAGGGCTTCCCCGAGCGCCAGCTGCACCCCTACCCGCTGCCGAACCCCTCCGAGTACATGGAGCTGCCCATCGGCGATCACCCGGACCTCTACCCGGAAGTCAGCTTCCAGGCCCAGCAGGACGGTGCGGACGAGAACGAGCGCTGGTGGCGATTCGACCCGCGCGTCGAGTGGCTGATCGACACCCTGAAGATGCTGAAGAAATTCAAGGTGTTGGTCATCTGCGCCCACGCGGAAACCGCCCTGGACCTGGAAGACGCCCTGCGGGTGCGTTCCGGCATCCCCGCCACCGTCTTCCACGAGGGCATGAGCATCCTCGAGCGGGACCGTGCGGCCGCCTACTTCGCCGACGAGGAGTTCGGCGCCCAGGTGCTGATCTGCTCGGAAATCGGCTCCGAGGGCCGCAACTTCCAGTTCGCCCACCATCTGGTGCTGTTCGACCTGCCGGCCCACCCTGACCTGCTGGAACAGCGCATCGGCCGCCTGGACCGCATCGGCCAGAAGCACACCATCCAGTTGCACGTGCCCTACCTGGAGAACAGCCCCCAGGAGCGTCTCTTCCAGTGGTATCACCAGGCCCTGAACGCCTTCCTCGCCACCTGCCCCACCGGCAGCGCCCTGCAGCACCGCTTCGGCCCGCAGCTGCTGCCGATGCTGGAAGGCGGCGACGACGGTGCCTGGGACACCCTGGTGCAGGAAGCCGAAGCCGAGCGCAAGCGTCTGGAAGGCGAGATGCACAACGGCCGCGACCGCCTGCTGGAGCTGAACTCCGGCGGCGCCGGCGAAGGCGAACGCCTGGTGGAAGACATCCTCGAGGTGGACGACCAGTTCGCGCTGCCTATCTATATGGAGAGCCTGTTCGAGGCCTTCGGCATCGACAGCGAGGACCATTCCGAGAACGCCCTGGTGCTCAAGCCCGGCGAGAAGATGCTGGACGCCGGTTTCCCCCTGGGCGACGACGAAGGCGTGACCGTCACCTACGACCGCAACCAGGCCCTGTCCCGCGAGGACATGCAGTTCCTCACCTGGGAACACCCCATGGTGCAGGGCGGCATGGACCTGGTGCTGTCCGGCTCCATGGGCAACACCGCCGTGGCGCTGATCAAGAACAAGGCGCTGAAACCCGGCACCGTGCTGCTGGAGCTGATCTACGTCAGCGAGGCGGTCGCTCCCCGCGCCCTGCAATTGAGCCGCTTCCTGCCGCCCAAGGCGCTGCGCTGCCTGCTGGACGGCAACGGCAACGACCTGGCGGCCAAGGTCGGCTTCGACACCCTGAACGACCAGTTGGAATCGGTGCCCCGTGGCAGCGCCAACAAGTTCGTCCAGGCCCAGCGTGACGTGCTGGCCAAGCAGATCAACGCCGCCGAGGCCAAGGTCGCGCCGCGCCACATCGAACGCGTCACCGAGGCCCAGCGCCGCCTGAAGGCCGAGCTGGACGAGGAGCTGGCCCGCCTGACCGCGCTCCAGGCGGTCAACCCGACCGTTCGCGACAGCGAGCTGGAGGCCGTCCGCCACCAGCGTGACGAAGGCCTGCAGCTGCTGGACAAGGCGGCCCTGCGCCTGGAGTCGATCCGGGTGCTGGTGGCCGGCTAAACGGCTCCCGGGACGTAGGAGCCGGCTTGCCGGCGAAGGACGCGGACCGCTTCGCGGGCAAGCCCTCACCACCGACCGCCCTCAGGCCGCCGCCAGCCCCGCGCGCATGATCGCCGCATCGCGGACGAAGCAACGGGACGCCTGGAACAGCGCCAGCAGGGTCAGGGTCAGGGCCACCGGCACCAGGTACAGGGCGTTGTGCAGGCCCTCCGCCTTGAAGGTCTCGTTCATCTCGGTGGCGCCCGCCGCCAGCATGGCCACCTGGGAGTAATGGTCGGACAGCAACCCCACCACCACTGGCCCCAGTCCACCGCCCAGCAGGTACAGCCCGGCGAAGAACAGCGCCATCGCGGTCGCCCGCAGGCGCGGCTCCACCACGTCCTGGATGGCGGTGTAGACGCAGGTGTAGAAGTTGTAGGCGAACAGCCAGCCGACACTGAACACCCCGACGAACAGGCCGATGTCGATACGCCCGGCGATCAGCGCGTAGCCGGTGCAGGCCGCCGCCACCGCCATGCTGAAGGCCGCCAGCAACAGGCGCCCCCGCTCGGACTTCTGATGCACCTTGTCCGCCACCCAGCCGCCCAGCGTCAGCCCCACCAGTCCGGTGAGCCCGGTGATCACCCCGGTGGCGATGGCCGCCTGCTCCAGGGGCATGAGGAAGTAGCGTTGCAGCATCGGCACCAGGAAGGAGTTGGTGGCGTAGGTGGCGAAGTTGAAGGTCAGGCCCGCCAGGGTCAGCCACCAGAAGGTGCGAATGGCCAGGACGCGACGCAATGGCCTGTCCAGGGGGGCGACGGCGGCCGACCGCACCGCTTCGGCGGCGCCCCGGGCCGGCTCCTTGATGAAGAACATGAACACCGCGAGGATCAGCCCCGGAACCGCCGCGATGAAGAAGGGCGCGCGCCAGCTGTCGAAGGCCTTGACCATGGCGCCGATAGTGAAGAACGCCAGCACCAGTCCCAGCGGCAGGCCGAGCATGAAGATGCCCATGGCCCGCGCGCGCTTGTGGGCCGGGAACAGGTCGCCGATCAGCGAGTTGGCTGCCGGCGCGTAGCTCGCCTCGCCGATCCCCACGCCCATGCGTATCAGCAGGAAGCTCCAGAAGTTCCAGGCCAGGCCATTGACGGCCGTCAGCGCGCTCCAGATCGCGAGCCCCCAGCCCATGATCTTCCGCCGCGCGCCGGTGTCCGCCAGCCGCCCCAGGGGTACGCCGGCAACGGCATAGACCAGGGTGAAGGCGGTACCGATCAGGCCCAGCTGAAAATCGCTCAGGCTCCACTCATGGCGCACCGGTTCGATGATGATGGCCGGGATGGTGCGGTCGAAGAAGTTGAACAGGTTCGCCAGGAACAGCAGGAAGAGCACACGCCAGGCATTGGTCGCTTGAGGGGTTTGCTGCATGGGACATCGGTCTCGTTATTGTCGTCAGGTGCCCGGGTAACCGTATGGCGGGCGCGAAGCAGCAATCTAGAGGCTTCCCTCGGCGGCTGTCTGCGACCATTCGTAGTCTTTATGTAACCCGATGCTGAAAGGGGGCCGCCCCCGCCCCGACCGACCATCCCGTCGTATCGACCACTCGGCGCCAGGCCACGCCCGGCGGGGGCTCGGCGAGCACGCTGGCTATACTGGCAGCATTGTGCCAGCAACCCCCTCACACCTCCCCCCGTTCAACCGTCAGCAAGGGAATGCGCTCTATGGACTGGCTGGGCCTGCGCTTCGGCAATGAACTTCCGGCGGACGGCCAGGTTCTCCTGGCCTGCAGCCACAACACCTGGCTGGTGCTGCTGGCCTTCCTGGTGGCCTCGGCGGCGGGCTACTGCGCGTTCGACATGGCCGAGCGGGTGGCCAACGCCCAGCAGCCCGAGAATCGCCGACGCTGGAGCTGGCTGGGCGCCGGCTGCCTGGGTGGCGGCATCTGGGCGATGCACTTCATCGCCATGCTGGCCTTCGAAGCACCGGTGAGCATCCAGTACGACATCCCCACCACCGCCCTCTCCCTGCTACTGGTCACGAGCGCCTGCCTGGTGGGCATGCATATCCTCGGCCGCCCCCGCATCACCACAAGCCAGCACCTGTCGGCCGCCCTGGTGATCGGCCTCGGCATCACCGCCATGCACTACACCGGCATGGCCGCCGTTCGTTCTCCCGCCACGCTCCACTACCAACCCACCCTGGTCGCACTGTCAGTAGCCATCGCCATTGGCGCCAGCCTCGCGGCCACGCTGCTATCCGCCTTTTTCCGGAACCCGGACGAAGGCCGCCACCTGCTGAAGATTCCCGCCAGCCTGGCGATGGGCATGGCCATCTTCAGCATGCACTTCACCGGCATGCAGGCCTTGCAGATGACCGTTCCCGTCGGTACGGCGCTGATCCCGACCGCCACCGACAACGCCCAGGGCCTGGGCCTCGGCCTCGCGGTGATCGCCGGCATGGTGCTGCTCTTCTCCCTCGGCGTGGCCTGGACCGACAAGAAGCTGCAGAGCAAGGAGATCGACCTGCAACGGGTCAACGGCCTGCTGCGGGAGCTGGAACAGGTGAAGGTGGCCCTGCAGAACGTGGCCCATGTGGACCCCCTGACCAGCCTGCCCAACCGTCGCGCCTTCAACGAGTTCTTCGCCGAGAAACTGGAGCAGCATGCCCGGCACCAGCATTCCCTGGCGGTGATGTTCCTCGACATTGATCACTTCAAGCGGGTCAACGACAACCTGGGACACGACGCCGGCGACCAGTTGCTCAGGGAAGTCTCGGAGCGGGTCCGTGCGGCGCTACGCCGCGAGGACATGCTCGCGCGCCTGGGCGGCGATGAGTTCTGCGTGCTCGCCAGCCTGGAGAACCTGGCCGAAGCCAAGGCGCTGGCCCAACGCATCATGGAGCAGATGAAGGCCCCCATCACACTCGCCGGTCGCACCTTCAGCATGACCACCAGCATCGGCATCAGTCTCTACCCCGATGATGGCGAGACCTGCGAGGAACTGCTCAAGCACGCGGACCTCGCCCTCTACCAGGCCAAGAGCAGCGGGCGCAACAACCTGCATTTCTTCAGCCGGCACCTGAAGAACAAGGCCACCTTCGAACTGCAGCTGGAAGAGGAGCTGCACCTGGCCCTGAGCCGGGACAACGGCCTCTTCCTCACCTACCAACCCATCCTCGACCTGCGCAATGGCCAGGTGGTCAAGCTGGAGGCACTGGTGCGCTGGCAGCATCCACAACTGGGATTGCTGCCGCCGGACCGGTTCATCGGCGTGGCCGAGGCCAACGGCTTCATCGCCGAGCTGGACGCCTGGGTGCTGCGCCGCGCCTGCCAGGACCTGGCCATCCTCGCCGGCGAGGGGTTTCCCGACCTGCGCGTGGCGGTGAACTGCTCGGCGCTGAACCTCTGCCGCGACGACCTGGTGGACGAGGTGAAACACACCCTCCAGGCGCATGACATCCACCCCAGGCGGCTGGAACTGGAGGTCACCGAGAACGCCCTGATGAGCAACGTCAACCAGGCCCTGTACCTGCTGGAGTGCATGCGCAGCCTGGGCCTCTGCATCTCCATCGACGACTTCGGTACCGGTTACTCCTCCCTCGCCTACCTCAAGCGCCTACCGCTGGACACCCTGAAGATCGACCGCTCCTTCATCATGGACCTCCCCGGCAGCCACGCCGACATGGAGATCGTCCAGGCCATCATCGGCATGGCCCATACGCTGCACTTGCAGGTGGTGGCGGAGGGCGTGGAAAGCCGCGAGCAACTGGACTTCCTGAAAAGCCACGGGTGCGACTTCATCCAGGGCTACCTGATCAGCCGTCCCCAACGCCTGGATGGCATCACCGACTTCCTGCGACAGCAACAGGGCTCCGTCGCCAGCAACGTACTGCCCCTGCGGCCCAATCCCACCTGAAGCGCGCGGATTGGTTCGCGGGCAAGCCCGCCTCGTGGGAGCCGGCTTGCCGGCGAATGGCGCGGCCCGGTTCGCGGACAGGCTCCTAGCGCGCGGGACGCCGCTGCCGCAGGTACTCCAGCACCGCCTCTTGCTCGCCGGCGAACTCGATCCGCGACGCCTTGTTCTCCCGCTGGTAGGCGTACATCGGGTCGTAGTATTCCCGCAGCAACCCTTCGATCCAGCCACGGTGCAGGTCCACGGCCCCGCTGGCCCGCTGCTCCGCCAGCGCCTGGTCCATCAGCGCCGCCATGCGCTGGTGACGCTCGCCGCCCAGGCGCTTGAGGATGTTGTCGAGGCTCTGCCGCAGGCGCTCGGCGAAGCGGGGGAAGCCCTCCTCATCGCCGTGGGCGTCGATGAACTCGGCACAGAGGTTCACCACGTAATCCCGCAGGATGCGCTCCACCCGGTCCTCGAAGCTGTCTTCCAGCCAGACCATGGGGAAGCGTTGCATGCCCTGGTAGAGCTCCAGCGGCAGCGAGCAGCTGCCGACGATGCGCCCTTCGTCCTCCAGCACGAACTGTTCGTGCCCGGCGGCGCGCTTCTTCAGGATGTCGATGGCCAGCCGGTTCTCGAAATCGATCTGCGCCGGCTGTGGCGTGGCGCGCTTGCCGAAGCTGGAACCCCGATGGTTGGCGTGGCCTTCCAGATCCAGGCTGTTGGCCAGCTCGGCGACCACATCGGTCTTGCCGGTGCCGGTCAATCCACCCACCAGGACGAAATCGCACTGCCCCACCGCCTGCTGGGTGGTTTCCACCAGGAAGGCGCGCAGGGCCTTGTAGCCGCCGCTGACGCGGGGGTAATCGATTCCCGCCTCGCTTTTCAGCCACTGCTGGACGATCTGCGAACGCAGCCCGCCCCGGAAGCAGTAGAGATAGCCCTGGGGGTTGGCCCGCGCGAAAGCGGCCCAGGCCTCGATGCGCTCGGCCTTGGTGGCGCCACTGACCAGTTGATGGCCCAGCTCGATGGCGGCCTGCTGGCCATGCTGCTTGTAACAGGTGCCGACCCTCTGCCGCTCGATGTCCGTCATCAGCGGCAGGTTCACCGTATGGGGGAAGGCGCCCTTGGCGAACTCCACGGGCGCGCGGGCGTCCATCATCGGCCGATCGTTGAGAAAGATATCGCGGTAGTTCGAGGTATCCGGGCGCATCAGACCACCTCGACCGCGAGACGCTGTCGCTCGCGCATCTGGCCGATGGGCGCCAGGGCCAGGCCCAGCTCCTCGGCCACGGCGAGAAACTCCGCCTCCCCCTCGGGCTCCACCGCCAGCAGCAGGCCGCCGCTGGTCTGCGGGTCGCACAGCAGGAGTTTCTGCACCTCGGAAAGCGGCGCCAGGCGGTGGCCGTAGCTCTCGAAGTTGCGCAGCGTGCCGCCGGGCGCGCAGCCTTGCTCCAGGTAATGCTCGACGCCCGGCAGGCTCGGTACCCTGGCGAAATCCAGCTGGGCGGTCAGGCCGCTGCCATCGGCCATCTCCACCAGGTGGCCGAGCAGGCCGAAGCCGGTCACATCGGTCATGGCCTTCACCCCCGCCAGCTTGCCGAAGCGGCTACCGGGCTTGTTCAGGGTGCACATCCAGTCGCGGGCGAGGCCGATGTCCGCCTCGCGCAACTTGCCCTTCTTCTCCGCCGTGGTGAGGATGCCGATGCCCAGGGGCTTGGTCAGGTACAGCTTGCAGCCGGCGGTGGCGGTGTCGTTGCGCTTCATATGGCGCTTGTCCACCACGCCGGTCACGGCCAGGCCGAAGATGGGCTCGGGTGCGTCGATGGAGTGCCCGCCCGCCAGCGGGATGCCCGCCTCGTCGCACACCGCGCGCCCGCCCCGGACCACCTCCCGGGCCACTTCCGGCGGCAGCACATTGACCGGCCAGCCGAGGATGGCAATGGCCATCAGCGGATCGCCGCCCATGGCGTAGATATCGCTGATGGCGTTGGTGGCGGCGATGCGGCCGAAGTCGTAGGGGTCGTCGACTATGGGCATGAAGAAATCGGTGGTGGACACCACGCCGCGCTCCTCATCGAGGGCGTAGACGGCGGCATCATCCCTGGAGGCGTTACCCACCCACAGCTTGGGGTCGAGGTTCTGCGCGCCGCTGCCGGCGAGGATCACATCCAGCACCTTGGGCGAGATCTTGCAACCGCAGCCAGCGCCGTGGCTGTACTGGGTCAGGCGAATAGGGTCGGTCATGGGGTCTCTCTAGTCGTATCGTTCGGGACAGCTGCGGGGCGAGGCCGAGTGCCTTCGCTCCCGCCGCGATATCCGGCGCAAACAGGAAAAAGCGGGGTCAGGCCCAGCGGGCCTTCCATTCCGGCAGCCAGCCCAGGCTGTCGGCGGTGACGCCGCTGGGCTTGTACTCGGCGCCCAGCCAGCCGGGGTAGTCGTCCTCCTGCAAGGCGCGCAGGACCGGTTCGAAATCGACCTGGCCGCTGCCCGGCTCGCCCCGGCCGGGTACATCGGCGAACTGCACATGGCCGATGCGCCCCGCCAGGAGGCGAATGCCCGCCGCCATGTCCACGCCCTGCCGGGCCATGTGGTAGAGGTCGTACTGGGCCTGGAGGTTGGGGTGGTCCACATCCCGCAGCAGGCGGTCCAGCTGCTCTGGCGTATTCACCAGGAAGCCGGGCATGTCCAGCGGGTTCACCGCCTCGCAGACCACGCCGATGTGCAGCACGGCGAAGGCCTCGGCGGTCTTGCGCAGGTTGCTGGCCAGGCAGGCCAGTGCGCGCTCGCGGCTGAGCCCATCGGCCAGGCGCCCCGGCAGCACGTTGACGAAGCGCGGGCGGGTCATGGCGGCATAGGCCAGGGCCTGCTCCAGCGCGGTATCGAACTGCTCCTGGCGCTCGGGAACGGCGGCCAGGCCGGGGCCGCCTTCCATCAGGTCGCCGGCGGGCAGGTTGAAGAGGATCAGGGGCAGGCCGGCCGCCTCCAGCACTTCCTTCATGCGAATGGCCGGCAACTCGTAGGGAAACTGCACCTCGACGCCGTCGAAACCGGACACGCGGGCAGCGATGACCCGCTCGATCAGCGGGCGGTCGGTAAACAGCAGGGACAGGTTGGCGGCGATCTTCATTCACGGTTCTCCCGATACATTTCCACCAGCGTAGCCGGATCACGCTCCAGGTTGCCCTGGCTGCCATGCAGGCGCATCAACTGGGCGGCGAGGCCGCTGAGCGGTGTCGCCGAATCGTGCTCGCGGGACAGGCGCACGGCCGTGTCCAGGTCCTTGAGCAGGGTGCGCACATGCCACTTGATGGGCTCGAAATGGCTCTCCGCCATCTGCGGGGCGAGGATCTGCAACGGCCGGGAATCGGCGAACCCGCCCGCCAGCGCCGGCGCGATCAGGCGGGCGTCCACCCCGGCCTTCTCCGCCAGGGCCACCACCTCGGCGATCACCAGCGCGTTGCAGGCGACGATCATCTGGTTGCACACCTTGGTCACCTGGCCGGCACCCACCGCGCCCATCCGGGTCAGGCGCTGGCCCAGGTGGGCGAGGATCGGCCGCACCCGCTCCACATCGTCCTCATGCCCGCCCGCCATGATGGCCAGGGTGCCGGCTTCGGCGCCGGGCGTGCCGCCGGACACCGGCGCATCCATCCAGCGCATGCCGGTACGGGCTTCCAGTGCAGCGGCCATTTCCCGGGTGGCGGCCGGCTCCAGGCTGGAGAAGTCCACCAGCAACTGCCCGGGCCTCGCGCCCTCGACGATGCCGCCCTCGCCGAACACCACCTTGCGCACCACGCGGGTATCCGCCAGGCAGAGCATGAGGATATCCGCCCCGGCGCAGAGCTCGGCGGGCGTCCCCACCTGACGGGCGCCAGCGGCGACCAGCGGGGCGCACTTCTCCGGGGAGCGGTTCCAGACGGTCAGCGGATAGCCGGCAGCCAGCAGGCGGCGGGTCATGGGCAGGCCCATCAGGCCGATGCCGGCGAAGGCGATGGAAGGCAGGGAAGCGGTCATGCCGGGACTCCAGGCGATGGGTGAAGGCGCACATCTTAAACGCCTGATGCGTGACGTGAAGCTTCCAAGTGCACCGGCGGCCACTATAATCCGCCAGCCTTTTCCGCTATTGAACCGGAGAATCCCATGTTCAAACGCTCCCTCGCCCTCGTGGCAGGCGTCGCCCTGTCCCTGTCCACCCTGATGTCTCAGGCCGCCGAGGTCCTCAAGGTCTCGGCCATTCCCGACGAAGCCCCCACCGAACTGCTGCGCAAGTTCAAGCCCCTCGGCGCCTACCTGGAGCAGTCGCTGGGCATGAAGGTCGAATTCGTCCCCGTCGCCGACTACGCTGCGGTGGTCGAGTCCCTGGCGGCCGACCGCCTGGACATGGCCTGGCTGGGCGGCTTCACCTTCGTCCAGACCCGCCTGAAGACCGGCAACGCCATTCCCCTGGTGCAGCGTGAGCAGGACGAGAAATTCACCAGCAAGTTCATCACCGCCGACGCCAGCGTGAAGAGCCTGCAGGACCTCAAGGGCAAGACCTTCGCCTTCGGCTCCGTGTCCTCCACTTCCGGCAGCCTGATGCCGCGCTACTTCATGCAGCAGGACGGCATCAATCCCGAGCAGTTCTTCTCCCGCGTCGCCTACTCCGGCGCCCACGACGCCACCGTGGCCTGGGTGCAGGCCGGCAAGGTGGACGCCGGCGTGCTCAACGCCAGCGTCTGGCAGAAACTGGTGGACGCCGGCAAGGTCGATACGGCCAAGGTCAAGGTGATCTCCACCACCCCGACCTACTACGACTACAACTGGACCGTGCGCGGCACCCTCGACCCGGCCCTGGCGGAGAAGATCAAGCAGGCCTTCCTCGCCCTCGACCCGGCCAACCCGGAGCACAAGGCGATCCTCGACCTCCAGGCCGCCACCCGCTTCATCCCCACCAAGCCTGAGAACTACACCGGCATCGAGGAAGCCGCACGCTCGGCCGGCCTGTTGAAGTGAGCCTGGCGCTTTCCGGCGTGGACCTGGTCCACGCCAACGGCCAGCCCGCGCTCAGGGGAATCGATCTTTCCATCGCCAGCGGAGAACGGGTCGCCATCATCGGCCCCTCCGGCGCCGGCAAGACCAGCCTGCTGCGCCTGCTGGCCACCGGCCTGAAACCCGCCGCCGGGCAGTTCGAACTGCTCGGCGTCGCCCCCTGGTCGCTCTCCGGCCGCGAGCGCCAGCGCCTGCGCACGCGCGTCGGCCTGATCCACCAGGCCCCGCCCCTGCCGCCCCGGCAGCGGGTGGTCACCGCGGTGCTCGCCGGCAAGCTCGGCCAGTGGCCACTGGCCAAGGGCCTGCTCAGCCTGCTCTATCCCCTGGACAGCGCCGGCGCCCAGGCCGCCCTGGCTCGGCTGGACCTGGCCGACAAGCTCTTCCAGCGCTGCGACCAGCTCTCCGGCGGTCAGCTGCAACGGGTCGGCATCGCCCGGGTGCTCTACCAGGCGCCGGACCTGATCCTCGCCGACGAACCGGTGTCCGCCATGGACCCGGTGCTGGCCGACCACACCCTCGGCGTGCTCTGCGCCGACGCCAGCCGTCGCGGCGTGACCCTGCTGGCCAGCCTCCATGCGGTGGAACTGGCCCTGGCGCACTTCCCCCGCATCGTCGGCGTGCGGGACGGGCGCATCGCCTTCGACCGTCCCCGGGCCGAAGTGACCCAGGCCGACCTGGACGCCCTCTACGCCAACGAACAACTGCGGGGCGACCTGCCGGCCTCGCCGCCCGTGGCGCCGACCGTGCTGAATATCCCGCGATGCTGAGTAGCGCCCCTCGCGACCCGGCGGCCCTGCCCCGCCTGCTGCTCAGCCTCCTGGCCCTGGCCCTGCTCTGGCCCGGCCTCGAACTGAGCGAGCTGAACCCGGCCGTGCTGCTGAACGAGGACAACGCCCGCACCATGGGGCAGTTCGTCTCGGCCTTCTGGCCACCGGAGCACGGCGAGGAATTCCTGCTTCTATTAGGGCGTTCCACCCTGGAAACCCTGGCCATCGCCACCGCCGGCATGAGCCTGGCCCTGCTCATCGCCCTGCCCGCCTCCTTGCTGGCCAGCCGCGCGCTGTCCTTGTCCGCCGTGCATCGCGCCGGCCGCCCGGCCTGGTGGGCCCAGGCCCTGCGCTGGCCGGTGCGCGGCCTGCTGATCTTCCTGCGCAGCGTGCCGGAAATCGTCTGGGCGCTGCTCTTCGTCCGCGCCGTGGGCCTCGGCCCCACCGCTGGCGTACTGGCCATCGCCATCACCTACGGCGGCATGCTGGGCAAGGTCTATGCGGAAATCTTCGAATCGGTGGACCCGCGCCCGGCCCGCGCCCTGCTCACCGCCGGCACCCCGCGCCTGGCCGCGTTCGCCTACGGTGTGCTGCCCAACGCGGCGGCGGAAATGATTTCCTACACCGTCTACCGCTGGGAATGCGCCATCCGCGCCTCGGTGGTGATGGGCTTCGTCGGCGCCGGCGGACTGGGCCAGCAGATGGACCTGTCCATGCGCATGTTCGCAGGCGGCGAAGTGGCCAGCATGCTGCTCACCTTCCTCGCTCTGGTGCTGCTGGCCGACCAGCTCAGCCGTTTCTTGCGCGGGAGGTTCGCATGAGGTCGGGCAACCTGCTGGTGATCCTGCTCCTGCTGGCGGCGGTATTCGCCTCCTTCGCCTGGCTGGGCATTGACCTCGGCGCCCTGGTGAGCGGCGACTCGCTGTCGCAGATGGGCCGCTACGCCGCGCGCTTCCTGCAACCGGACCTCTCCGCACCGCACCTCGCCGCCATCGGCCAAGGCGCCCTGGAAACCCTCGCCATGTCGGCCCTGGGCACCCTGCTGGCGGCCCTGCTCGGCCTGCTCCTGGCCCTGCCCGCCTCCGGCCGCTTCGGGCTTGTAGCCCAAAGCGCCTCACGATTCGTGCTGAACGCGCTGCGGGCCGTGCCGGAACTGGTCTGGGCCGCCCTGATGGTGCTCGCCGCCGGTCTCGGTCCCAACGCCGGCACCCTGGCCCTCGCCCTGCACACGGCGGGCGTGCTCGGCCGGCTGTTCGCCGAAGCCCTGGAAAACACCCCGCCCGAACCCGCCGAAGCCGTGCGCCTGGCCGGCGGCGGGCGCATCGCCGCCTTCTGCTACGGCACCCTGCCCAGCGTCTGGCCGCAGCTGGTGGCCTACATGCTCTATCGCTGGGAAAACAATATCCGCATGGCCAGCGTGCTCGGCTTCGTCGGTGCCGGCGGGCTGGGGCAGATGCTCTACATGAGCCTCTCGCTGTTCCAGGAGGCCCAGGCCGCCAGCGTCATCCTCGCCATGCTCGCCCTGGTGCTGGCGGTGGACGCCACCAGCGGCTGGATGCGCCAGCGCTGGGTCAGCGCCTAGGGTGCCGTTGCCGGCGAATCACACGGGCGCGGTTCGCGAGCAAGCTCGCTCCTACAGACCTGTGTGGCGCCGGGCTTCGTAGGAGCCGGCTTGCCGGCGAAGGCGCGGCCCCGTTCGCGAGCAAGCTCGCTCCTACAGACCTGTGTGGCGCCGGGCTTCGTAGGAGCCGGCTTGCCGGCGAAGGCGCGGGGCGATTCGCGAGCAAGCTCGCTCCTACGGGCAAAGAGCGGCGGTCAGAAGCCGTCCTTCTCCAGGTGATCGAAGTTCACCGTTTCGCCGGGCGCGGCGCCCAGCACGCGGCGGATGTCGGCGAATACCTGGTCGTATTCCTGGTGGTTACGCATGATCAGGGTGTTGTTGGGGTGCAGGCCGTTCTTCACGGCCACCTTGGAGATCACGCTGGCGAAGTTGAAGGCGGTGTCGCGGTGCATCTCGAACTCTTCCTCGAAATGCCGGCCGTCGATCTCGCCCACCATGCGCAAGTGCAGCATGGTGCCTTCCTTGGGGTTCGGGCGCGCTTCGTAATAGACGTCGATGGAGAACTGCTGCCCCGGAAAACCGGGCAGGCTGGCCCGGTGCACATGGCCTGGTTCGAACATGATGATGCTCCCTGTAGCTGACTGGAATGGGGAAGGTGAAATCAGTCTAGCTCGCCCAACAGGCTTTGCCGCAGCGCCCCGAAGCGGTGCGGCGGTTGACCCGGGGCACAGTCCTGGATCAACTCGACAAGGCTCTGGAATGGGCCTTTCAGTGGCGCGTAGGCGCCTCGTCCCGCTCCTGGATCAGCACCCAGGGCGCCACCACCACGGCCCAGAGTTTCGGGTCCCGGGCCAGCAGGTCCTGCGCGCGGTTCTCGTCCACCTTCGACAGCTTGCCTTCGGTCAGCAGCGCCGCGACGCGGGTCTTGTCGTCCTCGGCCACCGCCAGGGCAACGCCCACCAGGTCTTCGGCGCCATCGACCCAGAGCAATGCGCCACGGGCGAAGAAGGGCTGCAGCTCCTCCCAGGTAATGGCGGCGGTTTCGCCGAGCAGCTTGGCATAGAGGGTGCTAGCGTTATCGTTCATGGCGTGTTTCGTGTGGGTTGGTAACAAAGGGATTGGGGGGCGCAATGATAGCGTCGGTCAACATTCACACAAGCCCGGCCTGACGTTCCCCACTCCGCACAAGACACGCCGTATTTCTATACGTTTGTTTCGATATAGCGACACGAGCTCATTCCGCCATCACCCCCCTGCTTTTCAAGCCGCAAATCGGCAATCTACACTGTTCCGGTACAGTTGCCGGGGGGTGACGGCGGGGAGCAATTCCCTGTCCCGTAGCTTCGGCAAACAGGACAACAACAACGAAAAACACAAGAGTGGAGCACTATGAACAAGGCTACCAAGCAGATTTCCAAACTGTTCGCCGCCATGGCTCTGGCCGGCGTCGCCAGCTACTCCGTAGCGGCCGACACCATCAAGATCGCCCTGGCCGGTCCGGTAACCGGTGCGGTTGCCCAGTACGGTGAGATGCAATTCATTGGCGCCAAGATGGCGATCGAGCAGATCAACAAGGCCGGCGGGGTGAACGGCGCTCAACTTGAAGGTGTGGTCTACGACGACGCGTGCGACCCGAAACAGGCCGTCGCCGTGGCCAACAAGATCGTGAACGATGGCATCCACTACGTGGTCGGCCACCTCTGCTCCAGCTCCACCCAACCCGCCTCCGACATCTATGAAGACGAAGGCATCCTGATGATCACCGCGGCCTCCACCAGCCCGGACATCACCTCCCGTGGCTACCAGCTGGTGTTCCGCACCATCGGCCTGGACAGCCTGCAGGGCCCGACCGCCGGCAATTTCATCGCCGACCACGTCAAGCCCAAGGCCGTTGCCGTCCTGCACGACAAGCAGCAGTACGGTGAAGGCATCGCCACCGCCGTCAAGCAGACCCTGGAGAACAAGGGCGTGAAAGTCTCCCTGTTCGAAGGCATCAACGCCGGCGACAAGGACTTCTCCACCATCATCTCCAAGATGAAGCAGGCCGGTGTGGACTTCGTCTACTACGGCGGCTACCACCCGGAGCTGGGCCTGCTGCTGCGCCAGTCCGCCGAGAAGGGCCTGAAGGTCAAGTACATGGGTCCGGAAGGCGTGGGTAACAAGGAACTCTCGGCCATCGCCGGCGAAGCCTCCGAAGGCCTGCTGGTGACCCTGCCGAAGTCCTTCGACCAGGATCCGAAGAACCAGGCCCTGGTAGAAGCCTTCAAGGCCAAGAACGAAGACCCGAGCGGTCCGTTCGTGTTCCCGGCCTACGCCGCTGTGAAAGTCATCGCCGACGGCATCGTGAAAGCCGGCGAAGACGACACCACCAAGGTGGCGGCCGCCCTGCGCGCCAACACCTTCGAAACCCCGACCGGCAACCTGGCCTTCGACGAGAAGGGCGATCTGAAGGACTTCAGCTTCGTGGTGTACGAGTGGCACAAGGACGGCACCAAGACCGAAGCTAAATAAGCTTCCCGCCTGAACGCAAAGCCCACTGCCTCAAGCAGTGGGCTTTGTTTATCCGTGTTTTATCGGACTCCGCCGCGCCACAAGCGTCGCTTTACGTGATGTCCGAGGGAGTTAGGGAATGCCTGATCTCTACCACTATCTACAAACGCTGGTTAACGGCCTGACCGTTGGCAGCACCTATGCCCTGATCGCCATCGGCTACACCATGGTCTACGGCATCATCGGCATGATCAACTTCGCCCACGGCGAGGTTTACATGATTGGCTCGTACGTAGCCTTCATCGTGATTGCCGGGCTCACCATGCTCGGTCTGGACAGCCTGCCGATCGTCATCTTCGCGGCCTTCGCCGCCAGCATCATCGTGGCGAGCGCGTATGGATACAGCATCGAGCGGGTCGCCTACCGGCCCCTTCGCGGCAGCAACCGCCTGATCCCGCTGATCTCCGCGATCGGCATGTCGATCTTCCTGCAGAACGAAGTGCTCCTGACCCAGGACTCCAAGGACAAGGCCATCCCCAACCTGATCCCGGGCAACTTCATCCTGGGTGAAAGCGCCATGAACGGCGTGGTCATCTCCTACATGCAGATCCTGATCTTCGTGGTCACCTTCCTGGTGATGTACGGGCTGACCCTGTTCATCTCCCGTTCGCGCCTGGGCCGCGCCTGCCGTGCCTGCGCCGAAGACATCCGCATGGCCAACCTGCTGGGCATCAACACCAACAACATCATCGCCCTGACCTTCGTCATCGGCGCCACCCTGGCCGCCGTGGCCGCGGTGCTGCTGGGCATGCAGTACGGCGTGATCAACCCGCACATCGGCTTCCTCGCCGGCATCAAGGCCTTCACCGCAGCCGTGCTCGGCGGCATCGGCAGCATTCCGGGCGCCATGCTCGGCGGCCTGGTCCTCGGTGTGGCCGAAGCCTTCGGCGCCGACCTCTTCGGCGACCAGTACAAGGACGTGGTGGCCTTCAGCCTGCTGGTGCTGGTCCTGCTGTTCCGCCCGACGGGCATCCTCGGCCGTCCGGAGGTTGAAAAGGTATGAGTACTCGTCTCAAGACCGCATTCTTCAGCGCGCTGCTGGTGCTGGCCGTGGCCTACCCCATCCTCGGCCTGAAGCTGAGCGTGGTCGGCGTGGGCCTGGTGGTGACCGGTGCCGACAACGCCACCCTGCTGGCCATCGGTGCCTGCGCCGTGGCGATGTTCTTCTGGCAACTGCTGCGCGACAAGGTGCAGGGCGCCTGGGCCGCCGCGCCCAAGCTGCCGGGCCTGTCCAAGAACGCCAGCAACTTCCTCACCCTGCCCTCGACCCAGCGCTGGTTCATCCTCGGCCTGATCGTCCTGGCGCTGGTGTGGCCGTTCTTCGGCTCCCGCGGCGCGGTGGATATCGCCACCCTGATCCTCATCTACGTGTTGCTGGGCCTCGGCCTGAACATCGTGGTGGGCCTGGCGGGCCTGCTGGACCTGGGTTACGTCGGCTTCTACGCCGTCGGCGCCTACAGCTACGCCCTGCTGTCGCACTACTACGGACTGGGCTTCTGGATCTGCCTGCCGATCGCCGGCCTGATGGCCGCCACCTTCGGCTTCATCCTCGGCTTCCCGGTGCTGCGACTGCGCGGTGACTACCTGGCCATCGTGACCCTCGGCTTCGGCGAGATCATCCGCATCCTGCTGCGCAACATGACCGAGCTCACCGGCGGCCCCAACGGCATCAGCAACATCGACAAGCCGACCCTGTTCGGCCTGTCCTTCGAGCGCCGCGCCGAGGAAGGCCTGCAGACCTTCCACGAGTACTTCGGGTTCGCCTACAACTCCATCAACAAGGTGATCTTCCTCTACCTGGTCGCGCTGCTGCTGGCCCTGCTCGCACTGTTCGTGATCAACCGCCTGCTGCGCATGCCCCTCGGCCGCGCCTGGGAAGCCCTGAGGGAAGACGAGATCGCCTGTCGCGCGCTGGGCCTGAACCCCACCGTGATCAAGCTTTCCGCCTTCACCCTGGGCGCCTGCTTCGCCGGTTTCGCCGGCAGCTTCTTCGCCGCCCGCCAGGGCCTGGTGACGCCCGAGTCCTTCACCTTCATCGAGTCGGCGATCATCCTCGCCATCGTGGTGCTGGGTGGCATGGGCTCGCAGCTGGGCGTGATCCTCGCGGCCATCGTGATGATCCTGCTCCCCGAACTCATGCGTGAATTCAGCGAGTACCGGATGCTGATGTTCGGCGCCCTGATGGTGCTGATGATGATCTGGCGCCCGCAAGGCCTGCTGCCGATGCAACGTCCCCACCTGGAGCTGAAACAATGAGCCGCCCGATTCTCGAAGTAAGCGGCCTCACCATGCGCTTCGGCGGCCTGCTGGCCGTCAACGGGGTGGGCCTGACCGTCAATGAAAAGCAGGTGGTGTCCATGATCGGCCCGAACGGCGCCGGCAAGACCACCGTGTTCAACTGCCTCACCGGCTTTTACCAGCCCACCTCCGGCAGCATCCGCCTGGACGGTGAGCAGATCGAGGCCCTGCCGGGCCACAAGATCGCGCGCAAGGGCGTGGTGCGGACCTTCCAGAACGTCCGCCTGTTCAAGGAAATGACGGCGGTGGAAAACCTGCTGGTGGCCCAGCACCGTCACCTGAACACCAACTTCCTCGCCGGCCTGCTGAAGACCCCGGGCTTCCGCCGGAGCGAGCGCGAGGCCATGGACTACGCCGCCCTGTGGCTGGACAAGGTCAACCTCACCGACGTGGCCAACCGCCCCGCCGGCACCCTGGCCTACGGTCAGCAGCGTCGCCTGGAAATCGCCCGCTGCATGATGACGCGCCCGCGCATCCTCATGCTGGACGAACCCGCCGCCGGCCTGAACCCGAAGGAAACCGACGACCTCAAGGCGCTGATCGCCATGCTGCGCAACGAGCACAACGTGACCGTGCTGCTGATCGAGCACGATATGAAGCTGGTGATGAGCATTTCCGACCACATCTACGTGATCAACCAGGGCACTCCCCTGGCGGACGGCACGCCGGAGCAGATCCGCAACAACCCCGACGTGATCAAAGCCTACCTGGGGGAGTCCTGAGTCATGTTGACCTTCGAAAAGGTGTCCACCTTCTACGGCAAGATCCAGGCCCTGCACGACGTCAGCATGGACGTGAAGAAGGGCGAGATCGTGACCCTGATCGGTGCCAACGGCGCCGGCAAGTCCACCCTGCTGATGACCCTGTGCGGCTCGCCGCGCGCGGCCAGCGGCAGCATCCGCTACGAGGGCGAGGAACTGGTGGGCCAGGAATCCTGCGACATCATGCGCAAGAGCATCGCCGTCGTGCCGGAAGGCCGCCGGGTGTTCGCCCGCCTGACCGTCGAAGAGAACCTGGCCATGGGCGGCTTCTTCACCGAAAAGGGCGATTACCAGGAGCAGATGGACAAGGTGCTGCACCTGTTCCCGCGCCTGAAGGAACGTTTCGAGCAGCGCGCCGGCACCATGTCCGGCGGTGAACAGCAGATGCTCGCCATCGGCCGCGCGCTGATGAGCAAGCCGAAGCTGCTGCTGCTGGACGAGCCCTCCCTCGGCCTCGCGCCCATCATCATCCAGCAGATCTTCGACATCATCGAACAGCTGCGCAGGGATGGCGTGACCGTGTTCCTCGTGGAGCAGAACGCCAACCAGGCGCTCAAGCTGGCGGACCGTGGCTATGTGCTGGAGAACGGCCGCATCGTCATGCAAGGCAGCGGCCACGACCTGCTGAACGACCCCAAGGTACGCGACGCCTACCTGGGCGGCTGACGCTTCCTGCGGTACGGAAAACGGCCCCTCGCGGGCCGTTTTTCTTTTCCTTCGCCCCCACCGGCATCCGTAGGGTGCGCCACGCGCACCGGAACCCCGGTGCCGTGCTTGCGGTGCGCAGGGCGCACCCTACCCAAGGCTCGCCCTTGAGCCATCGCAAGGCAATTACCCGCCGCAGGGGCTACCCTGTGCAGCTACCTGATAACGAGGAGTCCGCATGAGCCTGTCCCTGTTGAGCCGCTACGCCTTCTTCGCCTTCTGCGTGCTGTTCACCCTGTTCAGCCTGCCCTTCACCGACCACGACTGGATCTGGCCCTTCACCCTGCTGACCGCCGCCCTGAGCGTCCTGGGGATCTTCGACCTGCTGCAGGTGCCCCACGCCGTGCGCCGCAATTACCCGGTGCTGGGCAACATTCGCTACCTGGTGGAAAGCATCCGCCCGGAGATCCGCCAGTACCTGCTGGAGAGCGACGACGACCGACTGCCCTTTTCCCGCGCCCAGCGCTCGCTGGTCTACGCCCGCGCCAAGAACGAGGGCGCCGACAAGCCCTTCGGCACCCTGATCGACGTCTACCGGACCGGCTACGAATTCATCGGCCACTCCATGCGACCGGCGCCCCTGGCCGACCCCGGCAGCTTCCGCGTGGTGGTGGGCGGTCCCCAGTGCACCCAGCCCTACTCGGCCTCGGTGTTCAACATCTCCGCCATGAGCTTCGGCTCCCTCAGCGCCAACGCCATCCGCGCCCTGAACCGGGGGGCCAGGCTGGGCAACTTCTACCACGACACCGGCGAGGGCAGCATCAGCCCCTACCACCGGGAGAACGGCGGCGACCTGGTCTGGGAACTGGGCAGCGGCTACTTCGGCTGCCGTACCAGCGACGGCCAGTTCGACCCGGAACGCTTCGCCGCCCAGGCGACCAATCCCCAGGTACGGATGATCGAGATCAAGTTGAGCCAGGGTGCCAAGCCGGGACACGGCGGCATCCTGCCCAGGCACAAGGTCACCGAGGAAATCTCCCTGACCCGGGGCGTGCCCATGGGCGAGGACTGCATCTCGCCGTCTCGCCACAGCGCCTTCTCCACACCCATCGAGATGATGCGGTTCATTGGCAGGCTGCGTGAACTCTCGGGCGGCAAGCCGGTGGGCTTCAAGTTCTGCCTGGGCCATCCCTGGGAATTCATGGGCATCGCCAAGGCCATGCTGGAGACCGGCATCCTGCCGGACTTCATCGTGGTGGACGGCAAGGAAGGCGGCACTGGCGCCGCCCCGCTGGAGTTCACCGACCATATCGGCGTGCCCCTGCGCGAAGGCCTGCTGTTCGTCCACAACACCCTGGTGGGGCTGAACCTGCGGGACAAGATCAAGATCGGGGCGAGCGGCAAGATCATCAGCGCCTTCGACATCGCCAGCGTGCTGGCCATCGGCGCCGACTGGGCCAACTCGGCCCGAGGCTTCATGTTCGCCATCGGCTGCATCCAGTCCCAGAGCTGCCATACGAACAAGTGCCCCACCGGCGTCGCCACCCAGGACAAGCTGCGCCAACGCGCCCTGGTGGTGCCGGACAAGGCCCAGCGGGTGCAGATGTTCCACCGCAACACCCTGAAAGGCCTGGCCGAGATGCTCGCCGCCGCCGGCCTGGAGCACCCCAACCAGCTGGAACCCCGCCATCTGGTGCGCCGCGTCTCGGACAAGGAGATCCGCCTGTTCTCGCAGATCCACGTCTTCCTCAAGCCGGGCGACCTGCTCAAGGACAGGATCGAGGCGGACTTCTACGAGCGCATGTGGGCCATGGCCCGGGCGGACAGCTTCGAGCCGGCGACGCCCTGGTAGCGCCGCCGCCCGCGAACGACCGACGCCCAGGGGTGCGTTGCGCGCACCGGCCCCGGCACCGAATCAGACCGCCCGCACCACATGCTTGAGTTCCTGGAAGGCCGCCAGGCCCCAGGGGCCGAGCTCGCGGCCGATGCTGCTCTGCTTGTAACCACCCCAGGCGGTCTGGGGGAAGATCACCTGGGGCGAGTTGATCCACACCATGCCGGCCTGCAGGGCGTTGGCCACCCGCTCGGCGGCGTCGAGATCACGGCTCACCACGCTGGCCACCAGGCCGAACTCGCTGTCGTTGGCCAGGGCGATGGCCTCCTCCTCGCTGGCGAAGCTGCGCACACAGAGCACCGGGCCGAAGATCTCCTCGTTCCACAGGGCACTGTCCTTCGGTACCTCGGAGAACACCGTGGGCTGGAGGAAGAAGCCGCGTTCGAGGCCCGCCGGACGCTCGCCGCCGCAGACCAGGCGCGCGCCGGATTCGATGCCGCGCTGGATATGGCCACGCACCCGCTGGTACTGGGCCTGGTTGACCAGGGCGCCCATCTCCACGCCCTCGCTGAAGGGATCGCCGACGCGGATGGCGGCGGCTCGGGCGCTGATCCGGGCCAGGAAGTCCGCCACCAGGGGCTCGGCCACCAGCACGCGGCTGGTGGCGGAACACATCTGCCCGGCGTTGAAGAACGCCCCGCCACAGGCCAGCTCCACCGCCAGGTCCAGGTCGGCCTGCTCCAGCACCAGCAGCGACGACTTGCCGCCCAGCTCCAGGCTGATGCCCTTCACGGTCTCGGCCGCCCGCTGCATCACCTGGATGCCGACCGCGTTGCTGCCGGTGAAGGAAACCTTGGCCACTTTCGGGTGGGACGACAGCGGTGCACCGACGGCAAGCCCCGTGCCGCACACCAGGTTGAACACGCCCGCCGGAACGCCCGCGTCATGGATGATGCGCGCCAGCTCCAGCTCCGGCAGCGGCGTGACCTCGGAGGGTTTGAGCACCACCGCGCAACCGGCGGCCAGGGCCGGGGCCAGCTTCCACGCAGTGGTCACCATGGGGAAGTTCCAGGGCACGATCAGCCCCACGACGCCGCAGGGTTCACGGCGCAGGCGCGCGGCGAAGTCCTCGCTGGGCAGCTCGACGGGGCTGTTCTGCCGGGCGTCCAGGCCCTCGGCCAGGCCGGCGTAGTACTCGAAGGTGCCGATCACATCGTCCACGTCGATGGCCGCCTCGAACAGCGGCTTGCCGTTGTTCGCCGACTGCAGCCGGATCAGGGTATCGCGACGCTCGCGCACGCCCTCGGCGATTCGCCGCAGCAGGGCACCACGCTCGGCACCGCTGCTGCGGGCCCAGCCCGGGAAGGCCTGGCTGGCGGCCAGCACCGCAGACTCGACATGCTCGGCATCGCCGCTACCGATGCGTGCCAGAACGGTTTCGGTGGCCGGGTTCACCACCTCCAGCTCGACACCGCCAGGCAACCACTGGCCATTGATGTAGACGCCGGCCTGGGTGTCAGTGAAGGGGGGCAGGGTATTCGACATGGTATTGGCTCCTGGAAAGGCGAGGCGATGGGGTCTTGCCCGAGCTATCGGCAGACCCCTTGGATGGCGCCCATTGAGCCGTCACCCCCAGGGACTGACAAGGCAAAAATCGTCATACTAGCCATGACTCAAGATCATGGCTCATCCAATGAAACGCCTGCCTCCCCTGCCCGCCCTGCATACCTTTCTGATCACGGCACAATGCTGCAACTTCACCCGCGCGGCCGAGTTGCTGCACATCACCCAGGGGGCGGTCAGCCGGCAGATCGCCGGCCTGGAGGCGCACCTCGGCTACCCGCTGTTCCTGCGCCAGGCCCGGGGCCTGGCGCTGACCGATCAGGGGCGCGAGTTCTACCCGCGCATCCAGCAGGTGTTCGCCCTGATCGATGAAGCTGTCGAGGAGGTCGGCGCAAGGCGCAAGGCCCTGCAACTCAAGGCCCCCACCTGCGCCATGCGCTGGCTGCTGCCACGACTGATGAAATGGCAGGCCCTGCGCCCGGACGTGCCGGTGGAACTCACCACCACCATCGCCTACGGCGTGGACTTCCGCCGCGAGGAGTTCGACGCCGCCATGATCTACGCCCAGGCCCCCGGCCACGGTGTGGTGGCGCGCCACCTGTTCGACGAGCGACTGACGCCGGTCTGCACCCGCCAGGTACTGGAAGGCCCACTGCCGCTGGACACACCGGCGGACCTGGAGCGCCACGTCCTGCTGCACCCCGCACGGGACAAGCACGACTGGGAAAACTGGCTGCGGGCCGCAGGGCACAACCCTGGCCCCCTCTCCGGCGGCCACCACTTCGACACCCTGGACCTCGCCCTGTCCGTCGCCAGCCAGGGCACGGGAATCGCCCTGGGGGACTGGTCCCTGATCGGCGATGAACTCGACAAGGGTCACCTGGTCGCGCCGTTCGACCTGCGGGTCCCCACCGGCGGGGCCTACTACCTGGTCTACCCGGAGCGGCGCGAGCCCGACCCGAAATTGCGGGAGCTGCTGGACTGGCTCTGGCGTGAAGCGCATGTCGACAAAATAGATTGATAGCCAGTTGCCATTTATTGCCTGTTCAGTCAATTATTGTCGCGCACCACCCTGGTGCATACCGAGACGCAAGCAAGGATCGCTGCCCCTCCCGCCCCGAGTCGATTGTGCGAAGGATCGCCCGCGCCATCCCGCCCCTTCTCCTCGCCGCGAGACCGGCCAAGGTCCCCGCAGGAGAGCCCCCCTTGTCCATACAACGCCTGTTCTCGCTGATCTTCAGCGCCATCATCCTCTGCACCGCCCTGCTCTGCCTGCTGGTGGTCCTGCTCATCGGCAACCAGCGGCAGCTGGGCGAACGCCAGGAGAACCGCTACCAGTCCTACCTGCTCGCCGACGAACTGCGGCAGAGCTCCGACGACCTCAGCCGCATGGCGCGCACCTACGCGGTCACCGGCGACGAACGCTACGCGCGGCTCTACCAGCAGGTGCTGGCCATCCGCAATGGTCAGCAGGCACGTCCCCTGGACTACCAGCGCCCCCACCTCGACTTCCTCGCCGCCGACCAGGACGTCGCGCGCGGTGACGGCCAGGCCGTGGCGCTGCAGGAGCTGATGCGCCGCCGGGGTTTCAGCCAGGACGAGCTGGCCAAGCTGGCGGAGGCGGAACGGGCCTCCAACGAACTGGCCGGCCTGGAGGCCCAGGCTTTCGAGGCGGTCCGGGCCGGCGACCTGGCAAGGGCCGGCGAGCTCGTCCACAGCCCGAAGTACCACCAGGAGAAAGCCCGGATCATGCACCCGGTGGATGACTTCTTCGTCATGCTGGATCAGCGCACCCAACGGGAAGTGGACGAGCTGCATGCCACCGGCAGCACCTACATGACCCTGGTGAGCGCCATGGTCCTGCTGCTGATCCTGATTTCGGTGATCGGCATCTTCAGCATCCGCCGCAAGGTCAGCGGTGCCCTGCTGCGCCTGTCCGGGGACGCGCGCCGGGTGGCCGACGGCGACCTGGCCACCCAGCTGGATGCCCGCAGCTCCGGGGAGTTCGGCGTGCTGTCCCACGCCTTCGGGCAGATGGTCGGCAAGCTGCGGGACATCGTCAGCAATGTGGTGCACTCCAGCAGCCAGCTGAGCGTCTCCGCCGAGCGGCTCACCCGCACCTCGCAGGAGACCCTGGAGAACATCCGCCAGCAGGAACTGCACACCGTGGAAGTGGCCACCGCCATCACCGAAATGGCCGCCACCGTGCAGGAAGTGGCACGCCACTCCAGCCAGACCGCCGAGGCCGCGCAGCAGGCGGACCGCTCCGCCAGCAGCGGCCGCCAAGTGGTGGATGCGATGGTCGGCACCATCCAGCGCCTCTCCGGCGATATCGGCGAGGCGGCGGAAGTGGTCCAGGACCTGGCCACCAACACCGCCAGCATCGGCGGCATCCTCGACGTGATCCGCGGCATCGCCGACCAGACCAACCTGCTGGCCCTGAATGCGGCCATCGAGGCGGCCCGGGCGGGTGAGCAGGGTCGCGGCTTCGCCGTGGTGGCGGATGAAGTGCGCAGCCTCGCCAAGCGCACCCAGGACTCCACCCGGGAAATCCAGGAGATGATCCAGCGTCTGCAGGAGGGTGCGCGCCAGGCCGTGGAGGCCATGGCCCAGAGCCGCGACCAGGCGGAAGCGGGCGCCCGCCAGGCGGACGACGCCGGCCAGGCCCTGGAAAGCATCACCCACGCCAACCGGGTGATCAGCGACATGGCGGTGCAGATCGCCAGCGCCGCCGAGGAACAGGCCGCCGTGGCCCACGACATCAGCCAGCGCATCGAGCTGATCCGCGACCTGGCCAGCCACAATGCCGAGGGCTCCGACCAGGTCAGCAGCGCCACCCAGGGCCTGGCGCGGCTGGCGGACGGCCTGCACGCCCAGGTCAGCCACTTCAACCTGGGGCGGACCTGACCCTGGCCCCGGGGGTGCTCGTGCCGGTGCGCACGGCGCCCCCCGGATGGCCAGACCGGGATCAGCCCAGGGCGATCACCGCCTTGAGCATGGTCTTGAAGGTCTCCACCTGCTCCGGGCTGAAGCGCGCGAACACCTTGTCCTGCTGCTCACCGGCGATGCGCCAGAGCGCTTCCGCCTGCTCCACCCCGGCGGGCGTCAGCAGCACGCGGTCGTCGGCGTCCGCCACCATGCCCTTGCGCTTGAGGATGGCCACCGCTTCCTCGATCTCCCGCATGGGCATGGCCACCTCCCGCTGCAGGTCCGCCAGGCCCAGACCCGCGTCGTTCTCCAACACCATCAGCATGCGCGCCTCGCTGGTGCGCAGGCCGCTGGACAGTTGCCGCGGCTGGTAGTCGGACTGGTAGCCACGCACTGCCTGGGTCATCAGGTAATAGAGATTGTGCGAGAGCCGGCCCTGGAAGGCACTGGAGGCGGGCTGGCCGTCGTCCTTGCGGGTCATGCGGGTATGGGGCAGGACCATGGAGTAGGCGCCCTGGTGATAGAGCAGCGGCGAACGGCCGAAGTCGTCGAAGCGCACCACCTTGCCGATGAGGATCCAGTGATCCCCGCCTTCCACCCGCTGGTGCAGCTCGCACTCGAAACGCGCCGCGCAATCGGGCAACAGCGGCGTGCCGCCGATACCGGACTCGACCGCGATCCCCTCGAACTTGTCGTCGCGGGGCCGAGCGAACTGGTTGGACAGCTCGATCTGGTCGGCGGCGAGGATATTCACCGCGAAATGGCGGGCCCGCTCGAACACCGCCAGGCTGCTGGAGCGCTTGTCGATGCTCCAGAGGATCAGCGGCGGCTCCAGGGACACCGAGTTGAAGCTGTTGGCGGTGACGCCAACGCGGGTGCCATCGGGGGCGGTGGCGGTGACCACGGTGACGCCGGTGGCGAAGTTGCCCAGCGCACGGCGAAAGGCACGGGAATCGAACAGGGTTTCCTGGGAGGACATGACGCAACTCCTGGCGGTCGCCTCATGGGACGGCCGCGCGATGATTCGAACAAGTGGCACGCAGGTGGGAATGGCGGAGCGACAGCTCACACCATGGAAGGATCAGGCTCCAGCCCCATCAGCTCACGGCCGAGGATCTGCGCGCAGACGTCGTAGTCGGTGTAGGCGTGGGCACCGGTCATGTGGGAGTCGCGGAACAGGCGCTGCATCTCGTTGCTCTCGAACCAGGAGGTGCCGCCGGCGGCCTCGAACAATCGGTCCACCGACTGGATGCACATCTTCACCGCATAGGCCTGGTTGGTACGCCAATAGGCCAGGGTCTCGCGGCTCGGGTACTGGTGGCGCTCGCCATGCTCGGCATGTTCCTGCCAAGTCTTCTCCAGGAAGGCGCGGGCGGCGGCCACCTGGTGGGTGGACTCGGCCAGGCGCATCAGGGCCGGCGTGGCGGTGCCGACGCTGGCGCCGGTGTAGGCGCGGACGCGGTTCTTCGTCTTCTCCTTGTAGGCCTCCAGCATGCGCTCGGCGATGCCCAGGCTGATGGCCGCGAAACCGCTGGCGAAGTACGGGCGGTAGGGCGCGTAGAAGATCTTGCTGTCGGGGTAGAGGCCGAAGCCGTCGGAGCGGCCTTCCATCATGTCCCTGGCGGCCTGGATGCGGTAGTTGGGGACGAAGGCGTCCCTGATCACCAGGGTCTTGGTGCCGCTGCCCTTCATACCGGCGGCGAACCAGTCGTCGCGGATCTCGTAGTCGCTGCGGGGCAGCACGGCGAAGCAGTACACCGGCTCACCTTCGGCGTTCTTGCGACGGCAGCCGACGATGGCCCATTCGGCATGGTCGCTGCCACTGCTCCAGCCCATCTCGCCGTTGAAGATCACCCCGCCCTCCACCTCCTCCACCTTGCCGAAGGGCGCGATGGAACTGCTGGCGGTGGCATCGGGGTTCTCGCCCCAGACCTCGTCCTGCAGGCGCGAGGAGAACATCGCCAACTGATGGCTATGGGTGCAGAGCAGGCTGAACGCCCAGGCGGTACTGGCGCAGGCGCCGGCCAGGGCCACCACGCAGTCGGCGAACTCCGGCAGGGAGATTTCCAGGCCGCCGTAGTGCTTCGGTTGCAGCGCGCGGTGCAGGCCGATGCCCTTGAGCAGCGCGATGTTCTCATCCGGCACCCGACGCAACTGCTCGGCCCGGGCCGCGTTGGCGGCAATGGCCGGCAGGATGGCCTTGAGGTCTTCGAGAAGGGGGTTTGGCTTTTTCATGTCGAGGCCCTGCTTATTGTTAGTACTTGGAAAAGGCCAGGCCGATGGCCCATGGCGACGCGCTGGGTCGCTGGAGGCCGGAGCCTGAAACGGGTAACCCAAGTGGGTGCAGGGCGATTATGGGACGGGGCGCCAAGCCCCTGAATGGACGTTACGGACTCTCGATTGCACTTTTCATGGCGCTATCAAACCGTAGGAGCCGGCTTGCCGGCGGATGATGCTGAGCCGTTCGCGAGCAAGCTCGCTCCTACAGGGTAGGTGCGAGTTCGGCTTCGTAGGAGCCGGCTTGCCGGCGAATCGCGCGGACCCGTTCGCGGGCAAGCGCGCTTACAAGGGGTGGGTGCGCGGGTAGAGGCGCTCGTCGAACTGCTCCAGCCGGGGGAACTCCAGCGCTGCGTCCTGCTCCAGACCCTGCAGGCGCGCCTGGTAGGCCCGCAGGAAATCGCCCCGTGCCGCGTCGCTGATGTAGGGCACGTGCCAGGCGACGAAGGGCGGTAGCACCTCCAGGCCGACATAGGCCAGGGTGCCCCGCAACAGCGGTCGCAGCATGTCCTCCAGGGGACCGTGGATGGCGCCTTCACCGAACATGTGCTCACGCCCGCCCAGGGTCAGGCTCACCAGGGCCTTCTTGCCGGCCAGGCCGCCCTGGTCGTAGAAGCGCTTGCCGCCGTAGCAGATGCCGGACACCAGCACCCGGTCGATCCAGCCCTTGAGGATGGCCGGCACCGAGAACCAGTAGAGCGGGAAGTTGAGGATCAGCAGGTCGGCCCAGAGCAGCTTGTCCAGCTCGCCCCGGATATCCGCCGCGAGGCGATCGGACTTCACACCTTCCCGCTGTTCCAGGGCGTAGACCAGGTACTCCGGATTGGCGCGTTCGGTGAAATCGGCCGCACTGGCGACCGGATTCCAGTTCATGGCGTAGAGGTCGGACTGCTGCACCTGGTGCCCGAGGCCCTGCAGGGTCTCGACAGCCAGGTCACGCAGCGCGGTGGTGAAGGACTGGGGCTCGGGGTGGGCATGGACGATCAGGACGTTCATGTAAGCGCCTCATGGGCATCGGATCAGGGAAACCGGCCGGGCACCGAACCCGGCCGGGAGGAAAGTCGGCATCAGCGAGCGCAGGCGTGCCTGAGCTCGACCAGCGTCACGCCGGGGTGGCTGAAGCCCTCGCGCAGGTCGTGTTCCAGCTCGTCGAGGCTGCCGGGCTGACGCACCTGGCAACCGAACGCTCGCGCCAGTCCGACGAAGTCCGGGTTGCGCGGCAGCACGCCAATCGGCTCGATATCGAGGGCCTGCATGTCATCGCGGATCTGCCCCAGGGCGTCGTTGTTCCAGAGCAGCACCACCAGCGGGGAGTCCAGCTCTTCAGTCGCCGTCGCCAGCTCCTGGGCGGTATAGAGAAAGCCGCCGTCCCCCACCAGCACCAGGCCGGGCCGGTCGGGCGCGCCAAGCTTGGCGCCGATGCCGGCCGGCAGCCCGTAGCCCAGGGTTCCGTAGCCGGTCGGATGCAGCCAGCTGCGCGGCGAGCGGCTGGCGAAGGCGTAGTTCCCGGTGTAGGCCAGCTGGGTCATGTCGGTGCTGACAAAGGCGTTCGTCGGCAGCACCGCAGCGATGCGGTCAAGGATGGCCTGGTGAATGGCCTGCAGCGGCGCGTGGCCGGTGCGGATCGCTTCCCGCAACCGCGCCACCCGGGCGGCGGCGACCTGCCCTGCCCTTCCCTGTTCCGGCAGGCGCGCCAGCAGGGCCTCGAGGCTCTGCCGGGCATCCCCCTTGAGCGCCAGGGAGCAGGGATAGACATCGTTGAACTTGCGCGGATCGATGTCGATCCGGATCAGCTCGCCGGACAGCGGCAGGCGGTCGCGCCAGAAGTCCGTATCGGCCATCTCGGTGCCCACCGCCAGCACCAGGTCGGCTTCGGCGATCATCTCCCAGCCCGGCGCCACGCAGAGGCTGGCGCCAGCGTTCAGCGGCGCCTCGGGCGGCAGCAGGCCCTTGCCGGCCACGCTGGTGAAAACCGGTGTCGCCAGGCGGTCGCTGAGCGCCCGCAGGGCGTCGGCGGCCTCCAGGGCGCCACCGCCGGCGATGATCATCGGCCGCTTCGCGGAGGCCAGGCGGACTGCGGCAGCGGCCAGGGCGTCGCTGTCCGGCAGGCCACGCCCGGGACGTCGCATCCGCTCCCGGGACCAGTCACGGGCGACGGGCGCGGCCAGCACGTCCAGCGGCACCGAGATGTGCACCGGACGCGGCCGTTCGCCCTCGAACACGGCGAAAGCGCGCGCCACCAGCTCCGGCAGGTCTTCCGGACTCAGCGCCAGGGCCGAGAAGGCGGTGATCGGCGCCGTCAGCGCCCGCTGATCCTGGGTCTCGTGCAGGCACCCCCAGCCCTTGCCCAGGCTGGCGCTGTGGTTGACGCTGGAAATCACCAGCAGGGGAATGGAGTCGGCATGGGCCTGACCGATGGCCGTGGCGGCGTTGGTCACGCCAGGCCCGGTGATCAGGAAGCAGACGCCGGGCTTGCCGGTGACCCGCGCATAACCGTCGGCCATGAAGCCGGCCCCCTGTTCGTGCCGGGTCAGGACGTGGCGGATGCCGCTGCCGGGAAGCCCCCGGTAAAGCTCCAGGGTGTGCACGCCGGGAATGCCGAACAGGGTATCCACGCCGTAGGTGGCCAGCAGGCGCACCAGGGCCTGGCCACCGGTGAGGGTTTTCTGTTGTTGCATGTTCGATCCTCGTCCAATTCGGCGACTACCGGAATCGCCGCTCACGCCGTAGCGCTCTTGCCCCCTCTCCCGCAGGTGGGAGAGGGGAGCGTTCGTGTCCACCTCGGAACGTTCAGTCGTTGCCCAAACGGATCAGCGCATCCACCGCCCCGGCGCCATCGGCGCTGACCAGCAATGGGTTGACGTCCAGTTCCAGCAGTTGTCCGGCGTTCTCGCAGGCGTAGTCGGCGACCGCGCGGATGGCCGCCACCAGCGCCTCCAGGTCCGCCGCCGGGCGGCCACGGAAGCCGGTGAGCAGCGGCGCGCTGCGCAGGCTCAGCAGGGCATCGCGGATGGCCGCGTCATTGGTGGGCAACAGCAGGCTGCGACTGTCCTTCAGCAGTTCGACGAGGATGCCGCCGGCGCCTATCACCAGGGCCAGCCCGAAGCCGTTCTCGCGCTTGATGCCGACGATCAGTTCCGCCAGCGGCGGCCGGGCCATGCGCTCCAGCAGCACCCGCTCGAAGGCGACGCCCGGCGCGCTGGCGGCAAGGCGCTGCCGCATCTCGTCGAGGGCCCGCCGCAGGGCCTCGGCGTCCCTGAGGTCGAGCGCCACGCCACCGGCCTCGGTCTTGTGCGGCAACTGGGCGCTGACGGCCTTCAGCGCCAGCGGGTAGCCCAGGGTTTCGGCGTCCCCCGGCGCCCGCTCCGGGGTGCTGAGAATTCCCTGCGGCACGGGCAGGCCGAACGCGCGCATGGCCTGCTTGGACTGCCATTCGTCCAGCGTCCGGCCGTCGCTCACCGGCGCGGGGCAGAGGGGCACCAGGGCCGACTCGCCCCGCTCCAGCAGCCTGTCGCGCCGCTGCCGGTAAGCGGCGATGCGACCCCAGGCCGCCAGCCCGTCCTCCACCCCTTGCAGGGCGGCGACGCCACGGGCGTGCAGGCGGTCCCGCGCGGCGGCGGGCAGCAGCTCGGGGAAGGCCGAGGCGATGAAGCCGGCCTTGCCGTGGCGTTCCAGGGCCTCGCAGAAGAGCTCCAGCAGCAGGTCGCACTGGGGACGCTCACCGGTGCCCTCCCCCGGATAGTCCAGCACCAGCAGGGCGGCATCGGCGGCGCTGCGCAGGGCGATGTCCAGCATGTGCCGCAGGGACTCGGCGTCCCCCCAGATGGCGGTGGTGAAGTCCAGCGGGTTGGCGACGTTGGCGTACCCCGGCAGGATCTGCGCCAGCGCGTGGCGCTGGCGGTCATCCAGCGCCGGCAACCGCAGGCCGTTGGCTTCGGCGTAGTCGGCGATCAGCCCGGCATCGCCACCGGAACAGGCCAGGGCGATCAGCCCCGGACCGGCCGGCAGCGTGCCGCAGGCGGCGGCCTTGAGGGTTTCCATGAAGCTCACGGGACCGCTCACGCGGATCACCCCGAGTCGCTCGAACAGGGCGTCGTAGAGCGCGTCGGAGCCCGCCAGGGAGCTGGTGTGGCTGAGGGCGAGCTGGGCGCCGATCTGCGATACCCCGGTCTTCAGCGCGATGATGGGGACGCCCTTCTCCAGCGCCTTGTGGGCGGCGCGGGCGAAACCCGGGACATTCCTCAGCCCTTCCAGGTGCAGGCCGATGGCGGTGACGCGCGGCTCGTCGAGCAGCACGTCCATCAGTTCGGCGACGCCCAGCTGCGCCTGGTTGCCCACCGAGGCCATGTAGGCCACCGGAAGCGAACGATCGCTCATGGACAGGTTGTAGGCGAAGTTGCCGCTCTGGGTGAGCACGGCGACGCCCTTCTCCACCCGCCGCCCGCCATGGGCCACGGGCCAGAGCGCCGCGCCGTGCAGGTAGTCCAGCAAGCCGTAGCAATTGGGTCCGAGCAGCGCCATGTCGCCGGCGGCGGCCAGCAGTTCGGATTGCAGCGCAGCGCCCTCGGCGCCGGTTTCGGCGAACCCGGAGGCGTAGCAGATGGCCCCCCCCGCACCCAGGGCGGCCAGCTCGGCCACACTGGCCAGGGTCTGTTCGCGGTGGGTGGCGATGAATACCGCATCCGGGGCGCAGGGCAGATCGGCCACCCGCGCGATGCAGGGCACGCCCTCCAGCTCGGCGTGCTGGGGATTGACCAGCCAGAGTTCGCCGGCGAATCCCCCTTCGGCGCAGCGCTTCAGGGCGCGCGCCATGCTGCGGCCGCCGATGAAGGCGAGGTGGCGAGGCGCGAGCAGGCGCTTGAGGTTGTCACGTGGGTTCATGGTGATTCTCCGCTCATCCCAACAGGGGCCGCAGCAGCTCGCGGGAAATGATGTGGCGCTGGATTTCCGAGGTGCCCTCCCAGATGCGCTCGATCCGGGCGTTGCGCCAGATGCGCTCCACCGGCCCTTCGTCCATCAGGCCCATGCCGCCGAAGATCTGCACCGTCTCGTCGGCCACGCGCCCCAGCACTTCGCTGGCGAACAGCTTGGCCATGCCCGCCTCGCCATCGGTCATGGTGCCCTGGTCCATCTTCCAGGCGGTGTGGAGGGTCATCAGTTCGGCGGCGCGGATCTGCGTGGCCATGTCGGCCAGCTTGAAGGAGACCCCCTGGTAGCTGCCGATGGGCTGGCCGAACTGCTTTCGATCGGCCGCCCAGCGCAGCGACAGGTCGAGGGCCCGTTGCGCCTGGCCGACGCAGTTGGCGGCGACCATGACCCGGCCGGCGGTGAGCCAGGCGTTGGCCACTTCCCAGCCCTTGTCCACCTCGCCGAGCACGCTGGAAGCTGGCACGCGGCAATCGTCGAAGAACAGTTCGTAGGTGTGGTAGCCCTTGTTGCTGACGCACCTGGGCCCCCGGCGCACGGTCATGCCGGGGGTGCCCTTGTCCACCAGGAAGGCGGTGACGGCGTTGCGACGCTTGCCATTGCGCTCGAAGCTGTCGGTCACCGCGAAGACGATGGCGAAGTCGGCATGGCCGGCATGGCTGATGAAATGCTTGGAACCGTTGAGGACGAAATCGTCACCGTCGCGCACCGCGCGGGTCTTGATGGCATTGGCATCGGAGCCCGCACCCGGCTCGGTGAGGGCGAAGCAGTCGATCTTCTCGCCCTGGACGACGGGCAGCAGGTACCGCCCGATCTGCTCGCCGGTGCAGGCCATGAGGATCTTCGAGGGCCGCGCGACGAACACGTGCAGGGCCCAGGACACCTTGGACAGCTCACGTTCGACCAGCGCCTGGGACAGGTAGTCGAGGCCGCCGCCCCCCACCTCCTCCGGCATGTTGAAGGCATAGAAACCCGCCGCCAGCGCCTTGCCGCGAATCTCCGCGGCCAGCTCCGGGGACACCGCGTCGGCCCGGTCGACGGCCTCCTCGTGGGGCAGCAGTTCTTTCTCGACGAAGGCCCGGACCGCGTCGACCAGCATTTCCTGTTCCTGGGTGAGTTGGAAGTTCATGGTGAAGTCCTCGGGGTGGCAGGGATCAGCGACCGCTGAAATGGGGAGCACGCTTTTCCGCAACGGCACGCAGCGCTTCGGCGGCGTCCTCGCTGCGACCGCAAAGCAGCCCGGCGGCCTGCTCGGCGGCCAGTTGTTCGGCCAGGCTGCGGGTGGCCCCTTCGCGAATGAGGGCCTTGGTCTGGGCGAAGGCGAAGGTGGGGCCGACGGCCAGGCGCGCGGCGAACCGATCGACCGCCTGGGGCAGTTCCGCGTCGGCGCAGACCTCGCCCACCAGCCCAGCCGCCAGGGCACGTTCCGCGCTCCAGGGCTCGTCGAGGAACAGCAGCCGCTTGGCCTGCTCGACGCCAATGAGGCGAGGCAGGTGCCAGCTGGCCCCGGCATCCGGCGAATAGGCCATGGCGGTGTAGCCGGCCTTGAACCGGGCCGACTGGGCGGCGATACGGAAATCGCAGCAGAGCGCCAGGTCCATCCCCGCCCCCACCGCGGTGCCGTTGACCGCCGCGAGGGTCGGCTTCGACAGGCCGTGCAGGCGGCCCATCAGCCGGTGGGCCATTTCGGTCCAGCCGTAGGTCTCCAGTTGGCCCCGGGCTTCGGCCTCGGCCCACTCGGCCAGGTCGGCGCCGGCAGAGAAGCTGCGGCCAGTGCCGCTGAGGACCACCACGCGCACGCCGGGATCGGCCTCATGGGCATCCAGCAGTTCGATCAGGCCACGAAGGGTGGGGATGTCCAGCGCATTGCGTTGTTGCGGGCGGTTCAGCGTGATGCGGGCGACGCCGGCATCAACCTGGCTGAGCAGGGAGGCAGCTGTGCTCATGGGTTCCCTCGTCTTGTTGTGATTGGGCGGGAGCGTGGTGGAGTCGAGGCAATCCTAAACAACTGTTCAGCAAGCCGACAATCCTCCCCAAATGGGGTATGTAACAGCGCAGAAAACGCCTAAATGAATGTTTTAAAACGACTTTATTGAGGAGGATCCGCATTGTCCGGCGGTGCCGTTACAACTTCGGACAAAGCCTCACGAGCCGCCGCAGCCGGCCCTCGGGTAAGCGAGCTTGCTGGCGAAGGAAGCGCCTTCGCCAGCAAGCTGGCTCCTACACCAAGGGTTTCGACTCAGGCGGTGCCGGGAAGCGCCTCATCGCGGCCCGGCAGGCTTTCCGGCCGTTCGGCCGGGTCGGCCTCCAGCGGAAGGATGCGGATGCAGAAGATGCCGAAGATCAGGGCGATCAGCGGGTTGATCCAGTTGAAGAAGGCGAAGGGCAGGTAGGACAGGGTCGCGACCCCGAGCGTCGCGGCCATGTAGACGCCGCAGGCGTTCCAGGGGATCAGGGCGGAGGTGACGGTACCGGCGTCTTCGAGGGTGCGGGAAAGGTTGACGGCGGCCAGTCCGCGACGCCGGTACTCCTCCTTCCACATCTGCCCCGGCAGTACCAGGGACAGGTACTGGTCGCCGGTCAGTACGTTCACCCCGAGGCTGGTGGCCAGGGTCGCGCCGATCAGCGCCCCCACTGAATGCACGCCCCGCACGATCAGCCCCAGGACGAAGCGGATGAAGCCGATGCGTTCCAGCACCGCCGTCATCATCATCGAGCAGAACACCAGGAAGGCCATGAAGACCATGCTCGCCATGCCACCGCGACTGAACAGGGCATCGACCACTTCATGGCCGGTCTGCGACACGAAGCCGGTGGCCATCACGGTCCACAACGCCTTGACCACCAGCATCGCGCCGGTCAGGCCGCTGCCCGCCATGAAGCGTTCGATGGCCGCGCCCTGGAAGAGCATCGCGAACACGCAAGCCAGGGCGCTGCTGAGGATGATCGCGGGGAAGGCCGGCACCTTGCGCACGGACATGGCCAACAGGGCGAACATGGGGATCAGGTTGTACCAGGCGACGGAGAAGGACGCCGCCAGTTCGGCCTTGATGTGCTCGACATCGGACACCGAGCCATCGCTGACGTCGGTGTTCAGGGCGAGGACCGAGAACAGCGTCAGCGCGATCAGCAGGCTGGGGACGGAGACCCAGGCCATGTGCCGGATGTGGTCGAACAACTGGGCACCCGCCACGGCCGGGGCCAGGTTGGTGGTGTCCGACAGCGGCGACATCTTGTCGCCGAAATAGGCGCCGGCCACCACCGCGCCTGCGGTGATTTCCGGCGAAAGCCCGAAGCCGTGGGCGGTGCCCATCAAGCCGACGCCCATGGTCGCCACCGTGGTCCAGGAGGAGCCGATGCAGAGTGAGACTATGGCGCAGATGAGGCAGGCGGCCGGGTAGAAGAAGGCCGGCGACAGCAGGCTGAGGCCCATGTGGAGCAGCGTGGGCACGGTGCCGGAGAGGATGAAGGCGCCGATCAGGATGCCGATCGACAGGAAGATGAAGATGGGTGCCACCGTCTTGGCGTTGATGCGGACGATCTCGTCCTCGAGTTCCTGCCAGCGGAGGCCATTCTTGATCCCGATCAGGGCACCGAAGCAGCCCACCAGGATCAGCGCCAGCTGCAACGGCCCGGACATCGGGTCGTCGAACAGGCTGAGGGAACCGGCGATCAGCGTCAGCAGCACGGCGGCCACCAGTATGGAATCGAGCGCGGAAAAACTGCGGAGTTTCATTGTTCTTGTCCCCATAGATTTTCGACCGGCAGGACAAGGCGCCCCGCCACGCCCCGATTATTGGAAGGCGATGTAAGTTCGGATTGAAGGTTCGGATAGAACTTGTAAGAAGTGGTAACGACCCTGTTACAGCGACTCGTACTTCGCCAAGGCCCCCTGGAAAGCCGCTTCGGACCGCTCCAGCAGGCCCTGGAGCCGATCGGCGTAGCCGGCGAGGAACCCCCTTTCGGCGTCCGCCTCCAGGTGCCGCAGCAGGTTCGCCAGGGCCCGCCCGCCCAGGGCGTCGGCGGCGCTGGCGAGGCGATGGGCCAGGTCGGCCGAGCGAGCGGCATCCCCTTGCCGCAATGCCTCCAGCAGCGCCGCTCCGTCGATGGCCAGGCGCTCCAGCAAGAGCCGCAACAGCCGGGCGAGACGGGCATCCCCCAGGTGCTCGCGATGCCCCTCCAGCACCGACTCCTGCAGGAGGCCGGTGACTTCGGCCGTGGCGGCCACCTGTGCCAGCACCTGGCGCAGGGTCTCGAGACGGATCGGCTTGCCGATCACGCCCTGCATGCCCGCGTCCAGGTAGCCCTGCACCCGGTCAGCCTCCAGGCTGGCGGTGAAGGCGAATACGGGAACGTCCCGATCGAGTCCGGCCGGGTCGTCGCGCAGGAGCCGGCAGAGCTCGGTGCCGCTCATGCCGGGCAGGTGTACGTCCAGCAGGATCAGGTCGAAGCGCTGGCGACGACAGAGGTCCAGGGCCGGTTGCGCATCCACCGCGAAGCTCACGCGGTGTCCATCGCGCTCCAGCAACCCCCGCGCGACCTCGCGATTGAGCTCGACATCCTCCACCACCAGCACGTCGAGGGGCCGGATCGCCTGCGCGGATGAAGCGGGTTGCGTTTCAGGGAGCTGCCGGTCCAGGCACTCCAGGTCGAGGTCGAACCAGAAACGACTGCCCTCGCCTTCCCGGCTGCTCAGCAGGATCTCCCCTCCCATGGCCTGGAGCAGGCGCTTGCAGACGGCCAGGCCCAGCCCGGCGCCGCCGTAGCGGCGGGCCACCCGCTCGTCCGCCTGCACGAAGCGCTCGAAGATCCGCGCCTGCACAGCCTCGGCGATGCCGATGCCGTCGTCGGTCACGCTGAGGCGCAGGCGTTGCCGGCCGGGCTCGCTGCCCAGCAGCTCGACACGGACCTCGACATGCCCGCCCTCGGTGAACTTGATGGCATTGGCCAGCAGGTTGGTCAGCACCTGGCGCAGGAACTGCTCCGCTCCGCGAAAGCGTTCGGCAATGGCGCTGTCCGTCGCCCCCTGAAGCCGGGTCCCGTTGGCCAGGGCCCGAGGCTCCAGGAGGGTGATCACCTCATCCAGCAGCTCTCGAAGGGAGAACGCCACCGGCTCCGGAGCCACCTCGCCCTCCTCCAGCTTGGCGAAGTCCAGCAGGTCGTTGAGGGTGGCCAGCAACCCTTCGCCCGCCTTGTGCAGGGCCTGCAGGCGCTTGCGGTCCTCCGCCCCGCGCTGGGACGTGCGCAGCAGTTCGGCCATGCCGAGTATGCCGTTCAGGGGCGTGCGCAACTCGTGACTGATGGTCGCCAGGAAGCGCGACTTGGCCAGGTTGGCGGCCTCGGCCTGTTCCTTGGCGCGGTGCAGGCTGGCCGTGCGCAGTTCCACCATGCGCTGCAGCTCGTCGCGCTTGTCCTGCAAGGCCAGCCGATCGGCCTCGCGCCGCCGCAGGTCGTCGACGATCGCCTGGCGCATGTCGTCCAGGGCCTGGGCCACGGCATCCAGTTCATCGCCCTGGCCACGGCGGCGCTTGTCCAGCCGAAACGGCTCGCCCCGCTCCCCCTGCGCCAGCCGCCTGGAAAAGGCGGCCATCGCCAGCAGGTGCCGGGTCACCAGCCGGTGGAACAGCCCGGACAGGGCGACGGCCAGCCCGCAGATGAACAGCCCCATCCACAAGAGGTTCGCCAGTCCCGAGGCGACCAGGCGCGCACGTATCGCCCCCAGGTCGCTCGCCACCTCCAGCGTACCCAGGTCGCGAAGGGTGCCGTCCGGCAAGCGGAACGCCAGCTCGAAGCGTTCCGAGCGGACGCTGGAGGCGGACAGGGCCCTCCCCCTGAGCAACTGATAGTCGTCGCTGTGCAGGCGCACCCAGGCGATATCCGGAAAGTCCGCCAAGCCGCGCAACTGGATGTCCAGCTGCGCCTGGTTGAGGTCCCACAGGCTCCGCTCCAGGCTTTCCAGGTAACCCGAGCGGATGACCTCCAGCCGCGACTCGATGCCCTGCATCTCCCGCCGGTACTCGAAGTAGAGCTGCACGGCGCTGGCCAGCAAGGTGAAGGCCAGGCTGAACAGGACGATGAAGCGCAACAGTCGACGCGACAGCCCGCCCAGGGGCCCTGGCGATCCCGGGCGCATCACCGGGCGCCTGTCCGCGCTTGGGTGGCCCGATAGGCCTCGGTGCTTTCCCGCAGCCAGCGCTCGACCTGTCGGCGTTCCGCCAGCCCCTGCAAGGCGGCATCGATCTCCGCCATCCGCCCCTGCAGGGGCGAACGCCGGGAAACGGCGAAGTACAGGTAGTCGACGGCCAGGGTCTGCGGCAGGGCCTCGATCCGCCCGGCCCCATCGAGGGATTCGAGGAACAACTGCCCCGTGCGGCGCTCATGCACCAGGAAGTCGATGCGGCCTCGCGCCAGCTTGCCGAAGTTCTGTTCATTGCTCGCCACCCGTTCGACATTGCCATGGGCCTCCACGAAGCGGTCGAACGCCTGTCCATAGCTTTCGCCAAAGAGCAATCCACCCCGATAGCGGGCCAGGTCCTCCAGCCGGGACACGCGGATGGGCCGGTCACGGTGGAAGAACAGGGCCACCTCCTCGCGCAGCAGGGCCACGCGGCTGAACCGCAGGGTTTCCTCGCGCGCCGGTGAACGGTAGGCGATGACCAGGTCGACCCGCCCTTGCGCCGCGTCCATCAGGCAACGTGTCCAGTTCCCCAGCTGGACGAACTCCACGTCCATCCCGAGGGTCCTGGCGACGTCACGCACCGCCTCGGGGGCCACGCCCCTGACCCGGTTCTGGGCATCGGTCCAGCTGATCGGTGGATAGACCGGGTGGTCGCAATAGCGGATGGCCTCCCCGGCACCGCTAGCCGCCGCAGGCAGCGACATCGCCAGCCACAGGGCGAGGCGCTTCACGGGCGGCCACTGACGGGGGCACCGAAGAGGTAGCCGGTGCCATGGATGGTGATGATCAGGCGGGGGTTGGCCGGATCGTCATCCAGTTTCCGCCGCAAGCGCCCCACCAGCACGTCGATGGAGCGGTCGTTCGGCAGCCATTCGCGGTTGCGGATCTGGTCCATCAACTGGTCACGGCTGAGGGTGTGTCCGGCATTGCGCAGGAAGACGCTGAGCAGCTGGAACTCTCCGTGGGTCAGCAGGGTCTCGCCGCCATCGGGGGCGATCAGGCGCCGGCGGTCGACGTCCAGGGTCCAGTCATCGAACTGCCGGAGCTGGCCGGCGGGCGCCAGGCCGGCCGGCTGCTGGCTGTGACGAACGCGGCGGATGAGGTTCTTCGCGCGGGAAATCAGTTCGCGGGGATTGAAGGGTTTGCTCAGGTAGTCATCGGCGCCGCACTCCAGGCCGACGATCCGGTCGATCTCGTCGTTGCGTCCGGTGATGAGGATGATGCCGACCTCGGAGCGCACCCGCAGCTCGCGGGTCAGGGTCAGGCCATCCTTGCCGGGCAGGCGGATATCCAGCATGACCAGGTCCACGGGATGTTCCTCGAGGCAGGCCTCGGCCTGCTCGGCCGTGCTGGCGCAGCGTACCGAATAGCCCTCCTGTTCGAGGTAGGACTGCAGCAGTTCTCGGATCAGCGGATCGTCGTCGACGATCAGCACGCTGGGAGCCATTGTCGTTCCCTCCGCCGCCGGATCGGGGCGTGTCTTATTGTTGTCAGGTGAAGCGCTGGGCGCAGGTTACCGACCCTTGAACGGTCGATCAACACGCGCTGATGGACGCCCGGAAACCCTGCATTTCGCTCGCCAGCAGTCCGTCGACCCAGGCTTCGCAGATCCGGATGCCCTGCTCCGGCGAGAAGGTCCCGGGGTTGAGCCCGGACTCCAGCCAGAGGCCATCGAGCAACGCACTGAGGCTGATGGCCGCCAGCCCGGCGTCGAAGTCCCGCCATCCCTCGTCCCGGGCCAGGTCGCCGAGGACGCCGGCGAGGATCCGGCGGTATTCAGCGTAGGACTGTTCGTGGGCGGCATTGATGGCCTGGGCGGTCTTCACCGCCCCCCAGAAGGCGAGCCAGGCATCCAGCAGGTGCGGTTCCAGCAACTCGGCGGAGAAGGACGCCTGGAAGAAGGCCGATAACCTCGCCCTCGGGCTCGGGGAGGCGGCGTCGATCGCGGCGCGCAGCAGGCTCATCACCCGCCCGGTGATGGCCAGGTAGGCCTCGGCCACCAGTTCGTCCTTGCTCGCGTAGTGATGGTTGATCAGGCCGACCGAGACCCCGGCTTCGGCGCAGATCTTGCGGATCGAGGCCCCCTGGAAGCCGTACCGCTTGAGGCAGGCCAGGGTGGCGTCGATCAGGCGCGCCTTGCGCAGTTCAGGGTCGAGCCGGGAGTAGCGCACGTCCTGGGTGGTCATGCCGGAAGCTCCTGTGGTGTGCGACGGGTCCTTGGGCCCGGGCGGCCGGGCCGGGGCGATTCTGAACGACTGTACAGGAGGAGTGCCAGGGGTACCCACCCGTTCGGGTTATGGCCGCGACGATCCAGCGCGCTCAAAGTGGCCCCAGGTGACCCGATAACAACGACACAGGTGGAACCGACATGCACAAGACCCTGGTTGCAGCACTCGGCGCGACATTGGCCCTGTTGCCGGCCCTGAGCCCGGCGGACGAAGGCGGGACCCTGCGCCTTTACAACTGGTCGGACTACATCGGCGAGCACACCCTGGCCGAGTTCCAGAAGGCCACCGGGATCAGGGTGATCTACGACACCTTCGACTCCTACGAGACGGTTCAGGGCAAGCTGCTGCCGGGACGCTCCGGCTATGACCTGGTGGTGCTCAACGCCGCCCTGGTGCCTCCCCTGCTCAAGGCGGGGGTGTTCCAGCCCCTGGACAAGCGACGCCTGCCGAGCTGGGGCAACCTCGACCCGCAGATCCTCGCCGCGCTGGAGCACTACGACCCGGGGGTGAACTATTCGGCGCCCTATACCTGGGGCAGCAACGGCATCACCTACAACGTGGAGATGATCCGCGCGCGCATGCCCGACGCGCCCATCGGCTCCCTGGCGATGGTGTTCGACCCCGAGGTGGTGTCGCGCTTCGCCGACTGCGGCGTGACCCTGATCGACTCGCCCACCGACGTGCTGCCCCTGGCGCTGGCCTACCTGGGCCGCGACCCCAACAGCGTGGCGCCCGAGGATCTCAAGGCCGCACAGGACCTGCTGCTGAAGGTGCGCCCGCATATCCGCAAGTTCGACTCCATGAGCTACCTCAACGGCCTGGCCAACGGCGACCAGTGCATCGCCATGACCTGGTCCGGCGACTACGCCACCGCCCAGGCCCGGGCCGACGAAGCCGGCGCCAAGGTGAAGCTGGACTATTTCGTGCCGAAGGAAGGCTCGCTCATCTGGTTCGATGACTTCTACATCCCCAAGGACGCACCGAACCCGGAGAACGCCCACCGCTTCATCGAGTACCTGCTGCAACCCGAAGTGATCGCAGCGGTGACCAACTACATCCGCTACCCCAACAGCAACCAGGCCGCCACCCCGCTGGTGGACGCGCAGGTGCGCGACGACCCGGCGATCTATCCGGACGCGGCCATCCGCGCGCGCCTGTTCACCCAGAAGACCCATTCTCCCAAGGACATGCGCCTGATCACCCGCACCTGGAATGCGGTCAAGACCGGCAAATGACCTGAACCGCCCAGTACCCGAGAGCACGACAATGAACACGCCAAACGCCGACTTCTTCGCCCAGTTCGACAATGAGCGCCTAGTGGCCGCCGACAAGGCCCACTACATGCACGGCTATCACGTCTTCGACGATCACCGGGAGAACGGCGCCCTGAACATCGCCGCTGGCGAAGGCGCCTACATCTACGACACCGCCGGCAACCGCTACCTGGATGCCGTGGGCGGCATGTGGTGCACCAACATCGGCCTGGGCCGCGAGGAAATGGCCGAGGCCATCGCCAACCAGGTGCGCCAGCTGGCCTATTCCAACCCCTTCTGCGACATGGCCAACGTCAAGGCCATCGAACTCTGCGAGGCGCTCGCGGAACTGGCGCCGGGGGACCTGGACCATGTGTTCCTCACCACCGGCGGCTCCACCGCCGTGGACACCGCCTTCCGCCTGGTGCAGTACTACCAGAACTGCCGCGGCAAGCCGGAAAAGAAGCACGTCATCACCCGCATCAACGCCTACCACGGCTCCACCTTCCTCACCATGTCCCTGGGCGGCAAGGCGGCGGATCGCCCGGCGGAGTTCGACTTCCTCAAGGACCGCATCCACCACATTTCCTGCCCCAACCCCTACCGGGCGCCTGAGGGCATGGACGAGGCGGCGTTCCTGGATTTCCTGGTGAACGAGTTCGAGGACAAGATCCTCACCCTGGGCGCGGACCGAGTGGCGGCCTTCTTCGCCGAGCCGATCATGGGCTCCGGCGGCGTCATCATCCCACCAGCGGGCTACCACAAGCGCATGTGGGAAATCTGCCAGCGTCATGACGTGCTCTACGTATCGGACGAGGTGGTGACCTCCTTCGGTCGCCTCGGGGCTTTCTTCGCCTCGAAAGAGGTGTTCGGCGTGGTGCCGGACATCATCACCACCGCCAAGGGACTGACGTCCGGCTACCTGCCGCTGGGCGCCTGCATCTTCTCCGACCGCATCTGGCGGGTGATCGGCGAAGCGGGCAAGGGCCGCTGCTTCAGCCACGGTTTCACCTACAGCGGGCATCCGGTGAGCTGCGTCAGCGCACTGAAGAACATCGAGATCATCCGGCGGGAGAACCTGCTGGCCCATGTCAATGAGGTGGGCGCCTACCTGGAGGAGCGCCTGGCGACGCTCGCCGAGCTGCCGCTGGTGGGCAGCGTGCGCTGCAAGAAGCTGATGGCCTGCGTGGAGTTCGTCGCCGACAAGGCCAGCAAGACGCTGTTCCCGGATGAGCTGAACATCGGCGAGCAGATCCACCTGCGGGCCCAGAAGCGCGGGCTGCTGGTTCGCCCCATCGTCCACCTCAACGTGATGTCGCCGCCGCTGACCATCACCCACGCCCAGGTGGATGAGATCGTCGAAACCCTTCGGGACGCCATCCTGGAAACCGCCGCCGATCTGCGCGGAAGCGGTGACTATGCGGGTCGGTGACCGCCCCTGGCAGCGGTCGGCCGGCGGCACTAGACTGCCGGCCATGACCCCGTCCCCCGCCACCTCGACCACCACCACCCTGCACGCCTGGCATGCTGGGTTGGCTCAGGCCATGGCCAGCGTTGCGGAGCCGACCTTCTGCAGCGCATTGGTGGCGGCGCTGCGCAGCCTGGTGCCCATCGAGTCGGTATTGCTGGGGCTGGAGTGCAAGGGCCTGGCCCCCCGCCCCCTCTATCAGTGCGGCATCCCCACCGAATACCGGGAAGCCCTGATCGAGCGCTACTACGCCCGTGGCTACCTGCTGGACCCCTTCTGCCTGGCGATGGACAACGGCCTTGCCGAAGGCTTCTACCACCTCTCGGAAATCGCCCCGGACGACTTCTTCAACAGCGAGTACTACCGCACCAACTACCTGCGCTGCGGCTCGGTGGAGGACGCCCACTTCATCGTCGACCTGGGCGGACAACGCAAGGTGTCCCTTTGCGTGTACCAGGGGAGCAGCGGCGCACGCTTCAGCGAGGCCGACCTGTCCCTGCTGCGCACGGCCTTTCCGCTGGTGCGGGAGCTGATGCGCCAGTTCGACGAACGAGGCGGCCTGGTACGCAGCCTGGATGGGCATCGTGCGGCTGCCTCGCGCAGCGCAGCCCCTCCGGGCCTGAACCAGCAGATCCGCGACGCCTTCATGAACTTCGGCAGCGACCGGCTCACCGAGCGCGAACGGGAGATCGCCCACCTGCTGCTGCGCGGCCACTCGGCCAAGTCCAGCGCCCGGGTGCTGGACATCTCCCCGGAGACCGTGCGAATGCACCGCAAGAACCTCTACACCAAGCTGGAGATCGGCTCCCAGGCGGAGCTCTTCGCGCTGTTCATCGATTGGCTGACGGCCTAGCGATACCTTCAGTCAGGGCATTCCGACGGTTATCTGTCCATTGGCTAGGCTTTCCTGTCTCTTCCCCCAACCGGAGACCGGCCATGCCCATCGAAAAAGCCCTGTACACCGCCCATGCCGAAGCCTACGGCGGCCGCGAAGGCCGCGCCGTGTCGTCCGATGGCGTGCTCGACGTGAAACTGACCACGCCCAAGGAACTGGGCGGCCCCGGCGGTGACGGCACCAACCCGGAACAGCTGTTCGCCGCCGGTTACTCGGCCTGCTTCCTCGGCGCCATCAAATTCGTCGCCGGGAAGGAGAAGATCGCCCTCAGCGAGGACACCTACATAGAGGGCGCCGTGGGCATCGGCACGCTGCCCACGGGGTTCGGCATCGAAGTCGAGTTGAAGATTTCATTGCCGGGCCTGGACCGGCAGGTGGCGAAGGACCTGGTGGACAAGGCGCATATCGTCTGCCCCTACTCCAACGCCACCCGGGGCAATATCAACGTGACCCTGACACTGGTGTGACACCGTAGACATCATGGATTGACCTGCCCCACCTCGAAAGCGCGGGTTATGTTTTCGGGGTGGAAACACCTCCAACACAGAGCCGCATCGAGGGGGACAGGTCATGAACGAGTTTAACCAGGTCTATGTAGGTTTGGACGTTCACCAGGCGACGATTGCTGTCGCGGTGGCACGGCCGGGGCGCGGTGAGCCGGACTATCACGGCACCATCGAGAACCGCGACAGCGCGCTGCGCAAACTGCTCAAGCAGCTGAGCCGGCAGGGCGAGGCGTTGAGCTTCTGCTACGAGGCCGGCCCCTGCGGCTACGGCCTTTACCGTGAGCTGACAGCGCTGGGCCATGGTTGCGTGGTGGTGGCGCCCTCGCTGATTCCGCGCAAGGCGGGCGAGCGGTTGAAAACCGACCGTCGGGACGCCCTGATGTTGGCGCGCCTGCATCGGGCGGGCGAGCTGACGGCGGTGTGGGTGCCGGATCAGGAGCAGGAAGCGATCCGCGACTTGACGCGCGCCCGGGAGGACATGAAGTCCCTGGAACTGAAGTGCCGGCAACGCCTGGGCGCGTTCTTGCTGCGTCATGGGCACGTCTATGCCGGTAAAAGTCGCTGGACCCAGGCCCATTTCCACTGGTTGGCGAGCGTGAAACTTGACTCGCCGGTGCAGCAGATCGTCCTGCAGGAGTACCTCGACACCGTTAAATCGATGCAACGGCGGGTGGCCGATCTGGAAGCGCAAATGCACGAAGCGCTGGCCGGCTGGTCGCTGGGTACGGTGGCGCAAGCCCTGATGGCGTTGCGCGGGGTGAGCCTGATCACGGCGATGACGGTGTTGGCGGAGTTGGGCGACCTCAGTCGCTTCGACTCGCCGCGCGAGCTGATGGCCTACCTGGGACTGGTTCCCAGCGAGCACTCCAGCGGTGGCTCACGCCGCCAGGGCCGCATTACCCGCACGGGCAATGGCCATGTCCGGCGGGTGCTGGTGGAAGCGGGGTGGAACTACCGTTTCCCGGCACGCAAGACACGCGTCATCGAGGCGCGCGCGGCGAAAACCTCGGCGGTGGTTCAGGCCATCGCCTGGCACGCGCAGATGCGCTTGTGCGGTCGTTATCGAGCGCTGCTGGCGGCGGGCAAGCTCAAGCAGCAGGTCACCACCGCCATCGCCCGGGAGCTGGCGGGATTCATCTGGGCCATCGCCTGCGCGGTGGCGGGCAAGGCACACGGTAGTAAGGCCGTGGCATGAACCCGCAGCAGTGGCTTCGGTTCAGGGGGTGGAGGGCCGGTGAGGAGAACCCCTGGCGCTCCTATGTGGCGTCCTCTGCGAGGAGGACAGACCCACGACCGTAGAGAAGGGCAGCTCCGCGACGAAGTGAAGTCAGGTCGGTAACCAACCCACGTATATCAGAGTGATCCACCGTCGCCTAATCGCCCTCCACCCCCTGAACCGAAGCCACTGGCGGAGAAGAACAAAACGAAAGAATAGACCCAGAGTTGACAGGTCAATCCATATCAGGAGTGAGCTTGCTCGCGAACTGGCCCCTGTCATTCGCCGGCAAGCCGGCTCCTACGAATCCGCAGTCTCGATGGGTTTCGCTTCGCTCTACGCCATCGTGCGAGCCAGCCTGTAGGAGATTCTATGTCTACCCCGCCGTACAGGTTGGTGACCGATATGGCTGCTGGGTCTTCATGAGGGCGAAGGCAATTCGAGCCAGTTTCCGTGCCAGGATGGTCAGGGCTTCGGTCTTTTTCAGACCACGCTCCAGGTAGCCCAGATAGAGCTTCTGCCAAGCTTTGGTGCGACTGGCGGCCATGGCGGCATTGTGTAGCAGCCGCCGGACCTCCGGATCGCCCTGTTTGCTCAACTTGCGGCGTCCGCTGTAGCGCCCCGATTCCTTCGCGCGCACATCCAGGCCCAGGAAGGCGATGAAGGCGTCGCTGTTGCGGAAGGGGCCACGCTGAAAGGCCATGTTCAGGGCTGCTGCGGTTAGCGGGCCGATGCCTTCAATGGCCCGGCAACGCTTGGCCTGCTCGGCTAGGCCAGCGTCCTTCAAGGCCTGGGCAATGTCCTGATCGAGGCGCTGCTCCAGGCGCTTGAGGGAGCTGAGCGCCGCTTTCATCGACACCTTGAACTGGGTGTCATGGCCAAAGCTCTGGCGCAGCGCCGTGGCACTGCGGATCAGCGTCGCCCGGCGTCGCAGCAGGCTTTGCAGCAGCCGGTAAGCCTTGCCGGCGGGTTGCCAGACCCGCAGTTGGGCCTGTTCGTGGGCCAGATAACGGGCCAGTAGACGGGCATCGCTGGCGTCGGTCTTGATGCGGCCGCCGATGCCCTTGCGGTAATTGCTCAGGCGATAGCCATCAATGACATAGAGGCGATGACCACGCGCATGGGCCAGGTCGACGAGCTGCACGTGATAGGTGCTGGTGGCTTCCACTGCCAAGGCACAGTCGCCGGGGAGCGTCTTCAGCCAGGCGCGGATGCTGCGGGCGTCATTGTCCAGGGTGCAGTACTGGTCCAGGTCGGCGCGATACAGGCTCAGGCTGTCCTTGGCCACGTCGATGCCGATGATGGGGGATTGGGTTGTCATGTGCGATTCCGGCCGACAAGATGAATGAGTCTGTCGGGGGGCTCACCTGTGCGCAGGCTTGCAGATATGGTCGATCTCGAGCGGCTACTCGAGTCGATGGATTCCTTATCGGCGCTTGTCGTGAGCCAGGAGTGGGGGAGTTCTCCTACCGTCTGTCTTGCAGAAGCGAGCTCAGTCCCTCCACCCCCGACAGACCCACCTTACGACATACAAGCGAGCTTGCTCGCGAAGGGAACGGCTCACGAACGAAGGGAGGCGCCAGGCCTCCCTCTTTCATTTCACCTTGTAGATGATCCCCGGACTGCACTGGACCATCTGGTACAGATCCGGCAGGCCATTGAGCGCTTCCGACGCACCGAGAATCAGGTATCCACCGGGTTTCAGGGTGGCGTGGATGCGGGTGAGGATGTCCTTCTTCACTTCGGCGGAGAAGTAGATCAGCACGTTGCGGCAGAAGACGATGTCGAACTTGCCGAGCGCCGCATAGCTGTCCAGCAGGTTGAGCGGACGGAACTCCACGCGGCTGCGGATCGCCGGCTTCACCGCCCAGCGGCCTGGCCCCTTCGGGTCGAAGTAACGGGTCAGGCGCTCCTGGGACAGGCCCCGACCCATGGCCAGGCTGTCGTACTCCCCGGAACGGCAGGCGGCCAGCATGGAGGAGGAAAGGTCGGTGGCGACGATCTGTACGCCGGCCTTGAGCTGGCCCAGGTTGGTCCGCTCGAACTCGTCGATCGCCATGGAAATGGAGAAGGGCTCCTGCCCCGACGAACTCGCCGCCGACCAGATGCGCAGGCGCTGGTTCGGGTAGGCCTTGATCAGCTCGGGCAGCACGCGCCCCTTCAGCACCTCGAAGGGGTAGGTATCGCGAAACCAGAGGGTTTCGTTGGTGGTCATGGCGTCGATCACCTGCTCGCGCAGGCCGCCACGGGAAAGACCCTGGATTCGCTGGGTCAGCTCCCCCAGGGTCTTGATGCCGTTCTGCTCCATCAGCTTGTTGAGCCGGCTGGAGACCAGGTACTGCTTGTTGCTACCCAGCAGGATGCCGCAGGACTTTTCCAGGAAAACCCGGAACTGCTCGAAATCCACATTGCCTGAAGACACTAGGGGCGCCTCGCCAATCAATTTCCATGTCAGGGGGCTGAACTCAGCCCCCGTCCGTTGCCCGGATACGCTCCACCACTCGGGCGGCCAGGTCGTCCGGCTTGAACTTGGCGAGGAAATCATCCGCGCCCACTTTCTTCACCATCGCCTGGTTGAACACGCCCGATAGCGAAGTATGCAGGAGGATGTGCACCTTCTGCATGCGAGGATCGTTGCGGATCTCCGCTGTCAGCGTGTAGCCATCCATTTCCGGCATCTCGATGTCGGAGACGATCATCAGCAACTCCTGCTCCGGCGCCTTGCCGTCCTCCGCCATCTGACGCAGGTAGTTGTAGGCCTGGCGCCCGTCGTTCAGGGCCACGACCTCGACACCGACGGTTTCCAGGCACCGCATCACCTGCTTGCGGGCCACCGACGAGTCGTCGACGATCAGTACACGCTTGCTGACGGCCTTGCTCTGGGTCTCGATATCCACCACGCCTTCGGACACCACTTCGGACGTGGGAGCCACCTCGGCAAGGATCTTCTCGACGTCGATGATCTCCACCAGTTGCTTGTCGACCCGGGTCACCGCCGTCAGATAGTGGTCGCGACCGGTGCCCTTGGGTGGCGGATGGATCTCTTCCCAGTTCATGTTGACGATGCGCTCCACCGAACGCACCAGGAAACCCTGAACCTTGGTGTTGTATTCCGTGATGATGACGAAGCTGTTCTTCAGGTCATCGAGGCCCCTGCGACCGGTCGCCATGGACAGGTCGAGGATAGGAATGGTCCCCCCACGGATATTCGCGACCCCACGCACCACCGGGCTGGACTTGGGCATCAGGGTGAGGCGGGGACATTGCAGCACCTCCTTCACCTTGAAGACGTTGATCCCGTAGAGCTGGGTTCCGTCGAGGCGGAACAGCAGCAGCTCGAGGCGGTTCTGCCCGACCAATTGGGTACGCTGGTTAACCGAATCCAAAACACCGGCCATGACCAGACTCCTGTAAGCCATTGAACGCCCGGTCCAGCTCAGGCCCCAGGTGAAGTCCATCGCCGTTGGGCAAGGAATTCCCGAGGAGACTAGCAGGCGGCACGAGCCTTGCTTCTGAAAATTGCATGAACACCCTGACGACGCTTTTCCGACACTTGATGGCAAAACGCCGCAATTTGCTTGCGGCTGTTTTACCCGCTTTGTGCTGTCTAGGCTACAGCCCTGCGTCAACCGCCTCTGTGACGTCGCCTGAGATCCTTATCGGCACAACCGAGGGCTTTCTTGAATACACGGTGGAAGAATATCTGCAACGGAGCAACATCCAGGGACGCAGCGAAATCCAGGTCAGCCGCCTGGATCCACGGCTGCGCCTCGCACAATGCGACAAGGAATTGACGGCGAACCTGGAAAGCCCCGCCCAGCCGCTGGGACGAGTGACGGTGCGCATTCGTTGCGACGGCAGCGCCCCCTGGACGGTGTACGTGCCGGCGCACGTGAGGCTGTACCGGGACGTGGTGGTGGTGACTCGCCCGCTGCGTCGCGGGGTGCCTGTGCAGCCTGCGGACGTCACCGTGGCGGAGCGCGACGTGGGCACCCTCAACCAGGGTTTCCTCACCGCCACTGAGCAGGTGCTGGGCCAGAAGACCACCCGGGCCCTGGTGGCCGACCAGGTGCTGGCCCCGCTTCACCTGCAGCAGGCGGAGGTGGTGAGCAAGGGGGATCATGTGGTGATCAGTGCCGCCAGCACTTCCATCAATGTCCGGATGCCGGGCGAGGCCCTGGCCAACGGCGCACCGGGCGAGCAGATCCGGGTTCGAAACCTCAGCTCGGGACGGGTGATCCGCGCCCGGGTAACGGCGCCCGGACAGGTTCAGGTGGAGATGTAGGCATGATTCCGCTGGCGCCCGGCGGGCCTGATTTTCTACACTCAGCCCGTGCCAAAGAATTTTCTAAAGTTATCCCGGACAGGGCCGATAGAACGGTAAGCGTCCAACTAGCGTCCGAGGTTCAGCATCATGGTTATCGACTTCAACCGGCTCAATAACGGCCCCACGCCCACCAGTACAGGGCGTACCGGCAGCACCCAGGCCGGCAAGAGCGAAACCGTCACCAGCGGCCAGGCACCTGCCACCCAGAGCACCGGCGAGCAGGCTCCGGCTGCCAAGAGCGGAGAATCCGTGCAGCTGAGCAGCGAAGCTCAGGTGCTGCAGAAGGCCGGAGAAAAACTGCGCGATGTGCCCGTGGTGGACAAGGAGCGCGTTGAAAAGCTCAAGCAGGCCATCGCCGACGGTTCCTACCAGGTCGACGCCAAGCGCGTGGCCAGCAAGCTGCTGAACTTCGAATCCCAGCGCTAGTCCACGGGCGGCGCTGGGGAACTTGGACGCCCATCCCCAGAGCACGTATGCAAGACATCAACCTGCTCCAACTCTTCAACGACGATATCGGCCACGCCCAGCGTTTGCTTGAGCTGATGGACGAAGAATTCGAGGCCCTCGGAGAGCGCGACCTCGCGCGGCTCGAAAGCCTCCTCGCCGAGAAACAGCCCCTCCTCGCCCAACTCGAACAGCACGGTCGCCAGCGCGGCCAGCTCATGGCCAGCCTCGAGCTGAGTGCCGACCGGGCCGGCCTCGAACAACTTGCCGCACGACTGCCACAGGATGGCCCGGAACTGCTGGAAAGCAGCGATGCGCTGTCGGAACTCCTGGAGCGCTGCCAGACCGCCAACGAGCGCAATGGTCGACTGATCCGCGCCAACCGCGCCTCGGTGGGGGGCATGCTCGGTATTCTTCGCGGCGGCGACACACCCGGCCTCTATGACAGCCGTGGGGCTACGGCTAGAATCGGCCAGCAGCGCCCGCTCAGCCAGGCCTGACACCTCAATTACAAAAATGCGCGGGGACGACGATGCCTCGCGACATCCGCTTTGTGTTCGGAGAGCCCTGGACCGTGTCCAACGCATTTCACGAAGAGAACGGCCCCCAGCCTCCCCAGGTGCTCAGGGCACCGGTGGAGATCCTGGCCAACCTTCGTCTGCTTCAACAGAACCACGACCCGCTGATCATCACCTTTTACGAGCGCAACCAACGCTTCCAGAGCTACCTGGTGGATGTGAACGGCGAGCGCGGACTGATCGCCCTGGACGAAATGATCCCCAATGACGGGGAACGCTTCCTGAGGAACAACGAACCCTTCAGGGTCGAGGGTTTCCGCGACGGTGTGCGGATCGCCTGGGAATGCCTGCAACCCACCACCATCGGTGAACACGGCGGCAACCGCTGTTACTGGTGCTACCTGCCGGAAGAGGTCACCTACCACCAGCGCCGCAACGCCTTCCGGGCTCCGCTGAAGCAAACCCAACTGGTCCCCGTCGAACTGGATGGCGACAAGCTCAAGGCGCCCATCAAGGGCGTGATGCTGGATATCTCCGCCACCGGCTGCAAGTTGCGCTTCGAGGGCGACCTGTCGGGCCGGCTGCAGGCGGGCCAGGTCTATGAGCGATTTTCTGCACGCATGCCCATAGGTCCGATCGTCACGCCAGTCGAACTGCGCCACTTCAACTTCGACGAGAAACTCGGCCTCAGCTTCGTCGGCGTTCGCTTCCACAAGATGAGCGGCCTGGTCCAGCGCAACGTGGAGCGGTTCGTCTACCAGTTGCAGCGCGAGGCAAGGCGCTTCGAGAAGGACGACCTGTTCTAGCTCAGGCGATCCCGAGCTTGATGCCCAGTCGCCCCAGGCGCGGCAGGTGCCCGGGGTCGTCCAGCACCCACAGCGCAGGCAGCAGGCCATGCTGCCAGTCCAGCTCCTGCAGTCGCTCGCAGGTAAGCTCCAGCAGATGCCCGCTGTCCCAGGGCATGGACTCGAACAGGCGCGGATCGAGCTGGCGCAACCCCAGCAGCACGTACCGGCCATCCTCGGTCGGTCCCAGCACCGCATGATGGTGATCCAGGGCTTCGCAGGCGGCCGTCAGGTAGTCGGCATCCAGCATCGGGCAATGCTGGCCGATCAGCACCACGGCATCGCTCTCCGAGAGGCCGAGAGCGGCGATGCGCCGCATCCTCTCCCCCAGGTCGCCCACGGGCTGCCCCACCACCATCCAGTCATTGTCTTCGGCTAATGCGGTCAGGACCTCGTCCAGCTCGTCATCGACCCAGACGATCCGCTCGCTGAAGCCCAGGGGCGGGAGATTGAGGAGACGCGCCACCAGCTGTCGGTGCAGCCGGCTCACCCCCTCCTCCCCCAGCACCGGCAGCAACCGGGGATGAAAGGTGCTGGCCCGCGGGTGGCTGGCCAGCAGATGCAGGGTGATGCTCAACGTCATGACCTGATCCTCCTTGAGGCACCAGGGTGATCCCTGGGCGTGGAGCTCGGTTAGCCGCTCCGCCCGATCATTGGGCAAAAAGCCTCTGGCATTGGGCCACTATTTTTCAGGCTGCGGCTGTTCGCCCCCGTCCCTGGCAGGCTCGTCCACGGGCGGCGGAACGTCGCCGTTCTGCATCTGATCATGCACATCCTTCTCATCCACACGAGGGTCCAGCGCCGCCACCAGCGGCGAACTGGTCATGTTGTCCGGCGTCGGGATGTGATGCAGGGGCGCCTCCTCCACGCGGTGCAGCCCGGTGACCTTGTCCGGACGCACGCGCAACACCAATACGGCCGCGCAGAAACTGACGAAAGCGTAGAGCATGTTCGGCCCCAACTGCTTCATCAGCGCACCGGTGAGCAACGGCCCCAGGCTCGCGCCAACCCCGAAGGTGATGAGCAGCATCGCCGTGAGGGACACCCGCCGATCGGGTTCGATATGGTCGTTGGAAAACGCCACCGCCAGCGGGTAGAGGCTGAACTGCAGCAGACACACCAGGAAACCGACCGGGAACAGAACCTCCAGCGGCGCCTCGGGAAGCACCGCCAGGGGCAGCGCGCACAATGCCAACAAGGCGGCGGTCGTGCGAATCAGCACGGCGCGGTCATGGCGGTCCGACAACCAGCCCAGCGGCCACTGCACCAGGAGGCCGGCGAAGATGCAGCTCCCCATGAACAGACCCACCTTCTCGGTGGGCAGGCCCTGGGCGGACGCATAGAGCGGCGCCAGGCCGTAGAACGAGCCGATCACCAGCCCCGACACCAGCACCGTGGTCATGGACTGGGGTACGCGCTTCATGAAGAAGCGAGGCTCCAACGGCGCGGGATGCAAGGGTGCGGGGTGCAGCTTGCGGGTCAGGGCGACAGGAACCAGGCACAGGGCGAAGCACATGGCCACCAGCATCAGCAGCTCCGGCCCGAGGCCCGGGTGCAGCACCAGCACCAACTGGCCCAGCACCAGGCCGAGGTAGGACGCCACCATGTAACCGGCGAAAACCTGCCCCCGCTGGCTGGCGTCGGCCTGCTCGGTGAGCCAGCTCTCGATCACCATGTACTGGCACATCATGCCCAGGCCCACCAGCATCCGCATGAACAACCAGGCGGGCAGGAAGTCCGTCAGTCCATGGCCCAGCACCGCTGCCGTGACCGCGCCGGCGCAGGCCACGTAGGCGCGGATATGCCCAACCCGGGCGATCAGCCGGTGCCCCAGCTTGCCCCCCAGGATCAGGCCGAAATAGTTGGCCGCCATCAGGGCACCGACCCAGAGCCCGTCGACATTGTCGGCGGCCAGGCGCAGGCCCAGGTAGGTACTGAGCAGGCCGGAGCCGATCAGCATGAGCAGGGTGGCGAAATACAGTGCGCGAAAGGACTTCCAGATTCGATGCATCGACGCGCTCCAGGCGGCTCCTTGTGCAAAGGGGCCGCCTGGCATGGCAGCCCCGGATCGATCAGACCTGGGATGCGAGGATACGCCTTTCCCAGGGCGTGATCTCATCGAAGAAGCTGCTGAGCTCCATCGTCTTTGTAGCAATGTAGCCGTCGATGAACTCCTTGCCGAATAGCTCACGGGCCAGATCACTGCGTTTCAGACGCTCGAGTGCGGCATGCAAGGTACAGGGCAGGAGCAATTCATCCGGCGCCTCGAATTCGCCCTGGATCGGCTCGCTCGGCTCCAGCCTCCGCTCCAGCCCATGGAGCCCGGCCGCCAGGCTGGCAGCGATGGCCAGATAGGGATTGGCGTCGGCGCCGGGGAGTCGATTCTCGACCCGCCGCGCCACCGGCGAACTGGCCGGAATACGCAGCCCCGCTGCCCGGTTGTCATGGGACCAGCAGGCATTGTTGGGAGACGCGTAAGGATGGCAGAGCCGCTGGTAGGAATTCACGTTGGGGGCGAACAAGGCAGTGAAGTCCGCCATGGCCGCCTGCTGGCCACCGATGAAGTGTCGGAACGCAGCGGCAGGTTCACCATTCGCATCGCTGAAGATGTTCTCGCCGCCCTCCACCGTCACCACGCTCTGGTGGATATGCATGGAACTGCCCGGCGTATGCGCCAGGGGCTTGGCCATACAGACGACCTGGACGCCATGCTTCAGCGCAACTTCCTTCAACAGATGCTTGAACAGGAAGGTCTGGTCCGCCAGCAGCAACGGATCGCCGTGGAGGAAATTGATTTCGAACTGGCTGACGCCCATCTCATGCATGAAGGTGTCCCGCGGCATGCCGAACGCCGCCATGACGCGATAGACCTCCTCGAAGAAGGGGCGCAAGCCATTGTTGGACGACACGCTGAAGGCGGAGAAGCCGACCTCGCGACGACCATCGAGCCCAGGTGGCGGCTCGAAGGGACGGTGCGGATCCCCGTTGTGGGCAAGGACGAAGAACTCCAGCTCGGTGGCCACCACGGGTTTCCAACCATGCTCGGCATACCGCTCCAGCACGTGGCGCAGCAGTCCCCGCGTCGACAGGCCTGAGGGCCGGCCGTCCAGTTCTTGAGCATCGCAGATGGCAAGGGCCCGGGGGCGCTCGCTCCAGGGCAGGCGATAGACCTGCCCCGGTTCGGCCACCAGGACCAGGTCACCATCATCGGCACCATAAAAGCGAGCCGGTGGATAGCCGCCCATGATGCATTGCAGGAGCACACCCCGCGCCAGTTGCAACCGGCCCCCGGAAAGGAACCCCTCCCCCGTCATCACCTTGCCCCGCATCACCCCGTTCAGGTCCGGGGTCACGCACTCGACTTCCTCAACGCCAGCCAGACGCTCCGCGAGCGGGCTGTGGACGTTCGTCACCATGTTCATTGTCCTTGTGCACTACAGCCGCACGGGATGGCGGCATGTATGAAAATGCGCACAAGTTGTGCGGAATATCAAGCAGCCAGACAGCCCACTTGAAAACGAGAGGTTCGTTCAACTCTTGATCAGGACTGGAAGGAGCAAGCGGAAGGGGGAATTGCGCTCACACCGTTGAATCTGATGCCGCTTATGCTTCGGCCCCTCGTTTCCGAGGGGTGCAGAATCCAATCGAGTCTCCCCCTATCCAAACTTGCCAACAATCAGGTCTCGATCCGACGCTGCTGATATATCCAGTCGACGATTTCCCCTTCTGGGGCATAACCGCTGACCGTCTCCCGCAGCAACTGGCGCACTCTGGTGTAATCGTCCTGCTCTACGGCCTCGAGCAAGGCTGCCAGCGTTGTCTTGAGAGAATCCCAAGACAGGTGTTCCTCGTTGGCCCGCATGATCATCGGGTGATCGGTCGGACTGACGTTATCGCCAATCAGCAGTTCCTCGTACAGCTTCTCGCCAGGACGCAAGCCGCTGAACTCGATAGCGATATCCCCATGAGGATTCTTCTCCGAACGCACACTGAGACCAGAAAGATGAATCATCTTTTCCGCCAAATCGAGGATCTTCACGGGCTCAGCCATATCCAACACGAACACATCCCCGCCCTGCCCCATTGAGCCGGCTTGAATCACCAGCTGAGCGGCCTCTGGAATGGTCATGAAGTAACGGGTGATATTTGGATGCGTGACTGTCACTGGCCCACCACGACGAATTTGCGCATAGAAACGCGGAATCACGGACCCCGAGGAGCCCAGCACATTGCCGAAACGCACCATAGTGAAACGTGTCTTGTTGACGTGATGGACAGCGTCCTTGTCTGCAAACAGTACCGGACCCGATTCCCGGCTTAGTGCCTGCAGAACCATTTCAGCCAGGCGCTTGGTGCTGCCCATCACATTGGTGGGTCGCACCGCCTTGTCGGTGGAAATCAGCACGAAGTGCTCGACGCCGGCCCTCACTGCCGCTTGTGCGGTGTACAAAGTGCCCATGACATTATTCAGAACTCCCTCGGCGATGTTGTGCTCCACCATTGGCACATGCTTGTATGCCGCAGCATGGTAGACAGTGTTCACCTGCCAAGTCCGCATAATGTCCAGCAGCCGATCCGGATTGCGGATGGAGCCCAGAATCGGCACCAACCTTAGCGGCAAGGACTCACGCTCGATCCGTTGCTCAAGCTCGGCATGAATGCTGTACAGGTTGAACTCACTGTGCTCGAGCAGCAGCAGCGTTGTGGGCGCACTCGCCATGATCTGGCGGCACAACTCGGAGCCAATCGAACCTCCCGCGCCGGTCACCATGACGGTCTGACCACGAATACACCGCTCGAATAACTCCTGTCGCGGCGGAACTGCATCTCGACCGAGCAAGTCGGTGATATCCACTTCCTGGATGTCATCGACCTGCACCCTCCCGCTGGCCAGATCCATGAAGCCCGGTATGCTGCGCACGTGCAGTGGAAACTGTTCAAGAAACTCCAACACCTCGCGCCGTCGCCCGCGGGAGGCGGAGGGGATCGCCAGCAATATCTCTTGCGCCCCAGTTTCATCGATCAACTGCTGAATATGCTTGGGTTTGAACACTCGCAGACCGGCAATTACACGACCGGCAATACCGCTATCGTCATCAATGAATGCCACCGGACGCATTGCGCGCCCCATACGCAGGGCCCCCACCAACTGGTTACCGGCGGCACCGGCACCGTAGATCGCCACCTTAGGCAAACCGTCATCACGGTTCATAAACGGCATGGTCTGGCTGGCTGAGAACCAATCGCCCATAAAATACTGACGCATTACCAGACGTAACCCGCCGAGCAGGATCAAACTCAGCCACCAATAGATGAACACCAGTGAGCGCGGTACAGTTAGCGGCGCATCACGGTACCAATACACGACCAGAGAAAGTAAAAGGGCAGACAGGGTAACAGCCTTGGCAATAACGAGCAGCGCATCGTTACCGAAATAGCGCATTACTGCCCGATACATACCAAACTTAACGAACAGCGGGATAGCAATCACGGGAGCGGCAACAAACAACCAAAGGTGCCCCCCCCAAGGATGAATCAGATTGTCGGTGCCAAGGCGCACAAGAAAGGCAAGCCACAAAGCAGTCCAAACTAACACCACATCGGTGATCACTTGCATCAAACGCTTGTAACGACGCGGCAGCCGCAATAACCCCTCGCGCAACTTATCAGCGGTCCTTAACACCAGAACATCCTCGAAGTCTCTAACAAACCCAAAAGCGAATCTGCCCCGACGAAGTTAATCTTCAGCACCAGACACCCAGCGAACCATGACTGGACTCGACGCAAGATGGAGCCTCGCCCAAAGCACTCCATCCTACTCACTGTTAGCATTCGCAACATCCGGCAACGAGATCCCCTCTCTCGACTGGCGGGCCCGCCGGACGAGGCACGCTTCTACTCTCGCTTCCCAGCCTTGAACCTCACCGCCAGACACGCCAGAGGCAGGTATGCGACCAACAACCCGAGCGCGCCATCCACGCCGCCTAACCCGACCCAGAGCGCAATGGGCAGCAACCAGAAAAGGTTCAGCGCCGCGACCGCCAGCGTCACTGGCAAATGCTTGCCAAACTTGCGCGATGCGTACTGATAAGCATGACTGCGATGCGCCTCGTACACCTTGTCACCCCGGAGCAGTCTGCGGAACAGCGTCCAGGTGGCGTCGACGATGAACACCCCCAGCAGGATCAACCAACTCCAGAGCAACTGGGGTGCAACCCAAGCCGCTTGAAGAGAAAGCACGCCCAATGCAATTCCGAGGAAGCCACTACCCGCATCCCCCATGAAAATGCGCGCTGGCGGGAAGTTCCAGAACAGGAAGCCCCCCACGGCGACCGCCAGGAACAAGGGTGCCAGTGCTGCAGCACTTTCGCCCAACAACAGGTAAAGCAAAGAACCGCCCAGGCACACGCAGATCGCCTCGACGCTGGCGATACCATCGATGCCATCCATGAAGTTGTACAGATTCAGCAGCCAGACCAGATAAAACGCCGCCAGCGCATACCCCAGCCACCCCAACTCCAGATCGAAGCCGAAGATCACCAGCGGCGGTAAACCACCCAACCAGCCCAGCGCCCAACCCGCACCGATGAAATGCGCCAACAACCGCCAGCGCGCCGCGATATGCCCATGGTCATCGAGAAATCCCACCAGGGCGATCCAGCCGCCTGCCCCCAGCAGTGCCCACATCACCGGCCAGGCCAACACACCGATTGACGCCAGCAAGGGCAACGCCACGAGAAAGCTGATCACAATAGCCACACCACCGCCGCGCGGCGTAGGCACCGAGTGCGAACTGCGACCATTGGGAATATCCATCAGGCTGCGCGCCAGGGCATAACGGCGCAAGGCACCCGTCAAGATCAGAGAAACGCCGGCCAAAGCCGGCAGCAACCACCAAATCGTCATCAAAGATCTACTTCCCGAAGCAGATAGAAAGGCAAGTCCCGCGACACCACATCAATGCGTGCGATGCTCCAGAAAGTGCGCTGCCGTTTTACGAAGAGCTGCATCGACGCTGAGCGGCGGCGTCCACCCCAACAACTCTCTTGTCTTGCTGATATCGACCTGCAACGAGCCACACAGTCGTTGGGAAAGCGCCTTCTTGCCCAACATCGAAGCCCCCGCCTCCAGCAACCAACTCGGAACCGGCAACAAGCGCGCGGGCTTACCCAAGGCAGTGGCCATACGGCGCAACAACTCCGTAGTCGAAAGATCCTCGCCATCGCTGACCAGGAAGGTCTGGTTCGCCGCTGCAGGATGATCGATACAGGTCACGATCAGATCAACCAGATTATCCAGGGCAACCAGACTGCGCTGGTTATTAATACACCCCAACGGCAACGGGACCCCACTGTCGACGGCCCGAATCAGACGATTGAAATTACCTGGAGCATTGGGGCCATATACGAGCGGAGGCCTAATTATTACGAGCTGCATACCAGTTTCTTTCGATAATTCACGCAATCCCAACTCCGCCTCATATTTTGAGATCGCATAGCTCTCCTTGGGATCAGGGATATCATCCTCAGTAAAAGGTCGAGCCGTTATATTACCATTAACCCCGATTGAACTTAAGAATATAAAACGCTCAACTCCAGAATCCACTGCTTGTCGTGCAAGACTCAATGTTCCCTCAACGTTGACACGGCGAAACTCATAAAGAGGGTCAGAGGATTCTTCAGAAAGCACATGAGCTCGCGCAGCGGCATGCACAACGACCTTTACACCAGCAAGGGCATTCTGCCAATTAGTAACTCCCGAAATATCCCCCACCTCCATAGTCTTCAAGCCGGATCGAAAACTACAAATCTGGCGACGAACAGCGACAACAGGGGAATAACGGCAGTCACTCAGCAACCTATCGAGCAGAGCCCCTCCTACAAATCCAGTTCCCCCAGTCAGCAGCAAGGCATGCATAATGGTCACCTTACGAAATAATAATCCAGATAAAGCAATAAAAGAAAAATGGACAAGCAGTTAAGACCTGCTTAACCCAAGACACTCAATATCTCGACATACCCATAAAGAATAGCCCAAACCACCTAGTCGAGACTTGGTCGCACTCCTTACTACCAATACATCAAGCACGAAAACAACCCATTATTACGCAAGCAAAAAACCTATACTCCTACCACAAGGATAAGTGTTGATCTCATTGACGCCCCATCAATCTCTCATACTCCTCTAGCACCTGTCCGTTAATCACCTCCGCATCGAAGCACTTCAAGCAGCGGGAGTATGCGGATTTACCCATACCGGCCAAAAGCTCGGGACAACTTAGTAGCCGAATCATTTCACCGCAGAGGGCCTCTGAGTCGCGAGGTGGAACAAGCACGCCAGTTTCCCCATTGACTATCGCATCTGTAAGTCCATATATCGCTGTGCCCAATGTGGGAACCCCCATTGCGGCCGCTTCGATAACGACCGTACCAAAACCCTCACGGTAACTGGGCAAGCACAAGAGGTCAGCAATCGCCATGTACTTTTCTGGACAATCCGTGTAACCAACATGGTGAACCTTTGCCTGACCAGAGAGATCAGCCAAGGATAAGGAGTCAACATCATCACGCCCTTGGTCAATCGGGCCCACCAACAACAGCTCAGCGTTGACTCCTGCACCTAGCGCCCGCCTAAAGGCTTCGAGCAACTCAAATATGCCTTTATCCTTGCAGATGCGCCCCACGAAGAGAACGATCCGGCTTCCCTCGCTGATCCCAAGCTCTGCCCGCAACTCATTCTTGTCTGTCTGAGAGAATCTCGCAGGATTGAAGCGTGAAAGACTTACACCCGCGAGTGAACCAGCCCCGATAACGCTGATCTTGTTTCTCTTTATCACACCCGTGGAAACCAGAAACTCGCACTGGCTTTCGCTGTCCGCGTAGCAGTGAGTGCTTAGGCGACCGATTACCTTGTCCGAACTCCGAGCGAACCAGGCCAAGGGACCCGACAAGCCTACCCAGGGCTGTCCTGTGAATGTGTGTAGACGTATCGGGACGCGCGCAAGAAAAGAAGAAATGGCGGACAACAATCCAGCTTTTGGCGTCGTTGAATGGATGATATTGAATTTTTGCCTTCGAAAAGCCATAAACAGACGGAAAAGCGCCAGCAAGTCTTTCAACGGGTGTGGCGAGCGAGGTATTTCGATCAACTCCAACGTCAGCCTTTCACTCCAGTCAATCCTGGACAACTCTTCCCCAGGGGAAGTGATAACCACTGTCTGGGCACCACTGGCAGCAAGACGTTCAATCTGCCCCTTAAGCTGAGTCGCAACAAAATAAGGAACGGTGGAGACTCGCGCCACCCTTACATTATTCAGAGATTCCATTTCCCCTCCAGGCTGCAACCATCTGGCTTAACCCTTCATCAAGGCCAATATTATGGGAGTAACCCAACTCTTTGGAAATCCGATCGGTAGAATAACTGGCTCGAACGGTCAAGGCATTAATGCGTGACTGGGAAAGCGGAAACCTCGGCATTCCGGACATTAAGCCCGCCACTGCTCGTGCACATAGTTCAGGCACTCGAATTCGCGGCGGGCGTCTCCCCAACAAGTCACTAACACGCTCAACCATAAACTCAAGAGTACATGAATCCGACAAATTATAGACTTGGGTCTTATCGACTTTCGAATGTCCACACAGCACGAGTGCATCAACCACATTATCCACATGAATATAATTTGCCAACGAACCTGGCTTCCCTATATAAAAGAACAGGCCCCGATTGATCATCGTAATGAGTTGAAATAAGGACTGATTCCTCATTGTTGGGCCGTAGACGTTCGACGGGCGAAGAATCGAGCAGCAAAAGTCCCCATTAACGGAAGCCTTCATCACCAACTCATCTGAAACCGTCTTGGACACCTCGTAAGGCCCTACTGGCGCAGGCAGAGTCTCCTCCGTCACGATGCCGTCAGCTACAGGCCCGTAGGCACCAACACTGCTTAATTGTACCCAGCGGCCTATATTTCCAGCGGCAGCCGCAATCAGGCGGCTTGTTCCGTCAATGTGAAGTGCGTGCATGAGGGTCGGATTCCTCACCTCGCCTGCACAGTGGTAAAGGATATCAACTCCGCTAACGAACTCAGTCAGATCACAATCGTCATCAGCCAAATCACCGCAAAATGTGGTTACCTCTTCCTTGATACTTGCTCTGGACTGGACAGGCTTGCGTGAAAGGACACGAACAGTATCGCCTAGTTCCAGATGGCGTCTAACCAGCCTTTCACCAATAAACCCAGTCCCGCCGGTAATCGCGATGATCATCGCAAGCTCCATTACAGAATATTTACACACACAAACTCAGGACCAGATGACCGCGTCACATCTCGACTCCACCGAGGAGCCTGCCCTTCCGCTTAAAGAGCTACTTACTGATCAAGTAACCCCAAAAAACAAAAAATGAGAGCAGCGATGGGACTATCACAACTCCTAAGCTCAGCTTTCTGACGAGCGGCATCAACCCAATCGACAGGACAATCGAAGCAAAGAGCCAGGCCGTGAAAGCGAACCTATCTGAATAGTTGGCCCAACCAAAAAACCAGAAGGGCATCAAGATACTCAAATAGACGCCGACAGCCCAATCTATATATTCCGAGTACGAGCGCTGAAAATGACCAGCAAGTTTAGCCAGGACAGGGATCGCTATTGAGAAAGCCGCGAAATCCAACCGCACACCAGCCTTGTATTCTGCTCCTGCTGCGTACCCAGAAATACGACTATATATGTCCAACCCACTCACATTCGAAAAATAAATGACGAAAGCCTCAGTACCACCAGAAGCATAAGCAAGAAACATCAGAACCGTTGAGACCAGGACCACCCTCCGCCCCAAGAGCAAAAGGAAAAGCGACAACAAAGATAGCGCAGCTGTAAAATGAAAAGATAATGACAACAAGCTCCAGACCAATGCTCTCAGGGTACGACCATTGCGCATATCGAAAACTGCATGAAACAGAAAAAGAGCACTCAGCCCTTGCCTAATTATATTAATCTGAGAGTTCAGGAAAAATGGAGAGACCAGGAAAGCAGCCATAACAACCAAAATGAACTTCCTGGAGTCCCGCCCACTCGAATAGTACCTGGCCGCTTTACTCGAAACCCACAACACAAGAATGAAGTTCAAAAGAGATAGTGAACAAAGAAACGCCGCAGAACCCGAATCAAATAGCGCAAATAAGTAAGCAACAACCTCGAAGCCAACCTCGAACTCACCCGGCATGCACTGACAGGAAAGAACATCATTGTAAAAGGACAGATAGTTTGCGGTGTCGGTTCCAATATTCGGCGGCCTCAGCCCGACCCAGACTGCGACCAAGGAGACCTGTATGAACACAAACAAATAGAAAAAAGCGAATGGATCAAGTGGGCGGCGCCACCCTCCACCCCCAACACCATTCAGGTCGGTTGCATCGTTCATAGCCAGCCTTTTAAGCATCATTCCTTTCTGACAAGAACATCAGCCTTGAAGATAAAGCACGCGTGGCGCGAAAGATAACGATTCGGGCAAGAGCACCAACACGTGCAGCAATGCTGAATGAAAGCAGGAAAGCAAAACTCCGCTGCCCATTCCCCGCACACTCTTTCCCAACCAATTCAGCTCTAGCCCTTACATCCTCGACAGGAATATTGAGATCCAACAGCAAGTGGCAGAATCTGATGAAAATCATCTTTTCGATCTTATCCACATAACGCTTATCAATAGCCGAACCCAACTTCCTCATGGCACTCATATAGGAGTCAAAGAATTTTAACCGCATTGTAGGGTTGCTCTTCATCGTCTTTGTCCAAGAGCCACTGGACTGCGTTCGATAAAAGCACATAGCATCCGGAAGATATAGAGCTCCCGCTGGCATGGATGAAAGCACTTGAATGAAATAGTCACCAACGGGAGTCTCGTCAAACCATTCAGGGAGGCTATCAAGGCATTCCTTTCGAACAATGATCGAAGGAGTAGGCATAAAGACGCCATCGCCTAAAATCACATTTTTCGCTGGGAACACAAAGGTTTTGCTTGGGTAGGTAAGCCAATCCAACTTACTCGACGAAATCGGTCGACCGGACAGCTGCCCTCCTCCCATTAGCGCGCGATGAAAGCTTATTTTGCATTGAGAATTAGCCTTCATGCTGGAGATCTGCTTACTTAGCTTCTCCGGGCTGACCCAGAAGTCATCTCCCTCGCACAAGGCCAAATACTCCCCTACGGCATGCTTTGCAGCCAGTGGTATCACCCTTTTGCCCTTGGAGTACTGATTTTCAGTCTGAGATATCAGCCTGATTAATGTCGGGTATTCTTCGACATACTTCCTGACAATCAAATCTGTCCCGTCTGTCGAAGCATCATCATGAATAATGACCTCAAACGGAAAGTCAGTTTTCTGAATCAGGAAGCCTCGAATAGCATCCTCAATATAGTTCTTATGATTGTAGGTTGTGCATACAACGCTTACCAGTGGATTGGTGCCTTCCCAACTAGCCATAATCTCTCCCTCGGCAGGAAGAGGAGCTCCTCTGAAGTCATCAACATTAAAATCTTTCACGAAGCATGCCTTTAATTTTTCCGAAGAATGCGATAAGCACTGCACAACCAAAGGAGACCGCTGTCGATACCGCGATCAAGGTAGATCCCAAAACCCGACTCTCTGAAAATAAATCTCGCGCCAGGAAAAATGAAAGTGCCGCGCCGGCAGTGGCTGCAATTAAAGCGGGCAGCACATCTTTAAAAAACCATTTCCTGTTAATACCAGGAGCAAATACCTTATGAACGTAGGGCGTCCACAAAAGCAGCGATAAAGCGCGAAAACCTAGCCAAACATAACCCACGCCAATGGCACCGTAATTCATGGCTGCATATACGATTAGAGGTATCGACACTGCAGCCGAAACGGTGTTGTATTTGATATGCAGCCCAAGCTTTCCATGGGCATACTGCAGATAGTATTGAAATGCACCAATCGCCAACAAACCGTTACCCAGCGCAAACAAAGGCCATACGGGCTCTATCCAGCGCGCAGCATCCGAATCACCGGTCCAAATATAAATGATCTCGTAGGAAAAAAAGGACATCACCAGGGTTACTGGTGCAACGATGCACACAACAAAACGCGTGGCGGTGCGATACAGCGCAATCATCTCTTGCTCCTTGTTCTGAGACAACAAGATAGTCATGCGCGGCAAGATGGCTCTGCTTACTGGACCAGACAGCAAGAGTATCGCAGCGGAAAGGGTGGCAACCAGGCTGAAATAACCATAATCCTTAAGCGAAAGATATTTAGAAAGCAGTAATTTATCCAACTGAGTAACCAACACCCAGATCCCGCCGGTATATGCCAGACCTGCAGCAAAGGGCAGAATTCTTTTGATCTCCGCTGCAGAGAACTTGACAGCCACTCCTTCCGATCCCGGGACAAGTTTGTAGAGCTTTACCCGGATCGCAAGCACTTCGACGAGCGACACGATCACTTGATAGATGAAAAACGCCAATACACTTCCGTCGGCGAGCCAGATCACCCCCAACGCACCGGGAAAACGAAGAGTGTTAAACAGGATGTTGTACTGATTGAGCCAAACCATCTGTTCGAAACCTTCGATACCGCCACGATACAGGCAGGAAAAGCACCTGAAAGCGAGCATCACACCCATTAGCCCGATGCAGTCGCTTACAAGTTGAACATCCAGCTCCTGGATGGTCAGCCACTCTTGCGAAAGCCAGTGACGCCCGAGAAAGATGCCAATACCTGTCGCGAATGCAATGCTCAGGAAAACGACTTCAAGGCTGCGCAAGAGCGTCTTCAATTGCTGGGCGGAGCCCTCAATACCGCGTGCATTCGCCACCTCACGGGAAAGAGCCGGTGTCATGCCCATGTCGAGCAACTGCATACATGACTGCAATAGAGTAAAAAAACCGATCAGCCCATAGGCCTCGGCGCCAAGAAATCTCAGATAAAAAGGCAGAACAAGAACACCTACGAAGGCTACGTAAAACTGACCAACATAATTGAATACTATATTTTTACTTAACGAAGACATATAAGAGCTTTACACCAAAAATACGAAGACAGTTTTTCCGCCCCCTTAAAAGAAAGAGGCAAATGAATATACGCCATATTCTTTCGCCTCAAATTCAAATGCATCCAGATCTTGATATCGTATTAGCAGGTATAATCCGCAATATATCATGCCACCCGCAAGATCAGTTGGACTCCAAAAAAGCCACTATCTTGCTTGGAGTGTTCAGCTCATCGACTTTTTCATCGGAAATCACCACACCTGTCTTCTCCTGGATATCCATCATGACAAGCATGACATCCAGGGAGTCAACCCCTAGTTCACCAAGCGTGTGGTCCATCATATTAGTTTCCACTTTAAGACCCGCGACGTTCTTTTCCAGAACCTCGATGACCACTCGCCCATAGTCAACGCTCATACTGTTCTCCTAGATTTATTCGGGTTTTGTATAAATTGCAGAGGCCCATGAAAGCCCCACGCCAAATCCTGACATGAGGATAGTATTCAAACCGTCCTTGCCCAGGTGCTTTTCAAGCAAAACCGGGATCGAAGACGACACGGTGTTGCCGGTCAATTCCAGATCCACCGGTGCGCGATCAGCAATCCCATCTATTCTTTTAATCGTGTTCTCCAACATGAACTTGCTGCCCTGATGCAGCAGAAACAGGTCAATCTGCTCCTTACTCATGCCGGAAGCATCGATCAGCTCGGAAATCTGCTTTGGCACATCAGTCAGTGCAAAGTTGAATACGGCGCGGCCGTTCATGTAAAGATTTCCACTTTTTTTCGTCAGTGCCTCGGCAGCACTTCCTCGAGTGGCAAACTTCACACTTTTCGAAACGAACTTAGGCGCATCGCTGATCAGGGTAACCGTCGCTGCGTCGCCAAACAGGAGGCTAGTATTCTTATCGTTCGCATCAAGAATTCTTGAGTAAGGGTCGCAAGTGAAGAGCAACCCCTTCCGCATACCATGCATCTGCATGAAGGATGTCACCACCTGCAGGCAATAAACGTAGCCGGAGCATCCCAGACCTATATCGAAACAGGCACTGGCCTCTGGGGCGCTGATGGCGGCATGGACAAGTGCAGAGGTGTGAGGAATACCTCCCATATCAGGGGTTTGCGTACAAACGACGATGCATTCAATCTCATTGGGATCGAGAGCGGTTTTCTCTAACAGCCTTGCAAAAGCCTGTTTGCAGGCCATGGTGACCGTTTCATCTTCACCCAACCTCGGAAGCTCACGAACACCAATTTTCTCCAGGACAAAATCACTATCCGTCTCGTACTGGCTTCCCTGTGCCAAGTTATCAATCCTTGTGGAAGGTATGTAGACCGCTACATCCTGAATGCCGAGATTGAATTTCGTGTCGCTCATCGAGAATACCTGCATTGATCCTGACTTAAGAGAAAAATATTTCGCCTACCTTTTCACCCTCACTAAGAACATCGCTGCATGTCAATTTGGTGCCGACATTTCTTACAATAGAGAGCTTTACTTCACTGGACAGTTCGAGTGGGTATCTACCCACATATCGGCTGAACAGCCACTTCTTGTCCGTATCAAAATAGGCCTGGTGCAGTTTCTTACATAGTGCAACAAGTAACTCTATCTCATCTTCATGAGCCGGATTTTTCACGGAGATGCTGCATCCGTCGATCACCGAACCAGCGCAAACCCTGTCCTCGTCATATTCCACCCTGACGACTTCCCCCATACTTTCTTCCGGGGTAATGCAGAAGGTCGTTCTACTGCCATCCAGCCCGGTGACGTGGGCGACTGAGAAGTCTTCGGGCCGAACTTCCCGAACCTCCATCACACAGTCAGGATTCGGAACTATTTTCTTGAAACTAATATCTATTCTTCCCCTCGCCTGTCCCGCACTTTTCGCGGCACTTACAAAGGCATTGAAGATACTGGTCCCATGCACATATTGGCGGGACCCCTTCAAAGGAAAGCTCACTTTAATTTGCATTGGAGTTGTCCATTCATCGTTTGGGACCGGTGGTGAGCGTTGCCATCCTCTTGGCAGGATTGCCAAACACCGAAATGCCCGGCTCCACATCCTTCACTACCACGCTGCCCATGCCAATGGAGACGCCTTCACCGACTACCAGGTTGTCCCGGATACATACCCCCATACCCAAGGTAGCCTTCGGCCCTATTTGGGTATGCCCACCTACCAAGGAACCCACTGACATCCATACGCTGTCAGAGAGCGAGGCACCATGACCAATATTGCAAAGGTTGCCGATGACGACATGGTTGCCGATAGCGGTGGAGGTCAGAATCCCTTTGGGGATAACACAGCCCGCCCCCACCTCGGTATTGTCCCCGATGCGGACGCCGCAAACATGTGGGAACTTGAGGACCCGTCCATCTTTGCTCTTGTAAACGGTAATCCCGTCAATACCGATGACCGTATTTTCACGAACGACTGTATTCTTACCGATTTGCGTACCTGACTTAATGACGCAACCGGCGGAAATTACAGCCCCGTCTCCGATCGCAACATCCCCCTCAATTACCGCAGTCGGCGCGATGGTCGCTGTTTCAGAGATTCCAATCGACGCACTCATTTTTGAGGTGAAAGACCGCAGACCAATAGAATTAATCAGAATAGCCAATAAGTCGATGAAGGCAGCCCTGGCATCGTCTACAACACAATAGATATTGCGAGTTCCCTCACAAGCACTCATATTCTCAGTAAGAACGAAGCAAGACTCCAGCCTCTGCTCCATCTCATCCAAATTCATACGAGTAGCGAATACGATGCAGTTCTTGCCACCTTCCCTTGCGTCGCTTACCCCCTGAAGCTCGAGCGCGTTCCTCATCGCATTCTCGCTAACGCTCAGCCCAAGTTGCTCCTTGAGGATTCGTAAGACCTCTTCGCTGGTAACGCCTTCTTTCAGGAATGAAATTTCCATACTGTATAGTCTTCTGTGCTTTCCGGTCTGACCATAGCGTTGAAAATGCATGCGTGTCGTTTATCCGACCATGCAGACAGTTCAGTTCCCACTCTCGTCACTGATAATTTTTATGATCTTCTCCTGCTCCACCTGAGACAGAGCCGGATAAATCGGCAAACACAACACCTTCTCGGCCATTTGGTCAGCGACGGTAAGATTGTCTTTCTGGGCCGATTGCATGCCCCGGTACATGGGGAAGTCCGAAATCAGGGGATAAAAGTAGCGACGGGCAAATACGTTGTTATCTTTAAGTTTCTGGTAAAGCTCATCACGACTTAGTCGATAGTCCGCCTCAACGAGAATCGGAAAATAGGAATAGTTGGCCACGACCTCACCGGCATCCTCGACGCAGCGAATTCCTTTTACGCCCTTGAGCAACTCGCGGTAAGTCAGGTCGATTTTACGACGAGACGCAATTACTTCTTCGATGTGCTGCAACTGCAGCAGGCCAAAAGCTGCATTGATCTCGCTCATCTTGCCGTTGATACCGGGTGCAACCACGGTAATTTCATCAACGAAGCCAAAGTTCTTAAGCTGATCGATTCGCTGCTTCGTTTTTGCATCGGGGCAAACGATAGCGCCACCTTCAAATGTATTGAACACTTTGGTTGCGTGGAAGCTGAGAACGGACATATCGCCATGGCGCAACAGACTGCCACCTTCGTCCTGCACACCGAAGGCATGGGCAGCATCGTAGATCACCTTGAGATTGTAATTGTCAGCAATTCTCTGGATCTCTCGGACATTGCAAGGGTGGCCATAGCAGTGCACAGGTAGGATCGCCGTGGTCTGCGGTGTAATTGCAGCCTCTATTTTGACCGGGTCGAGGTTGAGCGTGTTCGGATCAATATCGACGAACACCGGTTTGATGCCGTTCCAGAGCAGGGAGTGAGCTGTGGCAACGAATGAATAAGGTGTCGTGATCACCTCACCGGTGATACGCAGGGCTTGCAGCGCGGTGACCAGCGCCAGTGTTCCGTTGGCAAACAGGGCGATGTGCTCTACCCCGAGATATTCGCACAGCGCTTTTTCGAGCTGCTGGTGCATCGGCCCACCATTGGTGAGCGTCTTGTTGGCCCAGATCTTTTCCAGATAGGGCACGAACTCTTCCAGTGGCGGCAGGTAAGGCTGGGTCACGAAAATCGGTCTGTCGCTCATAGCGTCTCCTTGACCAAGGAAAGCAGGTATTGGCCGTAACTGTTTTTGCTGAAGACCTTACCAATTTGCTGCAACTCAACAGGAGTTAGCCATCCGTTGTTGAACGCAATTTCTTCCAGACAAGCGATTTTGTAACCCTGGCGCTTTTCGACTGTTTCAACGAAGTGGGCGGCTTCCAGCAAACTTTCATGAGTGCCGGTATCCAACCAGGCGAAGCCACGACCCAGCAGTTCGACATGAAGGCTGCCACGCTCCAGGTAGGCACGATTGACACAGGTGATTTCAAGCTCGCCACGATCCGACGGCCTGACCTGCTTAGCGATATCCACCACTTCGTTGTCGTAAAAATACAGCCCGGTTACCGCGAATTGGGACTTGGGCTGTTCAGGCTTCTCCTCGATGGAGATCGCACGCTTATGCTCATCAAAAGCAACTACCCCGAAACGCTCCGGGTCTTTGACCTGATAGCCAAAGACAGTGGCACCGTTCGTCCGGTTGGCCGCCGCACGCAGCATCGGAGTAAAGCCCTGACCGTAGAAAATGTTGTCACCCAGCACCAGGCAAACGGAATCGGAGCCGATGAACTCTTCGCCGATGATGAATGCTTGTGCCAGGCCATCCGGGGAAGCCTGGACTGCATAGCTAAGCCGGACTCCGAATTTACTGCCGTTCCCTAGAAGACGCTCGAAGCTGGCCTTATCTTCAGGGGTGGTGATAACCAGAATGTCCCGAATCCCCGCGAGCATTAGCACGGAGAGGGGGTAATAGATCATTGGCTTGTCGTAGATGGGAAGTAGCTGCTTGGACACGCCCATGGTGATCGGATAAAGCCGAGTGCCGGATCCACCAGCGAGGATTATGCCTTTCATGCTTTCTCTCTCAAGTTATTGCCCTGCACCCAAGCGCTCGCGCTGATAGGAGCCATCCTGCACCCGCTGCCACCACTCCCGGTTACTCATGTACCATTCGACCGTCTTGCGGATGCCGCTCTCGAAACTTTCTTCTGGCGTCCAGCCTAGATCACGTTGGATCTTGCTGGCGTCAATGGCATAGCGCTGATCGTGGCCGGGACGATCCTGCACATAGGTGATCAGGTCCTCGTATCGGCTCACACCGGCTGGTTTGTTTGGCGCCAATTCTTCCAGCAGCGCACAGAGGGTGCGGACCACCTCGAGATTCTGCTTCTCGTTGTGCCCTCCGATATTATAGGTTTCCCCTATTTTTCCTTCGGTAACAACTTTGTACAGAGCTCTTGCATGATCCTCTACATAGAGCCAATCGCGCACCTGGTTACCCTTGCCGTAGACCGGCAATAGCTTGCCCTCCAGTGCATTCAGAATCATCAGCGGAATAAGTTTTTCCGGAAAATGATACGGACCGTAGTTGTTTGAGCAATTAGTTATCAGCGTCGGCAAGCCATAGGTGCGATGCCAAGCGCGTACCAAGTGGTCGGAACTGGCTTTACTGGCGGAGTACGGCGAACTGGGAGCGTACGGCGTAGTTTCGAGAAAAAGCTCATCTGGATTCTCGAGATCACCATAAACTTCATCAGTAGAAATATGGTGAAAGCGAAATGCTTCGTGCCGGGAAGGAGTCAAACCTTTCCAGTATTTCCGGACAACTTCCAACAGCGTATAGGTGCCAACGATATTGGTTTCGATGAAGGCTGCCGGACTGTCGATAGAGCGATCGACGTGGCTTTCTGCGGCTAGATGCATCACGGCATCCGGCTGATGCTCGTGAAATACTCGCTCGACTTCACACCGATCGCAAATATCAACCTGTTCAAAAGCATATCGCTCACTGGAAGAGACCTCGGCCAGCGACTCCAGATTGCCAGCATACGTTAGTTTATCCAGGTTAACGACAGAGCTTTCGGTATTATTTATAATATGGCGAATTACGGCCGAACCAATAAAGCCGGCGCCGCCGGTGACCAAAATTTTCATGCGCGACTTTTCTTTATTAGCATCTATCTATTATTGACAGGATCGTATCTTTAACTGACAGTCACGTTCGTACAGCTTTTTGAAATCTGTCTAGATTGCTGTCCATCGATCAATTTCTGCCTCTCCTTGACACCTTCAAGCACAGTCCGCAATTCAGACGACGGCTCGTGCAACTACGTAACAAAACTCACCACTTCTATCCAATCCGGCTTAACCGAATAACGACCAGTACTGCTGATGCTGGCCGGATAGCATGGCTCCCTTCGGATTGACATAGCACCTTGTGCCCAAAAGCCTGTCAGGGCCGCTGTTTTGGCCAGGTACCCTACCACGTGCGGGTGGTCAATATGACTGTCGACAGTGACCAGTTGTTCAAACCCAAGGGGCAGGATATTACACGCTTTAGAGCTGCCCGGTCCCTACAGGGTCGCAGAATTCGACAAGCCTGCAGAAGCGGCCGACCTGCGGAAAACCGGGATGATGCGTAGTCGAGTATCCACCCTGGTACCGGCGTGTCATGAGTTCCTGGTCTCTCCATTTGCTCAGTTTTCGTAGCCAAGTGACGATCGCCAGCAGTTCCCGGACACCGATGGTGCGACGAGCAGCGCACTACGAGCCGATAAACAGGCGGAGGCGATCAGGAACCTGCTCAGTTCTACGCAACGACCGAGTGAAGATGGGTAGCTGTTCCGCAAATGAATGCGGTGTGGAACGACTGTTCGCCCCACACCGCAATAGCTCATGCCTTGTCGCGTTCGGCTGGCCTCCTCACCCCGCCACGATGAAGTCCGCCTGAGTCACGGTCGTCGCGTCGGCAACACCCACCAGGCGGATCGTGCCCCCGCCGACCGTCACCAGGGTGTCAGCGCCAACATCGGCGATACTCACACTGGCGGCAAAGTTCGCGGCGGTAACACCGAGTCCTCCGATGTGGAGGAGGTCCTGCCCTCCAGCCGGGTTGGCGTCGAAGTCCATGACCCGGTCATTGCCGAAGCCGGCACCGAACATGAAGATATCGACCCCAGTGCCACCCGTAAGGGCATCAGCCCCTTGGCCACCGACTAGCACGTCGTTGCCTGCACCACCATTGAGGGTATCGTTACCATTGCCGCCAAAGATGGTGTTGGCCGATCCGTTGCCATTGCCGGTGAATGAGCCCGCGCCGATGTAGGCGAGGTGCTCGATGCCGGCACCCAGGGTGTAGCTCGACAGCGTCGTCCGTACCAGATCCAGACCTTCGCCGGCCAGGTCAGTCACCACGTCCGCGACATTGTCGACGTAGTAGAAGTCATTGCCTGTGCCGCCGAACATCATGTCAATGCCCGCTCCACCGACAAGCAGGTTGCTTCCTTCGTTACCCCTCAGCACATCGTTGCCTGCACCACCATTGAGCAGGTCATCACCGGAACCGCTGATGATGGTGTTATCCAACGCATTGCCAATGCCCGTGAACGAGCCCGATCCGGTGTACACGAGGTGCTCGACGTTGGCACCGAGGGTGTAGCTCGACAGCGTGGTCCGCACCATGTCCTGACCTTCGCCGGACGACTCGGTCACCCCGTCCGCGGCATTGTCGACGTAGTAGAAGTCATTGCCAGCGCCACCAAACATCATGTCGATGCCCGTTCCGCCGACAAGCAAATCGCTGCCCGCGTTGCCCCTCAGCACATCATTGCCTGCACCACCACTGAGGGTGTCATTGCCACCATTGCCGATCATGGTGTTGGCCAACCCGTTGCCGGTACCGATGAACGACCCCGCGCCGGTGTAGACCAGGTGCTCGACATTGGTACCCAGCGTGTAGCTCGACAGCGTGGTCCGCACCATGTCCTGACCTTCGCCAGTCAACTCCGTTACCGTATCCGCGGCATTGTCGACGTAGTAGAAGTCATTGCCTGCGCCGCCAAGCATCGTATCGATGCCTGCTCCGCCGACAAGCAAGTCACTGCCCACCCCACCGATCAGAACATCGTCACCCGCCAAACCATTCAGGGTGTCATTACCGCCACCGCCCTGAATCTCATCGGCTCCAGCCGTGCCATTAAGCACATCATCCCCCGCAGTGCCGAGCATGAGCGCCCCCGCCACCACCGACGTCGCCGCCGAAGTCACCGTCTCCAACGCGCCGAGGCCGTCGGTGTAGGTGACGACAACACGCAGTTGCTGGCCGATATGCGCCAGGGTCGGCGTGAAGTTCGCCTGGGTCGCACCCACGATGTTGTTAAAGGTATTGCCGCTGCCGGCTTGCCATTGGAACGCAAGCACCGGGTTGGCCGGGCCGTCCGGATCGGTGAAGGCCCGGGTGGCGGTCAACTGCTGTCCAGCCAGCGGTGTCGTGTCGCTGATCAGCATGGTTCCGACCGGTGCGTCTTGGGCCGAGACGGTCGACACCGGTGCGGTAACCGCCGAGTAGACCGTCTCCAGCACACCGTTGGCGTCCTTGTAGACCGCCTTCAGGCGCATGGCCAGGCCTGCCTGGGCCGCAGTGACCAGGAAGCTCTGCCCCGTGGCCCGGGCCAGTTCGGCGCCGGCGTTCTCGATGATGATGTCCTCGAACACGCCGTCACCGCGCACGTCGGCCTGCCAGTAGTAGGACACCGGCCCGGTGATGGTGCCGCCGGCATTGTCGGCGTCGGTCACCCCGGCAATGGAGGCCGCCAGGAGAGAGCCCACTTCCGGGGTGGCATCGCTGATGGATGCCAGGCCTGCCGGCCCGTTGTTCAGGCCTGCTACCAGCGTTTCGCTGACATCGTTGAACAGCAGCCGCTCGATACCACTCAGGCGGTCGCTGCCATCGCGCCCTTCGACGCTGTCGGTCACGGTCCAGGTGCCGTCCAGGTTGTTGGTGACGGTGTAGTCGGCACGTACGCCGGAGAACTCGGCGGTGTCGTAGTTGAATGAGCCATCGCCGGCCACCAGTTCACGGGTGATCACCAGTTGGCCGGGGTTATAGCGGCCGGTGAGCATGTCGTGAACCAGCTCGGTCATGCTGAGGGCGGTGTCGATCACCGGTCCGGTGCCGTCGGCGTTCTGGTGCACGGCGATGTAGACGGTCATGGAGCGATCGCCGTCGATCAGGTCATCGCCACCCCGGCCGGCGATGATGTCGCTGCCGGAGCCGCCGAGGATGATGTTACCGGCCCCGAAGGAGGTGACGCCCGCCCCCAGGAACTCCTGCAACCCGGCGATCAGGCCGATGTTGGTGAGGATGCTGCCGTTCACCCCGGAGGTGGAAATGGCCGCCGCATCGCGGTCGTCACCCTTGAGGATGTCGCTGTGGCTCGACCCCGAGAGGCCTTCCATGAACTCGAAGCGGGTCAGCAAGGACGCGGTGGACGGAGTCACCGGGGTCTCGTCGAAGGCCCGCAGGTCGAACTCGATGTTGACCCCCTGGGTATCGTCGCGGAACACCGCCCAGTCGAAGCCGGAGCCGCCGACATAGCGGTCACCCTCGCCGCCGTTGCCGAGCATGATGTCGTCACCGCCCTCGCCGTCCATGCGGTCGATGATGCCGCGCTCGCCGATGTACACATCGTTGCCGGGCACGTTGTCCAGGCCGAACTCGTTGAAGTTGTCACCGGCGTTGCCGTCGGGTCCGCCCAGTTCCAGCCAGTCGTCGCCCTCGTTGCCGAACTGCGCCTCGTTGGCGCGGGTGCCGAGGATGAAGTCGTTGCCCACACCGCCGAAGATCTCGGTGGAGTCCTCACCGGACACGATGAAGTCGTTGCCGAAGCCACCGAGGATCAGGTTGATGCCATTGCCGCCATGGATGACGTCGTTGCCGCCGTCGCCCTGGATGTTATCGTCGCCGCCACGGTCGGTGATGATGTCGTCGCCGTCGCCGGCGCGGATCAGGTCGTTGCCGTCACCACCCTCGATGCGGTCGTTGCCCGCGTCGCCCCAGATGGTGTCGTCACCGATGCTGGCGATCATGACGTCATCGCCATTGGTGCCACCCAGCACCACGTGCTCGTCGCCGGTGTAGCGCAGGTAGTTGGTGTTGGCCTCGTTGTAGAACGGGGTGGCGGCATTGTCGGTGTTCACAGGGTTGTCACGGATCACCCAGGGCAGCAAGGCACTGCCGCCTTCCGGATCGGCGCGACCATCGACACCGAGCCCGGTGAACTGCTGGGTCTGGTCCACCTCCAGGATGAATCCGGGCGCCGAGAAGATATCCCCCGGCAGGTGCTTGGCGTTGGTGGCGTTCATCACCATCTTGGCGAACGAGTTGTTCTCCAGTTCGGTGAGGAAGTTCATGCTCGCCGTGCGCTCCAGGTAATAGAAGCGGTCGCCGTCCTGGAGTTTCTCCAGCTGGTTTTCGAACACGAAGTTGAAGGACGAGCCCAGCAAACCGCCGAAGGGCATCTGCTTCTCGGCCAGGCCGCCAATCCAGAAGTCCACCAGGTTCAGGCCAGTCTCCACGCCGGCCCAGGTGCCATTGCCGTTGAGGAACTCCAGCCGGTCAGCCGGCGCGCCATCGCCGCCGAACACCAGGGCGAAGGCCGCAGCACGCTTGTCCGCCGTGGTGGTCGCCGTTTCGATGCTGTCGTGGGTCCCGTAGGCCGCGATGAAGTTGACGATGGAGGTCTGGTGCTTCAGGTGCGTGGCGAAGTCGACCCAACTGGTGTAGGGGCGCAGCTGGCTGTCACCTGTGGCGTTGTAGAACTCCTGCCGTGCGAGGTTGAGCGAAGGCACGCCAGCTTCCCGTCCCCGTGCCAGGTTGATGGTCGCCAGGTCCAGGGGCAGGCCCAGCAGGTTGTTGCGCAGCGCCTCGGTGACGAACTCGTCGATCTCGTTGCCGGTCTGGCGGGTCATGCCCCGGACGATATTGCCTGCAGCCTCCTGCGCACTCAGGGCACCGTCGTTGTTGAAGGCGACCGGGTTCAGGAAGGCATCGATCAGGTCCATGCTGCCGGCATCGGTGTAGTCCGTACCGAGTCGATCCACGGTTTCAGTCAGCATCGAGTGACCGAAGCGATACACCACGTGGGCGAACTCGGCGACGATGGCCGGGTTGATCTGGGTGTCGTACACCTGGGTGGCGTTGAAGAACACATCCACCTGCGGCTGCACCTTGCGGGCGAACTCCTCGAACACCAGGTGCTGGTACTGCATCTCGGTGCTGAAGCGGGCAGCCTGGAACAGCCGCTCGCCATTCCAGCTGCCATCCGGCAGTTGCCATTGGGCGACGAAGGCCGCGTCGTTGCTGGCCAGCACCACCTCCTTGATGTACTCCACCATGCGGTTGTGCTCGAAGTGGAACACATGGTGCACCGAGGTCAGGCCGATGTTCTCGTTGCCACGGCCATCGCCGGTGATGAAGTGGCGGTCGAGCAGCTCGTTGTCGAAGAAGCCGGCCAGCGGCGCGTTCCCGGTGTCGGTATCGGCATCCGCCGTCATCAATGCGCCAGTCTGGCTATTGAACGGATTGGCCGCATGGGCGATGTCATCCAGGAAGGCATGACCGGTGAACAGGGCATTCCCCGGAATGGCCACACCCAGCCCGCCATTGGCCGCCGGATTACCCTCCAGGAAGGTGCCATCGTCCAGCACGATCTGGGCGAAGCCGTTGGGTCCCGGGATGAACTTGCCATAGAGGTCGGTAGCCAGCAGCGGGACGTTGGCGATATTGGCATCCGTCAGCTGAATGCCCAGCATCTGTGCAGCCTGGGCCTTGACCTCCGCCCAGGTCGGCAACCCACCTGCTCCGTCCAGCATATGGCCGGTCGCCACCGGGTCACCGTTGGCGTTCAGCTCGTACTCCCGCAGGAACACCTGGTGCGACGCGTGGGAGGTGTAGGTCTGGTTCTGGTCGACGAAGGGCGTGGTCTGGTTGTTGTGCAGGTGCACATCGTCCGCGGTGCCCAGCTGACCATCCACACCGGCATTGACCAGGATATTGTCGGCCCGGGTCAGGATCATGAAGTTGGAGGTGCCGCCCTCGACATAGAGCGGATCGTCCGGCTGCAGCGGGATGAAGACGAAGCCGTTGTTGCCCTTGTTCACCAGGTCCAGGCCATGGTCGAAGAACTGGCCGAACAGGGTGAACCAGGAGTTGAAGCCGGCGGACAGCCCTTCGTCCGGCGCGGTGTTGGGGATGAACAGCGGCTGGCCGGCGGGAATCGGCACGCCGTTCAGGTCCAGCAGCACGCCATTCGGGTCCAGGGTACCGAGCCCGGCATCCACATAGGCCTGCACCGCCGCCGGGTTGGTGATGGTCTGGTCCACCACCAGGTTGGAGATGATGCGCGGATCGGCGTCCACCACATTGCCGGCCACCGGTCCGGTGGTGGCGTAGTTATTGTTGGTGAGCAACCCGCCAGGAACATCCGGCCCATTCATGTCGAATGTATCGTCGCCTTCATTGCGGAAGTTCTGGTCCAGCAAGAGCGGGAAGGGCTGGTCGGCTGCGCCGAAGTTTTCCTGGCCCGACACCAGGTTGTTGAAGGAGCCATCCACGGTACGCAGGCCGAAGGCGCCACGGGAGTTGGGCAGGATATCCATCAGGTTCTCACCGGCGGCATGGCGCTCGGCGACAATGATCTGGTCCAGGATGAACTGCAGGTCGCTGCGGATCAGGTGCACGCCGGGGCTGGCGACGAAGCTCTCCTGCGGGGCTGCCGTCGGCGGGGCCACCACCACGGCGCCATCGACCGGTGCGGTCGCGGCGGAGAAGACATTCTCCAGCACGCCGTTGGCGTCCTTGTAGACCGCCCGCACCCGCAGGGCCAGGCCATCCAGGTCGGCGGTCACGCGGAAGGTGTCGCGCTGGGCGGTTGCCGGCCGCTCGCCGGCCTCGGTGACGATGTCCGTGAAAATGCCGGACCCCGCCACGGTCTCCCGCTGCCAGAAGTAGCCGATCGGGCTGGAGATCGCGCCAGTGGGGTTATCCACCGAGACATTGTCGGCGTCGGTCACACCCAGCGCCGAAGCGCGCAGCACATCGCCATTCACCGGCGTGGTGTTATCGATGTCCAGTTGCCCCACGGGGTCGGCGTTAAGGGCGACGAAATCACCGGTCAGGAAGGCTCCATCATTGAACTGCAGCCGCTCGATGCCCGTCAGGCGATCCACCCCATCGGCACCGATGACGGGATTACCGTCAAGGTCCACGGCCAGGTGGGTCACGGTGATCACATCGTCGCTGAAGTCCAGCGTAGTGCCGTTGTTGTCGATATCGATCTGGTAGTCGGCGAAGTTGCCCGAGAATACCGCCGTGTCGAATCCGGGCTCGGCGGCCTGGACGATCTCGCGAACGATCACCAGTTGCCCGGGATTGATGGCGCCCGAGAGCATGTCGGGGATCAGCGCGCCGATGCTGTCGACGCGGCGGATCTCAGTCAGTGGGTCATTGGGATCGGTACGGACACTGACATAGGCGTTCAGCGCCAGGTCGCCATCGATCAGGTCATCCCCGCCACGCCCCTCGATGATGTCGCTGCCGGCACCGCCGAGGATGATATTGCCGCCACTGAAGGAGGTCACACCGGCGCCGAGGAACTCCTGCAGCCCGGCGATCAGGGCGATGCCTTCGGCGGTCAGGGCGCTGCCCAGCGGGCCGTTCTCGGCGATCTCGGCGGCGTCGGCATTGTCGCCCCGGAGGATGTCACTGTGCTGCGAGCCGGACAGGCCCTCGACGAAGGCGAAGCGGTCGAAGATCCCTGCGTTGGAAGCCGGCACCGGCGGCTCGAAGAAGTCGTCGACAATCATGTCGGTCAGCACGCCGAAGGGGTCGAACTTGTAGCTCACCCAGTCGAAGCCGGAGCCGCCGTCGAAGTGGTCGGCCCCTTCGGAGCCGAAGAAGATGTCGTCACCGCCTTCGCCGACCATCTCGTCGAAGCCGCCACCGCCGACGAAGACGTCGTTGCCGGCCACTTCATCCAGGGCGAAGGGCGAGAAGTTATCGCCGGGGGCGCCGTCCTGAGTGCCGATCTCGATCCAGTCGTCGCCTTCGTTACCGGCGGTCTGCAGGTTGCCCTTGGCGCCGTAGATGAAGTCGTTGCCGGTGCCACCGAAGGTCTCCGACACGTCCTCACCGGTGATGATGAAGTCGTTGCCGTGACCGCCGAGGATCAGGTTGAAGCCGTTACCACCGTGGATGACGTCGTTGCCGTCGTCGCCCTGGATGTTATCGTCGCCGCCCATGTCGGTGATGATGTCGTCACCGGCACCGCCGCGCAGCTGGTCGACGCCATCGCCGCCTTCCATGCGGTCGTTGCCGGCGTCGCCCCAGAGGGTGTCGTCACCGATGCTGGCGATCATGATGTCATCGCCGTCGGTGCCGCCCAGCACCACATGGTCGCCGCCGGTGTAGCGCAGGTAGTTGGTGTCAGGGCCGTCGGTCGCCGGATTGTCGCGAATCACCAGCGGGATCAGCGGGTCATCATGGGTCGGGTCGTCCCGACCGGTCACGCCCAGCCCGGTGAACTGCCGGTCCGGATCCACCTCGAGGATCCAGGTCGGGGTCGAGAAGATATCCGCCGGCAGGCGATCCACATCGGTGTTACGCATCACCATCTTGGCGAAGGAGTTGTTCTCCATCTCGGTGAGGAAGTTCAGGCCCGAGAGGCGCGCCAGGTAATAGAAGCGGTCGCCGTTCTGCAGGGCTTCCAACTGGGTCTCGAAGACGAAGTTGAAGGTGGAACCCAGCAGGCCGCCGAAAGGCATTTGTTTCTCGGCCAGGCCACCGATCCAGAAGTCCACCAGGTCCAGGCCGGTGGTGGTCACGCCGTTGGCGTCACTGGCCCAGGCACCGGTGCTGTGCAGGAAGTCCAGGCGATCCTCGGGCGAGCCCTCACCGCCCAGCACAATGGCCATGGCGGCGGCGCGCTTGGCTTCGACCGAGGTGACGCCGGTGATGGTGTCGTGAGTGCCATAGGCGGCGATGAAGTTGATCAGGGACGCCTCATGCTTCAGGCCACCCATGAAATCCGCCCAACTGGTGTAGGCGGCCAACTGGCTGTCGCCGGTGGCCTCGAAGAACTCCCGGCGCGCGGCGTTCAGTGACGGAATCCCGGCGTCACGGCCACGGGCGATGTTGATGGTGGCCAGGTCCAGGGGCAGGCCCAGGAGGTTGTTGCGCAGTGCCTCGGTGACGAACTCGTCGATCTCATTGCCGGTCTGGCGGGTCACGCCCCGGACGATGGCGCCGGCTGCCGCGTCTGCAGTACCACCGCTTTCGGCGAAGGCCAGGGGGTTGAGGAAGGCGGCGATCAGGCCGATCTCGCTGTTGACGAAGTTCGTATCCAGGCGGTCGATGGTCTCGGTCAGCATGGAGTGGCCGAAGCGGTACACCACGTGGGCGAACTCGGCGACGATGGACGGATCGATGGTAGCGTCGAAACCGGTGGGAATCAGGAACTCATCGATGTTCGGTTGGACCTTGCGGGCGAACTCCTCGAACACCAGGTGCTGGTACTGCATCTCGGTGCCGAACTTGGCGGCCTGGAACAGGCGCTCGCCATTCCACACCAGGGCGGAGGTATCGGCGGGAATCGCCCCGACCGGCTCCAGCAGCCACTGGTTGAGGAAGTCCACATCCCCGGATTCGACGATCACCTGTTTGGTGTGATCCACCAGGCGGTTGTGCTCGGAGTGGAACACATGGTGCACGGCGGTCAGGCCGATGTTCTCGTTCACCCGGCCATCGCCGGCGATGTAGTGGGCGTCCAGCAGTTCGTTGTCGTAGGTGGCGGCACTGCCATCGTCGGTGCCGGCGACCGTGTCGGCGTCAGGGGTCAGCAGCGCCCCTGTCTGGCTATTGAAGGGGTTGGCGCTGTGGGCGATATCGTCCAGGAAGGCATGGCCGGTGCGCACGGCGTTGGCCAGGCTGATGCCCTCGCCGCCATTGGCGGTCGGGTCGCCTTCCATCAGGAAGGTCCCGCCGTTGCCATCGCTCATCACCACCTGCGGATAGCCATTGGGGCCCTTGATGAAGTTGCCGTAAGGGTCCGTGGCCAGCAGCGGGATATTGCCCACATCGGCATCGGTCAGGTTGATGCCGAGAATGTCGCGCGCCTGGGCCTTGACGGTGGCCCAGGTGGCCATGCCGCCCAGGTCCGAGTCGTCCCCCGTACCGAAGGTGCCGTCGTCACCGAGATCGCGATTGGTGATCAGCTTGCCGGTGGTCACCGGGCCATCGGCGGTGGCGACGTAGGCGCGCAGGAACACCTGGTGGGACGGGTGCGAGCTGTAGGTCTGGTTCTGGTCGACGAAGGGCGAGGTGGTGTTGGTGTGCTCATGGATATCGTCGGCAGTGCCCAGCACACCATCCGGCCCCGGCTGGTTGGTGGCGCGAGTCAGCACCAGGAAGTTGGTGGGGCTTCCCGGCACGAATAGCGGGTCATCCGGCATCAGCGGAATGAAGACGGTGCCACTTCCCCCTTTGGTGACCAGGTCCAGGCCGTGGTCGAAGAACTGCCCGAAGAAGGTGAACCAGGAGTTGAAGGGTGCGGAGAGCCCCTCGTCTGGTGTGGTGTTGGGAATCAGGAAGACTTCCTGGTCGTCGGGCGTGCCGAAGATGCCATCGAGACCGGGGCTCAGCACCGGGGCGGCGCCGCCATTGGCTTCCACCGCCGCCGGGTTACTGTCGGTCTGGTCGACGATCAGGTTGCTGATGATCCGCGGTTGCGAATCGATCACCAGGCCAGAGGTCTGGGTATAGGTCGTGCCCCCCTCCGCCACCCGGAACGCCGGGTCGAGCATGCGCGGGAACAGGTTGTCCGCCGCGCCGAATTCGGTCTGGCCGAACTGCAGGTTGTTGAAGGAGCCGTCAACGGTACGCAGGCCCCAGGGCACCTGGGTATTGGCCAGCAGGGATGACAGGTCTTCACCTGCCGCGTGGGCTTCAGCGATGAAGATCTGCTGAAGAATGAACTCGAGGTCAGACTTGATGAAGTTGGCCATGGTGGTGTCCTCTATCCGACAGCAAATGTTCAGGCCGAATCACGCCCACGCGGGTGCGATTCCACGTTTCGTCAGGGGAAGATCGAACAAGCCGGGCAAATCGCAGTCGCGGCCGAACCCGCCAAGCCTTGGTAGTGGCTCAGTTCCGACTGAAGTGATTTGTCCTGGTCAGCGCCGCAAGCGCAGGCGGCGCCGGAATTCAGGAGAACGGCGGGCCGTGGGTGGCGGCGGGATTGGAGGCACGGGGCGAGGGGGCGTTCGGCCCCTTGCACGGCTTGGCAATGATGCTCATTCTGGTGTTCTCCCTAGCACTCTCTTATCGAGGCAGCAGCCTCGTCCCTCAACGCGGCTGCGTGCCAAAAAACAGTCATGCTTTTGCACACCCTGACTAAAGCCCTGGCCCCACATACTGTCAATAAAACGCCGCAACATGTTTCCAAATGTAAAAGATGTATAAGCATTTGATTTTTATAGTAATTGCTAGAAAAAAGCCTTGAGAATGCAGCTCAGCGGATCGCCAGGTCGCCCAGGCAATCCTGGCACGCTCTTCTCCCCACGCCTGAAAGGCCCGTTCTAGAGCGCTCCGCTTGGCATCCCCACTTATCAGCGGATTACCACCGTTGGCTCAACTGGCTTTTCGGGCATTTCAGAGGCACCTTTCTTGCTTGGTCCAGGCCGGTAAATGCACGGAAGTGCCAAGAAACCAGCGACCTTGGGTCAAGGCAAAGCGCACCCGCTTCCCACGGACAAAAAAAGAGGCTGGAGCGCCACGCGCCCCAGCCTCTTTCGTTTACCCCCTCCGATGCATCAGCTCGCCAGGATGAAGTCCGCCTGGGTCACGGTCGTGGCATCCGCTACACCCACCAGGGTGATGCTGTTGGCACCGATAGCCACTTGGGTATCCGCCCCGACATCCGTGATCGACACACTGGCCGCGAAGTTCGCCGCGGTGATACCAAGCCCACCGATGTGGAGGAGGTCCTGCCCTCCAGCCGGGTTGGCGTCGAAGTCCATGACCCGGTCATTGCCGAAGCCGGCACCGAACATGAAGATATCGACCCCGGTGCCACCCGTAAGGGTATCAGCCCCTTGGCCACCGACTAGCACGTCGTTGCCTGCACCACCATTGAGGGTATCGTTACCATTGCCGCCAAAGATGGTGTTGGCCGATCCGTTGCCATTGCCGGTGAATGAGCCCGCGCCGATGTAGGCGAGGTGCTCGATGCCGGCACCCAGGGTGTAGCTCGACAGCGTCGTCCGTACCAGATCCAGACCTTCGCCGGCCAGGTCAGTCACCACGTCCGCGACATTGTCGACGTAGTAGAAGTCATTGCCTGTGCCGCCGAACATCATGTCAATGCCCGCTCCACCGACAAGCAGGTTGCTTCCTTCGTTACCCCTCAGCACATCGTTGCCTGCACCACCATTGAGCAGGTCATCACCGGAACCGCTGATGATGGTGTTATCCAACGCATTGCCAATGCCCGTGAACGAGCCCGATCCGGTGTACACGAGGTGCTCGACGTTGGCACCGAGGGTGTAGCTCGACAGCGTGGTCCGCACCATGTCCTGACCTTCGCCGGACGACTCGGTCACCCCGTCCGCGGCATTGTCGACGTAGTAGAAGTCATTGCCAGCGCCACCAAACATCATGTCGATGCCCGTTCCGCCGACAAGCAAATCGCTGCCCGCGTTACCCCTCAGCACATCATTGCCTGCACCACCACTGAGGGTGTCATTGCCACCATTGCCGATCATGGTGTTGGCCAACCCGTTGCCGGTACCGATGAACGACCCCGCGCCGGTGTAGACCAGGTGCTCGACATTGGTACCCAGCGTGTAGCTCGACAGCGTGGTCCGCACCATGTCCTGACCTTCGCCAGTCAACTCCGTTACCGTATCCGCGGCATTGTCGACGTAGTAGAAGTCATTGCCTGCGCCGCCAAGCATCGTATCGATGCCTGCTCCGCCGACAAGCAAGTCACTGCCCACCCCACCGATCAGAACATCGTCACCCGCCAACCCATTCAGGGTGTCATTACCGCCACCGCCCTGAATCTCATCGGCTCCAGCCGTGCCATTAAGCACATCATTCCCCGCAGTGCCGAGCATGAGCGCCCCCGCCACCACCGACGTCGCCGCCGAGGTCACCGTCTCCAGCGTGCCGAGGCCGTCGGTGTAGGTGACGACAACACGCAGTTGCTGGCCGATATGCGCCAGGGTCGGCGTGAAGTTCGCCTGGGTCGCGCCGGCGATGTTGTTGAAGGTGGTGCCGCTGCCGGCTTGCCATTGGAACGCAAGCACCGGGTTGGCCGGGCCGTCCGGATCGGTGAAGGCCCGGGTGGCGGTCAACTGCTGTCCGGCCAGCGGTGTCGTGTCGCTGATCAGCATGGTTCCGACCGGTGCGTCCTGAGCCGGGACATCCGATACCGGCACGGTCACATCGGACAACACGGTCTCCAGCACACCGTTGGCGTCCTTGTAGATGGCCATCACCCGCATGGCGAGCCCCACCTGGTCGGCAGTGACCTGGAAGGTTCGTCCGGTGGCACGCGACACCTCGCCGGCGGCGAAGCCGGTGATGGTCTGGAAGATGCCGCTACCCGGGACGGTTTCCACCTGCCAGTAGTAGGACACCGGACCGGTGATGGTGCCACCGGCGTTATCGGCGTCGCTGACCCCCTCCAGGGAAGCGGTCAGCAGGGAGCCGACTTCCGGCGTGCCATCGTTGATGCTCACGAGCCCCTCCGGCCGGGCATCGGTACCGGAAAGGTCAAGGACGCCGTCGGCGAACTGCAGTCGCTCGATGCCGGTCAGGCGGTCGGTGCCGTCACGGCCCGCCACCAGGTCGGTGATGGTCACCGAGCCATCGGGGTTAACCGTCCATTCGTACTCGGACGACAGGCCCCGGTAGGCCGCGGTATCCAGCCCCGCATCGCCTTGCAGGATCTCCCGCACTATGACCAGTTGGCCGGGGTTGTAGGTGCCGGCGAGCATCTGCGGCACCATCTCGGTCATGCTGTTGAAGCTGGCAATCTCGGGCCCGGTGCCGTCCAGGTTCTGGCGCACGCTGATGCGCACGTTCAGCCACTTGTCACCGTCGATCAGGTCGTCGCCGCCCCGCCCTTCGATGATGTCGCTGCCGGAACCGCCGAGAATGATGTTGCCGCCATCGAAGAAGGTGACACCGGCGCCGAGGAACTCCTGCAAGCCCGAGATCAGTGCGATGTTCGCGAGCACGCTGCCCTTGGCGCCCGCCGTGGGCAGGGTCGTCGCGTCGGCATCGTCGCCGGTCAGCACGTCCCCGAAGGCCGAGCCCGACAGCCCCTCGACGAAGTCGAAGCGGGTCAGCACCGAAGCGCCGGAGCCCGGCATCAGCGGTTGGTCGAAGAAGCGGTCGGTGAGGTCGATGGTCACGCCGCGACTGTCGTTCTTGAAGGTCGCCCAGTCGAAGCCCGAGGCACCGATGTAGCGATCCCCCATGCCGGCGCTGCCGACCATGATGTCGTCACCGCCCTCGGCGTTGAACTTGTCGTTCTCGCCACTGCCGATGTAGACGTCGTTGCCGGCGATGGGGTCGTTGCCGAAGGGGTCGAAGTTGTCCCCGGGCGCACCGTCCGAGGTCCCGGCCTCCAGCCAGTCGTCCCCTTCGTTGCCCATGTCCTGCTCATTGGCCTTGGAGCCCAGGATGAAGTCGTTGCCCTGGCCGCCGAAGGCCTCGCTGGCGTCTTCACCGGTGATGATGAAGTCGTTGCCGAAGCCGGCGAGGATCAGGTTGACGCCGTTACCGCCCTGGATCACGTCGTTGCCGTTGTCGCCCTTGATGTTGTCGTCGCCACCCACGTCCGTGATGATGTCGTCGCCATCGCCGCCATTGATGAAGTCATTGCCGTAGCCGCCATCCAGCCGGTCATTGCCGCCGTCCCCGTAGAGGGTGTCGTCACCCTCGCTGGAGCGCAGGATGTCGTTGCCGGCGCTGCCCCCCAGCACCACATGGTCAGGCCCCCGGTACAGCAGGTAATTGCTGTCCGGCCCCAGAGTGTCCGGGTTGTCCCGCACCACCAGCGGCAGCAGCGGATTGTCCCCCAGCGGATCATCACGGCCGGTCAGGCCCAGTCCGGTGTGTTGCAGCGCCGGGTTCACTTCCAGGGTGAAGGCCGGCGTCAGGAACACCACGCCCGGCAGGTGGGTGGCCTGGGTATTGGCCATGATCAGCTTGCTGAAGGAGTTGCCTTCCAGTTCGGCGTTGAAGTTGAGGCCGGCGGTGCGCTCCAGGTAGTAGAAGCGGTCGCCGTCCTGGAGTTTCTCCAGCTGGTTCTCGAACACGAAGTTGAAGGTGGAGCCCAGCATGCCGCCGAAAGGCGTGATTCGCTCGGCCAGGCCACCGATCCAGAAGTCCACCAGGTTGAGGCCGGTCTCCACGCCCGCCCAGGCGCCGGTGCCATTGAGGAAGTCCAGCCGGTCGGCCGGCGCCCCCGCGCTACCCAGCACGATGGCCGTGGCCGCGTCCCGCTTGCCGGCCAGCGTGGTTGCGCCGGTGATATCGCCGTGGGTCCCGTAGGCGGCAATGAAGTTGATCAGCGATTCCGGATGCTTGAGGTGCATCACGAAGTCGGCCCAACTGATGTACGGCTTGAGGTTGCTGTCGCCGGTGGCTTCGTAGAACTGCGCCCGCGCGTGGTTCAGGGTGGCCACGCCGGTGTCGCGACCCCGGGCGATGTTCAGCGCCGCCAGGTCCAGGGGCAGCCCCACCAGGTTGTTGCGCAGGGCCTCGGTGACGAACTCGTCGATCTCGTTGCCCACGGTGCGGGTCACGCCCCGGACGATGGCGCTGGTGGCGTCCTCCGGATCCACCCCGCTGGCGGCGTAGGCCAGGGGGTTGAGGAAGGCGGCGATCAGCCCCAGTTGCTGGTCGTTGGTGGGGTGCATCGGGTCGAAGGTCACCGGATCGAAGTTGGCGTCGAAACGGTCAACCGTCTCCGTCAGCATCGAGTGGCCGAAACGGTAAACCGTGTGGGCGAACTCGGCGACGATGGAAGGATCGAGGTCGACGTCATAGACCTGGGTAGGTGCAAAGAACAGGTCGATGTTGGGCTGGATGGTCCGGGCGAACTCCTCGAACACCAGGTGCTGGTACTGCATCTCGGTGCCGAACTTGGCGGTCTGGAACAACCGCTCGCCGTTCCACTGCAGGGCATCGATCTGGGCCTGGGTGGTCGGGAAGGTCGCGACCGGGCTCAGCAGCCATTCATTGATGAAGGCGACATCGTTGCTCGCCAGCACCGTGGCCTTGGTCTGCTCCACCAGGCGGTTGTGCTCGGAGTGGAAGATCGCATGCACCGCCGTCAGGCCGATGTTCTCGTTGACCCGGCCATCGCCCGCCATGTAGTGGGCGTCCAGCAGCTCGTTGTCATAGGTGCCCGCCGCCGGGGCACCGCCCACGTTGACGATGCCATCGGCATCGGGCGTCAGCCCGCCGGAAGGATCGGCGGCATGGGCGACGTCGATGAGGAACTGGTGCCCGGTACCGACTGCGTTGGTCAGGTCCACCGGCGCCAGTGGATTGCCCTCCACCAGGATGGTGGTGTCATCGGCGGTCCCGGCGATGCCGTCGGCACCGTTGCCGGTGCGGATCACCACCTGCGGGAAGCCGTTGGGGCCCTTGATGAAGTTGCCATAGGCGTCGGTGGCCAGCAGCGGCACATCGAACACATTGGCGTCGGTGAGGTTGATGCCGAGGATGTCACGGGCCTGGGCCTTGACCACCGCCCAGGTGGCCATGCCACCGATCTCCGTGTCATCGGCGGTACCGAAGCGACCGTCCGCGCCCAGGTTGCGGTTGGTGACCAGCCCGCCGGTGGCATGGGGCTGGCCATCGGCACCCATCTCGTAGGCCCGCAGGAACACCTGGTGGGACGGGTGCGAGCTGTAGGTCTGGTTCTGGTCGACGAAGGGCGAGGTGGTGTTCATCGTCTCGCGGGTATCGTCGGCGGTCCCGAGTACGCCGTCGGCGCCGGGTCCGGCCACCTGGGTGGCGCGGGTCAGCACCATGAAGTTGGTCGGGCTGCCGGGCACGAACAGCGGGTCGTCCGGTTGCAGCGGAATGAACACGGTGCCGGCGCCACCCTTGGTCACCAGATCCAGGCCGTGGTCGAAGAACTGACCGAAGAAGGTCATCCAGGCATTGAAGGGCGCGGTGAGCCCTTCGTCCGGAGATACGTTGGGGATGAAGTTCACCTGCTGGTCATCGGCGGTCCCGAACAGCCCGTCCAGGCCAGGGCTGGTCACCAGGGTGGAGCCGTCGGTGCCACTGGCGGCCGCCACCGCCGCCGGGTTGCGGTCGGTCTGGTCGACGATCAGGTTGCTGATGGTGCGCGGGTCGCTGTCCACCACATTGGCGGCGGAGTCGTAGTTGGTATTGCCGACACCGAGGAAAGGCGTCTCGTCCTGCTCGTCGGTGTATTCGGCCGGCAGCAGGCGCGGGAAGGCGTTGTCGGCAGCGCCGAACTGGCTCTGGTTGAAACCGGAGAAGTTCAGCAGGTTGTTGAATTCACCGGTCACCGTCCGCAGGCCGGCGGATGTCCGCACATTGGGCACCAGGGACAGCAGGTCGGCGCCGGCGGCATGGGCCTCGGCGATGCGGATCTGCGCCAGGATGAAGTCCAGGTCTCCGCGCACCAGCTGCACCCCGGCGCCACTGGCCGTGATGGCCGGCCCGGGCTCCACCGGCGGAGTGGCCGGGGGCGGCGTGAAGGGGTCGACCGCGGCGGTAGGCGCGGAGAACACCTGCTCGGTCACGCCATGGGCATCCTGATAGACGCCCTTGACGCGAATCGACAGCCCGGCGATGTCCGGTGTGATCCGGAAGCGTTCGCCGTTGGCGCTCTGGAAGGCCAGGTCCCCGGCGGCGGCGGCGACGATGTCCTCGAACAGCCCCGAGCCGGGCACCCGCTCGACCTGCCACACGTAGGTGACGTCCGTCGGCAGGCCGCCGGGATTGTCACCGTCGTTGATACTCGCGGAGGAGACCGTGAGGAAATCCCCCACCTGCAGGCTGCCGCCATTCTGGTCGGTCACGGTCAGTTGGCCGAGGGGCTCGGCATTCAGGCCGGGCACCAGCACCTGGGTGCCATCGGCGAACTGGATACGCTCGACGTTGGTGAGTCGATCGACGCCATCGCGGCCGGCGACCGAATCGGTGACGGTGAAGGAACCGTCGCCGTTGTCCACCACGCTGTAGTCCGAGGCCAGGCCCCGGTAGTTGGCGGTGTCGAAGTCGGCGTTACCGGTGAGGATCTCGCGCACCGCCACCAGTTGCCCGGGGTTGTAGGTGCGGTTCAGCATCAGCGGGATCAGGTCCAGCATGCTGTCGAAGGTGGCGATCTCCGGGCCGCTGCCATCGGCGTTGGCCCGCACGCTGATGCGCACGTTGAGCCAGCGGTCGCCGTCGATCAGGTCATTGCCGCCGCGACCCTCGATGATGTCGCTGCCGCTGCCGCCGAGGATGATGTTGCCGCCGATGAAGGTATCCACCAGGTCGTCCCCGGTGCCCAGCACCCCATCGGCGCCCACGCTGGCCTGGGTGCCGAGGAAGGCCCGCAGCCCGTCGATCAGGTCCAGGTTGGTGAGCGCACCGCCGGTGGCGCCGCCATGGTTGACGATGGTGGTGGGGTCCACGTCATCGCCGCGCAGGATATCGGCGAAGTCGGAGCCTGACAGGCCCTCCACCTCCGCGAAGCGGTCGAAGATCGACGCCGGCGACTGGGCCACCGGGAAGGCGATGTGGTCCCCCACCTCGCCGATGCCGAGGAAGGCCGCCAGGGTCAGGTCCGCCGTCACACCAATGCGATCGTTCTTGTAGGTGACCCAGTCGTAGCCGGACATGCCATCCATCTTGTCCTGGGCATCGCTGCCCACGAAGATGTCGTCACCGCCCTCGCCGATCATTTCGTCGAAACCGCCACCGCCGATGAAGACGTCGTGGCCGATCACGTTATCGGCCAGCAGCGGGGCGAAGTTGTCCCCCGGGGCGCCGTCCTGGGTACCGCACTCGATCCAGTCGTCGCCCTCGTTGCCGGTGGGCGGCAGGCTGGTCTTGGCGCTGTAGATGAAGTCGTCGCCCTGGCCGCCGAAGGTGGTGGAAATGTCCTCGATGGTGACGATGAAATCCTTGCCGTCGCCCCCCAGGATCAGGTTGCCGACGCCGCCGGCCATCATGCTGCCCACCAGGATCACGTCATTGCCTTCGGCCCCCTCCAGGCGGTTGTCGCCGCCCGCGTCGGTGAGGATGTCGTCGCCGGCGCCACCGAGAATGGCGTCATTGCCATAGCCGCCCTCCAGCTCGTCGTTACCGCCGTCGCCGTAGAGGGTGTCGTCGCCATCGCTGGAGATCAGGATATCGTTGCCGGCCGAACCGCCGAGCACCACGTGGTCACCACCCGTGTAGCGCAGGTAGTTGCCATCCGGCCCAACCGTCAGGGGATTGTCGCGGATCACCAGCGGCGTGACCTCCACGCCGTCGATCAGGGCGCCGCCAGTCGGGTCGGCGCGGCCATCGAGGCCAAGCCCGGTGTGCTGGACGGCCGGATTCACCTCCAGGGTCCAGGTGGGGGTGGAGAAGATGGCGTTCGGCAGGTGGGTCACGTCGGTGTGCAGCATCACCAGCTTGGCGAAGGAGTTGTTCTCCAGCTCGGTGCCGAAATGCATGCCTGCGGTACGCGCCAGGTAATAGAAGCGGTCGGCGTTCTGCAGGGCCTCCAACTGGGTCTCGAAGACGAAGTTGAAGGTGGAGCCGAGCATGCCGCCGAAGGGCATCTTCTCTTCCGCCAGGCCACCAATCCAGAAGTCCACCGCATCCAGGCCGGTGATGGTGACGCCGTTGGCGCCACTGGCCCAGGCGCCCGTGCTGTGCAGGAAATCCAGGCGATCGGCGGGCTCGCCGGCGCCCCCCAGCACCAGCAGCGTCGCCGCGGCGCGCTTGTCCGCCAGGCTGGTGGCGCCGGTGATGCTGGCATGGGTGCCATAGGCCGCGATGAAGTTGATCAAGGACTCCGGGTGCTTCAGGTGATCGAGGAAGTCCACCCAGCTGCTGTAGGGGGTCAACTGCTCATCGCCCGTCATCTGATAGAAATCGCGGCGGGCGGCGTTCAGCGAGGGAATGCCGGTGTCGCGGCCCCGGGCGATGTTCAGCACCGCCAGGTCCAGGGGCAGGCCTACCAGGTTGTTGCGCAACGCCTCGGTGACGAACTCGTCGATCTCATTGCCCACGGTCCGGGTCACGCCACGGACGATGGCCCCGGCGGCGGCCTCCACCGTCGGCCCGCTGGCGGCGAAGGCCAGGGGATTGAGGAAGGCGGCGATCAGGCCCATCTGCTGGTCGGCGGTGGGGCGCAGCGGGTCGACGGTGATCGGGTTGAAGTCAGTGTCGAAGCGATCCACCGTCTCGGTCAGCATCGAGTGGCCGAAGCGGTAAACCGTGTGGGCGAACTCGGCGACGATGGACGGATCGATGGTGGTGTCATAGCCGACCGGCGCCAGGAAACCGTCCACCTGGGGCTGGATGGTCCGCGCGAACTCCTCGAACACCAGGTGCTGGTACTGCATCTCGGTGCCGAACTTGGCGGCCTGGAACAGGCGCTCGCCGTTCCAGTCGAGGGTGGAGGCGTCGGCGGGGATCGAAGCGACCGGCGTCAGCAACCACTGGTTGAGTGTCGCCAGGTCGCCGGAAGCCAGCAGGGTGGCCTTGGTCTGCTCCACCAGGCGGTTGTGCTCGGAGTGGAACACATGGTGCACCGTGGTCAGCCCGATGTTCTCGTTCACCCGGCCGTCACCGGCGATGTAGTGGGCATCCAGCAGTTCGCCGTCATAGGTGCCGGCGGGCTGCGCACCGCCGATCACGCCATTGTCGTCCCGCACCAGGCCTGCGCCGGCGGAGGGGTCGGCGCTGTGGGCGATATCGATGAGGAACTGGTGGCCGGTGCCCACCGCATTGGACAGATCGATGGGCGCGGCGGGGTTACCCTCCACCAGGAAATCGTCGGCGGTGCCGACAAGGCCGTCCGCCCCCTTCATCACCACCATCGGGAAGCCGTTGGGGCCCTTGATGAAATTGCCGTAGGCATCGGTGGCCAGCAGCGGCACATCGAACACATTGGCATCGGTCAGGTTGATGCCGAGGATGTCCCGGGCCTGGGCCTTGACCACCGCCCAGGTGGCCATGCCGCCGATCTCGCCATCGTCGGCGCTGCCGAAGGTGCCATCCGCCCCCAGGTCGCGGTTGGTGATCAGCCGCCCGGTGGCGTGGGGCTTGCCGTCGGCGCCGATCTCATAGGCCCGCAGGAACACCTGGTGGGACGGGTGCGAGGTATAGGTCTGGTTCTGGTCGACGAAGGGCGAGGTGGTGTTCTCGTTGGCCCCCGGGATGCCGCCGGCCTGGGTGGCGCGGGTCATGACCATGAAGTTGGTCGGGCTGCCCGGCACGAAGAGCGGGTCATCCGGCTGCAACGGGATGAACACGATGTCGTTGCCGCCCTTGGTCACCAGGTCGAGGCCATGGTCGAAGAACTGCCCGAAGAAGGTCATCCAGGCATTGAACGGCGCGGCGAGACCGGCGTCCGGCGAGACATTCGGGATAAACAGCGTCTGCACATCGTCGGCGGTGCCGAACAGGCCGTCCAGGCCGGGACTGGCGACGGTGGACGAACCCGGCGTCTGTGTGGCGGCGGCGGTCGCGGCCGCATTGTCGGCGGTCTGGTCGACGATCAGGTTGCTGATGGTACGCGGCTGCGAATCGATGACGATGCCGCTGCTCTGGGCATAGCTGGTGCCCGCCTCCGCAGGCTGGAACACCGGCGTCAGCAGGCGCGGGAACAGGTTGTCGGCGGCGCCGAACTCCGTCTGGCCGAGATACAGGTTGTTGAAGGAGCCATCGACGGTACGTAGCCCCCAGGGCACCTGAACGTTGGGCAGCAGGTCGCGGAGATCCTGACCGGAAGCCTGGGCTTCGGCGATGAGGATCTGCTGAAGGATGAAATCCAGGTCCGACAGGTTGAAGTTGGCCATTTTCGTGTTACCTCGTTTCCGACCGCTTTGGGGGCGAGCGCCATCGCAGCAAGGACTGGGCGCCACGCTTTGGACTTGACTTCGGGATCTGGGGACGAGAAAGCCCGGCACGAAGCGACGCTGGAGCCAGCGCGACTCATGCTCTCGTGCAGGAGGTTTCTATCCCTGGGCGCTGGCGCCTGAACGCCAGCGCGGGGTCATCGACCCGGCGGACCGTGAAGTGTGCAGAGGTGCAACGGAATGGGCGGAACCGCCCACCAGGACAGGACGCGTGCAGCAGTGCTCATGGCAGTCTCCCTAGCTCTTATTGTTTCCGGGTCCTGGCTACAGCGCCCTCACGCCAAAGCCGCCCGCAAGGCGAAACAATTTCTTACACACCTGACTAAAGATTCAGCCAAAAGCACTGTCAAGCAGTCGACATTTCACTCAAAAACCGCACAACACAACATGCAAGCCATTGAATAAAATGGAAAAAACTTAGAAATAATATCTTACAAAAATGCGAATGCGTGGCACTCATGGGCCGCAAAGGGGCTATCAAGGTGCCAGTCGCATAGGCTGAAAGGCCCGGAATAGAGCCATCAGACACCCCATCCCCCGTTGATCCGCTGTTTGCAACCGTCTGGAAGGGGGCTGCAGTTGACTTGCAAAATCAACAGATCCGTGAGTCAAAAACCTGCGCGACTCCCGGAATTCGGCGGTCCCGATACGGCCACCTCCGCCCCCTCGGCCAGGGTCCACTCCAGCACCTCCCGTGACAGGCGATCCGCCGCCACACCGAAGGCCTTCACCACCTCGGCCGGCGCGGTGCCCGTCGCCGGCTCGCGCACCTCGAAGCGTCGGCTGGCGACCATCCTGCGACTGTCGCCGCTCACCAGACGCGCCTCCAGCAGGATATGCACCTCCACCCTCCCCGCCCGGTACTCGCCCTGGAAGGCCCTCAGGTCCCCCGACAGCGCCAGGTCGGTAACCAGGCGGCTTTCGTCGCTGCCCACCGCCGCGACCCGGCCATCGGCGCGGAAGGCGTCCACCAGTCGGTCCCGCAGCACCCGGGTGCCACGGTCGTCCCAGCGCACCCCCTGGTAGGCGCTGACCCGGTCGCCTTCCGGCAGCACCGCGATGCGCGTGCTGTCCAGCAGCGGGCTGGCCAGCGGCTTGTCCACCTGCAAGGCCCAACCCACCGGCGCTGCCGTGGAGACGGCCTGGGGCGTGGCCGGCAGGCGGTAGACCGTCAGTTGCTCGCCCTCGGGCAGGATCGAACAGGCGCCCAGCAACACGGCCAGGGCCAGCGGAAACAGAGGCTTCATGGCTGGAACTCCTTGAGGTTCTCGCTGCGCAGCAGGTAGCCGCCCGGGTTCTCTTCCAGGCGCCGGGAGAAGCTGCGCAAGGACTCCAGGGTCTCCCGCAGCTGGCCGATGGCCGGCCCCAGCTCGCCCAGGCTCTTCATCCCGCCATCCAGCGAATCGCGATTCTCGTTCAGCAGGTGCTCGACATTGCGACTGCTGCGTTCCAGGGAGGCCAGCAGCCGCTCGGCGCTGGCAAAGGCCTGCCGCCCCTCCCCTTCCAGCAGGCCGTTGGCGTTGTGCAACAGCGCGGTGGCTTCGCGGGTCGCGGCGTTCACCTGCGCCAGGGTGCCGCGCAGTTCCTCCCGCTGGCCGGCGAGACCGGCGGTGGTCTGTTCCAGGTTGGCCAGGGTCAGAGACACCTGCCGGACGTTCTCGTCGGAAAACAGCTTGTTGGCCTGCTCCAGCAACCGGGTCACGCTGAGCATCACGTCCTCGCCCCCCGCCATCAGCCGGGCCAGCGGCGAGGGGTCGGCCACGATCACCGGAACCTTGCCACCCTTGCCGCCGAGCAGCGGGCTGTCGGGCGAGCCGCCATGGAGCTGGATAACCGCCGTGCCGGTGACCCCGGTGATGGAGAGCCGCGCCCGGGTGTCGACCTTGATCGGTGTGCCGCCGACGATGCGGATACGCGCCCGCACCTTGCGCGGGTCGTCCTTGTCCAGGCGCAGCTGGGTCACGTCACCCACCTTGATGCCGCTGTACTGCACCGCGCTGCCCTGGGACAGGCCGGTGACCGCCTCGGTGAAGACCACCTCGTATTCCTGCAGCTGCTGATCGGAACCCGCGCGGCTCAGCCAGAGGGCGAACAGCATGGCGGCGCCGACCACCAGCACCGTGAACAATCCGATCAGCACGTGATGGGCTCGCGTTTCCATTCAATGACTCCCTGCCGCATGACCGGCGGCCTGCTCGGCCGCGCGTCCGCGCGGCCCGTGGAAATACTCCCGGACCCAGGGGTCGGGATGGGCGGCCACCACCTCCAGGCGATCGGCCACCAGCACGTGCTTCTGCGCCAGCACCGCCACTCGGTCGCACAGCGTGTAGAGGCTGTCCAGGTCATGGGTGACCAGGAACACACTGAGCCCGAGGGCGTCCGTGAGGGTGCGGATCAACTGGTCGAAGGCCGCCGCGCCGATGGGGTCCAGCCCCGCCGTCGGCTCGTCGAGAAAGAGGATGTCCGGGTCCAGCGCCAGGGCCCTTCCCAGGGCGGCACGCTTGACCATGCCGCCGGAGAGCTCGGTGGGGTATTTCTCCGCCGCATCGCCCGGCAGCCCCACCAGCGCCAGCTTGACCCGCGCCAGGGCCTCGGCGTCGTCTCGGGACAACCCGGCGTGTTCGATCAGCGGCAGGGCGATGTTCTCCACCACCGTCAGCGACGAGAACAGGGCCCCACGCTGGTAGAGCACGCCGAAGCGGCGCTCCAGCGCCGAGCGCCGCTCCGCCGGCAACGCCAGCAGTTCCTCGCCGAACACCCGCACCGTGCCGGCATTGGCCCGGCGCAGGCCGAGGATGCAGCGCAGCAGCACCGACTTGCCGGTGCCCGAGCCCCCGACCACGCCCAGCACCTCGCCCCGCAACAGGTCCAGGTCCAGGTTGTCGTGCACCACCTGGGTACCGAACTGGTTGCGCAGGCCGCGTACCTCGATGATCGCTTGCGCCGTCACCAGCCCACCTCCATGAGGAACAGCGCGGCGATCGCATCCAGCAGGATCACCACGAAGATCGACTGGACCACGCTGGAGGTGGTGCGCTCGCCCACCGACTGGGCGCTGCCGGTGACCTTGAAGCCCTCCAGGCAGCCGATCACCGCGATCAGGAAGGCGAACAGCGGCGCCTTGCCCATCCCCACCAGAAAATGCCGAAGCTCGATGTTCTGCTGCAGCAACGACAGGTACATGGCCGGCGAGATGTCCAAGGCCAGGGCGCAGACCACCGCGCCGCCCAGCATGCCACTGAGCATGGCGATGAAGGTCAGCATGGGCAGCGCGATCAGCATCGCGAACACGCGGGGCAGCACCAGCAGCTCGATGGGGCTCAGGCCCAGGGTACGAATGGCGTCGATCTCCTCGTTGGCCTTCATCGAGCCGATCTGCGCAGTGAAGGCGCTGGCGGTGCGGCCGGCCATGAGGATCGCCGTCAGCAGCACGCCGAACTCCCGCAGGAAGGAAAAGGCCACCAGGTTCACCGTGTACAGGGTGGCGCCGAAGTCGGAAAGGATGGTGGCACCGAGAAAGGCCACCACCGCGCCCACCAGGAAGGTCAGGAGGGCGACGATGGGCACCGCGTCCAGCCCGCTCTGCTCCAGGTGCGCCACCAGGGACGTCACCCGCCAGCGCCCGGGCCGCAGGAGGATGGCCAGCATGCTCTGCAGGGTCAGCCCGATGAAGCCCAGCAGGGCCAGGGTCTGCCGCCAGAGCCCCACCACCGCGACGCCGATGCGCTCCAGCACCTCCACCAGGGCCGAAGGACGCGGTGTCGAGGGCGCCTGGCCATCGGCGGCCATCGCCGCCGCCACCGTCTGCAACAGCGCCTTGCGTTCGGCCGCAAGGCTTGGCGCCAACCGGTCCAGTTGCGCCAGACGCTGCGCCCCCAGCAGCTCCACCAGCAGCGCGGCGCCGGCCGTATCCAGGTTCTGCAGTCCCTCGAGGTCGACGGGCGACTCGCTCCCTACCGGCGCAAGCCCGGCCAGCCGCCGACGCAATTCGGCGTAATGGGCCAGGGTCCAGTCGCCCCCAATGCGCAGGCCCGACTCCCCCTGCTCCAGGATCGGCGCCGAATTCATGACAGGCATCCCCACCCGAATGGTCGCTTCCTCAGCACGAATCACCCTCCCTGAACCGATATCGATGCCGGATGATACTGTCGCCTGGCCTGGCCGCTATTGTCCGGGATCACGCAAGTGCTGAAGCATAGTCCTACGCCTTGCTTCGCAGAATCCGACGCCCTACTAGGAAGAGGGCGCCGGACGCTCACCCTCAGTTCGCCTGGGCCGGCACCTCACGCAGCCCCGCCACCACCTCGTGGCTGACCCAGCGCCGCAGCATGCGGTTCTCCGGGTGGTAGCAGTAGACACTGAGCAGGTCGTGCAGCCCCGACTCGCTGACCACCGCCTCCTCCTCGAACCAGCCATTGGCCGTGCGCAGGCGCACGCGCCGGTGCTGGTCGTCGCAGAGTCGGAACAGCGTGCGGCGGTCGATGTTGGCGTTCAGCAGTCGGCGCAGGTCGCGGGTGGAAAACCAGGCCTCATGGCCCATGAGGAAAGCGCGCAACTGGCGCTGGTGGCGCAGGAAGATCCGCGGGGTGATTTCGGGAAGGTTCATGGCAGTACTCCATCCATCCAGTGATAGAGCCGCCACCAACAGCGGAAAGGGGTGGCGGACCGTGCAAGCGTGGAAGTACCGGGAAGACACCAGAACCGGCTGGGCATGCGCCCACTCACACGGTCCGCCATAGACTGCCGACGCCGGGCGTCGCTATGGCGCAGGTCTCTTCAAGATCGTCGGGCTTCCACACCCGGCTGCCATCCAGGGGAAAGCAGCGCGGGAGAAGCTACCCAGCGGTTTTGTAGGCGGGCAATGTCCTTGGGGTGTAGGTAATGGCTTTGTCGCAGGCGGGAAAGGGCTGAGCCGGCGCCCCATCCTCCGAGGGGGCGCCGGGTGGTGACGGTTCAGACCACGCCGATGAAATCGCTCGCTGCCAGAGCGATATGCCCGACGAGGTCGATCTGGAAGTCGGCGGCATTGTTGGTGTTCACATTGCCCTCCACATAGGTGTGCTCGACACCGCCGACGTTGACGTAATGGAACTTCAGCTGGGCCTGTCCGTTGAATTCGTTGCCGGCGCCGTTCCAGAGGCCGAGGAAGCTGAAGTCCTGGTGGCCAGCACTGCCAGCGCCGGAGGTCCGGGCATCGATCTGGCTGAGGTCGATCCGATCGGCCCCCTGCTGGAAGTCGTTGATCACATCCCGGCTGCCGCTGCTGGTGCCGGAATCGTTGAGGGCGGCGAAGACGAAGCGATCCGCGTCCGCACCGCCGGTGAGCAGGTCACGCCCCGTGCCACCCGCCAGGCTGTCGGCCCCGCCGCCGCCGAGCAGGCTGTCGTCACCGCCGCCGCCGGCCAGGCTGTTGGCCAGGGCATCGCCGGTCAGCACATCGGCTCCCGAGCCCCCCAGCACGCCTTCGATACCGCTGAGCAGGTCGCTGCCGGTCTGGCTGCTGCTGGCGCTGCCGGTGGCGAGGTTGACCTGGGCGGCGGCGCTGGTGCCGGACAGGTCATAGGTGTCGAAACCATCGTCACCGCTGTAGCTGTCATTGCCGTCCAGCATGCCGGCGACGAAGCGGTCGTCGCCCAGTCCGCCGCTGGCGGTGTCGCTGCCCTGCCCGCCCACCAGCCAGTCGTTGCCGGCCGCACCGGCCAGGCTGTCGTTGCCACCCAGCCCTTCCAGCCGGTTGTCCACGCCATCACCGGCGATCTGGTTGGCACCGCTGCTGCCCAGCACATTCTCGATGGCCACCAGCACATCGTTGCCGGTCTGGACGCTGCTGGCGGTGCCGGCGGCCAGGTCGACGCTGGCGTTGGCGCTGGTGCCGGACAGGTCGTAGGTATCCATGCCCGCGCCGCCGTCGTAGTGGTCGTTGCCGTCGCCCACCGAGGCCACCAGGGTGTCGTTGCCCGCGCCGCCGTCCACGCGGTCGTCGCCGGCGAGGCCGGTCAGGCGGTTGTTGCCGGCGTTGCCGCTGATCTGGTTGTCCAGGCCATTGCCGACGCCGTTGAGGTTGCCGCTGCCGGTCAGCACCAGGTTCTCCACGTTCGCCGCCAGGGTATAGCTGACCGACGCCAGCACGGTATCCAGCCCGCCGCCGGCCGCCTCGCTGACGCCGTCGCCGCTGGCGCCCACCACGTAGGTGTCGTTGCCGGCGCCGCCGCTCATGCTGTCGTTGCCACTGCCGCCATCCAGCAGGTCGCCTCCCTCACCGCCGGTGAGCACATCGTTGCCGGCATTGCCGAGCATCACGTCCTGGAACGCGGTGCCCACCAGCGCCGCGCGATTGAAGAAGCCGCCCTGGCCGTTGTCGTTGAACAGGGTGCCCTCGATAAAGCGCCCAACCGCTTCGGTGGGATCGGAGTAAACCGTTTCCACCACGCCGTGGTTGTCCGTGAAGGTGACCGCCACCCGGAGTAGCTGGCCGACCTGCGCCGCGCTGGGCGCATAGCTGGCCGAGGTGGCATTGCTGATCGCGCTCCACACCGCGCCGGAGAGAACCTGCCACTGGAAGCTGAACGCCCCGGCACCGGAGGGAATGCCATCGCCATCCTGGATGGCAACGGTGCTGGCGGTCAGCCGGTACTGGGCGGGCAGCGGTCGGCTGGGCGAAGTCGGTGCCGTGGCCCAGCCACTGAGCAGCGGCTTGCCGGTCGGCAGTTGATTGTTCAGGTCAAGGCTGATGGTGCGGTCGGCGAACCGCAGTTTCTCCACGCCGATGAGCAGGTCGGTGCCGTCCAGGTTGGCCGCCCCCAGCCGCTGGTCGGTGACCCGGAAGCCACGGACCTCGGCACTGCCGGGGTTGGTGTCACTGATCAGGGTGATGCCGTAGTCGCTGAAGTTGCCGCTGAACACCGCCACGTCGGCGGCGCCATCGGCGGTGCCGCCGGCATGGTTGTCGCCGAGCACGAAGCCGGGCCGGGCGGCCTGAAGGTCGACGAAATGGCGCGCATAGCCCTGTGCGGCGAGCAGGTGGTTGAGGTCGGCCAGGCCGATGGAATCCCCGACGAGCACATCGTTGCCGGCGTTACCCTGGACCACGTCGTCGCCACTGCCGCCCACCAGCCAGTTGTCCAGGGCGCTGCCGATCAGGCCGGCGCCGGGCGCGCCGGGGTTGCCGGCATCGGGCCGGGCGTCGGCGAAGCGCGAGCCGATGAGGCCTTCGATATTCGCCAGCAGGGCGTTGAAGGGCTGGTAGAGCACGCCGGTGCCGGGGGCGGCGACGACGTTCTGCACATTGAGGTCGGCCGCGGCGTCCAGCTGGATGTTGACGTCGCTGAAGGCCGCGATATCGAAGCCCACGTCGCCCAGCGCCTCGTCGCCATCGCCCTGTCCCGGCGCCCCGCCGATGCCGGGCAGGAGGATGTCGTCGCCCTCCCCGCCGAACAGTTGGTCGCCGGTGGAGCCGCCGGAGACGATGTCGTCGCCGCCCTCGGCGAAGAGGATGTCCGGGCCGTCGCCGCCGTAGATCTCGTCGGAGCCGTCGCCGCCATGCACCAGGTCGGTGTCGCCGCCGGCGTCGATGTAGTCGTTGCCGGCGCCGCCGTAGAGTTCGTCGATCCCGGCCTCGCCGTAGAGGTGGTCGTTGCCGTTGCCGCCGATGACGATATCGATGGCCCCGGCGCTAGTGCCGGCGTAGACGATGTCGTCGCCCTCGCCGCCATCGAGGAAGTCGTCGATGTCGCCACCGTAGATCACGTCGTTGCCATTGCCGCCGTAGAGGTGGTCGGCACCGGCCTTGCCGTCCAGCACGTCGTCGCCGTCCTCGCCATAGCCGGTGTCGTCGCCGTCGCCCAGGTCCAGCCAGTCGTTGAAGTCGCTGCCGGCCAGCACCTCGTGGGCGTTGTAGCCCAGCGCCGCGGTGCCGTCGGGGTTCTCTCCCTGGTCGGGCCGGTAGTCGCGGATGTAGGTGGCGCTGACGTGGGTCTCGGGGTTGCTCAGGTTGACCAGCAGTCCGTTGCCGCCAATGCCGCCCGAGCCGCCGGTGGAGTAGACGCCCACCTGATTCTGCTCGATCAGCCGGCCGTACTTGTGCTCGCCCTTGTAGGCCGTGGCGGTGGCGCCGGAGTCCTGGTAGCTCAGCTCGATGTAGCTGTCCATGTAGGTGAACACGTCACCGGACAGGTGCCGGGCATCGGTGGTGCGCTCGATGATGTCCTTGAACTGCTCGGTGACCACCTGTTCGTTGAGGTTGGTCATGGCCGGCAGGCCCAGGTCCAGGCGGTAGAGGTAGTAGAAGCGGTCACCGTCCATCAGCCGCTCCATCTGGTCCTCGAAGATGGCGTTGAAGGTGGTGCCCAGCTGGCCGGTGTAGACATGCTTCTCCGCCAGCCCGCCGATCCACAGGTCGATGCGGTTGAAGCCATCGGCCCCCGCGATGGCCTGGCCATCGGCACCTGTGGCGTTGGAGAGGAAGCGGGCGGCGTCCTCGGCGGTGACCACGCCGCCGGCCCAGGCGGTGTCGTTGCCGGTCCGGTCGGCCTCGATCAGCGCGGTGGCGTGCCCCAGGTCGCCGTCGAAGGAGTAGGCGGCGATGAAGTTCACCAGGGACTCGGGGTGGATCATGTTGTTGGCGAAGTCGCTCCAGCTGGTGTAGGGCGT